>NZ_JBMDKK010000015.1:0-115218 GCF_057809675.1 Sphingomonas sp. FG14 | reverse complement strand
CCTTGCGGAGCCTGAATCAGATCGCGACGCTCACATCAATGGGTCCTGACCCTAGAAGGCACATACACAGAACTACTTAAAGATCGCTATGAAGGAACCCGACTGCAGCGTGAACAATTGCGCCGCATGACATCACAACTCATCGGGAAGTATATTGGAGCCATTAGCATAAACACAGACCTATCATCGAACAAAGCAGTTGTTTTTAATGACGACTGGGAATCAGAGGTTCGCATCCTCAAGCAAATTACTCGAGACTACATAATCAGCAATCCAACGCTTTCTGCACAGCAACATGGACAAAAGCGCATAGTCACAGACTTATTCGAAGCTCTTTGGAAAGGGTACGACGATGAAGTTGGCTATCCAGACTTTACTCCAATTAGGTTGCGATATCTTGCAGATGTGAAAGGAACATCCAAAGCACGCTTTGTAGCCGATTGCATCGCCAGCCTGTCGGAATCAGAGGCGGTCGGACTCCACGCCCGACTCTGCGGCGCTGTCACAGGATCAGTATTAGATCCTATCGTACGCTAACTTAATTGAAAAATGGGAAAGCATTGGCACAATAGATCAGCTACTTTAACGTATCTGGGTCAGATCCAAGCCAAATTTGCTCTCCTATATACCTACATCTCCCCCTCACAGCCGCTCCATCCGCAACCACCGCCGGTCCCCCAGCCATGCCTTCGCCAGCGCCTGCCGCGCCGCCGCCGCTTCAGGGGCGTGGCCCTGCGCGGCTTCGGCGCGCATCAGGCCGTAGAGCGCCCAGCCATTATTGGGCGATTGCGCCAGCGCGGCGCGGAAGGCCTGCGCCGCATCGCCATGGCGCCCGTCCTGGAACAGCGCGGCCCCCAGTGACTGGCTGACCGGATAATACCAATAGGGCGGCTCCTGATAGGGAACCCGCGCCTCCATCGCGATCGCGCGGGTATAGTGGTCCGCCGCCTCGCGGTGGCGCCCGTTCGCGGCGGCGAAGCGGCCGCGCGCCACGCTTTCCGCCAGCGCCAGCAGGTCGGGCGCGGGCACGCCCTGCGCGATCATGTCGGCAAAGGCGCCGGATGCCTTCAGCGCCGCCATCGCCGCCAGCTCGCGGTCGAACCCCGCCTTGTCGCGGAGCTGCGCATAGGCGGTCGCGCGCGCATAGTGCCGCATCGCCACGGCATAGGGCAGGCGCGGGTCCGGCGCGGGCGCGGCCAGGATCGCCTTTGGCTGCGCAAACTGGGCGAGCGCGAAATAGGGCGCCGCGTCGATCGCCTGGATCCACGCGATCCGCGCCGATGTCTCGGGATCGAGCACGGTGCGCAGCCGCCGCGCCTCGCGGATGGCGGTGCCCATGTCCCCCGCCAGTTGGGCGGCGGCGACGATGAAATGGATATTGTGCGGATAATAGCCGTAGCGCACCAGCCCGCGATCGTCGGTATCGCGGATGAACGCCTCGTCCGCGCGCGCCGCCGCCACGTTCACGCGGATCGAATCCGCATGGCGCCCGCGCAATGCATAGATATGGCCCGGCATATGGACGAGGTGGCCGGCGCTGGGCGCCAGCGGCGTGGCCAGCCGGTCCGCCGCCGCCTCCGCCCGTTTCGGGTCGCTCGCCTCCAGCAGATGGATATAGAGATGCGCCGCCTGCGCATGATCGGGCGTGCGCGCCACCACGGCCTCCACCAGGCGCACCGCCTCTCCGCTCCGCCCGATCGGCGTGCGCTTGTCCGCCTCCCAGTAATTCCACGGCGTCGTGTTCATCGCCGCTTCCGCCGCCAGCACCGCGATGTCGTCATCGCCGGGAAAGCGGCGCGCGACGGCGATCATCGCATCGGCATAGGCGGCGTCCAGCGCCGCGCGGTCCGCCGCCGCGTCGCGCGAATAGCGCAGCGCCACCGCCTCGATCAGCGCCCGTTCGCGCGGGGTTGCGCGATCGCGCAGCGCCATCGCCCGGTCCATCGCGGCCAGCGCGGCGGGCCGGTCGCGATCGTCCATCGGCGCGTTGATATTGGGGCCAAGCGCCACCGCCTCTCCCCACCAGCACATCGCGCAGCTGGGGTCGATCCGCTGCCCCTCGCGGAACGATCGCACCGCGCCGGCATGGTTGAAACCATAGGTCAGCAGCAGCCCCTGGCTGAAATAGAGCTGCGCCTTCGGATCACGCGTCGTCACGCGGAACGGCGAACGGGTGAGATCGGGATAAAGCGCGATGGGCTTCGCCCGGCTCGCGGGCGCCGCCACCGCCGCCGCGATCAGCAGTTCGCGCGAAAGCGCCTCGCCCATCCTGCGCGAACCGCAGATCAGTTCCGCCAGCCGGCCGGGATCGAGCGCCGCCAGCGTCGCGGGCGAAATGCGCGGCGCGACGGAAACGCTCGCGAGCATCACCCCCGCCCCGCCGATCGCGCAGACTTTCCAGAACCGCCCCATACACGTGCCCCCTTAAGCGATGCGATGAGCCAAACCGGCCGGCGAGGCTAACATGAGTCCCGGAGCGCAACAAACCGGGCGCGCGCGCCACGCCCCGCCGGATGCCTCAGCCCGGCGGCGCGGGCGCCACATGGCGGCCGATGAACAGGATCGCCCCCGTCCACCCGTCATGAAGCAGGAAGAGGAAGGGTTTGTCGGCGCGGAAGACGACGGGCTTCGGAGGCCGCATCGCTTTCGCCGTGACATACACATCCTCGGCGACGGCGGTCGCCGCCGCCGCCTCGGATCCCATCTCGTCGACATCAAGGAAGGTCTGGTGGATGATCTTCGTGATCTGGAGATTCGCTGCCTTGGCGTCTCCGCCCGCATCGGGTTCCCGGGTGATGCCCGAAAAGTCGCTGGAGTCCCCGAACGGGATGTTCGCTCCCAGCGTCGTCAGGGTCGGCACCAGATCCTCCCGACATTCCAGATGCATCTTCGGCAGCGAGAGCACGGTTTCGCGTGGTTCCGCGGCGGCGAGATCGCCAATCCAGCGGGCCAGCCCGTCGGCGGTCAGCTTGCGTTCGAAGCGCGTCAATGCCGATGGGGACTTGGGCATCAGCACGATCAGCGATACGGCGCCATGCGCATAGGGAAGCCGGATCGCCTGTACCCCGTCGCGTTCCAGCACCCGAAAACTGGCCTTCTGGTGCATCAGCGATACCGGCGCCTTCTTGCCGTCCAGCCGGGTGAAGGGCTCGATCTTCGTCGCGCCCGTGCCGAATTCGGCCGCCCACCGTCCCTTCCAGTAAATGGTGTTCACCAGCGTGGCGCGCGTCCGGTCGTTCACATCGTTTGGCTGGAGGAGATCGCGGATCCGATCGTTGGTGCTGGCCGCGACCCACTGGTTGATCGTCTGGCGCGCGCGCTCCGTGTCCGCGCGATAATCCACCCGCCGCACGCCCGCGCGCGCATGCGCCGTGACATCGGCCAGATAGTCGGGCAGCAGCGGTACCCCCTCCTGGATCCACAGCGCGTTGGACAGGCGCAGCTCGCCCCCGTCGCCCGACACGTCCAGCGCATCCAGAACCGGCGCGCTCGCCACGAGATGGTCGAGCGGCGGCGAGGAATAATGGAACACCGCGCGCAATTCGTCGGCGGTGGCGCCCTTCGCCCCGCGATAGGCGAGGCCAACGGCGGTCGAGACGCTGGCCGGCGAGAGGAAGATATTCTCCGACGGCACCACCGACGCCTTGTAGAGATCGAGCGTGAACCGGTTCATGTCGGCGACAACCCGTACCCCCGCCGCACCGACCCTCGCCGCCGCGTCATCCGCCGGTTGCGCGAGCGCCCCGCCCCCGAACGCGGCCAGTTGCAACGCTGCCACAACATGTATGAACCTGATCTTCATCGTGTACGCCCCCGATATCGATGCCATCGATCAATAAAGACGCAGCCTTAACGCGATCTTCCCGAATCGATCGCGTGAATTGTCCGTGATATTATTTCCTCTCCATCGATAATGTCCGGATGAAGACCGGAACATTGGCCATTCTGGTCGCTATCAATCCGGAAAGACGCGGAAATACGCTGCCGGACAGCCATCCGTATTTGATCCGAACCGGATCAATCTCCCGACGATCCCGGCGCATCGATGCACTATGGTTAACGCAGGGAAATCGCCGCGGCACGAAGCGGCGCGCCTGTGGGGGGTGCATCATGTTCGGTGTGGTGCTGAAAGCGAACTGGAGCGAGGATCCCGTGACGGTCAACCTGACCGACACGGCCGATAATTTTCCGGACGGAATGCCGCTCGATCCCGATGCCGTCGCCGATACATGGGCGAAGGCGGGGATCGTTTCGGTGCGTGATTTCCGCGTCCGCAGCACGCGGACGGGGCGCCTGCGCGACGCCCATGTCGTGAAGGAGGTGCAGCCATGAAGCGCGCACCGCTCCTGCCGCTCGCGGCGCTGCTGTCGCTCACCGCCTGCGTCCATGCCGAGGACCGCCGCTGGGAAAGCATGGCGACGGGCGCGCCAAGCGATGGCGATCGCCCCACCGTGACCGTCTATGCCTTCGATCCGCCAAAGCCCGGCGGCGCGAAGACCAGCGTGCGCGATCTCGATGGCGAGGGGCAGGCCGCGCTGATCGAGGCGATCGCCGCCGATCCGGACAAGGCGGCCGCGCTGCGCAAGGCGGTCGCCGCGCCGCTGGAGGGCGAAGGCGGCGGCGGCAGGGTCGATCGCTCGCGCCTCGCCCGCACCATCGTCATCTCGGTCGCCAAGGGGGAGGAAAGCCAGCCGGGAGACCGGCTGATGCGCACGGTGGTCACGCTCACCCCGCGCCCCACCGGTGGCGAGGCCCCGCTCCCCTTCGAATTCGCCGGCTACAGCATCGTCGCCACCGATACCAAGGTGCAGAGCATCGCCAAGCTCGAAACCGGCAGCTCGGCCTCGCTCTCCGCCAGCATCGCGCCGTCGCTCGGCCCGCTCGGCGATGGCGAACTGGGCGGCGAACTGGGGCGCACGCACAAGACCAGCGCCGACATCGCCCAGCAATATGAGAATCTCGGCGTGGATATCACGCCCGGCCTCATGTCGATCACGCGGGAAAGCGAACGCGGCCTGGATGTCGTCGGCAACACGCTCGTCGCGCTGACGCTCGCGGCCCCGGCCGATGCGGACGGCCGCCACAGCGCCTTTCTCGCGGGCACGCTCAAGCTGTACGACAAGGGAAAGCGGCTCACCGCCGTCGACGCCACGGTCGAAGCGCAGCCCTTCAACTATCTCGCGCGCTGCGATCTGGAGGTGGACGTGACGCTGCGGTACCAGCTTCGCCGGATCATCGGCGGGCGCGAATATTATACCGAGGGCAAACAGGCGGTCGAGATCGTCACCGAAACGGTGAACCTGCCGCCGCAGACGCTGGTCCGCGCCGCCGATGCGCAGGGCTCGCTGTTCCAGATCCTCGACGAACGCGGCTCGGCGCTGCTGGCGGCGATGCCGGGCAGCGAGAAGCGGCGCCTGCTGCTCGACAGTTTCGACGATGCCAAAAGGCTGGCGAACTGGCTCTCGGCCGAAGGCGCCGCGACGGTGGGGGAAGCCGGCACCCTGCTCTCCTTCGGCGCCGCGCCCCCGCGCAAGGGCGCGGCTCTCCGCGCCTCCTTCTATTCGGTCGACTGCGCGGCGCCCAAAAGGGAACGGCTCGAAAGGGTGAAGTGATCCCCACCGCCGCTTGATGGCGCGGCGGCGGGCGCTTCTCGCTCAATCGTATCGCGCGACCATCGACATCGTCACCGCCCGCTCTACCCGGCCGATGCCCCCTCCACCGTCACCTGTTCGCGCCAGCGGCGCTTCTCGATCCGCCGCACATTGGCCTCGTCCTTCAGCGTGGACAGATAGGATGAAAGCAGCCGCAGCTCGGCATCGGACTCATCGCCCTCATAAGGGCGCGGATAGACGGCGTTCCCGAAATTCCTCGCGCATTTCTCGGGCGTGTCGTCGACGATCAGCACCCGTTCGAGCCGCCAGCCCATCCGCCTGACTTTCGACAGCGGCTTCAGATAATGCATGTGATCCCAGGGATCGAGCATATAGCCGCTGCCATCGTTCGCCATGCGGCGCAGCGTCGCCCGGCTCCGTCCCCAGACGAACTGGAGATCGAAGGCGTCGCCGAACAGATGCCCGACCACCGCCACCACATAGGGGTCCGAGGCCGAGGACCAGACCGCGAGGTCGAAATCGCGGCGCACGGCCTCGAGAAATTCAGCGAGATGCGGCCGGCGATAGACGTGATAGCCATAGACCTGGAAATCGGACGCCCGATCCAGCGCCGTTTCGGTGGCATGGATCAGCGTTTCATCCAGATCGAGGATGAGCAGGGTTCGCTCCGTGCCACGTGGTCGCCGTTCCATCCGGCCAGCATAGCCGCTTCCATCTCCTGCGCCACGTCCATGTGACAGGCGACGATGCGCTCCTTTTAAGGCATGATGCCCGCGCGATAACATCCAGGGGGAGCACCGTCGGCATGAGGAACGCGGGCGTGCGCCATCCGGGGCGCAATGCGGTCATTTGCGGGGTGGTCGCGCTGGGCGGCATCGTCGCCGTCGCGCTGGGCGCGTACGAGATGCAGACGCTCGGCCATGAAACCGGGCGCAGCGCGGCGTCCATCAGCCTCGGCCTGCTCGCCGCGATCCTCGGCACAGCGCTCTTCGCCAATTTCCTGTGGGCGGTCCGCATCGTCCGCGCGATGCGGAGCGGGCGGACCGCGATCGCGCGCTGGATGGTGCCGGCGGATCAGGTGGAACGCTATCGCGAAATCGACGGCCGCTTCGCCGAACGCGGGG
The DNA here is from genome assembly GCF_057809675.1 of Sphingomonas sp. FG14. Classification (NCBI taxonomy): domain Bacteria; kingdom Pseudomonadati; phylum Pseudomonadota; class Alphaproteobacteria; order Sphingomonadales; family Sphingomonadaceae; genus Sphingomonas; species Sphingomonas sp. FG14. The sequence continues at coordinate 108,482 of NZ_JBMDKK010000015.1, read as the reverse complement.
TGGAGAACGACTATCGCCTGCCCCGCGCGATCCCGGTGGATGGGCTGGAGGTGATCTTCTCCGAAGACGGCGTGCTGATCGGCGGCAGCTATTTCGGGCTGGCGACCACGGGGATGACGCGCTTCCAGCGCGTCGCCTCCATCGCCTCCGATCCGCCGATGATCGAATTCGGCACGGCGATGACGGTCGCGCGCAATCCCGGCCGCTTCACCCTCCAGACCGTCCGGGGCACCCTGCGCGTCCCCGTCTCGCGCGAAGCCGCGCGGCAGGCGGACAAGATCGTCCGCCAATTTCAGGACGTGATCGAACGGCGCGTAATCGTGAAGCCCAATTTCTGGACCGTCCGCATCCGCGGCGGCCTGATCGTCCTGGTCGTCTGCTCGCTGCTCGCGCTCACCGGCTTCGCGCTGGCGGGCAGGAACCAGCAACTGGGCAACATCCCCCTGTTCCTCGCCGTCGCCGGCACCATCTTCGCCATCGGCGGCGCGATCATGGCGCTGCTCGGCTGGGCGCTCCGCCGCAGGCAGATGGAGGAGTGAATTTGGACGCACCATGGGCCGATAGCGCTTAAAGACCAAGATCATGGGATCGATCGGCGCACCATCGGCAAATGCGACATAGACCCCGGCTTGTATTTCCCTGCCAGTCGGCGCTAAAAATCCAGTCCGGATCCGTACCGATCCTCTCTCGGCACTGGGAGCATGCATGAAACGTCTTGCCGCGATCGCCATGCTGATCTTCTCGACAGCGCCCGTGCTGGCGCAGACCGTCACCTGCCGGGCGGGCAGCTTCGGGGTCACGCGGTGCAGCAACGGCACGACCTATCGCACCGACAGCTTCGGCAACACGCACAGCAGCGACGGCACGACCTACCGCACGGATGGCTTTGGCAACATACGCGGCAGCGACGGCACCATCTATCGCAAGGACAGTTTCGGCAACACGCGCGGCAGCGACGGCACGACCTGCCGAACCGACAGCTTCGGCAACATACGCTGTTCCCGGCAGCGCTGAACGGGCCGGCTCGCCAGCCGCGATTCTCCCACGGATATCGCGCGCCCTTCACCTCGCCACGCGGCGGGCGGCATCACGCCTTTCATGGAACGGAAAACGCATGACCCGGTTCGCCGTGATGATGATGGTGGTGGTGGCGGCTTCAGCCGCGACGGTGCACGCCGCGCCGCCGCCCCAGCCGCCAAGGGAGAATGCGGAGGCCGCCCGGCAGTTATCCGAGGTGATCGTACGCGACCTCGATTTCCGGCAATACGCCAGCCAGGCGGTGCACGCCCTTGCATGGGAGCTGGCCAGCGCCAGCACCGGATATAGCCCCCATGCGCATGCGAAGGGGCCCGGCAAGCTGACGGAAAAGCGCCGTGCCCGGCTCGTCGCCTATTTCTCGAAGAGGATCGAGGGATCATCGCACGAACACGACGCCCGGCGCTCCGGTTATTGCGTGGTGGGTGAATTGATATGGAGCGATCCGGAACATCTGCGCCAGATCGGCGCATTCCTGGAAACGCCCGCCGGAAAAACGCTCCGCGACCGGCTCATTTCCTTCTCCGCGCCACAATGCGCCCGGGAGACACTGGCCAACCGGGTATCGATCCGGGATGAGGGCGCATGGCGCGCCATCGGCGTCAAACCGCCCAAATGGCCGCCGCAAATTCCCTGATCCGGGCGACCCGGCCAGATCCGCCCCTCATGGCGGCACCAGCCTGAACACCGTGCCGAAGCCCGCCCGATCCCCCTTGCCGCCCAGTTCGCCGTTGTAGAAGGTCAGGCCGTACAGCGCGCCGTCCGCCCCCTGGATCACGCCGCCCGTCGGGTTGCTCGGCGCCTTGTTGACGGGGCCGAACGAATAGAGCGTCGCCATCACGCCCGCCGGGCTCAGGCGGAAGATCGTGCCCGCCAGGTCGCCGCCGCGCCGCCCGCCCGAACCGGTGGCGCCATAGATGCTGCCGTCGCTGCCCTGCGTCAGATACTGGGCCGGGCCGCGCCCGTCATAGGCGACCGATCCGAAGGAATGCAGGATCGTCACCGCGCCGGCGGGCGTCATGCGAAACAGCGTGCCATGGCCGCTGCTGCCGCCGGAGGGCGAGGTGCCGTAGAAATTGCCGTCGCGCCCCAGCAGCAGCCCGCCCTGCGGCGCGATCGGCTCGGAGGCCCGCTCGCCGAAATCATGGACGACCGAATATGCCCCGGCGGGGGTGATGCGGAACGCGGTGCCGCAATTGTTGGTGTTGCCGAAGGAGCCACAGGCATTGGCGCCGCCATTCACGGTGGTGCCGTACAGATTGCCGTCATTGCCCAGCGCCAGCCCGCCGATCGGCGTCACCCCGTCCGCCGGGAATGCGCCGAAGGAATGGAGGATGGTCACCACCCCGGCGGCGGACATGCGGAAAATGGTGCCGCAATTGCCGCCGGCCTGCGGAATCTGGCGGCAGTGATTGGCGCCGCCCGTTCCCGTCACGCCATAGAAATCGCCATTGGCGGTCTGCACGAGCGGCCCGGTCGCCGTGCCGCCGTCATCCGCCGTGGCGCCGAAGCTGTGCAACACGCTGTACGCGCCGTCGAGCGTGATGCGGAAGATGGTTCCGCCGCCGCCATAGGTGCCGCCATTGCTGGTCGTGCCGTAAAGCGCGCCGTCCTTGCCCTGGATCAGCGCGCCGGTCGGCGAATAACCGTCCGTGGGCGTGGCCCCGAACGAATGGAGCACGGTTTCCTGCCCGCCGGGCGTCATGCGAAACACGGTTCCGCACGGAACCCGATCGCTGCCCCGGCAGCTATAGGCGCCGCCCGCGCGCGTGGTGCCGTAGAAATTGCCGTCGCTCGCCAGCATCAGCGGCCCGTTGGGCTGGCCGCCGTCATTGTCGGCGACGCCAAAGATGTGGAGATAGCTGATCGCACCCTGCCTGGGCGTCACCGTCACGATCGTGGTGGCGGTCGTCCCGCTATAGCTGGCGGTGATCGTCACCGTCCCCTCGGCGATGGCGGTCACGGTGCCGCCCGCCACCGTCGCGAGATTGCCCGCGCTGGTCGACCAGCTCACCGATCCCGAAAGGTCGCGCGTCGATCCGTCGGAATAGCTGCCCATCGCCTGCAGCACCTGCGTGGTGCCCGCTTCCACATCGGGGCCGGACGGTGTGATCTGCAAGGAACGCAGCGTGACCGATCCGCCGCCGGGGATGATCGTCCCGCCGCCGTCGCCACCGCTCCCGCCGCCACAGGCCGCCAGCAGCAGCACCGCCATCAGCGAAACCAGCAGCCCCGCCGCCCCCCGCATCGGATACATCCACGCAACTCCACACCTTGAAATCAAACGCGATTTCCTAACAACATGCGCCGGGCGCCACCATCACCGATTGATCCGTTCCGGAAGTATCGCGCGCCGCTCAATCCTTGTCGGGCGGGCATTCCACCTGCCCCTGCTCGTTCCTGACCTCGAAATTGCACCCGCACGACCAGTCGGTGAAGCGGCGGTGTTTTCGATCATATTCGCCGTAAGCGTAGCGATGCTGCGAATCGTCGATCAACGTCCGCCAATCGGGCTCGGCGATCACGCGCCCCGCCGGCAGGCCGCGATGCCCCGCCTCGACATAGCTGATCGTGATGATGTTGCGATCGATCCGGTTGTCGAACCGCTGATAGGCGAAGATCCGGTGCCAGCGGGCGAGCGATCCGACGCACGCGTCCTGCGTCGTCGCCGCCTCGATCGCGGCGACTTCCCCGGCGGGCGGCTTGCCGATCGAACACCCCATCATGCTCAGCAGGCCCAGAAGCAGCGACGTGCCTGATTTCATCGCCTCAGCCCTCTCCCCAACACATTTTCACCGCGGCCAGCGCGCGGGTGTCAGCGCCACGGGCGCCGCGGGCTCCACCGCCCGCCAGCCCAGCGCCGCGATCACATCGTTGCTTTCGCGCGCCTTGCGTTCCTCCGCCAGCGACCAGGTGATGTGGAAATGGCCGCCATCGCCGCGATCGGTGGTGCCGTCTATCCGCACCACCAGCGCCTGCACGCCCAGCCCGTCATCGGCCATGCCCACCACCTCGCCCGATCGCGCGTCCGGCAGCGGCGTTTCGGCGGTGGTGGCGAAACGCAAGGTCACATGATCGGCGATGACGCGCGGATAGAGCGGCGCGAACCGCGCGAGCAACGCCGCCCGCGCCGCCGCGTCCAGCTTCCATCCCGTGATCTGGTCGCTCATTCCGCGCCCCGCGCGCCAAGCAGGAAATCCAGCGTCTCATACACTTCCGACATCGTCCGCTCGACGGGCAGGCCCAGGATCAGGTTGAGCCATCCGGTGCCATATTCCACGGCATAGACCAGCTTCGCCATCCGCTCCGGCGGGAAGGGCAAGGCGAGTTCGCCGTTCTTCTCCAGCGCCTCGAATGTGGCGGTGAACATGGCCAGGCTCTTGCGAAGCTGCGTCACCAGTTCGTCGTTCAGCGGGCTTGGCGGAAAGCCCTCGGCCGACAGCCGCAGGCTGGCCGACACCATCTGTTCGGGGGTGAGCGCGGTCTTGATCGGGATCGTTTCCAGGAAGGACCGGAACTCGCTCAGCGTCTGTTGCGGCGCGGGCGAGACATAGGAGAATTCGCGGATCGCCGCCAGGATCAGCTCCTCCTTGTTGGCGAAGTGCAGATAGATCGTCCCGCCGCTGAGGCCCGCTTTCTTGCGGATATCGTCGATCGAGGTCCTCTCCACGCCCTTTTCCGCGATGCAGGCGATCGCCGCTTCCAGGATGCGGCGGTTCTGGGCGGCCATATAGGCGGGGCTTCGCTTCGGCATGGCGGCGTTATGCCGCGCGGGGTGAAGGGCGCACAAGAAAAATGTAATCGAGATTCATTTTAATTGACGCCACCGCGCCCCGCCTTCAAAAATGAATTGATAATCATTTTCGAATCGGCGCGCGGGATCGTGGCGCCGGCATGGTGGAAGGGCCGCGCCATCGCCCTGTTTTTCCGCCCGATCACCCGTTCCCGTCGCGATCGCGGCGGGGGCATCCGATTCAATGTGGAGAGAAGAATGTCCGACGGGAAACTCGCCGCCAAACTCGATCCCGGCACGATCGACGCGATCTTCGCGCCGGTGAACCAGGGCCAGTTGCCGGGCGTCGCGGTGGCGGTCGCGATCGATGGCGTGCCCGTCTATCGCAAGGGCTTCGGGCTCGCCAACATGGAGTTGCCGGTCACGCTGTCTCCCACGATGCGGATGCGCATCGGCTCCACGTCCAAGCATTTCGCGTGCCTCGCCTATCTGCTGCTCTGCGAGGACGGGCGCGCCGGGCTGGACGACGCGGTCGGCGTCCATTTCCCCGAATTTCACCCCGTCGCGCGGCGCGTCACGATCCGCCAGTTGATGGGCCACACCAGCGGCCTGCGCGATGCCGTCACGCTCTGCATGCTCGTCCATGGCACCGGCGTGCCCACCACCGAGCGCGAGATGCTCGCTTATTACGAGACGATCGGCGACAGCGATTTCGCGCCCGAAACCAACTGGAGCTACAATAACGGCGCCTATGCGATCCTGAGCACCGCGATCGAGCGGATCAGCGGCCAGAGCCTGGACAGCTTCCTTGAGGAGCGCGTGTTCAGGCCCGTCGGCATGAACGACACGATGATGCGGCGATGGGATACCAGCTTCGTGCCCAACAGCGCCACGCTGCACATGGTGGATGCCGGCGGCGGCTATACCAGGCAATATATGGGCATGGAGATTTCGGGCATGGGCGGCATGGTGTCGTCGATGGACGACATGCTCCGCTGGCTCCGCCACATGGACGCGCCGGTGGTGGGCTCGGCCGAGACATGGCGGCTGATGAAGGCGCCGCGCACCCTCTCCAACGGCCACGGCACCGGATATGGGCTGGGGCTGATCAGCGCGCTCTATCGCGGCGTGCCGACGATCGCGCACAGCGGCGGCGTGATGGGCGGCAATTCGCAGATGATCAAGGTGCCCGGCGCCGGGCTGGACATCTCGATCGCCACCAACCGCGCCGACGTCAATTCGATCGATCTCGCCAACAGGATCATCGATGCCTGTGTCGAGGGGCTGGCGCCCGTCGCGGAGGCGGAGGCGGAACCGGCGAGCGAGACGCGCACCGGCCTGTTCCGCTCCAGCCGCACGGGCCGGGTGGTGGAATTGCTGGCGGTGGAGGACAAGCCCTTCGTCTCGGTCGACGCGGCGATGCCCTTTCCGCTGAAGGCGGACGGTGATGGCGGCTTCGAACTCGCGCCCCCGGTGGATTTCATCAAATGGGGCGTGACGCCTGCGGACGCCGGCCTGACCTTCGTGGATTTCGGCAATGCGGATGAGTTGGACGAAGTGGCGCGCGATGCGGATGCGAAGATCGGCGCTTTCGCCGGCGCCTATCGGTTCGATCCGTTCGACGCGACCGCCGAAGTCTCGGACACGGCGGAAGGCCCCCGCCTGCGACTGAGTGGCCGGCACGGCAGCCATGCGTACAGGCTGGAGCCGCTCACCGCCACGATCTGGAAGGCGTCCAGCCTCGGCATTTTCTCGGTGATCGGCTTCACCGTCACCTTCGATCCCGAGGGTACGGGGCTGACGATCAACGCCAATCGCGCGGTAGGCCTCCGCTTCACGCGGCGCTGAACGGGCGATCGATCGGGCATGGGAGTCCCCGAGGGGGATTTCCCATGAACGGCAGCCGTGATTCCGAAGAACGCACACGCCATTGGAATCGCTTCGCAGGCAGGCGATCCCGCCGTCACCGCCAGCAGGGAGCGCAGCTTGAAACGATCGATACCGGCCCTCCTCGCCATCGCGCCTCTGTGCATCACGGGCCAGGCCATCGCAAAACGGCCGCTTTCGATCGACGACGTGCTGGGCATGTCGCATATCGATCAGGTCGCGATCGCGCCCGATCGGGAACGGCTTGCCGTCGTCGTGCTCCGCCCCGCCGGCCCCGGTGAAATCCACGGCCGCACCCAATATGAGGTCGACCCCTCGCGCGGCGACATCTGGCTGATCGATCGCAAGACCGGCGCCCGCCGCCGGATCACCAACGGGCATGCGAAGGCCGCCGGAGCCTGGTGTGCGCAATGGTCGCCCGATGGCCGGCGCATCGCCTTTCTCTCAACCACGCCGGAGGGGCGGGAACCCGGGGGCGGCAACGCCGTCCGCCTCTATCTGTGGGATGCGCGCTCCGGCGCGGTCCGCCGCCTGTCCGATCGAGCGGTCATGACGCAGACGCGCACCGGATCGGGCATCTGGGCCGTCGCCTTTCGCGGCCCCGCCGACGACGCGCCACGCACCTGCCGCACCGACGAGGACAAGGCGCCGTTCACCTGGACGGACAATGGCCATATCCTGGTCGCACTGCGGCCACAGGGCGCGACATCCGGACTCCAGGACGAATATGCGCGCACGCTCAGCCTGCCGGGAGAGACGCTCGCGCATATCCGGCGGGGCGATGCGCCGACGGCGACGAAGATCGGCAGCGGCGACGAACGCACGACGATCGCCGGGCCGGACGCGCGGGCGACTGTGGCGCTCGTCGATGTCGAACGGCAACAGGCGATCCGTGAAGTCGAGACCCCCGCCTACCCCTTTTCGGGCGAACTGGCGGTGGCGGTTTCGCCGGATGCCCGCCACGTCGCGATCCTGGCGAGCACGGGGATCGATGCGCCCGAACCGGGCAAGGCGGTGCGGATGGGCCATGAGGGCGCGATCGATCGGCGGCTCGGCTTTTTCGACCTGTCGGCGGGCGGCGCGATCCGATGGGCCGGCCTCGCGGCAACGCGGTTGGACAGTTGGTCGCCGGAAAGCCGGTCGATCGCCGTCCGGCTGACGGGCGGTGAGCTCCAGCAGGTTTCCGCCGCCGCCGGCACGTCGCTTCCAGGCGCCCCGCCCGCGCCCACTCCACCACCCGCGCATGCCGAAACCCTGCCCGACTATGCGGTGGAGCAGGCCAGGGCCGGCGACATGCTGATCTATAGCGAGCCGACCGAACAGGGCCTGTTGTTGCGCGAACAGACGGGCGGCGTCACGCGCACGCTGCTGACGCTCAACCCCCATCTCGCCGATATCGATTGGGGGCGCCGCGAGATTGTCGACTATGCCGGGCCGAACGGCCGGCCGCTCAAGGCGGCCGTGCTGCTGCCCCCCGGCTGGCGGCCGGAAACGCCGCTGCCGACATTGGTGTGGGTCTATCCCGGCACCATGATCAGCGGCAATGGCGATTATTTCTGCGATCCGGCGATGCCGGGTTTCTACAATCTCCGGCTCTACGCCGCACGCGGCTTCGCGGTGCTGATCCCGTCCATGCCGTTCGACCGGACGAAGACGCCCGCGTTCGCGCTGCCGACGCTGCTCGACGGCGTGAACCCGGCGATCGACGCGCTCATCGCGCGCGGTATCGCCGATCCGGGCCGGCTTGGCATTTTCGGCCAGAGCCTTGGCGGCTACGCCGTCAACGGCATCGTGACGCTCACCGATCGCTTCAAGGCGGCGGCGTCGATTGCCGGGATCAGCGACTGGCGATCCTTCCACCTGTCGATGGACCCCACCGGGCGCGGCTATGCCGGGGTGGAGCATGAACGATCGGCGAACATGCCGATCGTCGAGGGCGGCCATGGCTATATCGGCAAGGTGCCATGGGAGGCGCCCGGCCTGTACGACGCCAATTCCCCGATCGCCTTCACCGACCGCATCAGGACGCCGCTGCTGCTGATCCACGGCGAACAGGATGTGCGCGGCGGCCTGGATCAGGCGGAAACGCTGTTCATGGCGCTCTGGCGCCAGGGCAAGACCAGCCGCCTGCTGCGTTATTGGGGCGAAAGCCACGGCCTGGCGCTGTCCCCGGCGAATGTGCGCGACGTTCACGCCGAACTGATCGACTGGTTCAGCCGCCATCTGAAGAAATGATGGTGCTGCCAGCGAACCGATGCCTCCGGTCCACCCGCACCGAAAGGCGACCGGCTACAGCACCGTCAGGCCGTCCATCACGACATCCGCCACGCACATCCGGCTTTGGCGGTCCCCATCCCCCGGCGTCGGGAGCTCCAGCCAATCCTCCGTGCTCCTGCCCGTCACCGCGACCAGCTTGCCGCTGTCGGCAAGCAGCATCGCCTGCAGCCACCGCACGCTCCAGCCATTGTCCGGGTCGCGCATCAACAGGCAGTTGCGGGTCACGTCCTCCCCCGATCCGGTGGTGGTCGTGATCAGATAATCGCCGCCGCTGGTCCGCGAAATGCGGCCCTCCACGCGCAGCCGGTCATGCGGCTTCCAACTCACCGGCTTGCCATTCTCTTCAAGATAGACGGCGATGGGCGGCGGCGGCGGGCCGCGATCGCAGCCCGCCAGCAACAGCAACGCGAAAGCCAGGAACACCGCCCGTTTCATCCATCTCCCCGGCTTCGCATATCCGATCTCCTGGCCTGCCTGCGGCGGATCGGGCGAAGATGGGAAGAAGCGCGCCATGCCGCAACACGCCCCGATCCGGTTCGATCCGAACCGGATCCACTCCGTCTTGCGCCTGTCATGCGCCAGCCATAGGCTCCACCCCATGAAAATCCTGCTTCCCGGCCCCGCCGCCGCCGCGCTGCTCGCCTCGATCCCGGCCGGGGCCGTGCCGCCGCCACCGCCGATCTTCGTGGACGAGGCGCAGGCCACGCGCTGGCAGTTGCTCGCCTGGGCGCCCGGCACGGTGCGCTGCGGGGGGCAGGTGATCGGCGCCCCGGCAATGCCCCGCCCCGCGTTGGTCATGGGCTTTCCGCCACAGGGCACGGCGGCGCGGCGAGCCTATCGCTTCCGCATCGATGCGGAGGGGCGCGCGCTCTCGATCGTGCAGGATGGCGCCGCGAGCTGGGCGTCGGGCAATGACGATGCGGGCGCGGCGCTCGCCGCCACGCGCTTCCCCGCTGGGCCGGCGCGATCGGATTGCGCGATCGCCTTCACCGTCACCGCCACTCCGCTGGACAGCGCGCCGGTCGGCGACCTGATGGCCTATAGCATCTTGCCGCGCACGGGCCGGTTGCCGGCCGCCGCCTGGAAACGCATCGCCCCCGCCGGATCGACCTGCATGGAGGCGCCGCGCCCCGCGCCGCTCAACCGCGCCTTTCCCGATTTCGACGCGCTGCCCGCCAGCCCCGGCGCGCGCGACTGGGCGATGGTCGGCTATGATCTGGATGCGAAGGGGCGGCCCCGGAACGCGCGCGTCGTGGAGGGCACGGGCAACCGCGCGCTCGATGACGCGTCGGTCCGCGCGGTGCGCCAGTCCCGCTTCACCGGCGGCGCGCGCACCGGATGCCTCTATCCCTATTGGCGCGCGGCCGGTCCGCTGGCCGCGCCCGCCAGCCCCGATCCGGCCAGCCTGCGCCCCGAAGGAAGCAATTGCCCCGCCGGCCGGCCCTGGGCGGATGCGCCACGGCTGGTCTATCCCACGGCTTATCGCCAGCGCGCGGTGGAGGGATGGGCCGCCATCGCCTATGACGTCGCCCCGTGGGGAGAGATCGGCAATCCCCGCGTCGTCGCCAGCGAACCCGCCGCCGCCTTCGGCGAACAGGCGATGCAGATCATCCGATCGGCCCGCAAGCAACCCTCCCCGAACGGCGCCACCGGCTGCGTCGACATGGTCCGCTTCGTCATGACGGGCAAGGACGCCCCCGCGGACGCAGACGCGGCGGGGTTCGGGGAATAGCGGAAGCGTCGCCGGAGAGATCGAACAACCATGTCAATGCACCTCGCCAAAACTGCCATCACGTCCCTTTCGCTGTCGGCCATGACGATCGCCGGCGCCACGCCGGCCCATGCGGCATTCGTGCACGCGATCCACACCGATTGCCCCGCGCCCGGCACCCCCGTGCTGCATCCATTGCCCGGCAAGGATGCGGAGGTGGCGGGACGGCGCTATGCCCCGATTTCCGATGAGGCGCTGGCGCGTGCGCGAACAATCGCGGAAGGGCTGCTCGGCCCGGTCCAGGGCGATATCGGACAGGTCAACGCGGTCTATTATCACGGCACGATCGCGTCGGGCGAACAATGGCGCGACATGGGGACCTGGCCGGTCAACGATCTGCGCGCGCTGGCGAGGGATTGCACGGTCTCACCCGCCCGCTCGCTGGGCCGCCGGGGCGATGAAACCTTCGCCTTTGTCGATGTCGCCTGCGCCAGCGCGCAGGATCCCTGGGCCAGCCTGCGCGTCGGCGTCGCGATGAAGGGCGCGGCGCTCTCCACCCTCTGCCTCAATGTCGGTGAACCCGCCGTGCTGCAACTGGGCAAGCCGGAGGCCCGCAAGCCCGAAGGCTGAGCGGGTCCTACCCCCACCGCCCGCACGATCCGCGCCGGATTCCGGGCCACCAGCACGTTCGCGGGCACGTCTCGCGTCACCACCGATCCCGCCGCCACCACCAAATTTTCGCCGATCGTCACGCCGCCGATGATCGTGGCGCACGTCCCGCCCGTGCTGCATCCACCAATATGGACATGAATCCGATATACGCCGCCGCGCCGCCGCGTTAACCCCGGTGCCACCGCGTTCGGATAGGCTTGGCCGAACCGATCAGGGGAGGATGCACCGATGAAACAGATGATCGCCGTGGCGCTCGGCATCGCGATCTGCGCGACGCCGCTTCATGCGCAGACGATCGACGGCGCGGCGCGCATCAGCGGCGGCGGCCCGGCGGCGTCGGGCGCCTTCGCCGGCGCGCGGATCCGCATTCCCTTCGGCGGCGCGCGGGGCGAACGGAAACCGGTTCGCGCGGGGCTGACGATCGCCCCGACCCAGCGGCGCGAGGGACAGGGGCATGGCGCATCCACGCTGCGCTTCGGCGAGGGTGTTGAATTCGGCATTCGCGGCGACGTGCCGGTCGCGCATTTCTCGCTCGCCGGCCAATATCTCGGCCCCGCGCGCTATGCGCCGGGCGGGCGCGTGGCGGATGGCCGGCGCAGCCGGCTTTCGGGCGGCGGGACCACGGCGGTCGTCGTCGGCGTGGCGGCGCTTGTCGGCGTGGGCCTGCTGCTCGCGCTCAAGAGTTCGGGCGATCCCGACAATTGCACCGGCGGGGAGTGCAACAACAACTGATCCCGTCGCGCCGCGCATGACGGCGATCGAAAAAAATTTGCGCGGCGATGTCGATTCCCGAAAACACCGTTCGTCGTTCCGATGCGCGGCCAATGCGGCCGGCTTCGACAAGGAGACAGACAATGCGTGTGATGGTGCTGGTGAAGGCGACCGAGGACAGCGAACAGGGTTTCAACCCCACGCCCGAAACGATGGCGATGATGGAGGCGATGGGCAAGTTCAACGAGGAACTGATCAACGCCGGCATCATGCTCGCGGGAGACGGGCTGAAGCCCACGTCGGAGGCGAAGCGCGTCGCGTTCGACGGCCCCGGCCGCTCGGTCATCGACGGCCCCTTCGCCGAGACCCGCGAGCTCGTCGCGGGCTTCTGGCTGTGGCAGGTGAAGGACATGGACGAGGCCGTCGCCTGGGTGAAACGCTGCCCCAATCCCATGCCGGGGCCGAGCGAGATCGAGATCCGCCCGATCTACGAACTGGAGGATCTGCTGCCCGCCGACGCCTGAACGCGGGCCGCCCGAACGCCGCGCCCGATCGTCTTGCCTCACCCCCGGCTTTGGCCGACAAGGCGGCATGGCGGGTGAGACGCGACAGGCGATCGAGGCGGTTTTCCGCATAGAGCGGGCCAGGCTCATCGCGGGCCTGGCCCGCATCGTGCGCGATGTCGATCGCGCGGAGGAACTGGCGCAGGACGCGCTGGTGATCGCACTCTCCGAATGGCCGCGAACCGGCGTTCCCGCCAATCCCGGCGCGTGGCTGATGACCGCCGCCAAGCGCCGCGCCATCGACACCGTCCGCCGCGACGCGATGCGCGCGCGCAAGCATGAGGAGATCGCGCGCGCGCTTGACGGCGCATCCGACGACACCGCCGAAGAGGAGATCGCGGCGGCCATGGACGACGATCTGGGCGACGAGCTGCTGGGCCTGATCTTCACGGCCTGCCACCCCGTGCTCTCGCCGGACGCGCGCGCCGCGCTCACGCTGCGCGTGGTCGGCGGGCTGACAACAGACGAGATCGCCCGCGCCTTCCTGACGAGCGAGGCCACGATCGCCCAGCGCATCGTCCGCGCGAAAAGGACGATCGGCAAGGCCGGCCTCGCCTTCGAAGTGCCGCGCGGCCCCGAACGCGCGGCGCGGCTGGCCTCGGTGCTGGAGGTGATCTACCTGATCTTCAACGAAGGCTATGCCGCCACCGCGGGCGAGGATCTCGTGCGCCCCGGCCTGTGCCTGGAAGCGCAGCGGCTGGGCCGCATCCTGGCGGGGCTGATGCCCGCCGCCACAGCGGGGGCGGAAGCAGGGATGGAGGCCGGGGCGGACGCGGAAACCGCCGAACTGTTCGGCCTGCTCGCGCTGATGGAAATCCAGGCCTCGCGCCTGCCCGCGCGCACCGGGCCGGATGGCGCGCTGCTGACGCTGAACGAGCAGAATCGCGCGCGCTGGGATCGGCTGCTGATCCGTCGCGGCCTCGACGCGCTGGCCAGGGCGGAGGCGCTGGGCGGCGACGGCCCCTATGTGTTGCAGGCCGCGCTCGCCGCCTGCCACGCCCGCGCGCCCAGCATGGCGGAAACGGACTGGCCGCGCATCGCCGGTCTTTACGATCGGCTGCGCATGGTGATGCCCTCGCCCGTGGTCGATCTCAACCGCGCGGTCGCGCACAGCATGGCGTTCGGCCCGGAAGCGGGGCTGGCGCTGGTGGATGAACTCGCCGACAGCGCCGCGCTCGGCGCCTATGCGCCGCTCCCCGCCGCGCGCGGCGATTTCCTGTTCCGCGCCGGCCGCCATGCGGAGGCGCGCGCCCAGTTCGAAACCGCCGCCGCCCTCACCCGCAACGCCCGCGAAAAAGCCTTCCTCCTCGCCCGCGCCGACGCTTGCGATTGAAGATGGGCGGATAAAGGATGCCGATGATGTCCGCGACACGGGATTTCGACGCCAGGGCCATGGCGCTGCTGATCGCGGGCGCCGTGCTGATCGCGCCGGGATCGGCCGCCGCGCAATCCGCGCCCGCCGGCGACAGGGACGGCGCCGTCTATCTGATCAGCCACGGGGTGGAGACCGCGCAGACCGACAGCAACGGATCGAACAGCAGCTCCACCAGCCGGAACGTGGTGGCCGAACGCGTGCTGAAGGTCCGGCCCGACGGGCTGGAGCTGGAATATGATTTTCCGCGCGGAACCAAGGCGCAGGATCGCGAGCGCGACTGGCGCTTTCCCCTGCGGGTGCTGAGGCCCGCCGCCGGCCCGCCAACCCTGCTCGACCGCCCGGCGATGGAGGCGCGGATCGCGCGCTGGCTGAAGAAGAGCCGGCTGACGCGCGCCGATTGTGGCCGCTGGATCTTCACCTGGAACGCCTTCAGGATCGAATGCGATCCCCAGTCGGCGCTCGCGGCGATCGCGGATATCGATCTGCGGCCCGGCGAACTTCGCGACGGCGGCGCCTATCGCGATCCGGCGGCGGCTGCCGCCATGACGCTGGGCAAGACGCTGTCCGCGAACGGCGCCGCCAGTTTCGGCGCCACGATCGCGGCCGATCCCGAACATGTCCGCCGCGAACGGGCGGAGGCGGACGTCGCCGTCGCCGAGATCAACGGAAAGCCCGTCACCCTGGACGACGCCCTGCGCGTGCGATCGCGGGAGGCGGTGTCGGGAACGATCACGGTCTCGTTCGAAACCGATCCCGCCGGCGTCGTGCGGCAACGCTCCAGGGTGACCAGGCTGGAGATCACCCGGCCGGACGGCGTGGTCGAAAACCGGACGGTCACCGAAACGGTCAGGCGGCGGGAGATATCGGGCGCGGCGGGGTCTCGATAACGCGCCGCCGCGCCACGCATGGCGATCAGCGGACCAGATCCCGCACCCTGGCCTCATCCATCCGGTCACGCACCAACTGCTGCCCGCACCACCGCGCGACCTCGCGGAAGCCGTCCAGCATGATCCGCTTCCGGTGCACGCGCTTCTGCTCGTCATTGCTGTCGACATAGGTCAGCTCGAAGGAACGGGCGGCCAGCATGTCGGGCATGAGATAGACGAACGGCAGCCAGGGATGATCGGCCTTGCGGCGAAAGGACAATATCGACCGGTCGAATGTCAGGACGATCCCGTCCTCGCCCGGGGGTCCGCTCAGGCGCCATGGCAGGGCGGTCACCTCGAAACGCTTTCCATCGATCGACACCGCGCGAACCTGCATGGGCGTGTGCAAACGGCGCTCATCCTCTTGCAGGAACGTCCAGTAGGACGGCATCTCGCTCGCCTCATTCGGCCTTCTTTGCAACAGGCTCGCGCCCGAAGTGCTCATCAGGCACTGATATTCGGGTCCGAACGTGTAATCCGTGCCGAAAAGGGCGGCGGTCGCGCGCCACGATCCCGCACGATGTGTCGCAAAGGCGTTCTCGCGCACGTCATCCTCATGCGTCCTCGCGGCCGCCACCGCCGGTACGATGGCCAGCAATGCCGCCATCGCGAAAAATCCCACCCCCGCCATATCATTGTCCCCCGACGAAAAAGCCGATGCGCCGAACCCGCATGCCGCGAACCGGCGTCGCGTCCGCCGCCTTCAGCGGCGGCGCGGACGCGACTTGCGCGATAAGCGCACAGGCCTGCTGGTCCAGATCGGCATCACCGCTGGTTCTCTCAACCGCGCAGGCTTCCCGCGTGCCGTCGGCGGAGAGAAGCTCGCGAACCGCGACACTCGCGGATTTCTTCCCGAACGGGAGCGCCCGCACATTGATGATCGCGTCATAATCGCTCTCGACATCGGCACCGCCCGGCTGCCCCCAGGATATTCTTCGCGACCATTCGCCGGGCACGGCGGCGCCCGCCCGATCCAGCGCCGGCCTGAATTTCCCCCGTACCAGCATCAGCGCGCAGCTTTGCTGATCGAGCGCGGGCACGCCGCTGGAGCGGACGATATCGCAGCGATAGACCGTGCCGCCGGCATCGATCGCGAGCACGAACCGCACCGCGCCATGCAATCCCTTGGCGCTGGCGGCTCGCTGGAAGTCCGCCGCCTTCACCCATCCCGCCGGCTCGATCGGCACCGGCCCCGCGCTGGGATCGGCGCTGCCGGGCTGCTGACCGGCAAGCGGTGCCGCCAGGGCGAGCACGCAGCCGCCCAAGGCCCATCGCCCCATCGGCGCACGCCTCCAAAGCATCATCGGCGAACGATCCTGCAGCTATATCCCGCCTCGTCCCGGCCCCCTTGGCTCCAGTCGCTCGAGAATGTCAGTTCCGCCCCGGCGGGCGGGGACGACAGCGCCATCCGATGGGTGCCGTCGTGATGTTCCCAAAGCCGCGTGATCCGCCCCCGCCCCCATGGGGACGAGAAACGCTGGCGCGCCAGATCGAAGGTGATGACGAAATTGTCCTGGCGCACCGGGTCCACCATGCACATGCCGTCCTCTCCACAGCCGCCCGCCGAAGACAGGGTGCACGCGATCACCCTGGGCGTGGCCGTCCCGGCGGCCTGGGCGGCGCCCGTGCCGGCGATCAGCGCGACGACGAACCATCGATACATGCCGTGCTCCCCATCCGCATGCGCCCGGACGCGACACGCGTCATTCAGCGCCCGCCGCCTGACGCGCCGCCGAAAGCAGCGCGATCGCCCGCGCCAGCGCGTCGCGCGCCGTGTCCGTCTCGTCCTCGGCCGGAATCTCGATATCGGGCGCGATGCCGGGTGCGCCGCTCGTCGCGCCATCGGCCAGGATAAGGCGCGACGTCGTCACTTCCAGCGCTATCCTGTCGCTTGGCAAGAGCAGGCTCCGGATAAAGGGGGGGCCGACCGTGGTCCGACCGATCAGCCGCGCTCCCCTGTACAGCTTCAACGCGCTCGCCAGGATCAGCGCGCCGCCGCCCGTGTTTCCGTCCATCAGCACGATCAGGGGCAGGCCATTCGTCATGTCGCCCGGCTTTGCATACCAGCGCTCCACGTCGCCGATGGCCCGCCCCTGATTGGTGACGATAACGCCCTTTTCGACAAACAGGTCCGCCGTCTCGATCGCCGTGTCGAGCAGGCCGCCGCCATTGCCGCGAAGGTCGATGACATATCCCCTGGAGACGGCCCCGCCCAGGCGCTTTACGCCCGCTGCGATCAGTTCCGCCGTGCGGGGGGCGAAGCGCGTGATCCGGATGATGCCGATACCCTCGTCCACCCATGATCGCGGCTCACCCTCGATGGCGAGCGAGCGCGTCAGGCTGAGATCGAACGGTGCCGTATCGCCCCTTTTGACCGTCAGCGACGCGACCGATCCGTCCGCGCCGCGCGCAAGACGGATCACCTCGTCCAGCGTCATGCCCTGTGTCGGTTGCCCGTCGATGAAGAGTATGCGGTCGTCCTTTCGCAATCCGGCTTCAGCGGGGCCGCCAGGTGTCAGGTCGACGATATAGGGAAGCCCCTGATCCGCCGCGATGGTCAGCCCCAGGCCCGCCGGGCCGCGCGCCTGCATCCGCCTCTCGCTCTCGATATCGATATACCGCCCGGCACGGCCGGTTTGCTGGAGCATAGCTTCGACGCAGGCGCGCACCAGCTCCCGCTCGTCGTCGCCCGCCGCACGCAAGCGATCGAACACCGCCATCGGAGACGTCACATCCCTGGCCGAGGCGGCGTTGGCGTTGATGGCGGCGGCATTGTCGGTGGCGGTGTTGGTGGCGGCAGCGGCGGTGGCTGGGCGCAGGCGCATGGCCTCGACACAGTCTGACGCGAGCTTGCCCGCATCCACCGGATCAACGGCGTGCTTCCCGATCAGTTTGAGCGATTTCGAAATCTCCGACCGGCCGGCGTTCCCGGGCGCACCGGTCGCGGGCGAGGCGACCGCGCAGGCGGCGAGCATGGCGAAAATGGCGGCGCGGCGGATCATGACGAAGATGTGGCCGACGCGCCATGCCCGCGCAAGCCACGGCTCGCTCCGTTTCGGACCGATTCCCCCACCCGCGAGGCCGTGGGAAAGCCGCGATCGCGCTAGGCGCAGATCCAGTCGAGCTCGGCATCGTCGAGCGCACGCGCGATATCGCCGTCGTCCAGCATCGCGCCCAGCCGCCGACGCACCTTTTCGGGGGTTCCGCGCTTGGGGAAATCCTCGTCCGCGCGCGCCGCCGCGATCAACACGCCCAGCCTTTCGTCACGATCCGCCTGCTTCAGCAGCCACGCCGCGAAGGGGAGCGGCTTCTCCCCATACCATTCCCGCCCGATCATCGGGCCGATCGCCCGCCAGTCCATCTTTCTCCCCGTCGTCCACCGCCGCCGTATCGATCACCGCTGTTCAAAGCCCTGCTCCGCCGTCCATTCTCGCGGATCGTGAAAGCCCCGGCCGGGCGTTCGTTCCGGCCCATACGACAAGGCCCATGCCGGGCGCGACGGATGGTGGACCGGCACGGGCTGGCGCAACCGCCACCCCCTAGAACTCGAACCTCGGCGCCGACGCCGCGCAAAGCTCGGGATAGCTCATCGTCAGTTCGGCGACGATCAGTTCGCCCAGTTCCTTCGCCGCCCGGTCGCGCAGCGCATCGTCATGGAGGCCGACCAGCAATGTCCTCGGCGCGGCCTTCAGCCAGCCGGCGATCGATCGTGACAGATCGGCGTCCGTCATCACCGGGGCCGGAATGCCCTCCATCACCATGTCCATGCCGTCCTCCATCATCGAATCGGAAAGGCGGCAGGATAGGCCCGCGCGATTTTGTTCTCAATATGTTCTTCTTCGGCGCCCCTATTCCGGCATCCGCCAGCCCACGATCACGCGATAGGCCCGGCCGGCCACCGCTTCCCCGTCCTTGTTCGTCGGCAGCAGGTTGAGCAGCGTCGCGAACTGATAGGTGGCGCGGCGCAGATCCGGGGTAAGCAGGGCCTGGAGCGCGGCGCTGGTGCCGGGCGCGAACTCGATCGTGCCGGGTTCGCGGCACAGCAGCCGCAACACCTCCGTGATCCGGCAGACCATGGTGACGCGCGCGTTCACCCCATGGCGGATGGCGATGGCGGGGTGGAGGCCCTTGGCAAGCTCCCGGTCCACCGGCTTCGTCAGGCTCAGGCTCTTGACCAGCGGCGCATCGCCCTCGCGAAAGGGCGCGCGCGCGTCGGCGGGGGAGATCACTTCCTCGAAGATGCGGATGGCGATCGTCGGGCCGTCCTTCGGGCGCTCGCCGACCAGCGCGGCGCCGATGCGTTCGCCGGCGATCGCGCGCAGCCTCACGTCCATCGGGGCGGCCGAACGACCCGCCAGATCGGCCCGTTCGCGGATCTTCTTCCAGTCGACCGTCTTCTGCCCCGGCGGCACCAGCGCCGCATTCACGCAAGCGCCCGGTTGCCCGTTCATCCACACCACACAGGCCATCCGTACCGTCACCGGCCGGTCGGGCTTCACGGCCAGCCGATCCCAGGTCTCGGCGCGCACGGACTCGCCGATCGGCACGCGATATTCGTCGCGGCCGACAAGCGCGTAATCGATCGGCACCGCATCCAGATGCAGGCTCCCGCTTCCGGCCGGCTCATCTTCCTTCGGGGCGGGCGCGGACGGCGCCAGCGGCGGCGGGGATTGCACATCCCGCGCCATTCCCGGCCCGGCCAGCGCGAGCGCCGCCACCGCCGCGAACTGGGACGATATCCGCATCGCGCTCAATGCTGGGGGATTTCCCAGCGGAGGGAAACGCGGAAGGCGCGGCCCGCCACATCCTCGCCATCCTTGTTCTTCGCCTCGAAGCGCATCACCGACGCATATTGATAGGTCGCATGGCGCAACGAATAGGCGATGGCGCCGCGCACCTCGGCGGGCGGATCGGCGGCGAATTCGACCGTGCCGGGATCGCGGCACAGCAGCCGCAGCGCATCGGTGATCCGGCAGATCATGCTGACGCGCGCGGCCACGGCATAGCGCACGGCAAGGGTGGGATAGAGGTTGATCAGCACCGCGCTGTCCACCGGCTTTCTCACCAGCCCCGTGATCAGCGGCGCATCCGCATCGACGAAGGGCGGGCGCGCATCGGCGGGGGAGATCACCTCCTCGAAGAATTTGACGACGAACATCTCCTTCGACGCGGGCCGCGCGGTGAGCAGCGCGGCATTGATCCGCAGGTTGGCGGCAAGGCGGAGCGCGCGGTCCGCCGCGCCGGCGGCCTGCATCTTCGCTTCGTCGAGGCCGCGGATCCTCTCCCAGTCCAGCGTCTTCTGCCCCGGCGGCACCAGCGCGGCATCGACACAGGCGCCCGGCGCGCCGCTGATGATCATCACCGAACAGGCCAGGCGCAGTGTCACCGGCCGGTCGGGCCTGACGGCAAGCTCGTCCCAGGTTGCTGCGCGGACGGATTCGCCGGTGGGCAGCGCGAAGTCGGCGGGGCCGACAACGCCATATTCTACCGGCGTCGCCCGCAGATCAATATTCACGTCCTTCAGCTCGCGCGCGTCGGCGCTTCCCGCCGCCAGCACCAGCGCCGCCGCGACGGCGATCAGCCGCCGCCCATGTCGCGTCATTGCCTCACTCCCCCGGCATCTGCCACTTGATCGACACCCGATATGCCCGCCCCGCCACATCCTCGCCATCCCCGGTCTTCGGCAGGAAGCGCAGGGTGGATGCGAATTGATAGGTGGCGTTGCGCAGCGCGCCGGGAATCCGGGAAGGCGTGCCGGGATCGCTGCCGGGCGCATAATCGATCGTGCCCGGATCACGGCACAGCAGCCGCAGCGCATCGGTGATCCGGCACGTCATGGCGACGCGCGCGGTCACCCGTCGGCGGATGGCGATAGCGGGATACAGATCGCCGACCAGCGCGATATCAACGGGCGCGGCCATCACCGCGCGCACAATCGCCGTCGCGTCCTTCGCCGCGAAGGGCGCGCGCGCGTCGGCGGGGGAGATCACCTCCTCGAAAAAGCCGATCGTGGCCAGCGGGGCATCGGCGGCGCCCTTGGGCAGCAGCGCCGCGCCGATGCGCTCCGCCGCCACCCGGCGAAGCTGGATGCGCGCCATGTCCACCGATCGTTCGGCCGCCGCGTCGCGATCGCGCAACTGCGCCCAGTCGATCACCGTCTGTCCCGGCGGCACCAGCGCGGCATCGACGCAATCGGTGGCGCGCCCGTGCCGCCATACCGCGCAGGCCAGCCGCACGGTGACGGGCGCGGCGGGCTTTCGCTCCAGCATGTCCCAGGTCGCCGCACGCAGCGAATCGCTGACGGGCAGGCGGTATCGCGCGGGCTCCATCACCCGGTAATCCACCGGTACGGCGTGCGGATCGACACGATCGGGCAATGCCCAATCGACGGGATTCTCAGCGCTGGCCGCCTGCCCGGCGCCCGCCATGGCCGCCACCATCAACCCCAGCATCGCCGCCGGCATCATCCCCTCCCCCCTGAAACGCACGACCCGGACGCGAACGGACCGCCGGGACGCGGCATCCCAGATCGCCCCGCCCGCCGTCAACCACGCCGGCGAACAGCCCGTCTCCCGCGCGCGTTGATCTGGATCAGGACTCGCACGGCCATTCTCGTGTATAGCGGGGCAATGGCGCCACGGTTGAACCGCAAGCCGGCGCTGAATGACGGTAATCCTGTTGCGCCGCCGCTTGTTGAAGCCGGAGGCCAGCCATGCCCCAGGAAAATCAGACCGATTATTATATCCGCCGCGAACGCGAATGCCGCGCCGCCGCCGAACGCGCCACCGATACCGCCATCCGCCAGACGCATCTGAATTTCGCGGAGCGTTATGCGGGCCGCACCGCGATGACGGCATCGTCAAGGGCCATCGCCGAATAAGCGATCGCGCGCGGGCGGGCATGCGGTGAAACAAAAGCTTGGAGCGGCCGATCTGGTTCGTTCGGCTTGCCGAAGGGATTGCCGCCGGACTCACCCGGGCCGGGCAATGTCCCGTACTTCGCCGAGGGGAGCGAAAACGAACCGCCTCGCTCGGCCATTCCAGTCAAGGGGACGCGAGCAGAACCACCAGTCACTGAAAGCACGGGCTGTTCCTGGCGGTTGGCCACATGCCGACGCGGCAACTTTCAGCCAGAGGCGAGACTTTCCCCGCCTGGACGTGAGTTCCACGCCATGGCTGTAGCCGTCATAGGCCAGACGCGCGGAACGCCTTGGCCCGCCAACGAAGATCCAGATCGGGGACCCATTGTGTCCGCCGTGCATGAACGACTCCGAATTACGGCAGCTATAGTGCGATAGATCAACCAGATAGTCGGGTTGTCCATCATTTGTGATTTCGATGATCCGGACAAGGCGAGGCGATCTGGGCGGGATGCCCCCTGAACGACTGCAATGATAATGGATGTCTTTCACATGTTGCCTGACGATGGCGGGCAAACGGGAGGCGGAAGCCGGTGCCGCCTCCACCGCGGACACCTGCAGGGCGATCAGGATCGCCGCGGCCGCAGGCCGGCGAACGGCGCCAGACATCATAGTCGTTTGAAAGCGCATCACCGGCATGGTGACACGCGCCGGCGAAAGTCCGCAATGGGCAGTAGCGGGCAGGCCGTTTTTCATGAGTCTGCGATCCAGGCCGTAGATTCATGAAAGCGGCCAGTCGGCAAACGCCCCAATTGCGGACCTTTGGACTGCCGGGTAGATTTATCCGATGAAACTACCTTGGCGAAAAACGAAACCCATGCCGGAAGCGCAAATTGTGCGCGCAGCCGAGGTCATTGCTGCGGCGTGGGATGCCGGTGAAGACGGACAGGTAGCTGCCTTGAGGCGGAACGGATTTGATGAGGGGCAAGCACGAAGATTGCTGGCATTTCTGCCGATAGCCTTCAGCCGACCAATCTTGGAAGAATTGGGGGTAGTCGATTTCGATCCGAACGTAACCGTGAGCGGGCGCGATGGAGAGCTTTTGAATGCGAAACTGATGCGGCAACCCGAATATGTTCAAGGTCTCAAAGTCGCTCGTGATCATCGCAGCAAAGGCGTGATGGATCACGAGGTTTACAAACTGATTGCTTCTAGCAGCGCCGATCTCAATGCGGTGGATAACGCACTAAACGAGGGGGCAGACGTTACAGGCGCAACAATCGCAACTTCGCTTTTGGACGTTAAAATCGCTCTTCACCTCATTCGGTAGGCGGGACCGCTTCCCACCCAAATCCAGTCATTCCGCCCTTCTGCGGAAAGCGGCCGTTTATGAGTTCGCGACCTAGCCGAATCCGGCCAGATATTCGCCGATCTCCTCGTCGGAGGTATGCCAGGCTTCGCCCCTGATTTCGGCCATCGCGATCAGGCCGAGCAGCGCGACGGGGGCCTTCCGCCGCGAACCAGTTCCCGTCCCGCTCGGCGATCATCAGGCCGCCGCCGTTTCGCACCGCATAGCCTTTCGACAGGATCGCGAGATAGGCGGGCGCCGTCACATTCGCCGCGTCAACGATGCGCATGGCGCTTGCTCCCGATCGGCCTCCTCGCCAAGAACGCCATAGCAGCGCGGGATCGAATCCGCATCCCTTTCACGAAAGGCGCGTGCGGAATGGACAGTGCCCTGGTGGAGAATGGCCGATGATGCTGGGGGTGGTGATTGGCGCGGGCCTGCAAATGGCCAGCATCGCGGCGGCGGACGTGCCGCCGCATGTGGCGGCCGCCATCCGGGCGGTCGAGGCCGGCGATGCCGCGCGGATCGAACAGGGCTTTCCGGTGATCGAGGAGGTCGGCGAAACGGGAAGCGCCACCATCGACGGGCGAAAGGCCATCGCACTGCTCGCCGGTTGCCGGCAGGGCGATGTCCGGGCCATGCCGCCTGACGCCCATGTCGTCGACTATGCCTGTCCCGCGCGGCAGCAGGTCGCCACGGGCTGCGACAGTGGAGACCTGTTGCTGATCCTGTCGGCCGATCGCGGATCGCCGACCTTCGCCGTGGTCCACCGCCGCAAATATTCGCCGGAATGCCCCGTCCGGGTGCCGCCCCCGCCGCCGCCGCCCGTTGACGAGGCCGTCGCCAGGGCGTTCGTCGACGCGCTGGTCGCCGGCGATCAGGCGACGATCGAAAAGATGGTGACCGACGAAAGCTTCGTCCTCACCGTGCAGCGTTTTCCGGGATCGAGGGAGGTAAAGGAAATCGGCAATGCCAGGGGGCTGGCGGAACTGCGCAAGCAACTCGCGCATCTGACCGGCATCCTCGGCAAACCGAAGGCCGCGACCTGCCGGAAAGAGCAATATTTCGAATTCTGCCATTTCGAGATGAAGCGGCCGGAACATGTGCTCATGGCCTTTGTGAACACGTCGGGATCGGGCATCCACACGATCCGCTTCGACTATGCCGTGCGCGGCGGCCAGTAACGCGGCGATTCCCGGAAATTCGTTCCATGAACCACGCGTATCGCCCCCGCCCCATGCTCCGCCGCGCCCTGTTGGCGCTCATGGTGATGGGCCTTGCCGCGCCGCTCCATGCGCAGGATGCCCCGCGCACCGAGACCGTCCGGACCGAGCCCGAGGCGGCGCGCGCCGATGCCGCGCCGGCGGACGATGCGCCCGATGCCGAGGACGACGATGCCCCCGCCACGCTGGCGGCGCGCTGCGCGGACGCGGATGGCGAGGCCTGTACCGCGCTCGGCCATCGTCATCTGAAGGGGGACGGCGTTCCCGAGGACGCGGCGCGCGCGACGGCGCTGTTCGCGCAGGGCTGCGATCGGGGGAACATGAACGGCTGCACCATGGCCGGCTATCTCCACGGCGCGGGGCGCGGTGTTGAAATCTCCGCCGAACGCGCGGCATCCTATTATGCGAAGGCGTGCGACGGCGGAGAGGCGACGGGCTGCTCCAATCTCGGCCTCGCCTATGTGAACGGCCAGGGCGTGCCCGCCGATCCGGCCCGCGCGGCCCAGTTGTTCCAGCTGGCATGCGATGCGGGCGGGCGCGGCGGCTGCGCCAACCTCGGGGCATCCTATTCGCTGGGCAAGGGCGTGAAGCGCGATCGCCGGCGCGCGGCGCGGCTGTTCGGCCAGGCGTGCGAGGCGGGCGACCAGCATGCTTGCTACAATCTGGGTGTGCATTATCGCGACGCGCTGGGCGTCGCCCGCGACCACCGCCGCGCCGCCGCGCTGTTCGAACGGTCCTGCGATGCGGACGACGCCGATGCGTGCGGCAATCTCGGCATGATGGTGGATGACGGGCGCGGCGGCGCCAGGGATCGCCAGCGCGCGCTGGCCCTGTTCGAAAAGGCGTGCGGGCTGGGCGCCGCCGAAAGCTGCTTCACGCTCGGCCGCGCCTATCAGACGGGCAATGGCCGCGAACGCGACATCGCCCGCGCGATCGCGCTGCTGGAACGCACGCTGGCGCTCGATCCCGCGACCGAATCCGCCGGGGAGGCCGCGAAGGCGCTGGAGATGGCGCGTGCGGGCGATCCGGCCGATGGCACCGGCAAGGCGACGAACGAGTGATCCAGCGATTGATATGCTTTTTCGGCGCGGCGCTGCTGTGCCTCTGGGCAAGCGCCGCCACCGCCGCCCCGCCACCCGGCGAGGATACGGTGCTGCGCTGCCGGATCGCGGGACAGGATCGTGAGGCCGCGATATCGATCGCGGGCACGCGCGCCATCTATCGCTATGGCCGGCCGGGCCAGTCGCCCGAACTGACGCTCGCCAGCCCGCTCTCCGCCCTCGACTACCGGCGCGAGGATGGACCGGGCGACACGATCGGCGAGATCGCGACCTTCATGAACGGCGACACCGCCTATCGCTTCGCCGCCGGCTTCCGCGACGGGCAGGCGCCCGATCCGACAGCGCTGCACCCCTTCGGCCTGTTGACCGTCAGCCGCGCAGGCAAGGCGCTCGCCACTCTCTCCTGCCGCCCGGAAACGATCGTCCGCGTGCATGACCGGTTGCTGGCGGGCATGCGCGCGATCGGGCGGGAAAAGGGATCGGACGGCGACTCCCTTCCCAACTATCCCATCGACTATCCGCCGCCCGCCGCCCAGTCGCCCCCGTGCAAGGCGGAATCCAACGTCGATAGCTGCTGGAGCAGCGGCGTCAGCGCCGCGCGCGGCGGCGACCTGCGCGCCGCGCTGGGGCATCATGACAAGTCATGCGCGGCCGGGCTGATCACCGCCGGCTGCTATGAAGCGGGCAAGCTCTATCTGCACAACCGGCAATTGCGCGACTATGCTCGCGCGCGGCAGCGGCTCGCCCGCGTGTGCGACGGCGACGATCCGGGGCAAGGCCCCTATGCCTGCAAATATCTGGGCTGGATGGCGCTCACCGGAACCGGCGTGGAACGCGATCCCGCCACCGCGCGCGATCTGCTGGCGCGCGCCTGTTTCCTGCATAACGACGCGCTGATGATCGATCCGGAGGGCTGCCATTTCCTGGCCCAGGCGACCCGGGAAACGCGCGGCCGCACAGCCCGGGACGCGGACAGGGCGGACTATGTCGCCTATCTCGCGCTCGCGCAGGGCTGCACCGACGGCGCGGAGACGGTGTGCGCCGAAGCCCGCGCGCTCCACCAGCGGGCGATGGCAGGCCGCGCGCCCTGGATCACGCGCTGCGACCGCGATGCCCGCCACCATGGCGATATCGAAAGCTGCGCGGGGCTGGCGCGCAACGATCCGGATTACGACGTGGCCCGCGCCACCCGCCGCCAGCTTCTCACGCTTTACCGGGAGGCGGCGGCGGCGCGGGACTGACGCCCGGAAAACCGGTTCCCACTTTTCCGCACGATGCTTAGGATCGCCGCCAGCCGGCCCAGCGCCGCGCGGACAACAGGTTTGGGGGTTCATTTGGCTTTGTCGTGGTTCGCGCTCGCCGCCGCGCTTCAGGCGCAGGCGAGCCAGGCGGCGCCCATGCGCGTCGATCTCGGGTCGGTCTTCGTCACGGAGGATACCCTGGAGCTGGAAGGCGCCGGCAGGTTCAGGTTCGAGCCCGATCCCACCGGCTTCGATGTGGTCGCCCCGCCGGGCGGCAGCGGGGTGTCGTTCACCGTCCGGCTGTGGTTCGATCCCTCGGGCAAGCCCGTCGGATGCGATGCCGGCCAGCAATTGCTGCCACAGGCGGCGCGGACCGGCTGCGCGCAACTGATGAAATCGGCCAGTTTCCAGCTCTTGCCGGGCATGGCGGCGCCGTTTCGGCGCGGCTTCGTGGATGTGAGGTTCAGCTTCTTCAACAATCCGCCCGCGCCGGAACTCTACGCTTTTCCCAGCCCGGCCTATCGCAACACGACGATCATCTATCCGCCCGATACCGTCGCGGACGGCGATCGCCTGCGCGCGGCGGACGGCAGGCTGATCTTCTCGATCATGGCGGACGATTATCCCCCCTCCGCGATCCGCTACAATCTGGAAAGCGCCACCGTCGTCCTGCTCGGCATCAGCCGGGATGGCACGGTCAAGACCTGCCGGCCGCTCACCGGATCAGGCCCCGGCAGCGCCATGCTCGACAACACCACCTGCGCGCAGTTCCTGCGGCGCGCCCGCTACGAATTCGCCGCGGACGCGCCGCGCTTCGATGGCTTGCGCTATCTCAAAAGGGCGCTGCGCTGGAAAATGCCCGAATAGGGGCGCAGCGCCTTCAACCGCCGCGCGATCTGCTGGCGCGCGAAGTGCCCCGCCCTAGTCGGAAAAGGTGAAGACCCAGACGGTCGCCCGCGTCCCGCGCGGCAGCAGCATCACCTTCACGGCGGGCATCGCATCGTCGGCGATCATATCCTCGCCCCCTTCCGCCCCCGCCGGCATCGATTTCGGCCACCACGCGATCTCGTCGTCAGCGCCGAGGCCGACCTTGCGCACCGGATGCAACGGCCCGCCGATCAGCTTGCGCGCGAATGCCCGCGCCTCTTCCAGATCGGCGTCGAACATCACCCAGAGCTGGGGATCCTGAAACTGGCGGAGATGCATGCGGACATTGGCGGCGGACGGAGGCAGCGGACGGCTATCGACGAGCAGCCGCACCGCCGCCACCTTGTCCGGCGGCACCAGCGTCTCTTCGTCAGTTTCGAACATCGCGAACGGATGGCAAGCCGTCAGCGCAATGGGAAGCAGAAGGGCCCTGAGAACTCTGACGGCCATGCCTCACCTTTGCCGATGCGCCGCCTCACGGATTGGCGCGGCCGGCTTTAACACGGCTTGCCGACGGAAAGCGAGATTGATCCGAAATGGATCAGTCTGGACTCGGCAATCTCCAAGCCACCCGCCATGCCAACCATAGGGGGAGAGGGTCCATGAGAATCGCAATGTTGCTCGCGCTTGCGAGCGCGCCTGCCGTCGCGCAGGAAACGGCCGCGCCACAGCCATCGGCGGCGCAGCCCGCCGCACCGCAATTGACAGCGTCCGTCGCGCAGATCGCGCCGCCGAAGCAGGAAAGCATCCTGCGGACGGGAACGGTCGTGCCGGTGCGCACGCTTGTCGAACTGACGACCAAGAAGAAGAAGCTGCGCGTCGGCGAACGCTTCAATGTCGAGGTCGCCGAAGCCGTCATGCTCAACGGCCAGGTCGTGATCCCCGCCGGTTCGCCGGGCATGGGGGAGATCACGAACGTCCGCAACAAGGGGATGTGGGGCAAATCGGGCGCGATCGAGGGGCGGCTGCTCTATGTGCGCGTCGGCGATCGCCAGATCCGCATCACCGGCGCCTTCAACGACAAGGGCGTGACGGGCACGGCGGGCGTCGTCGCCGCCGTGGCGTTCGTGCCGATCGCCGGTTTCTTCACCACCGGCACCAGCGCGCACATCGCGTCCGGCAGCATCCTGAAGGGTTTTCTGGACGAGGATCTGCCCGTCACCTTCACCACCGCGCGCGTCGAGCCGCTAGCGGTTCCGGCGGCGGCTCCCGCTCCCGTCGCGGCGCCTGTCACGGCTCCCGTCGCGGGATCCGCTCCGGCCACGGGCGCGCCGCAGCGCTAGAGCGATTTGTAGTTCGATGGAATCATCGAACGACCCGAAAATCGCGGTAAAACATGATTCTCCGGGCAGGTGGCATCACCTGCCGGCGCCGGGCCGCAGGCCAGCCAGGCTGAATTGCGGTGAAACAGCGCGCTGCGGCAATTCCCGCCGGCATCACGGCGCCGGCGGGGATTGCCGCGTTATTTCCCTTTCAGCCAGCCGCGATTGATCGCGAATTTGCGCAGGCCCAGGAACGCCAGCCAGATGATGCCGAAATACAGCACGGTCAGCAGCGCGATGCCGGTCACCACCACCATCGCGAAGATGAACTTGGATTCGATCAGGTCCAGCCCGTCGCCATAGGCCGATCGCGGCCGGCCATAGCGGTTCGCGTCCTGATAGCGGATGGTGAGGCTTTCCACCGCCGCGCGCTTGGCGAGCCGCGCCATCTGCTCGTCGGTGCGCGACAATTGGGATTCGATGCTCGATCGCTTGCGCTCGATCAGCTCGAGGCTTTCGGGCGACTGGGTGATCTTGAGCGCGGCCAGCCTGTCCCGCTGCGCAAGCAGGAGTTGCTTCTCCACCTCCAGCTCCGCCTGGTTCCTCCGCCCGGAACGCTGCGATCCGTCGTTGTCGATGGAGAAATTGGCCTTGCCGGTCGATCGGGTGATGCCGGCCATGAACGCCGGCGTCGTGCCCGGCGCCAGGACGAACCGGGCCGAGCCCGAACTGCCCCTGCCGCTCTCGTGCGGCCCGAATTCGATCACCCTGCACCGGGCGGCGCCAAGCGCCTCGCACGCGTTCTTGTGCGTCCGCGCCAGCAACTGGAGATCGCCTTCGGCCACCGTGAAGGTCATCCGATATTCAAGCCCGCCGGATTCGCCGCGATCGGGAATCTCCAGGATGGTTTCGGCGGGCGCGGCGCCGGCGGCGGCCAGCAGCGCGGCGCTCGCCAGTCCCTTCAACAGGCGCGTCTTGAATCCGGTCATGTCGCAATCTCTCCCCATCATCCCCCAGTCTCGCGGATCGGCCCGGCCATGCTGGCTCAGCTTCGGCGAAGTAATCCGATCGCGACACTGGATCCGGACTTAGCCGCGATTGTCTCACCAGAAGATGAATCCACGCCGGCTGCCCGGATTGTCGGCAAGGGTCGCGGCGAAGACATGGAAGGGCGGCGATATTTGATGGCGGCGATTGGCCGCCACCCGCCCTATCGCACGATCGCGCGGC
Organism: Sphingomonas sp. FG14; assembly: GCF_057809675.1. Classification (NCBI taxonomy): domain Bacteria; kingdom Pseudomonadati; phylum Pseudomonadota; class Alphaproteobacteria; order Sphingomonadales; family Sphingomonadaceae; genus Sphingomonas; species Sphingomonas sp. FG14. The sequence goes on along the minus strand of NZ_JBMDKK010000015.1, from coordinate 78,441 downwards.
GAACCTTGATGCCGAAGGGATAGGCCCAGCCGCTGCATGGCTCGCCATCGCATCCGGTCGCGAATATCTCGCCCTCAAGGCACCGGCGCCCGCCGCCGCGCAGCGAGCGGCCCATTTCGGCGGTGGGCAGCGCCACCGCCAGGCCCTTGTCCGATGGCCGGGGGCCGCGCCTGATATTGGCGATATCGGGCATATGGCCGCAAACCGTCACCTGCCGGCCCACAAAGGCCGCGGGGGACCGGAACACCGCCGCCGACATATCGCGCGCATGCGCGGTGCCGGCGGCCGGCAGCGCCAGCGGCAACAGCGCCAACAACGCCAAAACACCCCTGCTCAGACGATCCCTCCATCCTGAAGGCGTACCGGAACCTCGATCATCATCCACGGAGCCTAGCGCCCATGATCGCCGAAGCAAGCGCGGCGGGCACGGGCGATGCGCTTGCCCCCGCGGCTCCCCCGGTGGCTTCCCTAACGGCGCAGAACTGCGGTAACAGCACGGAAATTCCCGCGTGATCGACGCGTCCATACAGAGAGAATGGCATGGCAGACGACAGCTTCTATCCCGTGGGCACCCCGGGCCAGCCCTGGGGCCGGGAGGAACTGGACCAGTGGCGCGCGCGGCAGCCGCGCCGCCGCCGCTATGACGAGGATGTCGTGCCGCGCGTCACAGCGCTGGCCGATCGGTACGAAAGGCTGGTCTATGGCGCGCTCGATTATGCCGGCGAACGCTATGACCTGCTCGCGCTGCGCGATCGCGATTTCGATCCCGCGCTGCCCACCGCGCTGGTGACGGGCGGGGTGCATGGTTACGAAACCAGCGGCGTGATGGGCGCGCTCGATTTCCTGGAGACGCGCGCGGCCGACTATGCGGGCCGCGTCAATCTGCTGGTGGCGCCCTGCGTCAGCCCCTGGGCCTATGAGCGCATCAATCGCTGGAATTACGATGCGATCGATCCCAACCGCAATTTCCGCGCGGACGGCCCGGCGCGCGAATCCACCGCGCTGATCGCGCTGGTGCGTTCGGTGGAGCATCCCTTCCTGCTGCATATCGACCTGCACGAAACCACCGACAGCGACGAAGGCGAGTTCCGCCCCGCGCTGGCCGCGCGCGACGGCAAGCCCTTCGAACCGGAGCTGATTCCCGACGGCTTCTACCTGGTGGACGACAGCGCGAACCCCCAGCCCGCTTTCCAGCAGGCGATCGTAGCGGCGGTCGAACGGGTGACGCACATCGCCCCGCCCGACGCGGCCGGAGAGATCATCGGCTCCCCCGTCGTCGCGCATGGCGTGATCGAATATCCGCTGGCGAAGCTCGGGCTTTGCGGCTGCATCAGCGGCGCGCGCTTCACCACCACCACCGAAGTCTATCCCGACAGCCCCCGCACCAACCCGGAGGAATGCATCCGCGCACAGGTGACCGCCGTTTGCGCGGCGCTGGATCACGCGCTGGCGCAGGGGTGAAACGACGGGGATGAAAGCGGTCTGAACGCCGGTGCCCAATTGCGGACGTCAACAAATCCGTGCGATGCGAGGATATGGAACTGACGCGACGATTGGTCCTGGGGGGGCTCGCGGCGACCGGCTTGACCGTCGCCACACGATCAACGCACGCTGAACCGGTACCGCCTGATCTTACACCCCTTACGCCCGAGCAGCGCGCCGAATACGAAGGCATGCGCGCTCGTTTGATGGCGGCTCTTCCATATGAACGGATCACTGTTTCGGGCGCGCAGGCGCTAGAGGAATGGGAAAAGCTCAAAAGCGCAGGGCGCGGCTGGCCGGTGATCATTGGCGAAGACAATGATCTAGAACGGATTGCAGATCAGTTCTCGATGAATAACCCGGGCGTTTCCGGCGTGTCTGCACCTGGCCTGGAGGTGCGTTCTCCCAAAGACATTCTCGCCGCCGCAGCCAAGCTGACTTTCCCAACCGATCTCCAGAAATGGTCAGGTGCATATGCGGCGGACGACCTAAGAGCGCCTGTCGGTGATTGGCCGCCAAAGGTCGATGTCGGGCCTCCCGGTCCTAGCCTCGCAACCAACATCCTCTCGGGCAAGTTTCACGACCGAGTACATATTCTCCTAATCCCGACGAAGTTCGGGTGGGAGGTTCCTGCCTATTTGCGGTGGGGCGATTGGAATGCATGCCCTCCGCCGGAACACCATGTTGCCGCCTTGCGATCATGGCACAGCGCGTTTGCTGTCGATCTGGTTGGTATAAACGGCGACACAATTAATTTGCGAGCAGCCGGTCGGCCGAAAACCCGTGAAAGTGCGATGAAACTTGCGCGGGAGCAGTACGGATATTGCCCCGACATCGTCGATCAGGGTGTTGGAACGATTTCCGCTCTCGCGGCCACTCTCATGGCATCGGAATGGTGGTATCTCTGGTGGGATTGAGCAGGTGTCGGACGAGACGGCAGCTAACCGTGTGCGCGGCACCGCAAGCGGACCATCGGCTAACCACCCGATCCCCACCATCCGCATATAGCTCACGATATCGGATTGCCCCGAAGCCGCCACCGATCCAGCTTGGCCGAACCGAGAGGACCGGAACCGTCATGAACGTCGTCAAACTCGATGCCAGGCACTGGAACGTACCCGGCGATTTCTACAAGGCCCTGTTGCGGAAGCTGGGCGCTCCGGAATGGCATGGCGACAATGTGGCCGCGATCATCGATTCGATGATCGCCGGGGGTATCAACGAAGTGGGATTGCCGTTGCGCGTGGTCGTGACCGGATTGGACCGGTCCGGCGCGGCCGCCTTCGACGAACTGATCAAGGCGTTCTCCGCGCTCGCCCGCTACGGGGCGGTGACCTGCATCACCGCCGATCGGGCATCGCTGGAGATCGCCGACGACGTGTCTCCATTCATCGTCGGCCGGACCCGGGCGGACGTTCCGCCGGGTCCGCTCTAGCCTCAGCCCTCGACCGCCGTCGCGATCGCGACCGCCTTCGCCTTCAGTTCCGCCGGCGGCGCCGGGGGCTTGCCGAACGAGATCGCGCCGGGCGGCGTGACCACGATCATCCGCCCCGCTTCCGGCACATAGGAAAGCGTGTTCAGCCTGGTCGCCCAGATCGCCTTGCCCCTGGGCATCGCCACATCCTCCGACGGCCCGGTCGCTTCGGGCTGCGATTTCAGCCCGGCGATCTGCGCGTCGATCGTCTCCGCGCCCACCTTGTCCTGCCGCAGCAGCACGCCGAAGCTGGTCGCGCCGTCCGCGCTGGAATAGGTGCAGTTGGAAACGAGCACCTGCTCGTTGCCCGTCTGGCCCACCGTCTCCGCCTTTGCGACGGCGACCCCGGCGGCCTTGCCGGCGGCTTCGGCCGGAAAGCTCTTGCACGCATCGGCCGCCCAGTCCGCCGATTTGCCTGATCCGCCGCCCCCGCCGCCGCTTCCGCAACCGGCGGTCAGGCTGGCCAGCATGAGGGCGCAAAACGACAGGCCACGGCTCTTGATCATCGGCATATCCTTCTTTCCAGCAGGGTCAGCGCGCGCGGCGCGCGGGCGGGGTTTCGAACCAGTAGCGGCTCTCATCGGGCAATATCGCGATAAAGCCGGCATCGGTCTCGGCCAGCCTGAACCGCGCCTTATGCAGCGGATCCTCGAACCGCGCCTCGCCCTTCTCCGCGTCGAAGATCCATCGCGCGGATTCGGCGAGGGCAGGCACGGCATCGCAGCCGCGCGCGGAAAACTGGCCGCCGGCATCATCGGCCCAGGCGATCTCCACGCGGCACACGATGCGTTTCGAATCCTCGGTCTTCACGACATAATGGCCGAGATAATAGCGCTCGATCTCCGTGGCCGGGCGCGCCGCCGCGACCGCCGCGCAGTTGAGCGCGACCATCGCCAATATTCGCGGATATTTCATCACCCTAGCCCGCCGCCCCCGCGCCCGATCGCCAACCCCGCCTATCAAACATGGCCGGCCCGCGAGGGCAAGATGCCGAACGCGCGGCACGCGGGTGGATGGCGCTGCAACAAAGACTGTTAGGGATGTTGGCGCGATCGGTAATTGCGGACGCACCTTCGACGGTGCAAGTTCACACGGATGCAACATGCTTCCCTCACCGCTTTCCTGACCGGCGAACTCTCTGCTGAGGCATTTGCTGAAGAGATCGCCAGTGAGACAGCCGCGTTCAATGAAGCGCTCCGAGAGACCGGTCATGGCTTCATCGTCGTTTCCGAAGGACCGAACTTTGTTCTTACTAAGGACGGTGCAAGGCGCTTGTTGCAGGCCGTGCTCAACGAACAGCTTCCTTCCTGTACGGCAGTTTACATTGCCGATTGCATTCAAGCGAGCAAACACATCGACTTTGCGGATCAAGTCACGCGCGATGCCATTTTCTTCGTGGAAGACGACCACGGCCGTTTCATCGAAGGACGCGATACCCCATGGACTCGCGATGATATCCTAAATGAGCTGGCGCTCCTCGAATGAACGACCGCGTCGGAACCGCTGACGTCTGAATAGATCGTTGGTCGGAAACCCCCACATCCCGATCCACGTACGCAAAGCCATCTCCGGTTTGCACCCGGCCTGCGGGCGGACTAGGGCGTCCGCCCGTGTCATGAAGGTGCTCGCGTCATGAGAACCCGCCCCGCCGCCACCCTCCACCGCCTGATGCTGGCCCCGCTGTGCTGCGGCGCGATCCTGTCGGGATGCGTCGATTCCGCGACCGCGCCGGCCGACCGGCCCGCCGCCACGCGGGAGGCCGCCGCGGCGGCGGATATCGCGGCGCTGCTCGCCATTCCGGTCGCCGCGCTGACGCCCGATCAGGCCCTGGACGAGCGGCATGTCGGTCAGCGCGTCCGCTGGGCGGGCGCCGTCCACCATATGACGCGCACCGAGGCGGGCGTTTGCCTGACGATGCTGTTCGCCGCCAGCGGCGAGCATGGCGCGCCGCGCTGGACGCCGGAGCCGACCTATCAGAGTTTCAAGGCCTGCACCGCCGGCACATATGATCCCGAACTGGTGCATGATTCCACCAACCTGACGATCGTCGGCCGGATTTCGGGCAAGGCCCATATCGGCATGGGCGGCGGCGGCAGCGAAGGCCCCGTCATCGAGATCGACAAGCTCTTCCGCTGGTCCGATTGCCTGGCGGGCGACGACAGCCCCGTCTGCCGATACGGCTTGCTGACGCCAAGGGCCGTCGCCGACGACTGAGCCGCCGGCGCGTTACGACCCCGCCCGCGTGAATTTCAGCCCGCGCGCGCGGCCGGCGTTGAGCAGCAGGTTGCCCGCCCGGCCGGATGCGTCGCGGCTGAACACGAGTTCCAGCCCCATGTCCGGCGCCCAGAACCGGTCCGGTCCGGTCTGGACCAGCTTCATCTCGGGCAGCGGTCCGGCCTTGAGCATCAGCCCCCCGGCATTGCGGATGGTGAAGGGCATCGGCACTTCGGTGCTGCGATAATCGCCGGCATAGGCCGTGGCGGCCTCCGCGGTCGGCTCGCTCTTCTCCACCCGTTCGAAGCGGCGCTCCGGATTGCCTTCGGAAAACAGGCGAAACGCCTTGCCGTCCGCGTCGAAGGCGAGGCGGTTGCCGTCAGGATCGCTGGGAAAGGCGAAGGTGCCGGTGGAAAGCTGGGCGAGCGGCCGTTCGGGGCGGACGGTGCCGAGCGTCCCGTCCTTCAGCGCGAGTTCCAGATAGGCGCCGGTCGCGTCGCGATAGGTGCCGGCAAAGGGGCGCGCCGCCTCTCCCGGCGCGGCGGTGTTCAGCACGGTCGCGGGCTTCAGCTTGCCCTCCAGGAAGATGTTGGCGACCTTGCCCGCCAGCTCGTCGGACCGGGCGGTGCCGTTGTTGCACGAAATCACGATGCCCAGCTTCTCGCCCGGAATCCATCAGGTCATGGTGCGATAGCCGCCCAGCGCGCCGCCGTGATGGACGATGGGCAGGCCGCGATATTTGCCGGGCGAAAGGCCCATGCCATAGCCGGTGAGCTTGCCGTCCTTCAGCCGCGCGGAAACGCGCATCAGCGCCACCGATTTCGCGCCCACCTTGCCGCTGTCCATATTGGCGATCCAGCGCAGCATGTCTCCGGCGGTGGAATAGAGCCCGCCATCGCCGACGACGTCGAGATTGGAGTTGGAGAGCGTCCAGCCCGTGGCGCTCTTCACATAGCCATTGGCCTTTTCGGGCACGGGCTGGTTGTGATCGTGCTGGAAGCGCGTCTGCGTCATGCCCAGCGGCGTGAAGATCCGCGCCCGCGCGAAATCGTCGAGCCGCTGGCCGGACACGCGCTGCACGATCATCGACAGCGCGACATAGCCGCTGTTGCTGTAGAGGTGATCGGTATCGGGTTCGAAATCCAGGCCCTGCTGGCGGCCGAGCAGGTCGATCAGGTCCTTCTCGGTATAGACATGGTCGTTCGCAATGCCGCTGAGCGCGCCCAGCGTGAAGAAATCGCGCAGCCCGCTATTGTGCGTCAGGAGCTGGCGGACGGTGACCGCGTCGGCATAGGCGGGCAATTCGGGCAGGATCGTGCGCACGCGATCGTCCAGCCCCAGCTTGCCGTCCTCGACCAGCAGCAACACCGCCATCGCCGTCACCTGCTTGGAGACGGAGGCCATGTAGACGCTGGACGTGGGCGTCAGCGCGCGCTTCGCCTCCAGATCGGCGGCGCCATAGCCGCGCGTCAGCAGCGTCCGCCCATTCTGTTCCACCCCGACGGTGCAGCCGGGCGTGGCGGGGCCATAACCGGCGAACACCGCATCCACCTTCGCCTGGCGCGCGGCATCGGGCGCCGCAGCCCCGGCAATGGCGGCAGAAGGCACGACGACACACGCGATGGACGCGGACAACAGGCGCTTGAACATGAAAAATCCCCTCCGAGGTGACGGACATGTCTCATGAAGCGCCGGGGGCGGGCAAGCGACGGATATAATGGTTGGATATAACCGGGGGATATAATGGCCTCGCTCGCGCTCCCGGCGCTGAACGCACAAGCGGCGGACGCTAGAGCAGGCTGCGCTTAGGTTGAAGCGCAGCCTGCTCTATTTATTATTTGTTCTCCGCATTTTGCGAGTCGTCAGGTGAGTCCGCCTGACTTCAAAATGCTCTAGCGATCCAGATCCCGCACGCGCAGCCGCGCGCGCAGATCGCCCAGCGCGGCGGTCGCCTTTTCGTCGTCGCAGCGATCGAGCTTCGCGACCAGCGAGATCACCACCTCCTGATTGTGATCGGGCGTGGTGCGGAAATATTGGCGGATCGCCAGCGCCGGGCCCGCCGGATTCCAGCCATGCCCGGCCAGCCAGCCAAGGTCATGCTCCTCCGCCACATCGGCGGCGGTGATCGCGGCGCATTGGGTGCGCACGCGGAAACCCGGCAGGTCACCGGGCGGAAGCGCGTCGTAATCGGATGCGCCGCTGCCATCGGCCACCCGCTCGGCATGGAGCAGGATCGCGCGGTCGCGGCCGAGGAAGCCGGCGAGCGTCACCTGATAGGGGCGCGTGTTGAACACCGCGCTCCGGCTGGCCGGCCGCGCGGTGGCGAAGCCCGGCGGGCGGCGGATCTCCAGCCGGATGTCATGGGTGGTGCGCAGCCCGCCGCGCACGGCCTCGACAAACGAAAACCCGCCCGAGCCCGCCGCCGACGCCAGCACCGACACCGCCACCATCACCGGCGCCATCACCGGCCACACCGTCATCATGCGCCCTCTCCCCCTCCAGCGACAACCGCGCCCCGCGCCGGATCATATGCCCATCTTCGCGAGTGCCGGGGGTGAATGGCAAGGCTATTCGCGGCGCGGCACTGGTGTCGGGACTTTTTGAGAAACGGGCGATTGCGCGGGAAGCGCCTGGCGCACCCGGTGTCAGAATAGCGCACCACCGCCCACACCGTTCGGGCCGGGCCTGTCGAAGCCCCCGCCCTCTCAATCCACGCACATGCCGTTCGCCCTCCCCTTGTTGACGCGCCAGGCGCAGCCGAAACCGTAATCCGTCGCCGCGCACTGGCCCTTCACCAGCCGGCCCGGTTTCGGCGGCTTGAAGTCGGGTTTCCTGTCGTCCAGCAGGCAGCTTCCGCCCTTGCACTGCGATCCGTCCGTGCAGATCTTGCCCGCGTCCGGCATGGGGAGCACGCAGCCTTCCCCGTTCAGCATGCCCAATGTCGCGGTATGGCCGCCGCGCGCGATGCAATCCGCCCTTTCGGCATCGCTCAGCCGGTGGCGCGGATCAGGATGGGGCCTTGCCGGCGCGCCGGCATTGGCGGGAAGGGCAAGGCCGATGATCGCGGCCGTCAGCAGCAGGAATGGTCCGGTCGTCCCGATCATATCCCTCACCCTCCTCCGGGCCGCCCAACAGGCAACCACAATGTTGCTGATCACTCCCCGGCACGCCGGGCGATCCGTTCGCGGCGCTGGGGGATCGGCGTGTCGGGATCGAGCTGGACCAGCTTCGCGCCCGTCCCCTGCATCGCCGCCACCGCGCCCGGCCAATGGGGATCGGAAAGCGCGATGAAGACCGTCACCTTGGACAGCGACCGGCGCGGCAGCGTCGCGGCGGCCCTTTGCAGCACGGTGACGAGATTGGGTTCGGAGATCGACGCGATCGCGACCTCGTCCGAATAGCGTTCGGTCCCCAGCGCTTCCTGAACCCAGCCTTCCGACGCCGCGTAATCGGCGGCGTCGGGCGCGCGCAGCACCGTCGTGGAAGCCGATGCGTCGTCCCCGCGCAGGCGGGCCACCGCCTCGTTCAGATAATCGTGCCATTCGCGCTCTTCATTCACCTGCGGGCGGGTGAGCGGCGCGAGGAACGCGGCCTTCGCCGCTGCCTCGGCCGCGACCTGCGCGGCCAGCGCGACGCGGCCTGCCGCCAGCGCCGCCGCCCAGGCATTCGCATCGACCGGCGCAACCGCGCCATCGGCCAGCGTCACCGCGAGTTCGACCCGGGCATGATCCATCGTGAAATCGGCGGACGGAATCGTGACCGGAATGATCACCCGCGCGCCATCGGGCGAAAAGCGCGGTTCCCCGCGCCACTGGACGGAGCTGACCGACCGGGGCATGGCGCGAAGATAATCGCCGGGCACGAGATCGGAGAGCGCGAGCGCGCGCACCAGCACGCCCCCCACACCATAGATCGCGACCACGTTCGGCCCATAACCCATCATGTGCCAGTCATCGAAGGTGGCGACATATTGGCCGTCATCGCGCACGATCGCGGAAACCGGCGCCACCTCATTCGCGATCTTCCCCTCCCACAGCGGTTGCCAGCGCCCGTCGATCAGCCTCTCCACCCGCGCGCTCGCCGCCGCCGCGCCGCCGCGCTTCTGCCCGGCGGATCTGGACTTGCGCACCTTGTCCTCGAAATAGGCGAGCTGGCTTTCCAGGGCGCGCGGCGTGACGGTGACGCGCGCCTGCCCGCCGCATGATGCATAGCTGGTCCTTTCGGGCAGCATCCAGGTGTCGGCGCAGGCGGGCCGCGGCGCGACCGAGATCGTCGCCACGCCAAGCGCCAGCACAGCCAGTGCGCGCATGATCCTCATCGGCATCCCCTCTCAAGGATATGATGTATCATTGCGAGGGGATGTTCAAGAGCGCGGATCGCCCCCTGTCAATCGCCACCGATCAACGCCGTCGCCAGTCCTCGCGCAGGAACCCGGCGATGCGGAAACAGGCGGGGCTGTCGTTGTTGCCCAGCGTGACGATCGTCATACCCGTCGCCTCATAGGTGCGGATGTCGACGCATTGCCCGTGGATCTTGCCGCCATGCCCCCAGCGCAGATCGCGGGGCAGGAAATCGCCGCCATAATCAGTCGCGATGAAGCCCAGGCCGAAACCCTTCAATCGCGGGGTGGTCGCCTGTTCGAACAGCGCGCGCGGCACGCCCAGCCGGCCCTGACGGAGCGCGGTGACGAAACGGAGCATGTCGCGCGCGGTGAATGCCTGCCCGCCCGCCGGCCAGCCGCCGTCCAGCACCGTGAAGCAATTGGGCATCCGCTCGCCGGCCACGTCGACATAGCCGACCGCCAGCCCCGGATCGTCGGCGCGGCAGGCGTCGTTCGCATGATCGGCATCCATCCCCGCCGGACGGAAGACATGATCCGCGATGTAGGACCGGTAATCCTGCCCGGACAGGACCTCCACCACCCGGCCGAGCAGCGTCATCGCGTGATTGCTGTATTCCTGCTTCGTGCCGGGCGGAAAGGCCGGATCGCGTTCGCCATGGAGCGCGACGAGATCGGCCACGCCGGGCGCGCGCCCGCGCCAGACGAGATCGCCGGGATAGAACATGGCGTCGCTATCCCCCGCGCCCGCGCTGTGGGTAAGGAGTTGCGCGATCGTGGCCGTGCGCATCGCCGCGTTCGGATAGTCGCGCAGCACCTCGCCCAGCGTCGTCGTCAGGCTGAGCCTGCCTGCCGCGATCTGTTGCAGGACGGCGGTGGCGGTGAACATCTTGCCGGCGGAGGCAAGGTCGAAGCGCGTTTCGGGCGTGACCGGGTCCGCGCGCTTCTCGTCGCGCAGGCCATAGGCGCGCTCGAACAGCACGGCCCCATCCCTGGCGACGAGCACCACGCCGGAGAACTGTCCGGCGGCCGCCACGCCCTTCACATGGGCGTCGAGCCGTTCCAGCGCCTGCGGCGTCGCGGCGGCGCCGGCCTCCACGCTCCGGGCGAGCGCGCCTGCGGAGGGCGGCGCCAGCGCGGCGATCAGCATCAGGGCGGCGCAGGCGGCGCGCATTGCGATCCCCCGGTAACGGCCAGGGCGCCGATGACATGACGGCCTCACGACAGCCCCCTCCTGGTGGCGTCCGCGCGCAATCCGCTCAACGCGCGGAGAATGTGCGGACGGGCCGAGGCAGCCTTCATCCAGGCGGGCAGACGAGACATCATGGTCTTGTTGCGAAGCGAGGTCGCTGCCGGACGCTCCCGCAACGTCGCCGAGAGATAGTCGATCAGCGCGTCGATATGCGCGACATTATAGGCCCAGAGCCGATGCTTGCCGATCCGGGCGGTCAGATAGAGCGGCAGGCCGAACCGTCCATCGTCTCCGCCCCCCGCCCATTGATGAAGATGCGGCGCGTCGATCTCGCGATGCAATCCGCATTCGAGGCAGCTTAGCCGGTGCTTCCGGTCTTCCGTGGTCGCGCGCGCCGGTCCCGCGCAGGCCGGGCAACATGCCCATGCCGGATCGCGATAACACCAGATGGTGGTCCCTGGGTCCGCCGCGCGCCTCAGGCCAGCGCCCCCCGCGCCTCGCCACGCGGCAGCAGCGCGCGGATCGCGAACAGCAGCGCGCCGATGGCGATCGCGGCATCGGCGATGTTGAAGACCAGGAAGGGGCGGAAATCGCCGAAATGGAGATCGGCGAAGTCGACGACATGGCCGAAGCGGACGCGATCGACGATATTGCCGAGCGCGCCGCCCAGCACCAGCGCCAGCCCCGTCACTTCGGCGCGGTGCTTCTCCCGCCACATCCACAGCATCACGCCCAGGCTCATCAGGCCGGTGAGCGCGACGAGCATCCAGCGCATCGCTTCGCTGTCCGCGCTCAGCAGGCCCAGCGAGACGCCATTGTTCTCGACATAGGTGAGGTTGAAGAAAGGCAGCAGCTCAAGCGACTTGCCATGGCCGTCCACGCCCAGCGGGCCGGTGACGAGATATTTGGCGAGCTGATCGGCGACGAGGATCGCGAGCGCCACGATCAGGCCAAGGCGGCGGCGGGCAGGAAGGGCTTCGTTCATGGCCACGCCATACCGCGCTTTTGGCGAAAGCGGAAACGGGCGGGCATGGACGGCGCGCGCCGATATCGGCATGACATCGGCGTACGCGGCGAGCGGCGTTCGCCCCGCGATTGGGGCGACGACATGCGAACCGGGCGATGTGGCGGATGACCAGGATATCGCGCCGCCCCGGCGGCATCGAATGGGCGACGCTGCTGATCACCGCGCTGCTCGTTCCCGCCGTGATCCTCGCGCATGAGCTGGGCCATTATCTCGCGGGGCTGGCCTTCAACGTCCCGAACCCCCGGCTGGGATTGTCGGGCTTCACCCACGGCCCCGCGCCGTGGCTGAGCCGGCGGCAAGTGGCGATGATCGGCGTCGCCGGGCCGGCGGTCAGCCTGGCGCTGGCCGCGATCGGACTGGCGCGGGTCAAGCCGGGCCATGCGCGCTTCGCGGCGGCCCTCGGCGTCGCCGCATGCATGCGGCTGTGCGAATTGCTGCCCTTCGCGGTGGTGGCGCTGGCCCGCCTTGCAAGGGGCGCGCCCTATCGCCGGACGACCTTCGACGAGCCGCGCGTTTTCGATGCGCTCGGGCTGAACGGCGATATCGCGCTTGTCGGCGCATCGGTGATCTTCGCCGCGATCCTGTTCGCCGTGCTGCGCCGTCAGCGGCGTGGATCGGGAAAGAGCCTGATCATCGGCGGGCTGATCGGCTGGGGCGCATGGCGGATCATGCTCGAACAGGGCCTGCTCGCCTGAACGAAAGGCGGCCGGCCGGTGCTGGTGATTGCCTGGTGGCCGCGTCCAGGGCAGGAAAATCAGGCCACCAGGCAATCTGAGCGGATCGGGTTTCCGACAAAACTGGGGATACTTGCCGGATACGATCCACTGCCCGATATCGTCGGCGTCAGCCGAACCACCGCAGCCACACCCACACCATGCTGCCGATGGATATGGCGCCCACCATCGCATGTTGGGGGTTCACCGGGCCGACAACGCCGGACTGGCTGAGGACAAGCCAGGGCATCAGGATGGCGAAATAGGCGAGGAAGGCTATCGCGAAGGCCCATAGATTAGCCCTTCGGTCATGCTCGTCGGTGCGCGCCAGGTGATAATATGTGATGCCGACGAACCCTGCCGTCACCACACACGCCATCATGATGCCGAAGGCCGGATCGAATATCCTCTCGCCGGGAATGGTGGACTTGTTTCCGATGCTCGTCAGTGTTCTCATGACAATGAAGAGCACAAAATACGCCAGCATAGTCTTGAGATAGACATGGCGCGCCGATCCGGTCGATCCCGCCGATAATGTTTTAGCCCTCTCCATCATCGAATATCTCCTCGATCTTCATGTCGAATACCCGCGCGATCCTGAAGGCGAGCGGCAGGGATGGGTCGTGTTTGCCCGTCTCTATGGCGTTCACGGCCTGTCGCGAGACATCGATCTGCTGACCCAGATCAGCCTGGGTCCAGTCGCGCTCCGCCCTCAGAACCTTCAATCTGTTCTTCATGACTGACTCACATTACAAAATGTAGTGTAACCATGACAATGTGTCAGGTAAACATGACATCGTCAAGCGCATATCGGTGGCGCCCGGCTGCGATTGCATTCAGGCCGACCTGGGCCATGGCGCGGGGGCGAGCGCGGGACGGCGATTGGGCGCCCCGATGCGATGCGCGCCGAAGAAGAAACGATCGCGCGCCCTGTTCCAAGATCTGTCGCCTGTTCCGCCGCGATTCGGCGCCTCGGGCAAAGCAGCCGAACGAATCGGCCGCGATCGAATTCATGGCCGCAACTTTATCGCGACTTGCTCGTTTTGGCGGCCCCGACGCCGCATTAAATCGATCAACTGTCGCGAAACAACGGCCTGCATCGGCTCGCCGCAATATGCGCTCCGATTACCGGGACGACGCGCCCGCGCCCCGGAACCGTTCATCTGCGCGAAAGGTTCGGCTGAACACCCAAACGGTCCCGATATCCAGGGAACGGCCCAAACGTCGTGAATTTTTTTTGAAGCGTGATGGAGAGGAATCCGAAATCCGGGCGTTATCGCAAGCTCGGCGGTTCGGATGAGAAGCTGTGATCACGCAAGCCAAGGCCGTTCGAGTTAAAAGGAGTAGCGCAATGAGTCTCATTTCCAGAAGTCCCCGCGCTGTGTTGCTGATCGCCCTGCTTGCCGCGCCGGCCACCGCCAGCCTCGCCCTGCAACCGCAGGATCCGCCCGAAGCCGAACTCTCGACCAGCGTCGCCGTCGATCCGGCCGGCGCCACCATGGCCAAGGGCCCGGTGATCGAGGGCATCATCTCCGCGCGCAGCACGGACAGGATCCAGATCACCGCGGCCGACGGCACCAGCACGCTCGTCGCCGTCAATGACGAAACCCGCATCAAGTCGCGCGGCGGCTTCCTCGGGCTGAACAGCAGCAAGCTCGCCTCCGCGCAGCTCGCCAACGGCCTGCCCGTCACCGTGAAGACGCTGCAATCGGGCGACAGCCTGATGGCGAGCCAGATCGACCTGAAGAACAAGGATCTGCGCACCGTCGCGATGATCCATGGCGGCACCGATCAGCGCTTCGCCGAACAGACCGCCGCCACGGAAGCGCTGCGCGGCCGCGTCGGCGATATCGGCGAATATAATATCAAGGGCACGACCAACGTGAACTTCGATACGGGCAAGGCCGTGCTCTCCGCCCAGGCGAAGAACGACCTGTGCGCCACCGCCACCCAGGCCGAAGGCACGAAGAACGCGCTGCTGCTGGTCGTCGGCTATACCGACTCCACGGGCAGCGAGGAACTGAACCAGGTGCTCAGCGAGAAGCGCGCCGCGCGCGTGGTCAACTATCTGCAACAGGCCTGCGGCTGGAAGCCCTATCGCATGCTCACCCCCACCGGCATGTCCGAAGCGGACCCGATGGCGGACAATGAAACGCCCGAGGGCAAATACCAGAATCGCCGCGTCGCGGTGAACATCCTGGTCAGCAAGGGCCTGGACGGCATTTGACACGGATACGGGATGGGCGGCGCCCATCCCGGTTTCTTGGCGGCAGGACGTTTCCTGCGGCGAAGCGCCTGACCACAGGCAGGCCGCGCATCGGCGCAGCAACGGCGCGACACCAACACGACACCAACACGACAGCGGCCGGGCGACACGCAATGCGCGATCATGGCGCGCACCGGCGCCGCAACCGCGCCCCACATCGAGCGCCGCCGCCACCCCTCTCCCCGAAAGCCGCCGCCCCCGCCGATCAGGCGGCGAACGGCCGCGCGGAACTCATTTACTTGTCAGCGCCCGCCGGGCGGACCGCGCCAGCGCGCAGTTGCCGCCGGTGGTGGCGCATTCCCGCTCCAGCATCTCGACGATCTTGAGCTGTTCGCGCTGCACGAACTCGTCATTGCGGATATCGGGCGAGAACATGTTCCTGCCCACCGGCGGCGCGCCCCCGCGATCGGGACGGCGAACCTCCCCCGAACCCGCCAGCACGAACTGCGCCGCGCGCGGAACCGCAAGCCCGATCGCCACCCCCGCCACCAGACACACCCCCGCGACAGCCACTGTCCCCATGCGTCGGCGCGGATGCGTCATGCCCGGTCCCCCGTCTCGATCGGCCCAGACTATCACGCCGGATAGCGGGCGGCACGTGGCTGGATTTGGTGGCGATTCCGGCGGGGTTTCGCGCTTCGAGGTTGCGGCTTCATTGCGGGGGTGGCGTCGGGGTTCCGAACACCGAAGCCGGGAATTACGGCGACGAGCTCGGGAATGGCTTCACTCTATAAGCACTAGCTCGACTGGGAAGTTCAGCATCTAGGGATTCCGCAGCTGTCATGATGATTGAATTGGACTCGACCGACCGCAATGCGGGGTAATTTTTGCCGTTACAGGCTGCTTGAGCGCTTCCCGGTAGTTGCCCTTCGTTCAGCTTGAGCGAAGGGCCAACGCAAATGTTGATGCTGTCAAAATTAGTTTTCCGGACAGCGCTTCCGCCGATGGTGAGGCTTCGAGTGTTTTTTGGGGAGCGTCTTCGGCATCGACTTTATGTAAATTTTCAGCAACTGTTCCGCAGCAATATCGAATGGGGTGGGAATGGCTATCGAGCATGTTGAAGCGACTGCTTTATGGCAGCACAGTCTGGCGACGCGCGAGAATGACTCTGCGTCGAAATATCGGGACCGGCTGCGCAGCGCGCTACTTACCATGCGCGATAACGTGATTCCGTTCGTGCGCAATATTCATCGGGATATACTTGGCCTAACTGTGCACGAAGAATCCCACCTTGATGCCTTATGGCAGACGGCCACGTGCATAGCCGGCGACGACTTCGAGCTGACCCCGATCGAGGCTTTCGTTTTCGGAGCCTCGATCCTGCTGCACGACACCGGCCTCGCCGTGGCCGCCTATCCCGGTGGCCTGGCAGATCTTGCCGAAACCGCAGCGTGGCGTGATGCCGAGGCGGGCGCTTGCGCACGACGCGTGCCCGCTTCGAGTGGTCCTTTATCGCCCGAGGAACGTCAAGCGGTCCTATTTACGACCTTGCGTAAGCTTCACGCCGAGCAGGCTGAAAAACTGATCAGCTTCACCTTTAAGCGGCCTAACCGCGAGGAAGCGATACCGCTGCTCCAAGACGTGGGGCTCCACGATGCGCTGGGCGCTGCGATTGGGCGCATTGCGCATAGCCACCATTGGAACAGCACCGATCTGGCGACCAAACTTGTTACGCACGCCGGCACTATTCCGGGGTTTCCCCCGGAATGGACGCTGAACGAACTGAAGGTGGCCTGCCTTTTGCGCTGCGCGGATGCTGCACACATTGATGCGCTGCGTGCACCCACTATGCTGTTCGCGATTTCCGACGTCCCGGGCGTGTCAGCGGAGCACTGGACCTTCCAAAACAAGCTCAACTCCGTCACGCGAGCCAAGGACAAGCTGGTCTTCTACGCCGGCCAGCCGTTCGGGGTCGACGAGGCTTCGAGTTGGTGGCTCGCCTACGACACCATGCAGATGGTCGACGGTGAACTCAAATCGAGCAACGCAATCCTTGAGGAGTCCGGATCACCGCAATTTGCTGCGACAGGTGTCTATGGCATCGAGGCCCCGCGTCTGTTGAGCAAAACCGTACGGGTCGACGGCTGGACGCCAATAAGCGCCGAGGTTAAGGTTTCTGATCCGGTTCATCTTGCGCGAACTCTCGGTGGTCGCAATCTCTATGGCTCAGGCGCAATCGCACCGGTCCGCGAGCTTCTCCAAAACGCGGTCGATGCTGTGCGCGCGCGGCGCGCGCACCAAGAGCGCGAAAGCGATTAGGGCAAGATCCGGTTGATCATCGAATCTCCGGACGGCGACCCCGCTGAGGTATGGCTGCACGTTGATGACCAAGGTACGGGTATGTCCGAGCGCGTGGTGACCGGACCACTGATCGATTTCGGTAAATCTTTCTGGTCATCGACGCTAATGGATGAGGAATTCCCGGGGCTGCGCAGTCACGCCCCTAAGCTGGTCGGCAAGTTCGGGATCGGTTTCTTTTCGGTGTTTCTGTTGGGGGACGCCGTACGTGTTATAACGCGGAGATTTGATGCGAGCGAGAATTCCGCTACCGTCCTGAGTTTCGATGAGCTGACCCGCCGGCCTCTGCTGCGTCGTGCAGCCACCGGGGAGCTTCCGCTAGACTACACTACCCGCATAAGCGTCAAACTCAACGACAAGGCGCGTGCTCAGCTTGCACCGACGAGAATGGGCCGATATCGGGCCGATCATCTCGTCAGTTTTGTAGCGAAGGTCGTGCACCTGATTGCCGCAGTCGATGTGGATATTGAGATCATTGATCGCGTCCATGGCGAAACGCGCAAACATGCTGGAGAATGGCTTATCAGCCCTGCCATCACTTTTCTGGAAGAAGTCTGCTCGCTTCACGACCCTCGGTTCGCACGGCATATCGTCTCGACCCATGGCGACCGTGTGCGGCAGATTGTCGAATTAGACGGCACTGTAGTTGGTCGCGGCGCCTTGTTGATTTCTGACTCACGTGATGAGGCATCTTGCATCGTCTCAGTTGGTGGCTTTTCCGCGCAGCGCAGCACGTTTGAGCGCCATCATTATGCCTACTACGAAGAATCGCAGCTGCCCGTCGGCTTCTTCGGCGGCAGCTCCGTGGTCGGCGTTGTTATCGGAGATACCCAAGATGCGGCCCGTGCCCGTGCGTCAGTCACTGCCTCACGCGATGCGATCGCGCGCTGGGCAAAAGAACAGGATGATCTGATCGATATTGATCGTTTTACTCCGGCGCACCAAGTCGAAATCTGCCACGCTTTGCTCAGGCTAGGAGCGGAATCCTCCAAGCTGCCGTTTGGCTTTCTTGGAGGACGATTCGCAACAGTCGAGCAGTTTCGTCAATCGATTCGAGAAAGCATTGCCGTAGACGTTCCGATAAATCACGCAGATTATCGTAACAGCCTAACTTTCCGTGATATTAATAAACTGACCACACCGTATTTTACTTCGATGCTTCACTCGACTGTAGCGGTAGTGTCTAAGTCCAGCTCATCCGACCTCCTTAGCGAGGAAGATCGACGCGAAATAGTAGAAGGAGGACGTAAGAGCCTTAACGATTCTCAGGTTGACAGCCTTTTGACTGATTACGCACTGAAGCAGCTGTCAAATATTGCAACAGAGGTCTGGTGTTCGAAGCCGATATTTACCATCGAACGCGTCAATTTGATTGCTGGCAACGCACCTGCGGGACGGCTCGATTCTTGGGCATTTCGGTTTAGTAAAGCGAATTGAGAGGGTATCGCACCCGCAATTCTCGCGCATAGAATTTTCAAAACGGACGCACAGCGTCATTTGGTGATCTATCGGTTGTTCGTGATAGGTTCCACAGTAATTTCCGCTATTCGGTGGGCTATCCTTGAAAGCGGCCTGTCAGTAACCGCGCCAATAGCCGCCTTGAAGAGTATCTAGCTTATACCGAAAAGCGTGAGCGGCTTTGATCAAACCCAAAACAGCCCAATCGATGTCTTATCGCAGCTAAGGATCACCGCCCCCGCCCAATCCCCTCACCGCCCTCCAGGCCGCCCCTCGATCTTCCCGATCGACAGCCGCCGCTTGCGCTTGGTCCCGGCCGCTGTTCCCGGCGCGCCCGGCTTGCGGTTGCGTTTCCAGTGATGGGGGATGGCGGGCGGCAATTCCCTGCCCCGGCGTCTGGTGAGGTGCAGGGCGATCGCGATCGGCAGGGTGAGCGCGAACAGCGCGGTGAAGCATATGCCGCGGATCTCCCCCGCGCCGTACCAGCCAAAGGCGATCGCCAGGGTCGCGGGTGAGAGCACCAGCGCCGCGAACCACAGCCGCACCTGATAGGCGAAGCCGGGCTTCTCGCCACCTTCCAGCCCGTTGCGCGCGAACCATCGCGACAGGCGATAGCCCAGCGCCGTCCCCGCCATCGCCAGCGCGACATACAGGATGTGGAGCAGGATCACGCCTTCGATACGCATGCCACCGGCGTATCGGTGCCGCCCGCGCGTGGCAACAGCCCGGCTTGCCGCCCGAGCGCCCTCTTGCGGACATGGATTGTATAATTCATGTATACGATTCTTGAATATGCGCAGGGGGAGCGATCGGGCGATGCGACACTGGACGGGCCTGTTGGCCGCCGCCGCGCTGGCCGCCCTCGCGCCGGCGCCGCCGCCCGCCATTGCCCGCGCGCCAGTCGACACGAGCGCATCCGGGGCCGGCGCGCGCCCCGCCCCCGCCCAGCCCGTCCGCGTCATCCTCGATACCGATATGTGGGGCGATATCGATGATGTGCTGGCGCTGGCGATGCTCCACGCCTTGCAGGATCGCGGAGAAGCGCGGCTGCTGGCGGTGACGGGATCGACCGACGATGCCTCCACCGCCGCCTTCATCGCTGCGCTCAACGGCTTTTACGGCCGCCCCGCCATCCCCGTCGGGCTGGTGCGCGGCGGCGTGACGGCGGAGCGGACCGCCCGGCGCTTTCCGTTCCTGAACGCCGTCACCCCCTATACAGAGGCGCTGACGCGCGCGGCGAAGGCGGACGGATCGCCGCTGTTCCCGCGCGCGGCGGAGGGTGGCGGCGCCGCGCCCGATGCGGTGGCGCTGCTCCGCCGCACGCTCGCCGCCCAGCCCGACGGCAGCGTCGTCATCATCCAGATCGGCTTCGCCACCAATCTGGCGCGGCTGATGGACAGCGGCGGCGACGCGGCCAGCCCGCTCGACGGGGCGGGCCTGGTCCGGCGCAAGGTGCGGCTGCTGTCGGTGATGGCAGGCGGCTATGCCGATGCGCGGGGCCGCCCGCTCACCAAAAGCGCGCCCGAATATAATCTGGAGCTGGACGTGCCCGCCGCCCGCGCGCTGTTCGATCGCTGGCCCACGCCGATCGTCGCCAGCGGGTTCGAGGTGGGCGTATCGATGCGGATCGACGGGCGCGCGATCGATCGGCTGCTCGGCCATTCCGCGCCCAGTCCGGTGCTGATGGCCTATCATCATGTCGATCCCGTCTATCGCACGATCCGGCCGACCGCGCCGGGCGCGCTGCACGATCACGCCACCTTCGATCTCACCGCCGTCCTCCACGCGGTCCGTCCCGATGACGGCTATTTCACCCTGTCCGCGCCGGGGCGGATCAGCGTGGCGGCGGACGGATCGAGCCGCTTCGCCGCGCAACCCGGCGGCACGCACCGCTATCTGAAGATCGACGACAGCATGCGCGCCCGCGCGCTGGAGGCGATGACCCTGCTCGCCAGCCAGCCGCCCGCGCGCTGAGCCGGAGGAGGATGCGCGATGCCGGAGATGCCTTTGGCGTGAGCAAGCTTAGAACTCGAACCAGAGCCCATCGGACTGATAACGCCCCGCCCCGGTGGCGCTGATCGACCACAATTTCCGGTTCTCATCCCGATCCACCTCCGCCAGCAGCTCACAGGCACCGTCGTAAAGGCGATGCCCTCCCACCAGACAGGGCGCGACCGCAAGCAACCTGCTCAGAAAACCATCATCCAGGATGGCAATCCTCGTGCCATCGGCAAGGTGCAAGGTCGCATCCGACCCCACCACGCACAACCTGCCAGTCAAGCGGTCCATACCAGCCTCCCGAAGCCCAGCCATGATCCCCCGATTCGCGATTCAGTCCGAATAATCGCGGCCCGAGTCGTACATCGACGTGCTGTCTTCATTCCTGTCGGATGGCCCGCCGCCGCCTCTTATGAACTGGACAATGCACCAGAGCATGAAGGCGCCGATCGGGATCATCCACCAAAGGCTGCTCATGCCTGCCCTCATCTTTCCCGCCCGCGAGGCCCGGGTGCCGGGGCGGTCCGCCGATCATAAGCGCGATGCCCGCCATTCGCCATCCGTGCCACCCGGATCGAACCGCTTGCGGCGGCGCGGGTTTCCGTGCTCCAATCGCCGGGCGATCGCGCGAAAATCAGGCGAGGGCTGAACCATGTCGCGAATGATCATGGCGCTGCTGTTGACGGCCCTGCCGCTGCCGGCGGCTGCCCAGTCGCTGACCAGCGAGCAGGCGATGGAGAATTTCCGCGCGAAGACCATGCAGCCGCCCCGCTGCGCGGCGAGCGGCGACCCCGACGACATCACCGTCTGCGGCAGCCGCAACCAGGGCGGATACCGGCTGCCGCTGGATGAACCGACGCCCGGCGCGCGCATCCGGGGCGAGGCCGTCTCGGCGGTCACGGTGGCCGAAACGCGCGACACCTGTTCGGCGGTCGGCCGGAATCAAAGCTGCGGCGGCGGCCTGCCGATCATGGGCATGGTGATGATGGTCGCGAAGATCATCGAGAAGAAGGTGCTGAACCCCGACGATTGACGCCGATCATGATGCGGCGTGAGAGATGCCGAGCCGCCCGGAGCCCCCCTTTTCGAGCATTCGCTTTCCCTAACGCCCGTGAACAACATCGATCGGCGCGAATTGACTGGATCCTTGTCTCGCGCGTCACCCCAGCGCAGGCTGGGGTCTGCCGACCAGATCGCGCCTTATCCTGTGGGAGATGCCAGCCTTCGCTGGCATGACGTTTGGGGTTGCGCCCCGCTCCCCCCTCACAGCGCCATGAACAGCACCGCCGCGACGCCGCCCACCGCCGCGATCAGCGCGGCGGCGCGCAGGCCGTATGAACGCAAGTCGCCATGCCCGCGCGGTTCGGGGAAAAACACCTCGGCATGGCCGGTGGCCTCCCCCTCTCGTGGCGGAGTGCGGATCGCGGCCGAGCGGGAGATCAGGCCCGGCCCGCTGACGCCGCTGGCCAGCGCCAGTTTCTCGAAGGCCAGCTCCATCTTCTCCTCGCGCAGATAGCGCGCGATCTCCACCATGCGCGCGTCGGGGGCGGGGCCGGAAAGGCGGCCGACAAGCTGCTCCACCTCGATATCGAAGCGGTGGAGCTGGTCGATCGCCTCCATCGCGCGGCGGCGGTCGCCGCGTTCGAGCGCGAGTTGCAGCCGGGTGAGCGACAACATGCCCGCGCGGCAGAATTGCAGGCCCAGCGCATGGTCGGTCGCGGCCGCCTCCCGCGCGTCAGGCGGATAATCGTTCCGGGCCGAAAAGGCGTTCATATCGCATGCTCCCTGCATCATCGTTCGCCCCGTTGACGCGGGCTTAGATGCGGGATCGGCCATGGCGACAGCCCCGATCCGATCCGCCGTGTCGCGGACGCGCCCAATGGTGATCGCCGGCGTTGGCGGGGTGGGCGCTGCCCGCTCTCCGTTCGGGCCGGCATGCCTGCACCACCCCCTCCCCGTTCCGGCCGGGGCAGACTTGCACCACCCCCCTCCGTGGCGATGCGGCCCCGCCCGCATTGCCCATGTGAACCGCCAACCCGATATGGCGCGCGCACCGCCGCCTCGCTACAAACCCGGCGATTCCACCCCGGCCAGCGAGAGCAGGATGACGAACGACAGATTTTATCCCATCGGCACCCCCGGCCAGCCCTGGGGAGCGGCGGAGCTGGACCAGTGGCGCGCGCGCCAGCCGCGCCAGCGCCGCTACGACGCGGACGTGCTGCCGCGCATCGATGCGCTGGCCGACCGATTCGAGCGCATCGTTTATGGCCAGACCGATTATGCCGGCGAAACCTATCCCCTGCTGGCGTTGCGCGGCCGCGATTTCGATCCCGCGCTGCCCGGCGCGCTGGTGACGGGCGGGGTGCATGGCTACGAAACCAGCGGCGTGATGGGCGCGCTCGCCTTTCTGGAGACGCGCGCCGCCGATTATGCGGGCCGCGTCAACCTGCTGGTGGCGCCCTGCGTCAGCCCCTGGGCCTATGAACGCATCAATCGCTGGAATTACGACGCGATCGATCCCAACCGCAATTTCCGGGCGGACGGCCCCGCGCGCGAGGCGACGGCGCTGATCGAACTGGTGCGATCGGCGGGCCAGCCCTTCCTGCTGCATATCGATCTGCACGAAACCACCGACAGCGACGAAAGTGAGTTCCGGCCCGCGCTCGCCGCGCGCGACGGCAAGCCCTTCGAACCGGGGCTCATCCCCGACGGCTTCTATCTGGTGGACGACAGCGCCAATCCCCAGCCCGAATTCCAGCAGGCCGTGATCGCCGCAGTGGAGCGCGTGACGCATATCGCCCCGGCGGACGCGGATGGGGAGATCATCGGATCGCCCGTGGTGGCGCATGGCGTGATCGAATATCCGCTGGCCGAACTCGGCCTGTGCGGCTGCATCACCGGCGCGCGCTTCACCACCACGACGGAAGTCTATCCGGACAGCCCGCGCACCGATGCGGAGGAATGCCTGCGCGCGCAGGTGGCCGCGGTGTGCGCCGCGCTGGATCATGTGCTGGCGGCGGGCTGAGGCGGGCGCCGATCCCCACTGGATTTCCCTTCCCCGCTCCCGCAATAGGGCGCGCATGATCCGTCGCGTCCTGCTTCTCCTCGCCGCCGTCAGCCTTCCGCTCGCCGCCGCGCCCGCCAAGTCGCCCCCCGTCATGTCGGGCACCGTTTCCGCCGCCGATCCGCGCGCGGCGGAGGCGGGGATAGAGATATTGCGGCAGGGCGGCAGCGCCACCGACGCCGCGATCGCGATGATGCTGGCGCTGAACGTGGTGGAGCCGCAAAGCTCGGGCATCGGCGGCGGCGGCTTCCTGGTCAATCACGACGCGAAAAGCCGGGCGGTCACCAGTTTCGACGGGCGCGAGGCGGCGCCCGCCGCCGCCGATGGCGAATGGTTCTTTCGCGACGGCAAGGTGATGGACCATGCGGACGCCATTCCCGGCGGGCGCAGCGTGGGCGTGCCCGGCAATCTGCGCATGATGGCGATGGCGCATGCCCGCCACGGCAAGCTGCCCTGGGCCGCGCTGTTCCAGCCCGCCATCCGCCTGGCGCGCGACGGTTTCGCGATCACCCCGCGCCTCAGCAATTCGATCGACCGATATGGCAAGGCGATCATATCGGACTGGGGCCGCGCCTTTTTCTTCGATGCGGACGGATCGCCGAAAGCCGCGGGCACGATCCTGAAGAATCCGGAGCAGGCGGCGCTGTTCGCGGGCATCGCCGCGAAGGGCCCCGATTATTTCTATCACGGCGCGACCGCCGAAAAGCTGGTGGAAACCGTCAACGGCGCGCGGGTCAATCCGTCGCGGATGACGATGGCGGATGTCGCCGCCTATCGCGCGAAGGAACGCGATCCCGTTTGCGGCACCTATCGCGTCTATCGCATCTGCGGCATGGGGCCGCCATCCTCGGGCGGGATCACCGTGCTGCTGATCCTCAAGCAGCTCGAACGGTTCGACATGGCGGCGCTGGGGAAGGACAATCCGGTCGCCTGGCATCTGCTGGCCGAAAGCGAGCGGCTCGCCTATGCCGATCGCGACACCTATCTGGGCGACGCCGATCATGTGTCCGTGCCGGTGAAGGGCCTGCTCGATCCCGCCTATATCGCGTCGCGCTCGGCGCTGATCAGCCCCGATACGACGATGGCGTCGATCGCGCCCGGCACCCCGGCCGGCGCGCCGCCGCGCGTGCGGGTGCAGCCCGGCCCGGAACATGGCACCTCGCACATGTCCGCCGTGGATGCGCGGGGCAATGTCGTCGCCGTCACCTCCACGATCGAGGATGTGTTCGGATCGGGCCTGACGATCGACGGCACCGTGCTCAACAACGAACTGACCGATTTCGACATCGCGCCGGTCAGGGACGGCTATCTCGCCGCCAATCGCGTGCAGGGCGGCAAGCGGCCGCGCAGCTCCATGTCGCCCACCATCGTCTATGGGCCTGACGGCAAGGTGCGCATCGCGCTGGGCGCGGCGGGCGGATCGACGATCATCGCGCAGATCGCCAAGGCGCTGGTCGGCGTGCTGGACTGGAAGATGAGCGCGCAGGACGCGATCGGCATGGGGCTGATCTACACGCCCGGCCCCGGCGGCGTGGTGGAACGCGGCACCCAGCTGGAACCCATGCTGCCCGCGCTCGCGGCGCTTGGCGAACAGCTCCGCGCCGGCCCGCTGGGGCTGAAGGCGAATGCGGTGGAACAGGTGAACGGCCAATGGACCGGTGCCGCCGATCCGCGCAGCGAAGGCGTCGCGATCACCATCACCGGCAAGGACAGCGTGACCCACAAGGTCGCGAGAGGCGCCAACGCGGCGCACGAATAGGGGCGCGGAACCCGATGGTCCGAGCATGGTGGCTGACGATCGCTCTGGCGGTGACGGGATCGCCCGCGCTGGCGGACATGACGGCGCATTATGTCGAACCGCGCGAGGTCGTCTCGCTCACGATCGAAATCGCCGACAATGGCGACGCCCGGAGCCAGGGGATCGATCCCCAAAGCTATTTCCTTTGGCGCGGAGGGCAGGCTTATCAAGTGCGCGCCACCGCCGAAGGCCCGGAGGTGATGCGTCTTGAAGACATGGTGGCCGCCATGGCCGCGCGGGCCGGTGCATCGGACCCGGCATTCAGGGACGAGATGCTGTCAGACAAGCCCGGACGGGCGCTCGTCGCGGGCCGGCCGGTGACGGTCAACGGGCGACCGGGCATCCCCTATCGCTCCGGCCGGGCGGGGCGCCGCGCCGATTTGACGCTGGTGATAAGCACCGATCCCGCGCTGGCGCCGCTGGCGCCCGCGATGCGGCATTATTTCGACATGACGAGCGAGATGATGCGCGCGATGATGCGCCTGACGCCGGGTGAGACGGACCCGTTCGCACCGATGCGGGCCGTGCTTGAAAAAGGTGCGCCACTCACCTTCGCGGGAATGGAATTGCGCTCGGTCGATCATGCCGCAATTCCGGCATCCCGCTTCGCCCTGCCAGCGGAACCGCTCTCACGCGCTGAGATCGACAGGAAGCTCGCCCTGCCGAAGCCGTAGCGCCCGCGCCACGATGCCATTCCACCATTTCGGATCAACTCCGTCTCGACTCCTTTCCGGCGCCGATGCAGCTTGCGGCCGTCCATTGAACGCGGGTGGGGAGCTCTTATGGATCAACAGGTTCAGTCGCTGTGCGGTTATGATCTGAGCGCATGGGCGAACATCGCCACCATCGGCGCGGCGGTGACCGCGCTGGTCGCGATCGTCATCGGGCTTTTGCAATATGTCGGATCGATCCGTTCGCAGGATCGGGGGCATATGCACGCGGTGTTCCGCGATTATCTGGAGTTCCGCGCCGGATACATGCAGCAGGCGTCCACCCATGTGACCGGTTACAAATTCTACGCGATGGAAGAAGTCTTCTATTGGGTGAAAAGCCAGCGGAAGTGGCGATATATCCCCTTCCGCATGAGCAAGAAGGAATCCGAAGCCTGGTGCAGCACGGTGAAGCATCACTGCACATTCGATGCGGGCGAGCGGAAATATTTTTCCGATAATCTCGAACTGTTCGGGATCGAGTTTCGAGACTTTGTGAGTGAGATCAACGGCCCGGCGCCCGCCACGGAAACACCGGCGCCTGCCGAAACACCGGCAACGGATGCGGCACCCGCCGCACCGCCGACGCGCCGCCGGCGCGGCCCCGCCACCACGCGCAAAAGGGGCGCGCCCGCCACCGGGGAGTAGACGCGCCTCCGGATCAGCAGCGCATCATTTCGAAAGCATGGTGACGCGGCGCAGAAGGAAGAACGGGGCATCGCGCGGATGCTGCATCAGCAGGGCGGGCTCCACCCCCTGGCTTTCGCATTGCGCGACATGCCCGCCCGCTTCGGAACACAGCCATGGCAGCCGGTCCCGCTCGGCCTGCGGAACGTCGAGATGGCGCAGGATAGTGTACCGGTTCCACCGGTCCGCCCAGGCGCTGGCGCATGCCCCCCCTTCCGGAACGCGCCAGCTCTCGAAAAGATGGATGTCGGCGCGCACGTCGCGCAGACGGGTCACGCCCGGGCACAGCGCGATATCGAACATGCCGGACAGCCTCGCCGCCTCGGCATCGCTGATCGGCGTCTCCTCCCCGGCCTGGTTCGCGGTTCCGGCGGGGCGGGCACAGCCGCCGATGGCCGCGATCGCAAGGGCGAGAAGCACCGATCTCCACATGCCCGGCGCGTTACGGCGGCGCGATGAAATCATGATGACGGCCCCGCGCCGTCAGATGTCGATATGGAAAGGCTTGCCCCGCATCTGCGGGTCCCATCCGCCGGACAGCGCACGCCGCACCGCGACCAGCATGCCCTGCCAGCCGTCCGTGGTGCACCATTGCGGCTCCCGGCGCAGTTCCCACGCATAATCATGGCCGTCACAGGCGAAGGAACCGGTCAGGGCGCGGGTCGGCAGCATTTCCGCAGGCTATCAGGCGATGGGCGGTTCCCGCCAGCCCGGATTCGCCTCGTCCTTCCGGACAAGTGGATCTGGATTCATATCCTTCAGCGATCGCGTGTGCCGCAGGATCCGCTCGCAGCTCTCTCATAGACGAGGTAGCCTCCGTCCTCGGCCAGCATCGAGAAGCGGGATAGCGCGTTTTCGTCGAAAGCGCCGTAGCCGCGGCCATTGATGACATTGAAGAAGTTGAGATACCGGCCAGCGCCATGCCGATCGATCGAGAAGCGGTAATGATCGCCATCGACCACGGCGCTGATCGGCGCTTCGGCCGTCAATGCGATTCCGGTCTTGAGGCGCTCCAGGTGGAACCCGATCCTGGGAAAGCCCGGCTGCTGTATTTGAAGCCCTTGAGCGTCAAGGATGATCGCTGGCGCAGACGCAGACGCATAACAGCCGAAAACCGCGTGGCTGCGGGGTTCGGGAACCGGTTCCGGGCCCATGAACAGAAAGCCCGCAACCATGCCGGCAATGGCGAGATAGTAAATCCAGCCAAAGGCGGATTCATAATCCCTGCCGGCATATGTCATCGGGGATGACATAGCTGAAGCCCGGGAATGCCCGCAATCCATCCAGCCCCGCCATTGCCTTTTCCTCCAAACTGGCCATGCTTGGGCATCATGTGTGATTCTCTGTCGTTGCGGCGCTCTGCGCACCACGCGGGCCGGCTGCTGAAAGGCTAGCCGCCCCGGAACCGCGCGTGGCGGGGCCGGGGTGTTTTCTGTGTCATCGCCGAATTGTCGGGGGCCGCCGGCCTGGCAGGCCGGGTGAGGCCGCGCGGCGCGCGGCGCGGTTCCCGATCGGAGAAATCCATGTGCATTCCCACCGAACAGCGCGGGCTGTTCGATATCCATCTGCGCGTCGGCGCCCGGCGCGCGGAGGATCTGCTGCGTTCGCCCGACGATCATGCCCGCGTCCGCGCGATCAGCGACGACGGCTTCAGCGCGATCGAGCGGCTTGAACACTCGCCGCTGGCCGACGACCAGTTCACCGCGATCGCGCTGCGGCTGGCGGTCGCGCAGCCGCCGGCGGAGCCGATCGCCGACGCGATCGAGCGGCATTTCCGGCAGCCCCCGTCCGCGCTGGCGCTGGATGCGCACCGCCGCGCCGTGTGGCGCGGGGTGGAAAGCATGGGCCTGCCCGTCGAGCGCGCCACGCGCGCGGTGGATCGGCTGGCGGCGCGGCTGGCCGGGAACGGCGCGGAGATCGCCGCGTCGGTGCGCGACCATGCCGCTTTCTATGCCTGGCTATGGCCCGATCCCCGGCTGCGCGCCGGCATCGCCGCGCGCCGCGTGATGATGGCGATGGTCGATCTTCTGGAAACGCATGAGGACGCCCCCCGCGCCGCCCGCCGCGCGCGCGGCCGATCGTGAACGCGGCGATGCGCGTGAAACGGGCGCCGACGCCGTGTCGCCCCTTGCCGCCTGCCCGATCGCCGATGCGCAGGGCCGCGCGATCCTTATCCTGCTGGTGGCCGGCCTCTACGCGCTGGGCTTCGCATGGCGCGGGCGCGCGCATCGCCGCCTGCTTTCAGCCGTCGCCCTGGCCGCGCTGCTGACGGCGGGGGCGATCGCGTGGCGGGTGAACCCGCATGCGGAAATGTGCGGAAGAGCACATTTCCAAGGCCGCTCCGCCCTCCACAGGCATTCCAACGATGCTTCGCATCGCCGGAACCTTGGCCTGTTCCGCCCGCTCGCCCGGCTTTCATGATTGCCCGCACCCGCCCTTTTCCGCGCGACGGCCACCGGAGTCCGGCCGCGCGCTTTTGGAGATTCCAGATGTTCGCCCCCCGTTTCCTGCCCCTGATCCTGTGCATCGCCGGGGCGGCCGCCGCCACCGCCTTCCTGCCGCCCGTGCCGGGGCATGGGCTGGCGGCGGCGGCGATGCTGCTGGGCGTGGTCGGCCTGTTCGATCTGGTGCAGCCGCGCCACGCCATCAAGCGCAACTATCCCATTGTCGGCCGGCTGCGCTGGTTCTTCGAGGATATCCGCCCCGGCATCCGCCAATATCTGTTCGAGGGCGATCACGAACAGACGCCCTTTTCGCGCGCGCAGCGATCGCTGGTCTATGCGCGCGCCAAGAACGAGGTGAGCGATCGCCCCTTCGGCACGCTCGTCGACGTCTATCGCGACGGCTATGAATTCATGGCGCATTCGACGCGGCCGATCCCCCCCGCCGATCCGGCGGGGTTCCGCGTCGTCATTGGCGGGCCGGATTGCGCGCGGCCCTATCGCGCCTCGGTCTTCAACATCTCCGCGATGAGCTTCGGCGCGCTCAGCGCCAATGCCGTGCGCGCGCTCAACTGGGGCGCGCGGCTGGGCCACTTCGCGCAGGATACCGGCGAAGGCGGCATCAGCCCCCATCACCGCGAACATGGCGGAGACCTGATCTGGGAGATCGGCAGCGGCTATTTCGGCTGCCGGGACGCGGACGGACGCTTCGATCCCGATCGCTTCGCCGCGCAGGCCGCCGATCCGCAGGTGCGGATGATCGAGCTGAAGATCAGCCAGGGCGCGAAACCGGGCAAGGGCGGCATCCTGCCCGGCAGCAAGGTGACGGCGGAGATCGCGGCGGCGCGCGGCGTGCCGATCGGCGTCGATTGCATATCGCCCGCGCGGCACAGCGCGTTCGGCACCCCGATCGAGCTGATGCGCTTCATCGGAGAGATGCGGCGGCTGGCCGGGGGCAAGCCCGTCGGCTTCAAGCTGTGCGTGGGCCAGCCCTGGGAATTCATGGCGATGGCGAAAGCGATGCTCGAAACCGGAATCCTGCCCGATTATATCGTGGTGGACGGGGCGGAGGGCGGCACCGGCGCCGCGCCGCAGGAATTCGCGGACCATCTGGGCATGCCGCTGCGCGAAAGCCTGTTGTTCGTCCACAACACGCTGGTGGGCGCGGGGCTGCGCGATCGCATCCGCGTGGGCGCCGCGGGCAAGATCGTCAGCGCCTTCGATATCGCCACCGCGATCGCGCTGGGCGCGGACTGGACGAATGCCGGGCGCGGATTCATGTTCGCGATCGGCTGCATCCAGTCGCTGTCATGCCACAACAACCGCTGCCCGGCGGGGGTGGCGACGCAGGATCCCGTGCGCCAAAGGGCGCTGGTGGTGCCGGACAAGGCCCGCCGCGTGCACCAGTATCACCGCAACACGCTGCTCGCGCTGTCCGAGATGATCGCGACCGCCGGCCTCGCCCATCCCGGCCGGATCACGCCCAATCATCTGGTGCGCCGCGTGAGCCTGACCGAGATCAGGCTGTTCTCCCAGCTCCACATCTTCCTTGAGAAGGGCGAGCTGCTCTCCGGCCATTGCGACCGCGACTTCTATGGCACCGCCTGGACGCTGGCGCGCGCCGACAGTTTCGAACTGGCGGGGTGAAGGATGGAAAAAGCCGGGGCGACGGCCCCGCCATGCCGGCGGGAACCGTCGCCCTTCGCCCCGATCAGAAGTTCAGCTTCACGCCCGCGGAATAATAGCGGCCCATCACGTCATAGTTCGGGTTCACATATTGCGCCTTGGGCGGATCGCGATCGAACAGGTTGTTCACGTTCATGAAGAAGGTGAAGCCGCCCTCGATCTTGAAGCGCGCGCCAAGATCGACATAGGTGCGCGCGCTGATCTCGCGGCCCTCGATCGGCTGGCCGTTCGGGCCAAGCTGCCGGCTGTAGATGCCGCCGCCGACATAGCGGACGCGGCCGTCCAGCCCGATCGTGTCATCCTCATAGCCGAACATGCCGGTGACGCGCCATTTCGGCGTCGAGAACGGCGTGTCGCCGCCCACCACGCCCGCGATCTCCTGGCCGGCCAGGTTCAGCGAGAACACATGGGTGGCCAGCAGGCGCAGGTTGAGCGCGCCCGACTTGAGCGCCGTGCGATAGGCCAGTTCGAGATCGAGGCCATCGGTCTTGTACTGGGCCAGGTTCGTGAAGGTCCGGTTGAGCGTCTCGATCGCGCCGTTCGCGCCACGGGTCAGCACGCCGCCGCACAGATTGTCGTTCGGCAGCTCGGCGAAGCACCGGTCCACCACCTGCTGGTTGGTGGGGGTGATGATGACGCCCTTGATGTCGATCTTGTAGTAATCGACCGAGAAGCGGAGGCCGGGTGCGAAGCCGGGCGAATAGGAACCGCCCAGCGTGAGCGTGTTGGAGGTTTCGGGATTCAGGTTCGGGTTGCCGCCGGTGAAGCTGGTGACGCTCGGAACCTGCGCGTTGTTGCGGTACGGATCGTTGACCGGCGCGATGTTGGTCGCGCGGCCGGTGAAGAGTTCCGCGATGCTGGGCGAGCGGATGTCGCGCGAATAAACCGCGCGCAGCAGGATATCGTCCACCAGGCGCAGCGTCGCGCCGCCCTTCCAGGTCCAGATGCCGCCGCTGTTGCTATAGTCCGAATAGCGCGCCGCGCCGTTCAGCTCGAGCTTGGCCACACCCTCCGCATTCAGCAGCGGCAGATTGATTTCGCCGAAGAACTCCTTGACGTTGAAGCCGCCATTGGTCGGCGCGAAGTTCAGCGGAGTCAGGGCCCGCACCTTCGAAAAATCGTCGGTGGAATTGGTGACGAATTCCTCCCAGCGGAAATCGCCGCCCACCGCGATGTCGACCGGTCCAGCCCAGAGCGAGAAGGGCTGGCCGCTGAGGCTGAAGCCGGCCGTGTCGAGCTTGGTCGTCGAGACCGATCCGCCATCGCCGAACGCATAGGCGCGCGCCGCGTCGGAGATATTGCCGTTGCCCAGCAGGTTCAGCGGCTTGCAGGCCGCGTCGTCATTGGTGGTGCTCGCATCGGCGTTCACCCGGCAGGTCGGCACGCCGCCGACCAGGATGGAATCCACCGCCTTGTTGAAATTGGCGGTGATGCGCTGGTTGCCCAGCGTCTGATCGTTCCGCAATTCGCCGTGATTGTAATAGACGTCGTATTTCCAGGTTCCGCCGAACGATCCCTCGAGCCCGATCGCGGTCTCGATATTGCGGCGGGTGTAGCTGTAGTTGAGGATCTTGTTCGGACCGACATCGTCGAGGATGCGGCCGAGCAGGAACGGCCCGGTGATGCCGGCGGCGGCGAGCTGGTTCTTCGCGGTCTGGGTGAGGAAGGCGTTGTCCGGCATGATCACCGCGACCGGCGTGTCGGGGAAGAAGCCGAAATCGGCCTTCATCTGGTTGAAGCTGGCATGCGCCCACACCTTCAGCGCGGGGCTGAATTCATAGCTGGCCCGCGCGAAGCCGTTGAGCCGCTCATAAGGCGCGCTGACCGAGAGATAGTCGTAGACGTGCTGGCCGTTGCCGCCATTGGTCAACTGGCCGAAGCTTTCGCTGCCCAGCGGCAGCGGGCCGATCGATCCGTCGGGATTGAAGACCAGATTATAGGGTGAGGCAACCAGATTCAGGATCGATCCGCCCCGGTTGAGGATGGTGAAGTTCAGATCGTCCGCCATCACGAGCTGGCCGTTCGCGCGCTGGAACACGCCCGACGCCAGGTTGGGCCGCGATGCGCGATCGAACGCGCCGCGATCCTTCTGATATTCGCCGGCCACCATGAAATGGCCGCGCCCATCCGCGAACTTGGTGCCCCAGGCGACATCGCCGCCATAGCGCGCGCCATCCCCGCGCGACGAGATGCCGGTGCCTAGCCCGGCCTTCCAGCCCGTCATCTCATCATCGAGGATGATGTTGACGACGCCGGCGACCGCGCCCGAACCCCAGGCGGCCGATGCGCCGCCGGTGACGACGTCGACGCGCTTCACCACATTCTGCGGGATGGTGTTGAGATCGTTGCTGCCCGTGAAGCGGTGGCCGTTGAGCAGGGTCAGCGTGCGCACCGGCGCCAGGCCGCGCAAGTCGGCGGTCGAGGCGCTTGAATTGGTATTGCCGGTGGTCGTCGCCGGCGTCTGGGTCGGGCGGAATTGCGGAATGTCGTTCAGCGCCTGCGCGATGCTTGGCCGGTTGCCCAGGCGAAGCTCCTCCTCACCGATCACGGTGGTGGGCGTCGGCAGGTCGAAGCCGCCGCGCTGGATGCGCGATCCGGTGACGATGATGTCGCTGCCGGTTCCGCTTCCCGCGCCCGCCGCATTATCCTGCGCCATCGCCGGCATCGCACCGGCCAGTGCGCACAGCGCCGCGCCGACATATAAGACTGCCTGATTGGATTTCATGTTCCTGCCCCTTTGCATGGTGAGGGTGCAGCCATCCGATCCGGGTACCCCATGTAGCGGATCGTTGGCCCGATTCCCCTTCACCCGACACAGAGTTGAGCGTGCCCCGCGTGAAAATGCAATCCCAAATGAGACAAGATTGTCATTTTAGAGAAACGACTGTGTCATTTTCTCCTCGCCCGCCGAACCCGCCATTCGCCCGCGCCAAGGGCCACCCACGCCCCCGGCCGGGCGAGGCGCGGCGATTTGTTGCGTATCGGCAACATGCCATCCGGTTGGATAAGGCACGGCGCGGCGGGCTGGCGGCGCGCCGTCCCCCCTCCACGAACATCCGGACGATCATCGCCGCGCCCGTCGCGATCATGCCCCCGGCCTGTCAGCGGCGTGGCGGCATTCCACTCATAGCCGGCATGGACGGCCTCAACTCGCCAGTGCGAGTTCCGCCCCGTCCTCATCGTCATTGGCAGGCGAAACGCGATCGCGGCGTTGGCGGCGGCGTGCCTGTTTCGGCCTGGATTCGGGCCGCTTCCACAAGCGGGCGACAAGGGCCGCCACGGCGCTTTTGGCGCTTATCCAGCACCAGGTCGCCAATGCCGCGAAGCCGGCCGCGAGTTCGATGACGGCGCTGATTTCAAAGCTGATCAGCCACATCGCCAGATCCGGCGCGAACAGGCCCAGCAGGCGGACCGGATCCCCCTCTCCGGCGCTCACGTGCAGAACGACAAGAACGAGGATGACGAAGGTGATCGCGACATGCGCCCGGCTGAGCCGGCTCGCGAGACGGGCGGGCATATCCACCATCACGCGATGCAGCAGGCGGCCGAACGGCGTATCCCCGGCAATCGCCAGGGCCGCCCACATCATCAGGAATATGATCGCCGCTGTCATCGCCTGTTTCTGCCTCTCATGCCGCGCGCCGAGGGCGGCGGCGCCGCACGGTTCTGGACGGACGAGCGGCTCCGGGCAAGTGCAGGGGCGCGCTTCGGCGATCGGCGTGGCCGGGCTGGCGGCGCGGCTGGCGGCGTGGCACACCCGGCGCATGACAGGCGCGCACCCCGATCCGGACATGCCCCCCGCCATGCTGGCCCTGCCCGCGCGGGATGCCGTGCCGGTGGCGAACGAAGCCGAATTGCGCGCCTGCCAGCCGCCCCGCGCCCATTGGACCAAGCCCCATAGTTACGACGGGCTGATGCCGGAATTGAACCATGTCTCGCTCACGCATGATGGCGCGCTTTATTGGAACGGACAGCCGATATCGACGGCGAAGCTCGGCGAATATCTCAGGCGCACGCATCGCATGGAGCCCGCGCCCGAGATATTCCTGGGCGCGGAGATGGGCGTCGCCTGCCGCGATCTCGAGGCGGTGCGCAACCTCATGGAAAAGACGCTCGACTGCCGCCAGCCATATTCCCAATGCGCCGAGGGACTGATGCCGGTGTGGCGGGAAATCGAGAACCCGCCGGGCACGCCCCCATCATGAGCGCATGACCATGTTCGCGGGCGATGCGGCCTTTCGGAAAACCGCGTGGCGATGGCGTCGCCTGGCCGTGCTTCCCATGCCGATCCTGCTCGCCGCCGCGACGATGACGCCACCGGAGGAGCCGCTGGCCGGTCAGCTTCGCGGCGCGCTCTGGCACGATCTGCAACTCAACGGCATGATCTACAACGGCAGCGCGCTCGCGTCGCTGTGGTACAATGCCGGCGGCGAGGATGAGAACGCGCCGCAGCTCCATATCCGGAACATGGCCTGCCGCGCCAACACGCAGGGGCACCGCTGCGCCTTCACCCTGTGGCGGGAAGGCGGCGCGCGCATGGTGCGCGACGAACTGGCGCCCGACACGATCGCCTGCACCGCGCAATTCGTCCGCGACGACCGGGACGGCGGATGGATGGTGAAACACCGTCTGACACCGCGCGGCGGCGGCCACAGCCGGACGGATCTGCGATGCAAGACGGCGCGCGCATGATGATGGTTCGAACCTGGTGGCCGGCGATCGCCCTGGCGGCGGCGGGATCGCCCGCGCTGGCGGACATGAGCGCGCGATATGGAGACCCGCGTGAGATCATGTCGATCAGCGTCGAGACGGCCGATAATGGCGACGTCCGCAGCGAAGGGGTGGACCCGCAAAGCTATTTCCTGTGGCGCGGCGGGCAGGCCTATCTGGTGCGCACCACGGCCGGGGGGCCGGAGGTCATGCGCGTCGAGGACATGGCGGCCGCCCTGGCGGCGCGGCAGGGTGCGGGGGATCCGGAGTTGGAAGAAGGGATCCGGGCGGACCTGCCAAGGGAGGCGTTCGTGGCGGGGCCGCCGGTGACGGTCAACGGACGGCCCGGCATCCCCTATCGCCCCGGCCGGAAGATCCGCGACAAGGGCCTGGCGCTGGTGATCGGCACCGATCCCGCGCTGGCGCCGCTGGGCGCCGCGATGCTGCGCCATTACGACATGACGTGCGCGATGCTCGGCGCGATGATGCGCCTGACGCCGGGTGAGGCGGACCCGTTCGCGCCGATGCGGACGGTGCTCGAAAAGGGGGCGCCGCTCACCTATTCGGGCATGGACCTGCGATCCGTCGATCACGCGCCGATCCCCGCGTCGCGCTTCGCGCTGCCGGCGGAACCGCTGTCGCGCGCCGAGATCGACAGGAAACTGAGGACGCTGCCGCCGGGGCTTTAGCATGACATGATTTGCCGGATCGGCGCGGCCGCCTCATGGCGCCGCGCGATCGATGATGGAGGGGTTTCTTGCTGAGCGTTCTTTTGCTGCTGTCCGCCGGGTCGCCGGATCCGGCGACCGGTGAGGACATGTTCGCCCGGCTCGTCCCCGCCGCCATTCGATGCGCCGACGATTTCGCCGCGCGGGCATCGTTCAACAGGAAGCGGATCGACCTCATTCCGGGCGAGATGCTGGATTCCTGCCGGGCGGAACGGACTGTCGCGGTCCAGGACCTGCGCACCGCGCTGTCCGGCCGCGATGCCGCTCCCACCGACAGGCCGGAGATCGTCGAGAACTATGTCGACGCCAGGATGCGGCGGACCGCCCAGGCACGCCTGATCGAACGCCTGGAAGCCGGCGAGCGGCTGCCGGCCGACACCGAACCCGGATTCAGCGCATGGGAGGCCGGCGCGCGCTATGTGTTTTGCCTCAGGCTGGCGATCACCCATCATCTGGAAGGCATATATTTCGGCAAGGACTGGCGCGCGGATGTCGCGGGCAAGACGCAGGAGCAGCTTTACGACTATTTCCTCGCGCTCGGCCGGCCGCGATGCCAGGCGTCGATGCGCGCCCATGCGCAGGCTTTCCTGGAGTCGTTCAGGCCCGAGGATCGCCAGAAAGACGGCGCCAACTGGACCGTCACCTACATGGAACACACGGTGGCCAGGGATTATGTCGAGGAAATAACCGGGAACCGGACGGCGCCGCCGCGCTGACCGCCGACAGGAGGCAAAGGGAATGCCAGCCTTGAACCGCCCGCAACCGAGGCTTCCGCGAATGGCGGCACGCTCCCGCTTCCAGTGCATCGCCCTCGCCGCGCTGGCCGTCGCCGGATGCGGCCCGACCGGCGGGGCCGACGATGCCCGGCACGGCCATGAACGCCCGCGCGCGATGGCCGTCGCCGGCCCCCCGCCGCCGCCGGGAACGCCGGCCGGCAAGGCGGCGGCGCACTGCTCCAGGCCGCTCTATTGCGGCGGAACCGGCCTGCTCGACTGCGATTCCGCCGTGGACGGCCCGACCTATTATTTCGAACGATCCTCCGGCCGGATCCTGTGCAGCATCGATTGGGGCGTCGCCACGGGCGCCTGCCCGCCCTGGCCCTGCGACATGCCGGCCCCGGGGCGCTGACCGCCCCGCGACCATGCCCGTCGCCGGCCGGCGAAATACGCATATGCTGCCGCCGCCCCCTCAGCGCTTCGCCGCCACGGGCAGGCGGAAGGGCGCGCCCAGCCGGTTGAAGGCGTTCATCGCGGCGATGGCGATGGTCAGATCGACAAGATCCTTCTCCCCGAACGCCGCCGACGCCGCCGCATAGGCCTCGTCCGACGCATGGGTGATGCTGAGGTTGGTCACCTCCTCCGCCCAGTCGAGCGCCGCGCGATACCGGTCGGCGAACAGGTGCGGCACCTCGCGCCACACCGGCAGCAGCGCCACAATCTCCACCGGCATGGTCTTCAGCAGGTCGCGGGTGTGGAGATCGATGCAATGGGCGCAGCCGTTGATCTGCGACACGCGCAGGAAGACGAGATGGACCAGCTCCTCCGGCAGGCCGGTGCGCGTGGTGACATAGTGGTGAACGCCGAACAGCGCCTTCGCGCCATCGGGAGCGATAGCGGCCCAGTTCAAGCGGGTCATGGCGATTTCCTTTCGATATGCGGGCCGGTCATCGGCCTTTCCCGCATGACGAGGCGGCGTGGCGGGATGTGACATCGCCGCGCGAAAAATCGCCGCGCGCGGCGGCGATCCGGTCCGGCCTGCGGCGCTGGCGGAGCGATTCGGCACCTGACCGGGCTTCGCCCCTTCAGCCCCCACGCTCATCCTCCGCCGGCGGCCGCGCCTCCGCCGCTCGTTCGATGTCCGCCGCGTCCGCGCCGATATAGCCCGTCCGCGCCAGCACCGTGCCGCGCCACAGCACGAAGCCGATCCAGCCCAGCCCCAGCGCCACCCCCGGCGGCCACCACCAGATCGCGATCGCGCCGGCGGCCCATAGCGGCGCGATGAGGACGAGCTGGAAGAACTGGTCCCCGCCCAGCCCCGTGTCCGTCCATCGGCAAAGCGTCTTGTACAGGCTCACCGCGCACCCTCCCACACGCCCATCCTGCCCGATCGCGCCGCCGCCGCCAACGGCGCCCGTGATTGCGCGCGGGCGTGATCGGGCAGGATGGCGGCGCGCGTTTCGGGCGAAGGGATCGGCGATGGAACCGGATGGGGTGCTGAAAACGCTGGACGAGGGGCTGCGGCCGCACGCCCGTTTCCTGTCCATGCTGGCGGGCACGATCCTGGCGATGATCCTGCTCCCGTCGGCCTATGTGACATCCGGCGTGGTCCTGGTGATGTTCGGCATGGGCGCCGAACGCCTTGCGGCCGGGCTCAATCCTGACGAGGAGGAAGAGGCCGAGGCGTAGGGGGAAGCCCCGCCCCGCCCCGCCCCGCGCGCGTCAGGCGAAGCTGCTCACATCGTCCATCCACAGCGCCGGCGCGTTCGCGGCGGCGACATGCGCCGCTTCGAGCTGGACCGCCGATCCCGCGCCGTTGGCGATCGACTGGCCGCCGATCTTCACGCCGCCGCCCTCGAAGCGCAGCAGCCGATCGTCCGCGCCGAAATCCAGCGTCACCCCGGCAAGGCCGATCGGCACCGTCACCACGCCCTTGGAGGATGTGAGCACGACGTTCGTGCCCTGCACATAGGCGGTGAAATCCTTCGCCTCGCCGATCAGGCTCAGCGTGTCCCCGCCCTTGGCGAAGGACGCGTCCAGCACCGCCCTGCCGCCCAGGAAGGACACGTGATCGCCGGGCGCGTTGGTGCCGAAGATGTCGACCTTGCCCAGAACCGTCACGTCCGCGTCGGGGAACAGGATCAGCCGGCCCGGCGTGGCGGTTTCGGTGATCGGGGGCAGCGGCTTGCCGTCGGGCGGCGCGGTGATGCCCGCCATCGTCGTCGACAGGATCTGCGTGCCCAGCTTCACGCTGCCGCCATCCACCAGCAGCGTGCGCGCGCCATCGTCGAACACCAGCGCCAGCCCGGCCACGCCGAAGGGCACC
The DNA here is from genome assembly GCF_057809675.1 of Sphingomonas sp. FG14. NCBI lineage: Bacteria > Pseudomonadati > Pseudomonadota > Alphaproteobacteria > Sphingomonadales > Sphingomonadaceae > Sphingomonas > Sphingomonas sp. FG14. The sequence goes on along the minus strand of NZ_JBMDKK010000015.1, from coordinate 39,114 downwards.
GTCACCACCGTCTCGCCATTGGTGAGCACCGCGTTCGATCCGGTCACGCCGATCACATATTCATCGGCATCGCCCGAAATCCGCACGATATCGCCGCCGCGCGCGAACGATCCGTCGAACGCCAGGTTGAACGCGCCGTCGAGCACCTTCACGTCCTGCCCGCCGGCATTGGTGCCGAACACCGTGCCGCTGCCCGCGATCGAGCCGACATGGCCGTCCAGCGTGATCAGCCGCAGATCGGCGGAAGCGGCGGATTGCGGCGCGACGACGAGGTGGACGGTCTGCACCGCGGTGCCGCCGCGCCCGTCGCTCACCGTCACCTGGAAACTGTCTTCCCCCACGAAGCCCGCCTTGGGCGTATAGACGAACGATCCGGCCGCGCCGCCGGTGATCGTGCCGTTCGCCGCCAGCGACGCCACATAGCTGAGCGCATCGCCATCGGCGTCGCTCGCGACGGCGGTGATCCGCAGCGCCTTGCCCGAAACCGTCGCCGTATCGATTTCCGCCAGCGCGAAGGCGGGCGCGCGGTTGGGCATGGGGGTGCCGCTCTCGTACAGCGACAGCGAATAGAAGGTGTAGTAATTTCCCTGGTTCCAGCTCGCATCGACATAGAATGTGCCGGTATAGGGCGCCGTCCAGTTGCGGATGACGTCCGCCTGGTAGGTCGCGTCGGTCAGCGTGAAGCCCGGCCCGTCATCGGTCTCGCTATTGGCGGTGATCGCGTTGCCGAACGCGTCATAGATGATCGCGACATAGGGATCGAAGAAGCTCACCGAATAGATATCATATTCGACGCCCTCGACCGCGTGGAAGGCATAGAGCGAATGCAGCAGCGCATAGGGTTCGCTGCCATAGGCCTCGGCATGGGCGACCCAGTCGGTGCCCGGCGCGGAATAGGGGGTGAAGACGAGCTGGCGCGCGTTCGCCATCTGGGAGAACGTCAGATCCGGCAAATAATCGAGCGTCGCGTAACTCAAGACATCCCCCTCCATGCTGGCGGCGGCGCTCGCGTCCACGCGGCGCCCGCACATCCCCCATCGCGCCACTAGTCCGTCGCCGCGCCACCGGGAAGTGCGACATTGAACCGAATTGGATCTTTATCTGAGGCGGTTACCGGGCGGGCCGGCTTGCGCTTTCCGCCCCGCCCCCGCGTCATCGCGCGCATGAGGATATATGCATGGCCGGTTTCGGTCCTGTCGGCAGCAGCGGCGTTCGCGCTGGCGGGATGCGCGTCGCCGCCGCCCCCGGGCCACCGCCGCCTTTGTCGTGGCGGTGGGGATGAATGGCGAATCCTGCTGGATCAGGGCCGACGGTCGGGCGGTGACGGCGAACGCGCTGCTCCCGATCGCGCGGCGGGAAGCCGGCAGGGGCCGCGCCGCCCGCATCGAGGCGGATGATGAGAGCACGCCGTATCGCTGTGTCGGCGGCGTGATCGTCACGCTGCAGATGGCGGGCTTCAAGACCATGGGCTTCACCGCCGAGCCCCCGCCCTGATCGCCGCCCTGATCGCCGCCGGGGCCGCCGCCCCATGTTCGGGAGGCCGGCGCCCGGATGAGAACGCGAGTTGAAGCTTAAGGCCGACATCTGTTGAGTGCGCGGGCGGGGCCGCACGGCCACGCAATCGGCGCGGGGCCGGGCGAACGGGAAAAGGGCATGGAACAGCTTGACAGGCGCCATCTCCTGCAAGGCCTTGGCGCGGGATTCTGCGGGGCCCTGGCCGCCGGCCCGGCGGGCGCGGCGCTGGCATATGGCGATGGCGGAACGCACGGCCGGGTGGCCGGCGAAAAATGGAGTGCCGGGGATATGACAATGAAGCTGCGTCCGTTCGGCACCCTGGATGTCTTTCCCGACTTCTCGGTCAGCCATGACGGCCCGATCGCGACCCGGCTGGCGGCGCGCCTCGGCCGGGTGGAATGGCGCAACGACGCGCTGGGCGCGGTCAGCCTGAGCGTGGGCATGGGCAGCTATCTGCAAGGGCCGCACGCGGCGCACGTCACCGTCCGCATGGCGCTGAAGGCCGGGGACGGCACGCCCTTCTTCTTCCAATATGTCTCGGTGGGCGACATGGCGGCGCATCTGCGCGGCGAAGCGCCGATCATGCTGACGGGCCAGATCGAGATCGATCCCGCCCACCCGACGCTCGCCTGGCTGAACCAGGTGCAACTGGTCGGGCGCGGCATGCTGACGATGGACCCGGTTTGCCAGAGCTACGAGATGGCGATCCTGGAGGGCTAGAGCATCGTGCGGAAAAGTGGGAACCGGTTTTCCGCGAGAACGATGCGACCATCCGGCCCGAGCATCGTGCGGAAAAGTGGGAACCGGTTTTCCGCAAGAAACGATGCGACAACAAATGGCTACGGCAGGCTGCGTGATTCAGGTTTCGCGCGGTCTGCTGTGGGCGCGTCGCCTTTCGAAAACCGTTCACCTCTGCAGGAGAGAGAGACGATGCGCGTGGCGATACCCGAGGACAATCCCGATCCGTTTTCCGCGCTCGGCGACTATTTTTCGGCCGAGATGGTCGCGGCGTCGAAGAATTTCTCGCAGGCGGTGTATCGCAAGACCCGATTGCCGCTGCGGATCTTCGAGGGCGCGCGCGCACGCACCGCCGATATCAACGGCTGCATGGTCTGCCGCGCCTTTCGCGCCAAGCGCGACCTCAGGGATTTCTACGACGCCCAGTCGATCGACGCGTCCGGAACGGTGATCGAGAACGGCGCGGCGCCCGATGAGGATTTCTACCGGAACGTCACGAACTGGCGGACCTATCCGGGCTATAGCGACCGCGAGCGGACCGCGATCGAATATGCCGAACGCTTCTGCCAGGATCCGCAGGGCCTCGCGCGCGACGAAACCTTCTGGGCCGCCGCCAAGGCGCGATTCACCGACGAGGAAATCGTCGATCTCAGCCAGTGCGTCGCCTCCTTCATCGCCAGCGGCCGCGTGGCGCACGTCCTCGGCCTCGACACGGTCTGTTCGATCGTCGAAATCGGCGAAGCGCATTGACGGAGGGGGCGGCGGATATCCGCGCGGCGATATCGGACCAGCTCGGGCGCTTCGCCCGCCTGCTCGACACCCGGCAATGGGACGGGCTCGACACCGTCTTCGCCGGGGATGTCAGGTTCGACTATGGCGAGGGGCGGACGGGATCCGGGCTGGCGGCGCTGCGGGCGATGTTCCGGCGCTACCTCGACCGTTGCGGCCCGTCGCAGCATCTGCTGGGCAGCCCGATCATCGACCTTGGCGATCCGGCGATGCCGGTCAGCGCCTGCTATGTCCAGGCGCGCCATGTCGGCGCGGGCGATGGCGCGGCCAACTGGTTCGACACCAGCGGCGAATATCGCGATAGCTGGCGCCGTGACGGCAACATCTGGCGCATCGTCCGGCGCACCGCCGATTTCCGGCTGTTCGTGGGCGCCCCCGGCGTGATCGCGTTCGACGGCTAGGGAGGTGTTGAAAGCGCCCCCAACCGTTCGGGCTGAATTTGTATCGGGCCGACGCGCCGGTTAACGCGCCGGCTCCCACATCCCGTTCGGGCTGAGCCTGTACCGGACTAAAACGCGCCGGGTTAACGCGCCGACTCCCACATCCCGTTCGGGCTGAGCTTGTCGAAGCCCTGTCCTTCCTTGGCATTGGAAGTAGAAGGGCAGGGCTTCGACAAGCTCAGCCCGAGCGGTTTTGGTAACCAACAGCCCCATCAAGGCCGGGGCTGCGGCTGGTACGCCGAAGGCCGCTTCTGCGCCGCCATCGGGAAGCTGTTGCCATTGTGATAGGTCACGGTGCCGCACATGCGGTCGCCCCTGGCGGAGAGCCTGCCGTCGAACAGGACGTCACCCTCGCGCGAGGCGACGACCATGTGAATGCTGTCACCGGTCAGCGTGATCGCGCGCAACACGACGGGCGCGGTCCGCACCGGGGTCAGCGATCCGCCATAGCCGCCGTCGATCAGGCCGATCGACAACAGCCCGAAACTGGGCGTGCCCCCCACATCCATCAGGAAATCCCAATTGCCGTGAAGGTTCGGGGCCTCGCCGCGCGCGGCGGACGCTTCGGCGTTGGGTCCAGGGCCGCAGCTCATGGCGGTCGATGTCGCGGGCGCGGCGGCGGCCACCGCCGGGGTGGCGAAGGCGGCGATCAGGGCCAGCCTCATCCGGTATTTCATCTTCAGTCTCCATCTCGGAAATGTGGCGGGGCGCGGGGCGCGCCGGCCGCGATCGGCATCCCCTTGGTCCGGCCGCATCGACAAGCCTGGATTTCGCCAATAGCGTCGGTTTTTTCGCCAATGTGGGAAGCATGCAGTTCACGCAGCGCCAACGCCCTGCCTGGGAGAGATGGAGGCCCGTGCTGGCCGCGATACCGGTGGGCCTGCTCCTCGGCTTCGCGGGGCCGTTCGGCTCCTACCCCGCCTTCCCGATCGCAACCCGCTACGCATTCTGGCTGGGGCTGACGGTGGCGGGCGTGGTGGCCGCCGTCGCGGCGGGCGCGGCGCTGCCCGTCACGCGGCTCCGCCCCGGCGCGATCCGGATCGGCGCCGTCGCGCTGGTCTCCGCCGTGCCGATGACCTTCGTGGTGGCGTGGGCGATGTCGTTCGTCCAGCCCGGCCGCGTCTTCACGCCCTGGCAATTGCCCGCGCTGTTCGCGGCGGTCGCCGCCGTTCAACTGCTGATCGTCTATGCGACGACGCCCCGCTCGCCCAAAACCGACGAGCCTGCGGCGCCCGCACCGGCGAGCACCTCACCCGCAAACGATGCGCCCCCCGCCGGATTTCCGTCCGCGCTGCTCGGCCGGCTGCCGCCGGAGATCGGCGGCGACATCATCGCGCTCGAGACCGAGGATCATTATCTGCGCGTGCATGCGACGGGCGGGAGCGCGCTGATCCTGATGCGGATGGCCGATGCGGTGGCCCTGCTCGATCCCCGGCTGGGCGCGCAGGTCCATCGCCGCTGGTGGGTCGCCCAGGCGGCGGTGGCGGGCACGCGGACGGAGGGGCAGAAGCTTTCGCTGCGCCTGATCGACGACAGGCTGGTGCCGGTCGGCCGCACTTTCGCGGCGGCGGCCAGGGCCAGGTTCGGCGATGCGCGTGGCGCTGGCTCGCCCGATCAGGCGGCGGCCATCTCCGGCTTCGGGGCGTAATAGGTCGTCCACATCAGGCTGTGGCAAAGCGCCCATATCGCGGCATGGAACCAGCGCGGCGGCGCGGTGGCGCTCGCCCGGTAATCGAACAGCAGCCCGGCCAGCGTGGCCAGACCATATATCAATATGGAGAACAGGACGAACAGCCAGAGGAAGCGGACGACCGCCTCCACCGGGCGCACGATCATCCGCGCCTCGCCGCCCGCGCGCCGGATCCCGCGGATGCTGTGAAGGTTGCCGAGCCACAGGCCGCCGATGCTGGCGATCACCAGCGCGCCCGTCGCCAGCGCGAGGCCGATCCTGTCCATCGCCGGGCCGGGCAATATCCGCCCGAACCCGATCAGCGCGCCGAAGAACGCCACCGCCCCCGCCGCGATCCCCCAGAACCAGTCCCGCTTCATCACCCCCCGCGCACATGCCGCCGATCGCCGCAGGATCGGCGACAGTCGGGGCATCCGCAAGCGGAACGGCGCCCGCGCGTCCGCGCCGGTCCGAACGATATCGCGCGACGCGATGCGTCTTTTTCGGCTTAATCCGCGTTATGGAAGCACATATTCGAAAGCATCGGAAAGAATGCCGCAAGACATCGATCGAATCTCCACGGGCAATTCCGGCCTAGACGCCATCCTTCACGGGGGCCTTCCACCCAACCGGCTGTATCTGGTCGAGGGCGCGCCGGGCTCCGGCAAGACCACCTTGTCGCTGCAATTCCTGCTCGAAGGGCGCAGCCGGGGCGAATCCACGCTCTACATCACCTTGTCGGAGACCAGCGAGGAACTGCGGGTGGTCGCACAATCGCATGGCTGGAACCTCGACGGCGTCGCGCTGTTCGAGCTCGCCTCGGCCGACGCGGTGCTGGGCGCGGGCCGCGACCAGTCCATCCTGCATAGCTGGGAGATGGAGCTTGGCGGCACCATCCAGCTCATCAAGGAGGAGGTGGAACGCGTGAAGCCGCGCCGGGTGGTGTTCGACAGCCTGTCCGAGATGCGGCTGCTCGCCCAGGATCCGCTGCGCTATCGCCGCCAGCTCCTGTTCCTCAAGCAGTTCTTCGCGGGCCTCAACACCACCGTCATCCTGGTCGACGACCTGACCGGTTCGAACGGCGAGCGCGACAATCACCTTCACAGCCTGTGCCACGGCGTGGTCACGCTGGAACGGCTGACGCTGGAGTTCGGCGCGGCCCGCCGCCGCATGCAGATCCAGAAGCTGCGCGGCGTCGATTTCGTCGCCGGCTGGCACGACATGATCATCCGCAGGGGCGGGCTGGACATCTTTCCCCGCCTGATCGCCGCCGATCACCACACCCCGTTCATCGGCGAGCCGGTGGCGAGCGGGGTCGCCGAACTGGACGCGATGCTGAACGGCGGCCCCGCGCGCGGCACCTGCACGCTGATCACCGGCCCGGCGGGCGCGGGAAAGACCACGCTGGCGCTGCAATATCTGGCGGCCGCCTGCCGGCGCGGCGAGAAATGCGTGATCTATGAATTCGACGAACGCATCGGCACGCTGATCGCGCGCGCCAGGGCGTTCAGCATCGACCTGCAGCCGATGATGGACAAGGAATGCCTGATCGTCCGCCAGATCGATCCGGCGGAGATCGCGCCGGGGCAGTTCGCCGCGATGGTGCGGAACGAGGTGGAGGCGAACGGCGCCACCTTCATCCTGATCGACAGCCTGAACGGCTATGTCGCGGCGATGCCGCAGGAACAGCAGCTCATCCTGCAGCTTCACGAACTGCTGTCCTATCTCAACCAGGCCGGCGTGGTGACGATCCTGATCAACCCGCAACAGGGCTTTTTCGGAACGATGAGCACCAACGGGCTGAACGTGTCCTATATCGCCGATATCGTGATCCTGCTTCGTTTCTTCGAAGCCGAGGGCCGCATCCGCAAGGCGATCTCGATCGTCAAGAATCGCGGCGGCGCGCATGAGGACACCATCCGCGAATTCAGGATAGACCAGCAGGGCGTGCGCGTCGGAGAGGCGCTGTCCGCCTTCAGGGGCATATTGACCGGCACGCCTGAATATACGGGATCGCAGGGGCCGCTCATGGAAGATCGCGGCGCTGGTGCATAGGTCCGCGCCGGAAGGCCATCGCGTCCTGATCAGCGCGCCCTATGGCCGCGACGCCGAAAGCATGCGCGCCTTGCTGGCGCGCGACGGATACGACACCGCGGTGTGCGAAACGCTTGGCGACGTGGCCGCGCATATCGACGAGCATGTCGGCGCGATCCTGGTCACGGAGGAGGCGCTGGCCGCCGATCTGGGGCTGCTGCACCGCGCGCTCGAAACGCAGCCGCCCTGGTCGGACGTGCCCTTCATCCTGCTGGCGGGGCGACAGGCCGGCCGTGGCGATACGGCGGAGGCGATCCGGCGGCGCCTGCCGGACAGCGCGATCAACGTCGTGCTGCTCGAACGGCCGCTCAGTTCGGAATCGCTGCTCAGCGCCGTCGCCTCGGCCATGCGCGCGCGCCAGAAACAGTTCGAGATCCGCGACCGCATCGCCGATCTGGATGCCGAACGGTCGCGCCTGTCGACATTGATCGATCACCTGCCGATCGGCGTGGCGTTCGTCGGCCCCGAGGGGGATTCGCAGCTCACCAATCCGGCATTCCGGCGGTTCCAGCCGACCGGCGAGATCCCGTCGCGAACCGCCGACGGAGAGGACCGCTGGATCGGCTATGAGGAGGATGGCCGGCGCATCCCCCGCGAGCGGTTCGTATCGGCCCGCGCGCTGAAGGGCGAAACCGTGCCGGGCATCGAATTCCTCCATCATCCGGCGGCGGGCGACGATGTCTGGACGCGGGTGAGCGGGCTGCCGCTGTTCGACGCGGCGGGGGCGGTGACGGGCGCGATCTCGGTCGTCGTCGATATCGACGATCAGAAGCGCGCGCAGCAGGCGCTGCTGCAATCCGCGCAGCAGCTCGAACGGCAGGTTGCCGATCGCACCGCCGCGCTGCGGGATGCGCTCGCCAAGCTGGAGGCGGAGGCCGAGGAGCGCAAGCGCGCCGAATCCGCGCTGCTCCAGGCGCAGAAGATGGAGGCGGTCGGCCAGCTCACCGGCGGCATCGCGCATGATTTCAACAATATGCTGACCGGCGTGATCGGCGCGATCGACATCATGAAGCGGCGCATCGCCGCCGGGCGGACCGACGATCTGGACCGGTTCATGGACGCGGCATCGGTCTCCGCCCAGCGCGCGGCGGGGCTCACGGCCCGCCTGCTCGCCTTTTCACGCCGCCAGTCGCTGGACGCGCGCGCGACCGATATCAACGCGCTGGTCATGTCGCTCGACGATCTCCTGCGCCGGACGATGAGCGAGCGGATCTCGGTCGCGATCGCCACCCAGGACGATCTGCCGCCGGCCAGCGTCGATCCGAACCAGCTTGAAAACGCCATCCTCAACCTTTCGATCAACGCGCGCGACGCCATGCCCGATGGCGGAAAGCTGACGATCGAGACCGCCGTCGCCACGCTCGACGCGGCCTATGCCGCCGCCCATCCCGGCATCGCCGCCGGCCGCTATGTGATGGTCAGCGTGTCGGACACGGGCGTCGGCATTGATACGGAGATGATCGAGAAGGTGTTCGAACCCTTCTTCACCACCAAGCCGGTCGGCCAGGGCACGGGGCTGGGCCTGTCGATGGTCTATGGCTTCACGCAACAGTCCAAGGGACAGGTGCGCATCCATTCCACGCCGGGGGTCGGCACGTCCGTGCGGCTCTACCTGCCGGTCGCCGATGGCGATGCGGTGGACGACGAAGCGGCTGCGGCGCCACCCGTGCGACGGGGCAACGGCCAGACCGTCCTGCTGGTGGAGGATGATGAATCGGTTCGCCTGCTGATCGGCGACGTGCTGCGCGAACTGGGCTATGCCGGCGTCACGGCGGCGGAACCCGAAGCGGCGATCCGCATGTTCGAGGCGGGCCACAGGTTCGACCTGATGATATCGGATGTCGGCCTGCCCGGCATGAACGGCCGCCAGCTCGCGGAGATCGCGCGCGGATACCTGCCCGACCTGCCCATCCTGTTCGTCACCGGCTATGCCGAGAACGCCGCGGTGCGCGCGGGTTTCCTGGGCACGAACATGGCGATGATCACCAAGCCGTTCCAGATCGAGCTGCTCTCCGCCAAGATCGGCGAGTTCCTGCCCCAGCGCGCGTCCGCGCCGGACTGAACCGGCGCCCTCTGGATGACGGCGATCTGGTTCGACAATCTGCATCATGGCGCCTGAACGGGCCGGGCACGCCCCCGCACGGGTGTTTTACCGTCCGATAATCAGCCTGGTTTGGGTTCGGGTCAGGGCCGCGCTTAAATAGGCTGGCTGCGTCCGGCCTCCGGCATCCCCCGCCCCATTCCCGCGCAACCGTCAAAATTCTACAATTCGGGCGCGCCCCGCGCTGATACGCCCGGCCCCGTCATAGCCATTTGAATAGTGGGGGGTTTCGATGGGCGTAAACCTGATCTCGGGCCTGGGCGGCTCCGCGGGCTTTGGATCGTTGGCGCTGGGGCGCGTCGATGACGGTTCCGGCTTCGTCAATATCAGCACCATCTTCGAGGATGGCATCACATTCTTCGGCCAGACCTATTCCGGCCTGATCGTCAACAACAACGGCAGCGTCACCTTTGGCGCGCCGCGCTTTTCGCTGACGCCGGGCTTCGTCGACGATACCGGGCTGGCGGAGATCGCGGTGTTCTTCGGCGATGTGGACACGCGCGGCGGCACGGCGACGGCCACGCCCGGCGGCACCTCCACCGGATCGAACCGCGTCTATTATTATCTGGATACCGCCAACGACCGGGTGATCATCACCTGGGACGATGTCGGCTATTTCCAGAACAAGACCGACAAGCTCAACGCCTTCCAGCTTATCCTGAGCGATCGGGGCGCCGGAGATTTCGATATCGAGTTCCGCTACGAGGCGATCAACTGGGTGGTCGGATCGGCGGGCGCGGCCGGGGTCGCGCGTGCCGGCATCTCGGCGGGCACGGCGGCGCCGGGATCATTTTACGAACTGGCCATTTCCGGCAATGAAAGCCAGATGCTGGCGGCGGAGGAGCTGGCCGGCAACACCGGGGAGGCCGGGCGCTGGCTGTTCAACATCCGCGCCGAAAGCCTGTTCGACAACTGGCAGAACACCGTCGATTTCAACAACCTCCTCCCCTCGCAGGCGCAGGCGGTGCTGGCGGGCGCGCAGGTCGGTTTCGCCGCGTCGGGCAACGACGTCGTCTGGCTGCCCGATCCCGACGCCTACACGCTGCAGGGCACGACGATCTGGGACGCGAACACCAGGTTCGACGCGGGGCTGGGCGACGACATCGTTCACGGCGGCGACGGGCGCGACCTGATCTTCGGCAATGGCGGGGACGACCTGCTGTTCGGCGGCGACGGCAACGACGTGCTGCGCGGCGGCGAGGGGCGCGACACGCTGGTCGGCGGCGCCGCGATCGTCGGCGACGGGGTGAGCCGCGTGATGCCGGACAACGGCATCGACGTGGCGGTCTATGAAAAGCCGCGCGACGCCTACAAGGTCGAATCCATCGCCGGCGGTTTCCGCGTGACGGACCTGGGCCCGGGCGGCCGCGCCGACGACCTCTACAATATCGAATATCTGCTGTTCAACAGCCCGACCACGCCGGCCTGGGCGGACCTCCGCATCACCCAGGAATTCGCGATTCCGCCGGCGGGCACCGATATCTACCGGCTGCCCTATGTCTATATCGATTTCGAAGCGGAGATGTCGCGCATCTTCAGCGTGATCGACATCCATACCGAGGACGGATCGTTTCAATCGGTGACGTCGAAGCCGGGCTTCCCCGCGCTCGGCCGCTTCACCGACGCGCAGAAGCGCGAGATCGTCCAGGGCGTGCAGGCGATCTTCGATCGTTCGGGGGTGGAGATCACGGTGGTCGCCGGCCGCTCCCCGGACGCCGAACGGGCGACCAGCGTCTATTTCTCGGCGCAGAAGATCTTCTACGATCACGACGGCAACGCCGCGACGCCCGCCATCCGGTATCGCGGCGAATATGTTTACAGCCAGCCGGACTTCTACAATGTCATCCGCGACGACGACGTCTTCATCCTGATGGACGGATATCAGGCGGACGGCGTCACCCCCGTCTCCGCCGGCGAGATGCAGCAATTGATCAACACGGTGGCGCACGAGCTCGGCCACGCCTTCGGCCTCGCCCATGTCACCGCGCCGGGCAACGGCGCCAATGCGATGGACGATGTCAGCACGGCGGCGGAAAGCTTCGCCAACGGCTTCACGCCGCTCTACGGCTCCACCCCGGACGCGTTCTATGTCTTCGAACAGAACCAGTTCTGGCTGCTCAACCGCTATGTGGTGGGCACGAACACGAAGGACGTGACGCCGGGCGGCATCGATCTGAACCAGGTGCAGCCTTCCGAATTCGACCAGGACGGGCTGGACCAGGTCAAGTTCTCGCTCATCATGCTGGCTTTCACGCTGCAATATTTCATCCAGGTGCTGGGCGTATCGACCGCCGACAGCGGCGATTTCGACAGCTATCCGCTGCTGCCGCTCGACGCCGACGGCGCCACCCTCACCCTCACCCTCGCCGAAGGGCAGGTGATCCGCATCCTGGGCGCCTCGGTCGAGGGCGGGCCGGCGGACCTGGTCGTCGCGTTCGACACGCCCGACGGGCCGGTGACCGAGCTGCGCGTGGGCCAGACCATGCCGACGACGGGAACCGTGCTGAAATACGCGACGCCCGGCGCCGCGCCGCAGGTGCTGGGCACGATCACGCTCGCCGTCACCGGCGTGGAGAGCCTCGGCCCGCCCGACGCCGCCGACGATGCCGCGAACGTGGCCGAGGACGGCTCGGTGGTGATCGCCGTGCTCGGCAACGATGCCGCGAGCGACCATGGGCAGAGCCTGAGCCTGGTTTCGGTGGGCGCGCCGGCGAAGGGCAGCGCGGTGATCAACCCGGACGGCACGATCACCTACACCCCCAATGCCAACGCCAATGGGCAGGACAGCTTCACCTACACCGTGATCGACAAGGCCGGCGATATCGGCACGGCCACCGTCACCGTCGCCATCGCGCCGGTGAACGACACGCCGGACGCGGTGAACGACAGCGCCAGGGCCCCGCGCGGCGGCGCGGTGACGATCGCGGTGCGCGCCAACGACGTGGACGCGGACGGCGACGCGCTGGCCATCGCCAGCGTCGGCGCCGCGCTGCACGGCACGGCGGTGGCGAACCCGAACGGCACCATCACCTACACGCCCGCCGCCAATTATGTGGGGCCGGACAGCTTCACCTACACCGTATCGGACGGGCATGGCGGCACGGATACCGCCACCGTCAGCGTGAACGTGTCCGATCCCCGTTTCCGGCTGGTGATGTTCGACGGCTATGCCGGCGGCGTGGGCGGCGCGGGCGAGGTGTTCGGCACCAACGGCTTCCAGGATCTCACCATCCTGGAGGGTTCCTATGCGGTGAGCCTGGACGGATCCTTCGCGCGCGGCGGCGATATCGTGCGCCTGCCCGGCCTGGCCAGCGCCTATGACATCCGCCTGGCGGGATCGACGGCGGTGTTCAGCAAGGGCGACATGTCCGTGGCGATCCCGGTGGGCAGCGCCGGGCTGCCCGTGGTGTTCGACGACGGCGTGCGCAAGCTGGTGTTCGACGGCACGGCGCTGAAGATCGGCGCACAGGTCTTTTCAGGCGTCGCGGGCAAGATCCTGGCGCCGGCGGACGATACGCCGCTGCCCGCCGGCGAGAACCCCGCCGCCGTCGCGCGGCTGCTGCTGCTGTCGCAGGACGGCACCTATGCCATCGACGGCGACGCGCAGATATTCGGCACCAACGGGGTGGAGCGGATCACGATCGTCGACGGCAGCGTCTCGCTCGACGGTTCGTTCGGGCGCGGCGGAGACACCGTCGCCTTCAACGAGGGGGCCGCGAACTTCGCCGCCTATATCTCCGGCTCGTCGCTGGTGCTGGTGGACGATATCGACGACGACCTGATCGCCATCCCGATCGGCACCACGGGCCTCCGCCTCGACTTCGACGGAGAGGTGCGCATGCTGCGCTTCGACCTGACGGCGGGCAAGGTGATGGTGGGCGACCAGCCGATCACCGCGACCAGCCTGGTCTCCGCCGAAGACCTCGTCCCCTCACCGCCATCCGCGCCACCCGCCGCGCTGATGCCGGATGCGCTGCACTTCGCGTGAGGCTATCCGCCGGGGATGCGCCCCGTCAGCCCACCGCCGCGATCCGCGTCTGTGCGGGGGCCGGTTCCGCCGGGCGGGGCGCCAGCGGGTGGGCCATGGGGCGGCCCCAGAAATAGCCCTGGGCCTCGTCGCAGCCCTCGTGGCGCAGCAGGCGGAGCTGTTCCTCGCTTTCCAGCCCTTCCGCCAGCACGGGCACTTCCAGGCTGCGGCCCAGCGCCAGCACCGCGCGCACGATGGCGCGCGCCTGATGGCTCGTCTCGGATTCGAGCAGGAACGACCGGTCGATCTTGATCTTGTCGAACGGGAATGAATTGAGCGTGTCGAGCGACGAATAGCCCGTGCCGAAATCGTCGATCGCGATCGATACGCCCAGCGCCTTGATCTGGCGCAGGATGTGGAGCGCGCGCTGCTTGTCCGCGACAAAGGCGGTTTCGGTGATCTCCAGTTCCAGCCGGGTGGCGGGCAGCCCGGAATCGAGCAGCGCCAGCGTGACGATGTTGATCAGGTCGACATGCATGAGCTGCACGGCGGACAGGTTCACCGCCACGCGATAGGGCTGTTCCCACTGCGCGGCTTCCATGCAGGCGGTGCGCAGCACCCATTCGCCGATGCGGATGATCTCGCCGCTTTCCTCGGCGATCGGGATGAATTCCTGTGGAGAGACCCAGCCGTCGCGCGCGTGGCGCCAGCGCAGCAGCGCCTCGTAACCCGTCACCTCCTCCGTGCTCACCGAACGCTGCACCTGATAGGCCAGGCTGAATTCGCCGCGCGGGATCGCCTCGCGCAGGTCGTTGGCGATCACGCGGCGGGCGCGGGCGGCCTCGTCCATGCCCTGTTCGTAATAGCAGATCTGCCGCCCCACCGTATCCTTGGCGCGGTACATGGCGAGATCGGCGTTGTTCAGGATCTGCGCCTGGCTGCGCCCGTCCTCGGGATAGACGGCGATGCCGATGCTGGCGCCGGGGATCACGGTCACCCCGTCCAGGTCGATCGTCTCGTTCAGGCAGCGTTCCAGCCGCGCGACGAAATCGGCGATCTCATGTTCCTCGCGAAACGGCTTGAACGCCGCGAATTCGTCGCCGCCGAAACGCGCGACCATCTCGCCGCCCTCCAGCACCGCCTGCATCCGGTCCGCCAGCGCCTTCAGCACCAGATCGCCCAGCCCGTGGCCGTGCGCGTCGTTGATCTCCTTGAAGCGATCGAGGTCGATGCCGATCACGCCCAGGCGGCTGCCCGCGCGCTCGGCGCGCTGGATCTCGGCGGCCAGCCGTTCATTGTAATGCACGCGGTTGGGCAGGCCGGTCAGCCCGTCATGCAGCGCCATATGCTCGATGCGCTGTTCGGCGCGGCGGCGTTCGGTGATGTCGTCGAAGGTGGTGACCCAGCCGCCCTCCGCGGTGGGGCGGTGAGAGATGGAGAGCGTGCACGCCTCGGTGAAGGGCACGATGACGGTGCCGCCGCCCGGCTGGCCGATGATCGCGCGGTGGCGGGCGATCACCTCGTCCAGCAGCGCGGGCGCCACATCGCCCCCCGCGCGCTTGGCCAGGCCCAGGCGGAACACGTCGGTGAACGGCATGCCCGCCGGGCATTCGCCGGGCGCGATGCCGAATATCTCGCCCACGCGATTGTTGGAAACCACCAGCCGGTCGTCCGGCCCGAACAGGCACAGCCCCTGCTGCATGTTGGAAAGCGCGGCGTTCAGATTGCCGGTCATCGTCTCCAGCGCGTCCTGATGCGCCTTGTGGCGGGTCATGTCGCGCGTGATCTTGGCGAAGCCGTGAAAACCGCCATCCTCGTCATGCACCGCCTCGATCGAGACATGCGCCCAGAAGCGGCTGCCATCCTTGCGATAGCGCCAGCCCTCGGTCTCGAACCGGCCATGGTCGCGCGCCGCGTCCAGCCCGCGCCGCGCCGCGCCGGCGGCGCGGTCCTCCGCCGAATGGAAGGCGGCGACGTCCAGCCCCAGCGCCTCGCTTTCGGCATAGCCCTTCAGCCGCTGCGCGCCGGCGTTCCAGCTCGTCACATGGCCGTCGGCGTCGAGCATGTAGATGGCGCAATCGCTGATGCCGCGCACCAGCACGCCGAACTCGCGCTCGCTCGCCACGATCGCGGCGCGCGCGCGGCCGCTGAGCAGCGCCGCCAATATGCCGAAGGCGAGCACGCCGAAGGCGGTGGCCGCCACCGCGATCGCCATCGCGATCGGCGACAACAGCGTTGCGCCGTCCGCCGCCTCATGGCTGGGGATCACCGTGATCGCGGCCATGCCGGTGAAGTGCAGCAGCACGATGGCGAGCACCAGCAGCAGCGCCGCGCCGATCGCGGAGCGCACGTCGCGGCGATCCAGCGCCAGCGTGAGCGCGGGCGCCACCGGCACGATCGCGAACAGGATGGATGCGGACACATAATCCGCCGACCAGCGGAACTCGCCGGGAAACTCGACCGCGGCCATGCCCAGATAATGCATCGATGCGATGCCCGCGCCCACCGCGACGGCGGCCAGCACGCGCATCGCGGGCCGTCGGCCCGTCAGCGCCAGCCCGAAACCCAGGCTGGTGGAGGCCACGGCCACCGCCAGCGACGCGGCGGTCAGCCCCAGCGCATAGCCGACGACGACGCCCGGATCATAACCGATCATCGCCACGAAATGGGTGGCCCAGATGCCGAAACCGCTCGTCACCCCGGCGGCGCCCAGCCACACGCGGCGCGGCCCCCCGGTGGCGGAACGCGCATGGCGCAGCAGCATCACCGCCGCGAACGACGCGGTGACGCAGATCAGCGCCGCGAGCACGACGAGACGCAGGTCGTGATCATTCTGGATACAATAATAGAAACGCAACATGCTGGCCCGACCCTGATACCCCAACCGCCCAGTGGGGGCCGAACCCTCAAATAATGGTTAAAGCTTTGCCGATCTGGTGGGTTTTGGGCGGGCAGCGTCCGAATCATGGGCGTCCGGCGCGCTTCCACCCGGCCCGATCCCGTCCTATCATCAGGGCATGACGCACCGGACGGCCACCTGCGGTTGCGGACAGCTCCGCCTTGCCTGCCAGGGCGAACCCGTCCGCATCTCGATCTGCCACTGCCTGGAATGCCAGAAGCGCACGGGCAGCGTCTTCGCCGCGCAGGCGCGCTTTCCGGTCGGGAACGTGGCGATCGCGGGCCGATCCTCGCAATGGACGCGGGTGGGCGACAGCGGCACCGCCGCCACCTTCCATTTCTGCCCCGAATGCGGATCGACCGTCTATTGGGAACCCAGCGCCTTCCCCGGTTTCATCTCGATCGCGGTCGGCGCCTTCGCCGATCCGAATTTCCCGCCGCCAGGGGTGTCGGTCTATGAGGAACGCCAGCACCCCTGGGCGATGAACGCCGGCGCATTGCCGCTGGAGCATCATTTCTAGGGAGATCGCACCTCCCCCAGCGTTCGGGCTGAGCGGCGGCGCACCATCCTGATACATTCCCCGTATCCCGCCCCGCATCCCCTCGACGCGCGCCGATCGCCGCGTCATGAATGGGGCGGGGAACATGGGTGGGGGAATCATGGCCGGCACGGATACGGGCACGACCGTCAAGGCGGCGCGGCGGCGGGGATCGCGATCGCTGCTGACGTTCGTGATCGAGATATTCTCGGTGGTCAGCGCCGCGTCCTTCTTCCTGTCGGCCGCGATCAACACGGTCGTGTTCCGCATGTGGGGCGTCAATTTCCTGTCGGTCGCCTCGCCGTCGGACGTGGTCATGTCCGGCATCAACCTGGCGGTGCAGGCGTCGCTGGCGATCGGGGTGGGCTGGCTGTTCTGGGCCAGCCAGGCATCGGCCGATCGCTGGAACCGGATCGCTGGCCGCGTCGGCGTCGTCCTGCTCGTCCTCGCCTATCTGGTCCGGCGGTCGATCAGCCACGCCCATGCCACCGGCTTCAGGGGTGCGGAATGGATCGAGGCGTTCCTGGCCCCGGCGCGGATCATCGCGCTCAACGATCATTGGTACCCCAGCCAGATGTGGCTGATGATCGCGCTGGCCGCGCTGATCGGCATGCTGATCGCCAATTACCGGCTGATCCATCTGCGGGTGCAGATCGTCTTCATCGCGGTGCTGATGCTGCTGTCATTCCATCTGATCGATAGCTGGCTGACGGTGATGAGATGGGGCGGCTATCTGGCCGATCCGATCGCGTACAAGCCCGAGACATTCGGCCGCAACATGATCCTGTGGAGCGGCGATCGGGCGCTGATCGCCCGCAAGCAGGGTGGCTCCGTCTTCATCGTCCATTCGCCCGAATCCTTCGCCGCCGATCTGGGCGGCGACGGCCTGGCCACGGTGAAGAATGGCGACGCCTATGTCGCCCGGCAAAAGCTGGAGGAAATCAGCGCGGCGCTGAAGGCCAGGAAGGCCCACCGCGACAAGGTGCTGGAAATCTGCACCCGCAACGCGGCCAGGATGCAGGTCGATTGCGCGGAGATCATGCGCGCCTTCGACGCCGCCGAACAACAGGCCCGGTAACCCGCCGTCGCGGCCCGCCAACCCAGCCCGTCATGCCGGCGCAGGCTGGCATCTCCCGACGGACTGAGCGCGATCCGGCTGGCAGGCCCCAGCCCGCGCCGGGCTGATGCATGGGGCGGGACTCCAGCGGGCTCCCGCCGCGTCAATCCTGGCAGAAATGCACGGGCATGCCGTCGCGCAGCACATTCATGCAGCCCACCCGCGAAACCGCTTCGCAGGTGCCAACGGTCAGCGGCGGGGTTCCGGCATACCATTTGTAATCGTCCGGCAGGGTGCAATCGCCGATGCAATCCGATCGCGCCCGGCAGGTCTTTCCCGCATCGGCGAAGACGCGCTCGCAAAACCAGCGGCGGCGTTCGGCCGCGCCATAGCCGCGCGGCGTGCCGCCCTCCGCGACGCAGGCCGCGCGCAGCTCCGCATCCGTAGCGGGGGGCGTCACGGCGGGCGCGGCGGCGGGCTGGGCCGCGCCGCCAAGCGCGAGCGCCAGTCCGGCCGCGATGATGGCGACGATCCGCATGGCCGCAGCCTAGCCCGCCACGGCGCCCGCCGCCAGGGCGCGATGGGCGGATTGCATCATCCCCGCCAGCCGATATCACCCTGTCGCAACGGCTTGCGAGGAGAGGGCGACATGCGGAACAGGCTGGCGGCGGGGGCCGCGATCGCGCTGGCGGGCGCGCTGTGCGGCATCCTGCTGTGGAGCTGGGTCCGCGATACCGGATGGACCGAATATCGGGGCGTGGCCACGTGGCTGATCAATACGGAATATCCCAACACCGGCGAACCGCCGCCGCCGCCGACCGGGCCGGATCCGGAACAGGAGCCGATCTGCGACATGATGCGCGCCGCCACCGGCCTTGGCCCCGACGAACTTGCCTATGGCACATCGCTGCCCGCGCGAGGCTTCACCCGCATCGATCACGACGCGCTGCGGCGCCAATGGGAAGAACTCGGCGTGGCCGGGCGGCTGCGCGTCACGCTGTTCGGGGTGTCGCATCAGGATCAGGCGGCGATCGCCACGGCCACCACCACCGATAGCTCGCGGCTCCGCGTCCATGCCTGGATCGAGCAGGCGATGAGGGCGTGCGAATGGCAGGCCCGCGCCCTGCGGCTCAGCCGTCCACGGCGATGATCGGCATGGCGGGGCGATGGTGGGGGGCGATGGCGGGGGGCGGCGACGCCTCACCCGTCCCGCCGCGTCTCCGCCTTCACCCCCGCCAGCAGCCCGTCATGGATCCGCGTCATCAGCGCGCGGGCGTCGGCGGGCGTCCTGAACCCGATATCGATCGCGAAGCTCTCGTCCAGCAGCGGCCGGATATCCTCCACGCCCTCGGCCACGGCGTTCCAGTCGCGCCATTCCTTCAGCACGGCGCGGCGGTGATCGATCGATCCGTCCCCCGCCGCCGCCGCGATCGCCCCCTCCAGCGATCCGTACAATATGTCGAAATCCTGATTGAAATGGCAGGCGATTAGGTTCGAGAGCAGCGGCCAGCGCCGCTCCGCCCGCGCGCGCCGCGCCCGATGCGCCTCGCGCCGCGTGCGCCCCATCAGCTCACGTCCACGTCATCGGCGGCGTATAGCTGGTGCGCCGCAACCCGCCAAAAAACGCGAGCATGGCGGACAGGGTCAGCGCCTCGCCCATGTCCAGCGGCTGCCCGATCAGGCCGCACCAGAAAATGTGCATGCCGATATACATCGGAAAATCCCGCGCGGTGTGCACCGCCGCGTCGAGCGGCCTGATCATCAGCGCGATCTCGCCGCCCGCGCGCCGGATCTTGTGGATGCTGTGCCGGTTCTTCAGCCACATGGCGCCGGTGCAGAGCGCCGCGACGAACACGAACAGCAGGGCCAGGCCGCTCCAGTGGCCGCCCGGCCGAATCCCGATCCACGCCAGCGCGCAGGCCGAGAGGATGAACGCCGGCACGATCGCGATCACGCCCCAGACCCAGTCCCACTTCATCGCCCCGCCCCGGCCTCCACACGCCACATCCGCGCAGGATCGACGATTCCGGCCGGTTCCGCAACAGGCGGCAACGCGCCGTTAAGCGCGCGGCGCTACGCTCCCCCGGATGCGCACCCGAACGGCGATCATCGCGGCGGCAGTCGCCACCGGCCTGGCCTGCGCCGCCGCGCCGGCCCATGCCTGCCCCGTGCCCCTGCCGCTCGATCTCGACGATATCTGGACAGCGGACGCGGTGGTGATCGGCCGCATCTCCAACTACCGGATCATCCCCAGGGTGGAGGCGCGGACGGGCCGGGAGCAATCGATACCGCGCGGAATCTCCGCCAGGCATGCCGTTTTCGACGTGACGGTGGACGAGATATTGCTCGGCAATCCGCCACGGACATTCCGGATGGACTGGAACAACGACAGGTTCGCGGAACCGAAGACGATGGCCGCCGGCTCCTATCTGATCGCGCTGCGCGCGACGCTGCCCACCGCCCCCTTCCGGCCCATGCTGACGGACGCGCCCTTCCTGCTGCTGCAACAGGATTGTTCCCGGCCGTTCCTGCTCGAAGCCGGCGGCGCGGAAGCGGCCACGGCGCGCGCGATGCTCAGCGGCATCCCGCGCCGGCAACCCCGCTGAACGAGACGGCCGGTTTGACGGCGCCCCGCGAATCCGCTTTCGTCGCGCCATGATCCGCCGCCAGGCCGCCGCCCTGCCCATCGCCCTGCTCGCAGCCACGGGCGCGGCCGCGCAGGACGACGGGAAACAGGCGGGATCGGCGGCCGGATCGGGGGCCGAACAACCCGCCGATCCGAACTGGGCGAAGGTGCGGCCACCGGGCCTGCCGGACATGTTCAAGCCCAGCCTGCCCGGCATCTACACGCCCGGATCGGCCCGGCCGCCCGGCGCGGATCTGCCCTCCAACAATTTGCCCCGGCTCAACGCCATCGAACCGATCAGCCCGGAGGAAGCCGGGCGGCGGATGTCTCGCTGGATCACGCGCGACGATTATCCGGTCGCGGCGATCAAGGCGCGGGCGCAGGGCAGCACCACCATCACCTGGACGATCGGCGTGCTCGGCTTCATCACCGATTGCCATGTCGTCGTCTCCAGCGGCAACGCCGATCTCGACGCCGCGAGCTGCGAAAACCTCACCCGCCGCGCCCGCTACCACCCCGCGATCGACAATTACGGCAACCCCATCCCCACCCAGCGCACCAAGACCATCCGCTGGGTGCTGCCGGAATAGGGGGCTGCACCACCTCCGTCAGCGCGAGAATCCGGGAATTTCCTTGTCGCTTCGGGCCGGTTCCACTATATCGGTAATCAGAGCCGCGCCCCGCTTCGGACGTTTAGCCTGGGGATCTAGCATCAGGCAGCGCGGACACTCCCCTCCCCCTTCACGGCGCTTTCTGCTTGTCCGTCAGCTCGTGCAGCGTGTGCAGCGACACGGTGTGCTTGCGCACCGCGAACACGCCAACATAATCCCGGCCATGGCGGCGGGTGTGCGCTTCGATCAGCGGAGAGCCCTTGTGTTCGGCGGGGATGCCGCGAATGACCCGCCCGTTGTTCAGCAGATGGTGCGCGGCCGCGATGTCGAACTGGGTGATCGGTTTCTGGCCGCGCCTGCGTTCGCCCACGCCCATATGCTTGCGGATGTGCATCACCGCCGATCCGTCGACCGCGATCGATTTGGGCTGGCCGTTCGGGCGCGTCGTCGAAAGGCCCAGCGCCGCCAGCCGCTTCGTCGCCTTGGGTGAAAGTTCGCCCAGCCGCACACCGCGCTGGTCGATCGCGCCGTTCAGCGCCGCTTCGACATAGGTGACCGCCGCCGCGTTCGATTTTCCGAACACCGAAAGCGAGGTGGAAATGCCCGTGCCACTGGGGGCGAACTGCCCGCCGCGCGACGATCCGGCCGGATAGCGGTTCGGATTGTAATCACCGAAAGGGTGGGTGCCCTTGCGGCCGGCCTCCGTGCTGGCGGCGGCGCGCGATTTCGGCTTCGCGACTGTCTTGCCGGTCGGGCTTTCCCCCGCCCCGGCGTCTTCCGCGTCCCCGGCTTCCGCCTCTTCCTCCGCGTCCTTTTCCGTCGCCTTGCCGCCGTCCGGATCGGGGAAGCGTTCCGCCTCCGGGATCGCGGCCAGCGCGCTTTCCAGGCCGGGGAGGTAGCCGCGCTCGGTCATGAAGGTCTGCACCGCGCGCGAAAGCGCCGCTGGCGGGACCAGGCCGGTGCCCTGCAACTTGCCCACCGCATCCATCGCGGTGCTGAAGATATCGGCTTCCTCACGCGCCGTCGGCGTGGTGAGCGGCGGGAAGCGGAACCAGATATCGGCGCCCGCGATGCCCGCGCCCACCCCGGCGGAGGGGATCAGCACGCGATCGATCAGTTCGAGCTGGGGGCGCAGGTCGCTGTCCTGCCCGGCCTGGATGCGATCGTAATAATTGGTCAGGTCGCCGTCGCCGGTGGCGTTCATGCCCTGCGGCGAACGGCCGAGCAGCCGGGTGGCGGGGATATCGGCGGCGCCCGCGACAAAGCCCATGAAGGCGTTCATCACCTCCGGCATGCCCGCCCAGTTGATCTGGCGGGTATCCCATTCCTCGCCGCGCTCGCCGCCCGATCCGCCGTCCAGGATGCGCGTGTTCCAGATCGACTTGAAGCTGTTGGCCACGGCGACGCGCTTTTGCAAAAGCTGCTCACCCGCCTCGGTCGCCACCAGATCGATCAGGCCGGGGATGGAGACGGTGTCCAGCCTGGCCTCGTGGATCAGGCTGGCGAAACCGGCGGTGGCGGTGTCCGCATTGTTCACCGCCTCGTCGATCGACTGGATGACGCTGTCGCCCCAAAAGGCCTGTTCGGCGCTCGCCACGCCCAGATCGGGCACGGGCCGCCCGCGAAAGACGACCACGCGAGAGGGGTGGATGCGGGTGCGCCCGCCCCCGCCCGCGCCATTGCCAGCGCCGCCTATGGTGAAATGATCGGGCATCCCGAAAATGTCGGACGCGGGATCCTTGACGATCGGCCCCAGCCCCAGCCGCCAGCGGCTGACGACATGGATGTAGCGCAGCGCGCCGGGGCGCAGGTTGCGCGGATTGAGCGGCAGGGCGGGATCTTCATTGCCCACGCCAAGGATGATCGCGCCGCCGCCCAGCCGGCCCAGGATCAGCGCCTCGCGCACCCTGGCCCAGAGCTGGACGCGCTTCTCCTCGGCCTCCAGCCGCGCGATATCGGCCTGTGGCGCCTGCCAGTCGCGGCGCTCGCGCGTCATGTCGAGCGCGGGCAGGTCCACGATCTTGCGGACGAGCCACGACACGCGATAGGCCGCGTCGATCCTGTCCGGCGTGATCTGGTTCAGGTGGTGGAAGGATCGGGTGCGTTTGTCGGCGGGTGTGCCCAGCCCCGAGGCGAGATTGACGAGACCGTCCGAAATGCGCTGCACGATGCCCATTGCGCGGGTTTATGCGGCGGCGGTTCGGCGCTCCACCGCCGTCAGCGATGCGGGGCGCGGGCGCGCGGCCCGGCGCCGTTGACTCCGCCCGGCCGATACACGAGCTTGCGCGCCGACCGTGAGGCGGGAAAAGCATGGAATCGCTCGACAAGGCCATCGCGGACGTGAGGGCGCTCAACCACAGGCTGAGGCAAGGCGCGCTGTTCCTCGCCTGCTATGGCGGAAACAACAGCGCGGCGGATTTCTTCCGGAGCCTGGAGCATTTCGGGTTCGCGCGCGAGGATGTGCTGGTCCTGTCGCTGACCCCCGATGGCGACGATACCCTTATCGGCAGCTTCGTGACGCGATCGGGCCGGATCTACGGTTTCGACGTCGACCTGGACGACCATCGATATTCCCGGATCACCGAGCACCTGCCCGATCCCCATCCGCGCGGGACCGCGAAATCGCGCTCAAGGGGATATTCTGAACGGATCATCGAAGCCCTGCTGCCCGAAGCCTTCCTGCCCCCCCGCGCGCCGTGATGATCCGATCGCTCATCCGCCCAGCCTACACGAAAAATCGCGCGCGTCAGGCCCCGGCGATCGCGCGCGAAACGCCCCGGCATTGCCCGCTCCCGCGCATCATGCCACCCAGCCGCGCATGGCGGACCGTTACGAGCCGAGCTCCGATTTCCTGAAAGCCGTGGCGGCGGACGAAGTGCCGCTGTCGGGCAGCGAGATGGCGGCGGCCAATCTGAGCCTGCTGATCGCGATGACGCGCGACGCCGATCCCTCCAACCGCGACTGGGCGACGCTGCTGCTCGCGCAGGAGGAGATCGACACCCCGCCCGTGCAGGATGCGCTGCTGCACGTGGCAGAAAATGCGGCCGAGGACGCGGTGGTGCGCGTCCAGGCGATATGGGGCCTCGCCCGCCGTGATCCCGCCATTGCCCTGCCTTTCGTTCAGGCGGCGCTGCGCGGCGAATCCGTGGACGAGCTCATGCTGGAAACCGCCCTGCTTTGCGCCCATCCCTCGCTGATCGCGGACCTCCGCATCTGGGCCGAACCCTCCGAAGATCCGGACATGGACGAACTGGCCGCCCAAGCCCTCGCCGCCTGCGAAGCCGCCGGGGCGGAATGACGCGCCGGGGTATCGCGGCGATCATCGCGCCCGTCGCGCTACCCGCCCGTCCGCGCGCCATGGACCGCCATCGCCTTGCGCGCGATCCGCAGGCTGTGTCCGTCGGTCGTGCTCAGGCCCCCTGCCCCGCGCCGTCGGCGGCCAGGCCGATCCGGGCCAGCCGGAGCAGTTGAGGCAGCGCCGTCCGCATCATCGCGATCAGCGCGGCATTCTCGTCGAAACGGTCGTCGGCGGGCAGCACATAGGGCGGCTGCTGGATGAGGCAGGCCGCCACCACTTCCGAAGACGGCCAACTGCCCGATCGCATGTCCTCCACCATGCCGGTATCCGGCCGGGTGGAGACCGCGACCGCGCCCATGCAATGCTCGTCGTCCAGCCGGCGAACGAACCACGGCCCCGGTGTCGCCACCCCGGCCAGTCGTTCCAGCCTGTCCAGATCATCCGCCGTCATCGCCGCCCCCTTTTTCATCGCGGCAGCATAGTCGCGCGCCGGGGCGTTGTGGAAGCGCGGCGATCCAGCCAGCGCCGCGCCCTGCCCGGCTGCGCGCGGCCGTGGTTCCTGCTATCGAGGCGCGGCGGCGCGATACGCGCGGACTGGAGAGGTGCCGAAGCATGAGCGAGACGCTGACGATCTTCACCTATGACTGGGTGCCCAGGGGACCGCGCGGCTTTGTGCGCGATCTGCGGCTGCGCTGGGCGGCGGAGGAAGCGGGGCTGGATTACGCGATCGGCGCGGTGCCGTTCGAGGATCGCCAGCCGAGCCATTTCGCGCACCAGCCCTTCGGGCAGGTGCCCTTCCTCACCGAAGGCGACATCTCGCTCTTCGAAAGCGGCGCGTGCCTGCTCTATCTGGCCAGGAAGAGCGAGATATTGATGCCGCGCACCGCGCGCGGCGAGGCGGAGACCACCGAATGGGTGATCGCCGCGCTCAATTCGATCGAGATGGTCAGCGTGCCCTGGTGGTTCCTCGGGCTTTCGGGCGATCATGAAAACGGCCTGTCGGGCTGGCTGGACAGCCGGCTGGCGCATGTGGAAACCGTGCTGGGCGGGCGCGAGTGGCTGGTGGAGGGCCGCTTCACCGTCGCCGATCTGCTGATGGCGGACGTGCTGCGCATCCCCCAGGTCCGCGCGCGCGGCGATCGCCCCGCGAGCGAGGCCTATATCCGCCGCCTCGTCGACCGCCCCGCCTTCAAAAAGGCGCATGCCGACCAGATGGCGCATTTCGCGGCGGCGGACGAAAGCCGGGCGGCGGGCTGAACGCACGGGATCGGCGGCGCGCATGGGAGGCCCGAAAGGAAGATCGGCAAAGCCCCGGTTTGCCGCGATCGCGCACATTCGATAGTCTGGCGACATGGAGATCGATAGCCCGCACTATCGTGCATATGGCTATTATGCCGATAGCTTCATGTTTGAATTTACGCATCCGGTTGACGCGGCATGCGATGCCGAGATGATCGACGATCTGCGCGAGCAGATCACACCTGATCCCGGCGATATGCCCGACAGCTTTTGCCATGCTGATCTGTTCTTCTGCCACGGCGACGATGTGAAGCTGATCGGAACCTGGGTCATCACACCCGATGAAGACAGGTTGCCGAACGCCACCTGGCATCCCGGCGGCTGGGCCGATCGGCCAAGGCCGTCCAAGGAAACGGCGCTTCGCTTCCTGCAACAACTCGACCGACCCGCCTGACGCGCCGCTTTCCTGACAAAGCGGCTCCCATGTTGAGCGGGATCGGTCACGACCGTATCATCACGGGATGGGCATAAGCGGATTGAACCACATCACGCTGGCGGTCGCCGATCTCGAACGGTCGCTCGCCTTTTATCGCGATGTGCTCGGCTGCACGGTGCGGGCGGTCTGGCCCGACGGCGCCTATCTGGAGGCGGGATCGCTCTGGCTGTGCCTGTCGCGCGACGATCGGGCGCGGTCCGCCCCCCACCCGGATTATACCCATATCGCCTTCAGCGTGGCCGACGCGGATTATGACGCGCTCCGCGCGGCGCTGACCGCGCGGTGCGTGATCTGGAAGGAGGACAGGAGCGAAGGCGCGTCCACCTATTTCCTCGATCCCGACGGGCACAGGCTCGAAATCCATCTGGGCACGCTCGAAACGCGGCTGGCCCATTATCGGCGGGATCCGGCCAGCGGCGTGCAGGTGATCGACGCCTGACGCGCACGCGCTTGCCGAAACCGGGGGAAGCTTGCAATCATGCCATCGCGGAGGGCTTCATGGCTTTGGTTGAAGTGATCGAAGGCGAGGATTCGACAGAGCCGCTATTCGTTGCCGAGTTCGACTTTCTGCCGCGCGTTGGCGAACATCTTGCCCGCGATACGGACGGCTATTTCCAATATTATCACATCGTCAAGATCTGGCATCGGCAAGATACGGCGGACGGTGCCTTCCGGGCGTGCATTCTTGTCACGCTCGACGATTGACGTGCGATCCGCTTCCAGCGGATCACAGAATGCCCTTGGGCGACAAGCTGCTGAGCAGATATGGGTTGTACCAGTCCGGATCCTCGAGGGACTCCGGGGAGTGGAACCTGGCATATGACATGATCACCCTGTTCGCGGAGTCCCCCTGCCACACGAAACGGCACCGCTTCTCGAAGCCGGGCGCCTCGACGCAAAGGCGTTCGCCACCGCGAAACGGCTCCGTATGCCAACGGCCGGCAAATGTGCGCGCGGCTCGCTGGCATTCGGACCTTTGCCACTGGCCATCCGCCAGGAATCGCTCTTGAGGCCAACAGCCTCCGAACTCGTTCATCTGAACCTTTACACCTGGAAATGGTTCGTACCCTTCGTCCATATCCAGGGTGCGATTCGCGAAAAGCACCTTGATCTGCTGTCCGGTGAGCGGAAGCCAGCGTGGCGCCGCCAGTCTCAAGGGCGGCTTCCGATCGACAGGCGAAACAGCCGGCGCATCTGATTGCGCCGGTTCCGCGGCGATTGCCTGGCCAACGCCCGCCAATGCCGACATTGCTATCGCCATCCACGATATCATGCGTGACAAGTCTGACATGTTCGGGTGGTTATCATACGCCCCGGATCGCAGCCACCGCCCAGGATAGTGAAGTGCCGATTGCCTGTTCCTCGCGGGGGGTGAACGGCGGAAAGCCGGGGCCTGGAGAGCGGCGGAGAGGCAGCGGAGCTTCCACCGCTCCCCCGGCGCCAGCGGCTGCCGCCGCCCCGATTCCGGACGCTAGAGACCCCGATCCCGGTTCGTCCACTCCCTCGGATTCCAGTTCGCCCTTCGTCCGCCGATCCCCGAGACGGCGTATTGATTGTCGTTGGTCTGCACCAATGCGACCAGCAATCGACCTGACAGCAGATGGTCCCGAGCCGCATTTTCGATGATGTCGAGAACGGCATGGGCTGTCTGGGGGCTCTTCGCGGTGAAATCATGAAAGCCCAGGAAGACAAGGGCGCTTCGGCCGGACGGCCCGAACGGGAAATAGCGCATGCCATCGGTCAACGCGTCCAGATTCCCGTTCCAGAAGCTGTATCCGAACTGCTGCTCCCACTTTAGCGCGTTCGACATCTGCGTGTGGAAACCAGGCGCCTTGCTGCCGAAGACGATCTCGCTTTCCTCATACCCCAGCGCGGCCAGGTCCTTCCGGGCCTCGGAAAGCACATCCCGACTCCAGAACAGATTGACCGCTCCGTTCTGCAGGAGTGGCCAGTCGGCTCGCTGGTAATCGGCTTCGGTCAGGAACATGCTTCCCGAATAACGCCCAGGGCCTCGGCTTTCCATTCAATCTTCCGGCCCCGCTATCCGAAGGTGACCGCCTCGATCCGGCCCCCGTCATTGACGAAGATGTTCACCCGCTCCGCGTCGAAATCGCCGGTGACCACGGTATCCGGCCCGATCAGCCGGCATTTGCGGCCGATCAGCGCGGAAAGCGGCAGCATCGATTCCGCCTCGCCGGATGCCAGCCGGAACGGCAGCGCACGCAGCTTCGACCATGGGAAGCCGTCGCCCGGCCCGTCCAGCGCGGCCCAGGGGAAGGCATCGCCGCCCGGCCCGCGCGCCTGCAGGCCATGCTTGTCCGCCGCCGCCGGATCGTCCGCCAGCCCCGCCGCGCCGATCAGATCCTCGGACGCGCGCAGCACGCGAAAGCCGAGCGCCGCAGCCTCCGCCAGTTGCGCGCGGCTGACGCCCTCGCATTCGAAGCGATAACCCTCGCCCGTCGGCAACAGGCATTGGGCGGCGATCGGCCCCGGCCATTTCATCGCGCGCCGATCGGTCACCTGGATGCCCAGATCGGCCAGCCGCGCCTCGCGCTGTTCGATGCTGATCGGCATGATGAACACGCACTGGCGCGTTCCGTCGCTCGCCCACAAGACGGTGATCATCGGCATTCCCCCCCACCCGAATCGCTGATGGGGCGCACGCTATCGCGGCACGGGCATGGCGGATCGGCCAGATTGATCCGTTTCGCTTCGTACCGCGCGGACGGTTCCCCCGCCCGCCACGGCGGGGGCCAGATACTGCCACCCAATTTGAATAGCGATTTCTTGACAGTCGGTTAGCTGGAATGTCTCCTCCCCGTCCGGCCTGGGGGCGGGCCGCATGGGGGAAATATGATGCCGGCAATGTCGAGGCGCGTGCGTTTGTTCCTGATCGCGGCGGGCGGGGTTTTGCTGATGGCCGGACCGGCGCAGGCGAGCGACAGTTGCGACGGTGGCTGGCCGACATGCTGGAAACCGGAGATCAGGATCGGATCGGGCGGTGGCGGATCCAAGAAGAGCGCCAGGTCCGCGCCATCGACCGTGCTGGAGCCTGACCCCGTCCATCAGGCGCCCGGCTGCCACGCGCCCTATCGCGCGCGCAACCTCACCGGCCGGCGGATCAATGTGATCGTGCTCGAACGCTGGAAGCAAGCGGGGCCGGGATGCAACATCACCGGAGAGGAAACGCCCCGGCACCTGATCCTCGGCCCGCGCGACAGCGAATTTCTGGGCTGCTCGACACAGACCAGTTCGATGGGCAATTGCACCGACATCCGCAAATGGCGGATTCCGGAGCAGAAAAAGAAGAAGACACCGAAGAAGAAATGGAGCCGCCCGGACGACAACGGACCGCGCCACTAGGTCGCTTCCGTCACGGTTCCGGTCCGCCGGATGCCTGAACGGATGGCGGACGGCAATCTTGCGGGGCGGTCGCGATCTTCGCCATTGCCCTGGCCGAACGGCGCTGCCAGCATATCCCGCATGCGCATTGAACCCGACGATTATGAACGCATGCGGCGATGGCTCGGCTTCATGGCGCCAAGGGTTTTCCCGCCCGAGCTGCTGACGGCGGAGACCGATCCGCTGGCCGCGCTGGATCGCATCGCCACCGGCTCGGCCGCGCGGGCCCGGCGCGGCCTGGGCATGGCGATCGGGGATATCGTCGAGTTCACAGGCGGCTGGCCCGCCGGCGAGGTTTCGAAGATCGACGACATGTTGTCGCACGCGGAACTGCCGACGCTGACGGCGGTGCGATCGCGGTTCTCGAAGGTCATTCAGCGGGTGCTCCGGCGCGGACGGATCAGGAATGAGGACGAGTTCCACGCGGTCCGCAACGCGGCCGAGCAGCCGGGCGCGGACGCCCCCGCCCTATGGCCGCTTCTGGCGACCTATGAGGCGGAACGGGCGCGATGATCGCTTTTTCCTTGCCATGCCCAGGGCGCACTGAAACCAGGCGGTCGTCGGCCGGGCGGAGTGGAAAGCCGGCGCGATCCTGTTAGGGCTTGGGCATGTTGGTGGAATCGATCGCCATATACAGGGGCCCGGGCGGCGATGAACGCGGCCGCGTTTGCCGAAGAGATGACGGCCTGTTCCAATATGCGCTCGAACGCCTCATGCTGGAAGCCGATGAATATCTGGAAACCGATGAATATTATGCCTATTGGAGCCCGTCGGGGGAGAAATCCGGCATCTATGGCGAAGAAGCGGCGGTAACGGCGGCGCTGCTCGCCAGATTGCCCGGAGCCGAAAGGATCGACGGCGGTCAGCGGGTGAGCATCAACCTCGATACCGGATATTGGCCCGATCCATGAATCGCGGCTGCGTGCCGTATCGATGAATTGCCTGCCGGCATCATGGCCGGGCGTGTTGCGATCACCGCCCCCTAGCGCCCCTGCCCCGCGCCATCGGGATCGTTCCTGCACGTCACCTCGCCGCTGTCGCCTTCGGCGAAGCTCTCGGTCAGCATGCCGCGATTGACGACGAAACGCCCCTTGAACAGCCCGGCGCCGTCGCCCGAAAACCATATCCTGGCGGCATGGCCGGGGCGCGGCGGGCGTGAATTGATTTCGACGAAACCGCCCATGCGATCGAAACCGACGCCTTTCACCGTCCATCGGCGGGACGCCGCGGATGTGCGCCCGTAATCATCGCCCAATATGTTCGACGGATCCTCGAAGCTCGCGCTTTTCGGCTTTCCCGAGGCGCGCAGGCCGAGAATGATGTTCACCGCCTGCGGATCGGCCGGCGGCCCCCCGTCCTGATCGCTCGCGAACACGCATTCCAGCCGGAACCCCGGCGACGGCGCCTGCGCCGCGAGCGCGAGAACGATCAGCATCAGGCTCATCGCGCGTTTCTGGCACCGTCAGCGAATGCGGGCAATCGGGGCGCTTGCCGATGGTCGTTTTCCGCTCGACCAACCCGTGGGCATTTTCAAGGGCCTATGCACGTGCTTGACCCGTCGCCCACCACCGCTAATCGCGAGGATCGTCGCCGTACGAGTTCGGCCCATCCGTTCCAGATTGCACCATCATCACTACCCAGAAAAGCCAACCTATAACAGGGACCAGACCGAGAAGGATAAACCACCAAGGTTTGTCAATATCATGTAGACGGCGTACGGAAACTGCCAGGTTTGGTAGCGCAAAAGCCAGAATAAGGACTGCGATTAACGGCAACGAAGCCGATTCAGCACTTGCTTCATCGGCTACAAAAAGTCGTATGGAATTGACGAGAACCGCAATCAGCAGAAACTGTACCAGAAAGTACGACCAAAATTCGCGCCGAGTGGATCGCCCCTGAAAAACAGCATAGAGTCGCAGCGGTCTAATCACCCAGTTCATCTTGCTCTACCCCTAGCGACCTGCTCCGCTCGTTTAACATCCGGCAAAAGCAGCGGCTAGTCAAATACAACGCCTGGTGCACGTGACAACGTCATCGGCCGCTGTTGTTGCGTTCCACACGGACATAAAAATCGTGAACCACCTTGCCGGCGATGCAATCGAGCGCATGTCGGGTGGCCCGATCATTGACGAGGATCATCTCGCTACCGTGATCGGTGTCCAGTCCACGCCACTTGAAGCTGCCCACTCCACAGCTCAACGCCGCTTCGCTCAACGCCTGAACGGGATCGGTCTCCACCGTCGCCCCTTCGCGATCGGCCCAGCGCAACGTTCCACGCAAGAGGCGCCCAGCAGGATCGTCGCGATCATTCCGATCTCCCTTGTCGCGCGAAGGCCGCGATCGACGCCGATTGTGGAGAACTCCGGCCGCCGCGTCGATGCCCCATTCGGGGCGATCGATGCCTCTCGGTTTCCGGGGCATGCCATGCCATTCTCCTGCGGCCGCTACTGGGGCATCGGGGCACGGGCGGGAAAAGGGATAACCAGGCATGTCGTGCTATCAGGAAGGTCAGGTCTGGCATTATCGCACCCGCCCGGGTGAAGAACGCTCATTGGTCAAGATACAGCGCATCGACGAAAGCCCCGATGCCGATGAGACCATTTTTCATATTTCGCTGATTAGATTGGCCTGGCGCTTCGGCGACGCCCTTCCACATGCTCCGGTATCGCGATCGACGCTGGACCGGAGCGTGACACATCTCGCCGCTGTTTTCCCTGATTTTCCGTCGGTGGAGGAAGGCATCGCCGAATGGAAGCGCGCTTCGGGCGGCGTCTATGCCGTATCGCTCGCCGAAATCGTGGAAATGGGCGATTTCTGAGCGTCCGCAAGCGGCGCGCATTCCGTCAACCTGCCCTCCGTCCCGCGCCCGCCCGATGGCCTCAAGCCCCCGTCCACACCGAAGCGCCGCAACCGGGTGGCAAGCGCACCTCCAGACGGGTACAGGATAAGCCATGACCTGGAACATGGGCGCCTTTGCGGAACGCGCGCGCTATCGGCCCGCGTCGATTGCCCTGCTGCTCGCGTCCAATCTTGTGGTCGCGGGCGTATTCCTCGGAATTCCTGAATGGATCTGTTTCCCGATCTTCCTGTTCCTGTCGATCGTGCTGACGGTGATGACCTATCGCCGCCTTCGCGACGGCGGATTTTCCGGCGCATGGGTCCTGCTGCAGATTTTCCCGATCGGCATCGGACCGACATGGCATCTTTCGGATCACCTGACGGCCCATCCCGCTGGATTCATCATCAGTTGCGTGCCGATGATCCTGGCCTGGCTCGCTCCCGCCAATTCCGGAGCACCCGCCGGGGCTGAAGCCGCTCAGGCGCGAGCCATGCCCATATCGGTGCGCCCGCGCGAGGACGGGCATTTGCGCGCGCGGCGCTAAACCTCCCCCTGCTTGTTGCGGTCCTCGCCCTCGTTCTCGCTTTTGCCGATCCGTTCGATCACTTCCTGCTTGCGGGGATCGAACAGGATGGAGAAGGCCAGCCCGATCGCGAGCACCGCGCCCGCCATTCCGCCCCGGCCGCCCTTGCGCGCCGATTTGCGCGCGGCGACGATCGCGAAGGGCAGGGCCACGGCGATGAGGAGGATCAGCCCCGCCACGATCATCGATTGCATGAAGCGCCCCTCCGCATGCCCGAGCGTCCGCCGGGCCTTGCCCGAAGATAGGGCGGCGTCCGGCGATCGGCCAGTGGGCGCGCCGCCCTCACCCGATCGCGCACGTCGCCCTCCCGATCACGTGCCCGGCGCCCCGCGCGAAGGCGGTTCCCATCCGGCCCGTGCCGGTGCAGTTTCCGCCCGCGCGATATTTTCGCGCCCGCCATGTCGATTCCCGGCGCGCCCGTTCGTCGTGAAGACGAACGCGCCGCACCCGGCGGCGCGGGCAAGGAGAGGAACCGTCATGACGATCACCATCACCGCATTCGAACGCTCGCCCGATGGCGGCAAGGGGCTGGCGCGCGATACGCGGGTGCGCTGGGCGCTGGAGGAAGCGGGCCTGCCCTATCAGGTCCGCCTCGTCTCGTTCGCGGCGATGAAGGCGCCGGCGCATCTGGCGCTCCACCCCTTCGGCCAGATCCCGACCTATGAGGAGGGCGATCTGGCGCTGTTCGAAACGGGATCGATCATCCTCCACATCGCCGGGCGCCATCCCGGCCTGTTGCCGGCGGACGAACATGCCCGCGCCCGCGCGATCACCTGGCTGTTCGCCGCGCTCAGCACGATGGAGCCGCCGGTCCACGACCTGACCACCGCGAAGATCCTGGAGGGAGACCGGCCCTGGGCGCGGGACCGCCTGCCGCTGGTGATGGACCGCATCCGCGCCCGGATGGAGCAATTGTCGGCGCGGCTGGGCGATGCCGAATGGCTGGAGGGCGCGTTCAGCGCGGGCGATCTGATGATGGTTTCCGTGCTGCTGCGCCTGCGCATGTCGGGCCTGCTCGACGAATATCCCGCGCTCGCCGCCTATGTCGCCCGCGGCGAGGCGCGCCCCGCCTATCAACGCGCCTTCGCCGCCCAACTGGCGATCAACGCGCCGCCGGGATAAACGACGGCGTCGCAACCCCGCGAACAGGAATGCTTCGGACGATGGGCCGTATCGACTTTCGCGCGAACATGCGGCGCTATCCGGACATGGAACTTGTCAGGATCGCATGTCTTGGCGAGGCAGAGGATCTGTTGCCCGAAGCGATATCGGCCGCCCGCGAGGAATTGTCCGAACGCGGCATTTCAGAAGACCAGGCGAATGCGCTGCTGAACGACATGACGGTGACGAACGCCGCCGAAGCGCCCCGCGATCATCTGGAAATGAGCATTGTCGCCAGGATATTGTTCGTTCCGTTCGCATTCTTCCTGCTGCTGCCCGCGATGATCTGCGCGGGCCTTCTCGGGTTTTCAGGTTACAGGAAAAAGGCTGAACAGGCATGGCTTTCAATCGCCGCCGCCGTGGGGATGCTGGCCATGTTGGTGATCACCCTGATCTTCACCTGACCGAAGATCGCGATGTCGCCAGCCCCCGTCGCGGAACGGGCCGTTCCTGCGCCGTTTCAGCATCAGCATCAGCATCAACGCCGATATCGCGAAACTGACGAAGCAAACCGCCGCGCCGTCCGCCCCTTGCATTCCCCCGGCCGCCAAGGCACGCCGTTCGCGCGATGCCCACCGAAGCCGATCTGGAAACCACCTTGCTGGGGCCGGTCCTCGCCGATCGCGCGTGCGGCGATTGCGTGGCGTGCTGCACCACCCTCACCGTCGACACGCCCGAATTCAGCAAGCCGGCGGGCACGCCGTGCATGCACCTTTCGGCGCGCGGGTGCGGCATCCATGCGGTGCGCCCGCATATCTGCCGCACATGGTTCTGCGCATGGCGCCGGGTGGCGGGGCTGGCGGATGATGCGCGGCCGGACCGTTCCGGCCTGCTCGTCTCGCTCGATTTCGTGCGCGAACCGCGCAATTGCTTCGAGGGCGTCTCTATCATGGTGCGCCTGCTGCCCGGCAGCAAGGCGATCGACAACGGCATGGCCGGCGCGGTGCTGGACGTGCTGTGCGATCGGCTGGTGGCCGTGTGGTTCAGCGACGGATCGAAGAAGATGCTGATGCACCCCCCGAACGAGGTCGCCAGCCTCGTCATCTCCGGCGAACCCGCGCCCGCGCACCTCAGCGCCGAAGTTGCCGCGTGGCGCGCCCAATATGGCATGTTCGCGGCAGAGGGCTAGAGCGGGATGCGCTTAGGTTGAAGCACATCCCGCTCTATTGATTATTTGTTTTCCGCATTTTGCGAGTCGTCAGGTGATCCCACCTGACTTCAAAATGCTCTAGCGCCCGCGCGCCAACATCCGCGCCGCTCCGGCGAAGGCCCAAGGCCGGAGCCCGTGCGACGCCTCCACCCGCATCAGCCGGGTTCCTGATCGTGTTTCAATGGCGGGAATGGCCAGGATTGGTGGTTGGCCGTCCGATAGCTTACGGCAGAACTGCCGTTCAGCGCGCTATGAGCGGGCCGTCGCAATGCTCGACAGGTCTGTGGCCCCGTCGATCGGCACACCGGCTTGTTTGCGCTCGGAATACCGATCGACAAGCTGCTCGCCATGCGGTCGCATCAACACCGTGAAGCGCACCAGCTCCTCCATGACGTCCACGATCCTATCGTAATAGCTCGACGGCTTCATGCGGCCAGCTTCGTCAAATTCCTGGAAGGCCTTTGCGACGCTCGACTGATTGGGGATCGTGAACATGCGCATCCATCGGCCCAGCAGGCGCAGCGTGTTCACCGCGTTGAACGATTGCGATCCGCCCGACACCTGCATGACCGCAAGTGTGCGCCCCTGTGTCGGCCGCATGCCGCCCATGGAAAGGGGCAGGTGATCGATCTGCGCTTTCATGATGCCGCTGATCTGACCGTGCCTTTCCGGGCTGCACCACACTTGCCCCTCCGACCACAGCGACAACTCGCGCAGCTCGTGGACGGCGGGATGATCATCGCCTTTCACCTGATCGGGAAGAGGAAGGTCGCGCGGATCGTAGATGCGCGTTTCGGCACCGAAGAACTGCAACAGGCGCGCCGCCTCCTCAACCGCCAACCGCGAAAACGATCGAGCCCGGAGCGAGCCATAGAGCAGCAGGATGCGCGGGGGCGGCGTGCCATCGCCCAGGCCCAGGGCGGGACGTTCGAGCGCATGGCGGCGATCGAGCGCCGGCAGCAAATCATGGTCGAACACTTCACATAGAGGCATCAGCCGCCCTCCTTTCATACCAGGGCCGCGTACGCTTCACGATCGCCACCACCGACAACATCACCGGCACTTCGACCAGCACGCCCACCACGGTTGCGAGCGCTGCGCCGGATTGCAGGCCGAACACGGATATGGCGGTGGCGACAGCCAGCTCGAAAAAGTTGGATGCGCCGATCAGGGCAGAGGGCGCGGCCACGCACCAGGCCACGCCGAAACGGCGACCAAGCCAATAGGCAAGGCCGGCGTTGAAATAGACTTGAATGAGGATCGGAACGGCCAATAAAGCGATGACGATCGGCTGCGCGACGATCTGTTCGCCCTGAAATCCGAACAGCAACACAAGCGTTGCCATAAGCGAAATCAGGGACACCGGCCCGAGGCGCGCGAGCAGGCGATCGAGCGCGGCCTGTCCACCAGATGCCAGCACGGCGCGCCGCACGAGCTGCGCGGCGATCACCGGCAAAACGATGTAGAGCCCCACCGATAGCAGCAACGTGTCCCATGGCACGGTGATGGACGCCAAACCGAGCAGCAGCCCGACGAGCGGCGCGAAGGCGAAGACCATGATGAGGTCGTTAAGGGCGACCTGGGAAAGCGTGTAGGCCGGCTCGCCGTCACACAGGTTCGACCATATGAACACCATGGCCGTGCATGGCGCGGCCGCCAGAAGGATCAGGCCCGCTATGTATGAAGCCGCCTGACCTTCGGGCAAGAAAGGCGCAAACAGCCACCCGATGAAAATCGTTCCGAGCAGGGCCATGGAAAACGGCTTCACCGCCCAGTTGATGAACAGGGTAATGCCAACGCCTTTCCAGTGCCGCCGTACCGATCCGAGCGCCCCGAAATCGATCTTGAGCAGCATCGGTACGATCATCAGCCAGATCAGCACCGCGACGACCAGGTTGACGCGCGCCACCTCGGCCGCCGCAATCGCCGCGAACACACCCGGCAACAGGTAGCCCAGGGCGATTCCGGCGACGATGCACAGCGCCACCCAAAAGGACAGAAAACGCTCGAACAGTGTCATGGGCGTGCCGGTACGCGTTCGCCGTCCTCTTTGATAAAATCCTCGCGCAAGCCGCCTTCGATCAGCTCGGCTACAGTCTCGGAGGGGCGGCAAAGCTTCACGCCCAGTGGCGAAACGACGAGCGGCCGATTGATGAGGATTGGGTGATCCATCATCGCATCGATCAGCGCCTCGTCGGAGAGCGATGGGTCACCGAGCCCCAGCTCGGCGTAGGGCGTGCCTTTATCCCGCACGAGTTCGCGGGGCGTCATGCCAGCGCGATCGATCAGTTCGACCAGGAGCGCGCGAGAAGGCGGGGTCTTCAGATACTCGACAACATGCGGCTCGATGCCGGCTTTGCGGATCAAACCGAGGGCGTTGCGCGACGTGCCACAGTCGGGATTGTGGTAGATGACGATATCGACGGACACGAGGCGACCTTTCAGCAGCAGGGGGCAAGTTCAGCAAGGAGCGGCGCGCACAGCTCCGCCTTGCCGGCGCAGCAGTCCTTGACGAGGAACAGCGTCAGCGCGCGCAGACCATCCAGATCGGCACGGTAGTTGATCGAGCGGCTATGCCGTTCGGAGCGGACAAGACCGGCTCGTGCCAGGATCCCGAGGTGCGCGGACATGGTGTTCTGCGGCACGCCGAGCTGGCGGGCGATCTCGCCCGCAGCCATGCCTTCAGGCTCATGCCGCACGAGCAGGCGGAATGTATCAAGGCGCGTGCCTTGCGCGAGGGCGCCTAGCGCGACGATAGCCAGCTCATTATCCATATATCCAGCATAGCGGATATATCAGTCATGGCCAGGACTAAATTGAACGGCAGCTATTGGCGGTCCCGCAGGTCCACTCCAACATCTGCGATTGGGGCGATTCCTGCCTGACCGCTCCCGGCGGCGTATTGCAGATCACGAAAGGAGAGGATTGGATGGTTAGCTGTCAATCCCTGATGGCGTCTCAGGATCAGCGAACCCATCGCCAACATCCTCAACGCTAGGGACAAACGCGCAAACAACGCAGAACAATAGCAACGATGCTAGCGTCAGAAGGTCCGGGCGCTTGGCCAAATCCTCATACATTGTGAGTGCTCCGGTGAAGGCGAGATAAGCAATGGCCGTGTAGGCTATGATTTGAAAAAACCCTCTGAGCCTGTTCCGTAATACGTGGCGCACGGCATGCCTCCATCTATGTATTTTGCCTTGGCCTTCTGAGTCCGCAAGTGGGGCGCTTCCTGCCCGGCCGCTCCTGGCAGCGCATTTCCAACCCTGAACGGCGAGGATTGGGTGGTTAGCTGCCGCTCCGGTTTCTAGGGTCGCCAAGCGCAAAAGCGGCCCCGGTAAGGCATCCAGCGAGAGCCTCGCGCTCTCCAACGCTGAATGGTTCGCCCCGGCGGGAGTAGCCTCTCAGGACTCGCCGTTCTCCCTCGTCCACGATATCGACGACGAAGTGCCGAACCGGATTATCGAGCCTTGCCATCGGCCTATCGGACTGTGGTGATTTCCGGTGGCGTAGACTTAGCCGTCCACCCCAGTCCTTTCCTAGACACATTTCCACCCACTCGGTAGGCCTTTGGGTGGAGCCGGTGAACGCAAGTCGCGACGACGCGGGATCGTCAGCATTCATATTAAACGGAATGATGAACAGGATGGCGAACAGAAGCAATCCGCCAGCGACAAGCCACGGTAGAGGCTGCCTTAGCTGAACTGGCCCGCCGAGAGCGTATGGGTTGGGTCGCATGTCTTAGGCTACCATGCTGTGACACTGACGCAACGTCGGCAACGCAAGCGTGGCCGGAGTGGCTGCTTTCGGGAGCCAAACGGTCCGGTCGGAGCGTCCGCCAATGGGGCAATTCCGTTGAAAAAGGCAGCTGCGGCATCGTTGCGGCGGAGTTCACGATGAAG
>NZ_JBMDKK010000014.1:0-127900 GCF_057809675.1 Sphingomonas sp. FG14 | reverse complement strand
AGATCATGAAGGACGACGGCACCATGGCCCGCATGGACGACCTGATCGCCTTCGCTCAGGAGCATGGCCTCAAGATCGGCACCATCCGCGACCTCATCGCCTATCGCCGGCGTCACGATCATCTCGTCGAGCGCCGGGCCGAAATGCAGTTCGAGAGCCGCTGGGGCGCGGACTGGCGGATCATCAGCTATCGCAACAGGATCTCCGGCGGAGAGGTCGTCGCTCTGGTCAAGGGAGCGATCGATACCAGCCAGCCGGTGCTGGTACGCATGCATGTCCATTCGCCGCTGACCGATCTGTTCGCCGAGGAGAATGGCCGTTCGGGCATGCTAGACCATGCGATGATGGCGATCGCGGGGGCGGGCAGCGGCGTGCTGGTGGTGCTGAGTTCGCCCGCGCCCGACCTGGTGGCCTGCATCATCCGGGCGCGTCAGGATGGGCGTGAGGAAAGCGGCGGCCGCCGGGTCGCGCTGCGCGAATATGGCATCGGCGCGCAGATCCTGACCGATCTCGGCATCCATCGGATCGAGCTGCTGAGCAACAGCGACACCAATTATGTCGGGCTCGACGGCTACGGCATCGAAATCGTCGGACAAAGGCCACTGTCCAGCGACAACTAATATTGCAATCTTATATACAATATGTTCGTCTAACGGAAACATCGACAGGAGAGCGGCATGACTGACATTCTCATTCGGAACGGAACGGTGGTCGATGGCACCGGCGCGCCGTCCTATGCCGCCGACATCCGCGTCGCCGACGGTGTGATCGCGGAGATCGCAGCCGGCCTTGCGCCACGCGATGGCGAGCGGGTGGTGGATGCGGAAGGTTGCATCGTTTCGCCCGGCTTCATCGAGCCGCATACGCATATGGACGCGGTGATGTGGTGGCAGCCGAGCCTGGATCCGCTGCCCGGCTATGGCGTGACGACGATCGTGATCGGCAATTGCGGCTTCACGGCGGCGCCCGTCCATTCGGATCCCGAAGTGCGGATGGAGATGGTCAAGATCTTCTCCTTCTTCGAGGAAGTGCCCGAGAAGCCGTTCCTCGAGCAATTGCCCTGGGATTGGAGTAGCTGGTCCGAATATTGGGCGTCGATGTCGGACAAGTGCCGGGTCTCGACCAATGTCGCGGGCTATGCCGGCCATATCGCCATCCGCCTCGCGGTGATGGGCATGGATGCCTGGACGCGCGTCGCGACGTCGGACGAGATCCGCCGGATGTGCGGGCTGCTGGAGGATGCGATCGATGCCGGCGCGCTTGGCATGTCCTCGAACCTGATGGATCATGACAGCAAGGATCGCGCGGTGCCCAGCCTTGTCGCGGACGATGCCGAATGGTCCGCGCTGATCGGCGTGCTCGCGAGCCGCCCGGGCAGCCAGCTTCAGGTGATCCTCGATACCTTCTTCAAGCTGAAGGCGCCGGAGCAGATGGAACGGCTGGGCAATCTGTGCCGCGATCGCGGCGTGCGCGTGCAGATGGCGGGCGCGGGCGGGCTGCTGCGCTTCCAGGATTCGATCCGGGAAAAGATGTGGGAGATCACCGCGCGGCAGAAGCAGGAGGGCTTCGATTTCTGGCCCAGCTTCGCGCATGTCCCGCCGACGACCGCGCTCAATTTCTTCAGCAGTTCCTCCTTCGCCCAGGCCAATGAATATGTCTGGCACGAAGTGGTGCAGGCGCCGACCGCCGAGGCGAAGATCGCGCTGCTGGAGGACCCCGATTTTCGCGCGCGCGCGCGTGACAGTTGGGACAACAAGGCGTTCAAACAGTCGCTGGTCGCCAATCCGCACATGATGCTGCTGATGGATTCGGATACCGGCGCCGGCCCGCTCGGGCTGAGCCTCAAGGATCTGGCAGAGCAGCGCGGTGTCCATCCGTCGGATGCGCTGGCGGACTGGGTGATCGCCAACGGTGTGAACTCGATCGTCAACCGGGTGCCGCACCCGATGGCCTATGAGCAGACCGTGGAGATGCTGAAGGACAGCCAGACCGTCGCCAATATCTCCGATGCGGGCGCGCATGGTCAGATGCTGTGTGGCGGCGGCGAGAATATCCTGCTGCTCACCACCTATATGAAGAACAACGATCTGACGCTGGAGGAGGCGATCCACGTGCAGACCGGCAAGCAGGCCGAACATTTCAACTTCGGCGATCGCGGCGCGCTGAAGCCCGGCTATCGCGCGGATATCGCGGTGTTCAAGCTGGACGAGATCGAATCGCGTCCGCTCAAGCGCGTGTTCGACGTGCCCGACGGCAAGGGCGGCTTCACATGGCGCTTCACGCGTGATGCGGCGCCGATGCGCCTGACGCTCGTCAATGGCGTCCCGACCTTCGAACAGGGCGAATTCACCGGTGAACTGCCGGGCGAATTCATCGGTCCGGTCATCCGCAAGGTCGCATCGGCGGCCGCCTGAACGCTGCGCGGCAATGGAGAGGGGAAAAAGCGATGAACGAGGATGATCTGCCATATCTGCAACGCGGACGGCAAAAGGTCGATACGACGAGCAGCGTGCTCATCAGCTCGTCCAAATATATGAACGATTATCGCATCCGCGAATGGGTCACGACCCAGTGCCTGAAGCGCAACGGGCGCGATTATCCGACCACCTATGGCATTCCGATGCTGATCGAGGCGGTGCGCGAGGTTCAGGATCACGAGCGGATCGAGACGCTGTTCGACGAGGCCCGCCGCGACTGGCCGGAATTCGACAAGTGGCTCGACGAGCGCTGGCTTGCGCGGCTGACGCGTGAGGATATGAAATCCTGTCCGGAAGGATCCGTCGGCGGAATCTGGTATGCCCAGCTCGTCGGCGCGGGCATGCAGGTCGATATCATTCCAAGTTTCGAGCCGCGCTCCAGCTTCGAATATTTCTTCCTGCGCGGCGTCCAGATCCACGACATCATGCATATATTGAGCGGTGGCGGGTTCGATGGGATCGGCGAGATCATGCCCGCCTTCCTGAAATACGGAAACCTGTTCCGTCACTTCGATGCGGAGCTGGCCGGGCTGCTCAACGTCCAGAATACGCTGCTCACCATCCCGATGTTCATGCGCGGGCCGCTTCATTATCCCGAATTGTTCACCCGGATGTGGGATCTCGCCCATTATGCGATGAAGGTGGGCGAGCAATCCGACGCGCTCTTCATGCCGCGCTATGAGGAATGGCTCGATCTGCCGCTCGAAGAGGCGCGCCGCAAATTCGGCGTGCGGGGGGCACGCACGATCGACACGTCGCGCGAGTCGGACTTCTGGGACGAACGCGTGGCGCGTTTCGATCCGCTGCCCGGCGAGCCGCAGGCGGTTGCCGCCGAGTAGACGGGTTCTTCTGTTCGTCACGGGGACGGCGGGAGCATCGCTCCCGCCGTTTTTCGTTCACCAGCCCTCGATCTCGGCGAGACCGATCGCCTCGACGACCGCCAGCGCCTTGGCCAGCGCCTCGGGCTCGGCGGGCAGCCGGGGTGCGCGCGGATAGCCGCCCGCCAGGCCGAAATGCTCCAGCAGCGCCTTGGTCACGCGGATGCCGCCATTGCCGTACAGCGCCATGAACAGCCGCATGAGCTTGCCCCAGCGTTCCAGGAAGGCCGGGTTGTCGCCGGCCTGCGCGGCCGCGATCACGCCCATGCACAGGCGAGGCGCGATATTCCCTTCCGACGACAGATAGCCATGGGCGCCGAACGCCAGCGCCATCGGCGCCTGATGCGGGCCGCCGACGCAGATGTCGATCCGATCGCCCAGCGCATCGGCCAAGGTGCGCAGATAATTGGGATCCTGGTGGCTGATGTTGAGCCCGATGAGCTGCGTGTGCCGCTCGAACAGATCGATGATCACCTGTGGCGGGATGACATAGCCGACCGATTGATGGGTGGAGAGGACCGCCGGGATATCGCTGTTGGACAGGACGTCACCGAAATAGGCGTCGAGTTCGCGTGGCGTCGGGGCATGGCCGTGGCCGACATCAAGCGAATAGACCTGCGCCGCATCGACGCCGGCCTGCTTCGCCTGGTCCAGAAAGGCGATCATCTGGCTGGCGGTGCGGGGTTCGACGCCCATTGCCCGGATCGGCACGCGGCCCTTGAGTTCGTCGACGGCGATCGCGAGCAGCCGGCCCGTTTCCTCCGCGGACAAGGTATAGCCCTCGCCGCTGCCGCCGCCGCCGACATAGACGCCGATGCCGGCATCACCCAATTTGCGAAGATGCCTGCGCAGCGCGGGCTCGTCGATGGACCCGTCCGCCGAAAAGGGCGTGATGCTGATGGTAAAGCACTGGTAGCGCGTGACATCACCGGCCATGGTCTCTCCTTGCAAAGATTGAGTGTGCGCGTATTGCTGTGGATGTGGAAGTTCGGCGGGAACCGATGGAGATCATCTGTGCGGCGCCCCGCATGATTGGCCGAGGGGGAGCCCGGTTTTGACCAACGGCAAGACGAAGCGCCGGTTGCGGCAGCCGCGCGTGGCGGAAATCGTCGCGTCGGGCCTGCGCTCGCGCATTCTGTCCGGCAGGCTGTCGGACGGCGATCTGCTGCCCAAGCAGGAGGAGCTGCTGGAGGAGTTCGGCGTCAGCCCGCCCTGCATCCGCGAGGCCTTTCGGATCCTGGAGACCGAAGGGCTGATCACCGTCATTCGCGGCAATGTCGGCGGGGCCATAGTTCATGTGCCCCATTCGGGAACCGCGGCTTATATGCTGGGCCTTGTCCTGGAAGCCAAGGCAGTCACGCTCACGGACCTGCTCAACGGCATGCGGCTGCTCGAACCCGCCTGCGCCGCGGAAGCCGCGTCGCGGCCGGATCGCGGGACGACGGTGTTGCCCAAGCTGCGCGAGAATATCGACGCCTGCATGGCGGCGATCGACGATCCCAACACCTTTATCGGCCTTGCCCGTGCATTCCACACCGAGCTGGTGAATCATTGCGGGAACGAGACGATGAGCCTGGTGGTCGGCGCGCTGGAGAAGCTGTGGTCGGCGCAGGTTGATCTGCTCGCGCTCAATCAATCGGTGCACGGCACATTTTCCGATCGTTCGGTGCGGCTGTCGCTGGCGCACGAGCATGAGCGCATTTACCGCGCCATCGAAGAGGGCGACGCGCTGGGTGCGGAGCGCGCGATTCGCGAGCATTATTCGGGTGGCCGGGGCGAGCGTCGCCACGGTTTCAGCACCGATGTGACGATCAAGGCCGACACGCTGCGCGCCTGAGCGGCATTCAGGGCTCAAGCCAGCGCGCCACGTCGCCGGCGGCGGCGCGCGGGCGCGGCGCGGCTTCCTCGGCGATGCTGCCGACCAGGATGACGCCGGCCACCTTCTCCCCGTCCGCCAGGCCGAGCAGCGCGGTCGCCTGCCCGTCATAGGCGTGCCAGCCGGTCAGCCAGTTGGCGCCATAGCCCAGGGCGTGCGCGCCGTTCAGAACGTTCATGCAGACCGCGCCGGCGGACAGCCATTGCTCCCATTCCGGCACCTTGTGCCCGGGCG
The DNA here is from genome assembly GCF_057809675.1 of Sphingomonas sp. FG14. Lineage (NCBI taxonomy): Bacteria > Pseudomonadati > Pseudomonadota > Alphaproteobacteria > Sphingomonadales > Sphingomonadaceae > Sphingomonas > Sphingomonas sp. FG14. Next base: position 122,435 of record NZ_JBMDKK010000014.1, on the reverse strand, counting down.
TGGCCGCCGAAACCACGACGACGACAAGCGGCGCGGAACTGAGCTTGCGCGTGCTGACCCGGACCTTGGCGGCGTCCTCGCGCTTGTCGGCCAGGTCCATCAGCCGGGTTACCCATTGTTCCTTGGCGGCGCCGGCGATCAGGATGAGCCGCCACGGGCTGAGGCGGCCATGATCGGGAACCCGTAGCGCGATCTCGACCAGCCGGTCGATTTCGTGCGCGTCCGGCCCCGGCGCGACCAGCGCGTCGGGCTGGGGGGATCGGCGCAGCGCCAGCCTGTCGGTCGCCGATGACGCCGGCCCGGTGGTTTGGCCGTTCGCGATGCCAGTCAAGCGAAGTCTCCTTTGTTATATCTATCTTTGCTATATAAGCATGAGATGCCCGACCAGCGCCCATTTGGCAATGCGGCGATCTCCTGTTTGACGATCACTGTCGAATCGCTTATTATATATAAGATAGATAGAATAGAGGCGGGCGCAGCACGCTCGGCTTCGCAGGCCGGAGGTTGATCCCGGCCGGGACATGGAGGGACGATGATGACTGCAATCCTGCTTCGCTTCGCGGATGTGCGACTGGGCCAATCGGTGGAATTCGATGCTCCCCTCAATCCGGAGGCGTCGATGGGCGAGCGGGTGTGCGAACTAGTCCGCAAATGGTCGGGATCCCCGGTCGCTTCGCTGGTGTCGATCCAGGCGCCGTCCGACGGCTTCGCGCCGGATCATGTCGCCGGCCGGGTGATGGCCCGTCATCTCGACGGCAGCAATCGCGCCGATGTGGAAGTGGTGATGCGCGCGCGCGATATCTGCGGAAAGGCGGTGGTCCGTGTTGCTCTCGGCTGACGCGTCCATCCGGGCAAGGGGAACTCCGATCTGGTCAGCCAGCACCGATCGGAGCATAACGCCGGGCATGTCCAAATCCCCGACGGCCACCGTCCCCCGCGAGGTCGCGACGTTGCGAACCTTGCGGATCGCCAAGCATTTCCCCTTCTTCCTCGCGGTTGCCGAGGAGCAGAACCTGCATCGTGCATCCGAGCGGCTGAACATCGCGCAATCGGCGCTGTCGCGCCGGATTGCCGATCTCGAGCGTGAACTGGGCGGCGTCGAGCTCTTCGAGCGCCAGGCGCGGGGCGTGGCGATCACGCCCGCCGGCCAGACGCTCGCGCATGACGTTCGTCGCATCCTGCTGTCGATCGAGGAGGCCCGCCGCAATGTCCGGCGGATCGCCGACGGCGATCTCGGCATATTGCGGGTGTCCTTTTCCGAAGCGATGCTGCGGCGGCCTGTGCTGCCGGCGGTGCTTCGCGAGTTCCGTGCGCTTTATCCGGCGGTCGAGCTCCGCGCCTATCCGCTGACGTCGGACGCGCAGCGCAGCCGGCTGCTCGCGGACGAGGTCGATGTGGCCTTCGTCATCGACGAATCCACCGATACCGAACAGTTCGATCGGCTGCCCGTGGGCGAGGATCGTTTCATGCTGGCGCTGCCGGCGGACCATCCCCTCGCGGCCCAGTCCTCCGTCCAGTTGAGCGACATCGCGTCGGAACCGTTGCTGTGGCCGGCGCGCCATCTTTCGCCGCGCCTGTTCGACCGGATGATCGCCGCGTTCGACGCGCGCGGCGTCTCGCCGAATATCGCGGTGGAAGTCGCCGCGGTGGACATCGCCTATGAACTGGCGGCGGCGGGCATCGGGCTGGGCATCATCACCGCGGCGCGCGCCGACCGGACGCCGGCGGACATCGTCCTGCGCGAACTTGTCGACCTGGATCTGCCGCTGCCGATCAGCATGTTGTGGCCCAAGGACAGCGCATCGCCGCTGATCGCGCGCTTCATCGAACTGGTGCGGCAGCGCCTGGCCGAGGAGGACTGAGCGGGGCTCAGTCCGCGAAGCGCCGCGCGATCGCCTGGCCGATGCGCGCGACCTCCGCATTGGCCATGGGCAGCAGGTCGACCAGCGTGAAGAAGCCGTGCGCCATGCCCGGATGGTCGTGGAGCGCGACGTCCACGCCGGCGTCGTCGAGCGCGCGGGCATAGGCCAGCCCTTCGTCGTGAAGCGGATCGCAGCCGGCGAGAACGATGATGGCTTCCGGCAGGCCCGCCAGCGTGGCGGCGGCGAGCGGCGACGCTTCGGGGTGTGCCCGGCTGCCGGGCGGAACATGATGGTTCCAGAACCACTGCATGTCCGCCGTCGAGATCAGATAGTCGCCCTTGCCGAACCGGTGATAGGAGGCGCGGTCGAAATCGGGCGAGAGCACCGGGTAGAGCAATATCTGCAGGTCGATCGCGGGGCCGCCGCGATCGCGCGCGCGCAGGGCCAGCGCCGCAGCGAGATTGCCGCCCGCGCTGTCGCCCATCACCGCGATCGGCCCGTCGTCGGCACAGGCCTGCAAGGCGGCCCAGGCGTCGTCGAGCGGCTGGGGAAAGCGATGTTCGGGGGCCAGCCGATAATCGACGCTGATCACCTCCGCGCCGCTTTCGTGTGCGAGCTGGCGGCAGACCGGATCGAAACCGGAGAGCGTGCCGAACACCCAGCCGCCGCCATGGAGGTACAGGATGCGCCCATGCGCGCGGTTCCCGGCGATATAGTGGCGCACGGCGATGGGGCCATTCGGGCCATCCAGGGTCGCGTCGCGCATGACCTGCACCGGTGCGCCCCGGCCTGCCGGAAGCGCCGCCTGCCCCTCGGCGAAGGCGCGTCGCGCGTCTTCGGGCGATCCGCTCGAGAAGCCGGGCAGGCCCAGCGCGTTGCGGCGATCGAGGATCGCCTGCATGTCGGGGTCGAGCGGTCCCATCATCCCTCCTGTCGTCGCGTCCATGGTCGAAGCGGGGTCGCCCGATCGCAATTGCTCAATTGCGATTCCTTCGATCGGCCTTCGACATTCGACGCGGCGCGCGTCCGGGAACTATTGGATATCGGCATGAACGGATCGGGAGTGGGATGAGCGACGTTCTGATCGCGCGAGACGAACTGGCGTTCCTGTTGTGGGATTGGCTCGATCTCGATCGGGTGATCGCGCGCAAGGGCGCGGACGGAATCGACCGCGAGAGCGCGGATGCGATCCTCGATCTTTCCGCGCGCCTCGCCGCCGACGCCTTTCTGACGCACTATAAGGATGCCGATCGCATCGAACCGCGTCTGGATGGCGAGGGTGTCCACGCCTTGCCGGAGATCGGCGCCGCGTTGCGCGCCTATGCCGAACTGGGGCTATTCTCGGCGAGCTTTCCGGTGGAGCGCGGCGGCATGGGGCTGCCCGGCCTGCTTGCCAACGCATCCTTCGCGCAATTCCTGGCCGCCAATGTCGCGACCGCGGCCTATCCGATGCTCACCACCGCCAATGCGCGCCTGTTGCTGGCATTCGCGAGCGAGGCGCAGATCGCGCAGTTCGCGCAGCCCCAGATCGAAGGGCGCTGGTTCGGCACCATGTGCCTTTCCGAACCGCAGGCCGGGTCCAATCTCGGGGATGTTTCGACCCGGGCCGTCGCAGACGGGTGCGACGCGCTGGGTGATCGCTATCGCCTGAGCGGCAACAAGATGTGGATTTCGGGCGGCGATCACGATCTCGCCGAGAATATCGTCCACCTCGTGCTTGCAAAGGCGGTCGACGCGAACGGTGCGGTCGCACCCGGCACGCGCGGGCTCTCGCTGTTCGTCGTGCCCAAATTCCTGCCTTCGGGCGCGCGCAACGACATCGCGGTCGCCGGGCTCAACCATAAGATGGGCTATCGCGGCACGACCAACTGCCTGCTCAATTTCGGCGAGCGCGAGGGCGCCATCGGCTGGATCATCGGGGCGCCCGGGCAAGGGCTGCCGCAAATGTTCAAGATGATGAACGAGGCGCGGATCGGCGTCGCGCTGGGCGCGGCGGCGCTCGGCTATCGCGGCTATCGCCATGCGCGGGCCTATGCGCGCGATCGTGCGCAAGGGCGCCCGCCGGGCGCGCCGCCCGGACCATCCTTGCCCATCATCGGTCATCCTGATGTGCGCGACATGCTGCTCGCCGCCAAATGCTATGGCGAAGGCGCGCTGGCGCTGGTGCTCTATTGCGCGAAGCTCGTCGACGAGGCGGAGGCGGATCCGGCCGCCGACGCGCTGCTGGGCCTCTTGACGCCGATCGCCAAGACCTGGGCATCCGAATTCGGTCTGGCCGCCAACGATATCGCGATCCAGATTCATGGCGGTTACGGCTACACCCGCGATTTCGACGTCGAGCAACTCTGGCGCGACAATCGATTGAACCCGATCCACGAAGGCACGACCGGCATCCAGGCGCTCGATCTGGCCGGCCGCAAATTGCGCGACGAGGCGGCGTTGAAGCTGCTTCTCGATCGGATCGCGCAAACCGTCGCGCACGCCGCGGCGCACCGCGCATTGGCGGCGCATGCCGAAAAGCTTGACGGCTGGTGGCAGCGGATCGCGGCGGCGGCGGGTGTGATGCGGAATGCGGAGCCGCTGGCCCTGGCCGCGAATGCCACCATGCTGCTGCGCGCCTTCGGCCATGGTGTCGCGGGCTGGCAATGGCTGGATCGCGCGCGTCTGTGCGTCGACGCGCCGGACGAGCCGTTCAGGGGCGGGAAGCTATGGGCATGCCGCTATTTCTTCGAGCGTGAGATGCCGCGCATCGACGCATGGCTCCGGCCCGTCGAGGCCGGCAGCGACCTGGCGGCCGCCGTGCCCGCCGATTTTCTATAGATATTGGGAGGATTTCGGGGATGCCGATCGATCTGAGCGGTCGCGTGGCGATCGTGACCGGCGCGGGCGGGGGCCTTGGCCGCGCGCATGCGCTGCTGCTGGGCAGGCGGGGCGCGAAGGTCGTCGTCAACGATCCGGGCGGCGCGCGCGACGGCAGTGGCGGCGATGCGACGATGGCGGAGGCGGTCGTCGAGGACATTCGTCGCGCGGGCGGCGTGGCGATCGCGAATGGCGCCGATGTGACCAATATCGATCAGGTCGGTGCGATGGTCGATCAGGCGATGTCGGCCTGGGGCAGCGTCGACATCCTCGTCAACAATGCCGGCATCCTGCGCGACCGGACCTTCGCCAAGCAGGATATCGCCGATTTCCGCACCGTGATCGAGGTGCACCTGATGGGCTCGGTCAATTGCACCAAGGCGGTATGGGCCGTCATGACCGCGCAGAAGCGCGGCCGCATCATGATGACCACTTCGTCCTCCGGGCTCTACGGCAATTTCGGCCAGTCCCAATATGGCGCGGCCAAGCTGGGGCTGGTCGGCCTGATGAAGACGCTCTCTCAGGAGGGGCGCAAACACGACATCCGCGTCAATTGCCTAGCGCCCTCGGCGGCGACGCGCATGACCGCCGACATCATGGACGAGGGGCAACTCGCCGCGCTCGATCCGTCCGCCGTTTCGCCCGCGATGCTGGCGCTGGTCTGCGATGACGCGCCCAACGGGGTGATATTTTGCGCGGGGGCGGGGAGCGTCGAGGCGGCGCACATCACGCTGACGCGCGGCATCCATGTCGGCGATGGCGAGGATGCGCCCGAGCGGGTTCTCGCCGGGCTCGACCGGATCGTCGATCGCGGCGACGAGATCGTGCCGCTCACCGGACTTGAGCAATCGCATTATGAGCTGTCACGCGTTCCCGGGCTGATGGCCGCCGCAGCCAATGGCTGACGCGCTCGCCCCGGTTCGCGCCGCGCATCGTTTCGACGAGGCGGGCCTCCTGCGCTGGATGACGGCGCATGTCGACGGATTTGCGGGGCCGCTTTCCGTCGCGCAGTTCGCGGGTGGCCAGTCCAATCCTACCTATCGTCTGCGCACGCCCGGCGGCGATTATGTGCTGCGCCGCAAGCCGCCGGGCCTGTTGCTGAAGGGTGCGCATGCGGTCGATCGCGAATTTCGCGTGATCTCCGCATTGCATGGCATCGGCTTTCCGGTGCCGCGACCTTATGCGCTGTGCATGGACGATGCGGTGATCGGCACCGCCTTCTATGTGATGGAACTCGTCGAGGGGCGGAATTTCTGGGACACCGCGTTTCCCGATGTCCCGCAAGCGGCGCGACCGGCCTATTTCGACGCGATGAACGCGACGATCGCGCGGTTGCATTCGATCGATCCCGCCGCGATCGGGCTCGATGATTTCGGTCGGCCAGGCAATTATTTCGAACGGCAGGTCGGCCGATGGTCACGCCAGTATCTCGAGGATGCCGATGCCGGGCGCGTGCCGGCGATGGACGCGCTGATCGAGTGGCTGCCCGCCAATATCCCGCCGGGGGACGAGACGGGCATCGTCCATGGCGATTTCCGGTGCGACAACATGCTGTTCCATCCCACCGAGCCGCGCGTCGTCGCGGTACTCGATTGGGAGCTTTCGACACTGGGCCACCCGCTGGCGGATTTCGCCTATCACCTGATGGTCTATCGCTTGCCGCCCGGCTTCTCGACCGGGCTCGCCGGGCTTGACCTGCCCGCGCTCAATATCCCGAGCGAGGCCGCCTATGTCGTGGACTATTGCCGGCGGACAGGGCGTGACGGGATCGAGCGGCTGGATTTCCACCTGGCCTTCAGCCTGTTTCGGCTGGCGGCGATCATCCACGGTATCAAGGGGCGGTTGATCCGCGGCACCGCGTCCTCGCCTCAGGCGGCGGCGGCGGTGGAGCAGCTCGACCGGATCGCAGGGCTCGCGCTGGCACAGACGCGGGCAGGGAACTGAACGATGGATTTCACCTATTCCGAGCGCCAGGTCTATTGGCGCGATCGTGTCCGCGCATTCATGGCGATGCATGTCGTGCCCGCGCAGGCGCGTTATCACGCCGAACTGGCCGAGGGGCCGACGCGCTGGCGCGTTCTGCCGGTGATCGAGGATCTCAAGGCGCGCGCGCAGGCGGATGGCTTGTGGAACCTGTTCCTGCCTCCGTCGGCGGAGCATGACGCGGGCGACTATCGCGGCGCGGGATTGACCAACCTGGAATATGCACCCTGCGCGGAGGAAATGGGCCGGATTCCCTGGGCGTCGGAAGTGTTCAACTGCTCCGCGCCGGACACCGGCAATATGGAGGTTCTCCATCGCTACGGCACCGCCGCGCAGAAGGCGCGCTGGCTCCGCCCGCTGATGGCCGGCCGCATCCGCTCCGCCTTCGCGATGACCGAGCCGGCGGTCGCCAGTTCCGATGCGACCAACATCGCGACGCGGATCGAGCGGCAGGGCGGTGACTATGTGATCAACGGCCGCAAATGGTGGATTTCCGGCGCCGGCGATCCGCGCTGCGCGCTGATGATCGTGCTCGGGTTGAGCGATCCCGATGCCGAACGCCACGCGCGGCACAGCCAGATCCTGGTGCCGGTGGACACGCCCGGCGTCACCATCGGTCGTGCACTGCCCGTGTTCGGGTTCGATGATGCGCCGCATGGCCATTGCGAAGTCGCGTTCGACAATGTCCGCGTGTCCGCCGAAAACATCGTGCTGGGCGAAGGGTGCGGCTTCGAGGTCGCGCAGGGGCGCCTGGGGCCGGGCCGTATCCATCATTGCATGCGTGCGATCGGGCTGGCGGAGATGGCGCTCGACGGGATGGTCGCCCGGCTGCTGGCCCGTGAGGCGTTCGGCAAGCGGATCGCGGATCACTCGATCTGGGAACAGCGCGTCGCCGAGGCCCGTACCGAGATCGAGATGACGCGCCTGCTCTGCCTGAAGGCGGCGGACATGATGGACAAGGTGGGCAACAAGGTGGCCCAGCTCGAAATCGCGATGATCAAGGTCGCCGGGCCTCGACTGGCGCTGAAAGTGATCGACGATGCGATCCAGGCGCATGGCGGGGCGGGCGTGTGCGACGATTTCCCGCTGGCCGCTGCCTATGCGCTGGCGCGGACGCTCCGCCTCGCCGATGGCCCGGACGAAGTCCACAATCGCGCCATCGCCCGGCTCGAATATCGCCGCGCCCGCGCCGCCTGAGCTTTTGCGCTTTCATCTCAAACCCAGAGAGATAATATCAAAGATATATAAGAAAGAGGGGAGAAATATGGACGCGCGCATGCAGCCTGCCTTTGTCGGCATTCCTTCCGGATGGCGCGGCGGCGCGTCGCGCGCGGTGCTGGTGGGCGGGGCGCCGCTGATGGCGCTGATGTTCGCCGCGCTGGGGCCGGTGCTTCCGTCGATGGCGGAGCATTTCGGCGGCCGTACGGGCGGCGCCTTCGCAGCCCAGATGATCCTCACAATGCCCGCGATCGGCGTCATCTTCGGCGGGATCGCCGGCGGCTTCTCGGTCGAGCGCTGGGGCCCCCGGCCGGTCCTGATCGGGACGTTGCTCGGATATGGGCTGCTCGGCGTCAGCGGCTATTTCATCGAGAGCCTGGGCATTCTGCTCGCGTCGCGCTTCATGCTCGGCTTTTTCGTGGCGCAGGTCGGCACCGCCATCGGCGTGATCGTCGGATCCTGGTTCGAGGGCGTCGCCCGCGCCAGATTGCTGGGATATCAAAGCGCAGTGGCTGGCGTTTTCGCGGTCAGCGGCCTGCTTCTTTCGGGGCTGCTGGCGGAGGCCGGCGGTTGGCGCGCACCCTTCCTCCTCTATCTCTTCGCCTTCGTGATCCTGCTTCTCGTCGTCGGCGGCCTGCCACGCGGAGTGGGCCGCACGGTGCGGCAGGAGGCGCGCCCGTCGCTCAAGCCGCTGGTCGCGCTATGGCCGATCTACGCGCTCGCGATGTTCCTGTTCGTCGGCTATTTCATGACCTCGATCCAGTTGTCGTTCCTGCTCGCCGAGGACGGTGTGGACAGTCCGCTCGTCCGCTCGGTCGTGATCGCGACGGGCGTTCTGGCCGGCGGCATCTTCGGCGGCTGTTACGGCCGCTTCTATGCATGGCTTGGCGAGCGCGGGACGCAGATCCTGTTGACGGTCATGATGGCGACGGGCCTCGCGATCATCGGCTTTTCCAGGGAGATCTGGATGCTTGCGGTCGGTGCGGCGTTGTCGGGTGGCGGCGGCGGCATGATTCCGCCGCATATCAGCGGCATCCTGCTCAACCGCGTGCCCGCCAATCTGCGCGCGCGCGCCGTCGGTTTCGAATTCACGGTGCTCTACATCGCGGACTTCGTGAACCCGCTGCTGATGACCCCGCTGCGCGCCGTGGTCGGCATCCACAACGCCTTTCTGGTCGCCGCCGCCGCGCTCATCGTCGCGGCGGGTGTGATGTGGGTGCGGCGTCAAAAGGTGATTGCCTTTTGATATCTATCATATAATAGATAGATAGGATTGGCGGCCGCAGAGTCGCGAGGGATGAGGGGCAAGATTCCCGGTCTGCAACAAGCCGCGCGGCACGTGTGCCACGTCGCTTTCGTGCGCCCGGCGTCGCGCTCCCGAGGAGGGAGATCGCATGCAGCTATCCGGCAAGGTCGCGCTGGTCACCGGCGCCGGTGCGGGGATCGGCCAGGCCACGGCAAGGCTCTTCGCTGAACGTGGCGCGCGGGTGATCGCCACCGACCTCGACGAAGCGGGGCTCCGGGAAACCGCGCACGAAGCCGCCGGACAGATCGACACGCTGGTATCGGATGCGACCAGCGCCGCGGATGCCGCGCGTGCGGTCGCGCTGGCGCAGGACCGGTTTGGTGCGCTGAATCTGCTGATCAACGTCGTCGGCGGCAGCCGGCCCGGCAAGACCGTCGTCGATTTCGACGAGGAGGAATGGGACTTCTGGGTCCGCCTCAACCTCGGCTCCACCTTCCTGATGTGCCGCGCCGCCATCCCCGCCATCGCGGCGGCGGGCGGTGGTTCGATCGTCAACATCGCATCGGGCGCGGGCGTGACGGGCATGGGGCGCAATCCGGCCTATGTCGCGGCGAAGGGCGGCGTGATCGCGCTGACCCGTTCGCTCGCGATCGACCATGCGCCCGAGGGCATCCGCGCGAACTGCATCGCGCCCGGACCCATCCTGACGCCCTTGATGAAGCGCAACCGTTCCGAACCGGAAATCGCCTTCATGTCCAAATTGTCGCTCGTCGGCCGGCTGGGCAAGCCGGAGGAGATCGCGGCGACCGCCGCATTCCTGTGCAGCGAGGATGCCGGTTTCATCAACGGCGAACTGATCAACGTCGCGGGAGGCCGCGCCGGACCCATCTGACCCCGATCATGAGGAGAGACGAGTGCTTTACGACGCCTATAGCCGCTGGCGCGAACTGACCCCGGCGATCGAGCGCACGCGCACGACCATCGACGAAAAGCTCCAGTTCCTGTCGGACAAGACGCGCATCCAGGAGATGATCCACGAATATGCGTTCGCATGTGACAGTCGTGGCTGGGACGTGCTGGAGCGCCTGTACGACGAGAATATCGAACGGGTGATGACGGGCACGCTGGACGAGACCGTCAAGGGTCGCGACAATCTGATCGGCCTTCATGCCAAGCCGGCGCTTCCCCGGCGCGAAGGCGTCGTCGCCCCGCCGCGCGACCTGTCGAAGATCGTAGGGCTGGAAATCCGGCATCTGATCGGCACCCAGATGGTCCGCATCTCGGACGACGACCAGTCGGCCTGGGCCCTGTGCCATTACCAGATGGCGCTGGTCGGCCAGGAAGACGGTGCATGGCAGCACGGGCTGCACGAGGGCACCTATCTGTTCACCTTCAGCCGCGCGACGGGGGACTGGCGCTTCACCCGACACCAGATCTGGACCAACAACGCCGCCAATCCGATGTTCTCTGATCCGCGCGCGAAGGCGGCCGTATGAGCCGCTTCGCTGGACGGGTGGCGCTCGTCACGGGCGCCGGTCGCGGGATCGGCGCGGCGACCGCGACGGAGCTGGCAAGGGGCGGCTGCGCGCTTGCGCTCAACGATGTCGATGAGGGCCGGCTGGAAGAAACCGCCGAAACGCTTCGCGGCCATGGCGTCAATGTGACGACGCATCTGGGCAGTGTGATGGACGCGGCGTTCATCGGCGCCCTTGTCGACGATGCGAATGCCGCGCACGGCAAGGTCGATCTGCTCGCCAACAATGCCGGTGGCGGTCCGCCGATGACGCCATGGGCCGAATTCGCCAAATCCGAATTCGCCCATTTTCGCGCCATCTTCGAGATGAACTTCTTCACCCAGGCGATGCTGCTGCATGCATTGCTGCCCGGCATGGTGTCACGCGGCTATGGCAAGGTGGTCTGCGTCAGCTCGATCTCGGCGGTGCTCGGGCAGGAATCGGGCAGCGCCTATGCGTCGGGCAAGCTCGCGCTCCACGCGCTGGTCAGTTCGGTTTCCAAGGAGGTCGCGCGCCACGGCGTGAACATCAACGCGGTGGTGCTCGGCAATCCGCCGCATCCCAGTCGTACGCCCGATCGCCAGGCCTATCTGGACAGGCTTTCGCATTTCGACCGCGTCGGCCGGCTGGAGGAGTTCGGCAAGGCCATCGCCTTCCTGCTGTCCGACGACGCCTCGTACATTTCGGGCGCCGCCATGCCCATCGATGGAGGGCTCATCGCACCACGCCTGAACGAATGATCCAGGGCCACGCGCGGCCCAGCCAACAAGAACAATGCGCGACAACGGAGAGGGATATATGAGGAAGCTGCACTATCTGTTTTGCGGCGTCGCCGCCGCATGCGTGTTCGCCAACCCCGCCTATGCCCAGGGACAAGCCGGCCAGCCCGCCCAGGATGCCGAGGCGACGAACGATACGGGGATCGCCGACATCGTCGTGACCGCGCGCCGGCGCGAGGAGGCGCTTCAGGACATTCCGATCGCCGTCCAGGCGTTTTCGGGGGAAACGCTCGAGACGCAGCGCATCAGCAATGCGGTCGACCTCTCCAAGATCGTGCCCGCGCTCACATCGGCGCAGAGCAGCCGCGATGAGGAGAATTACGTCATTCGCGGACAGTCCGGCTCGGGCGCCTCGATCTCGGGGCAGCAGGTGACGGTGCCCGCCTATTTCGCGCAGGTGCCGCTGCCGATCGGCGATGGCGGCGGACCCGGCTATTATTACGACCTGCAGAACGTCCAGGTGCTCAAGGGACCGCAGGGCACATTGTTCGGCCGCAATTCGACGGGCGGCGCCGTGCTGTTCGAACCGCGCCGGCCGAGCAGTGATTTCAACGGATATCTGTCCGTCGAATATGGGAATTACGACAATCGCGGGATCGAGGGTGCGATGAATATCCCGATCACCGGCACGCTCAGCATCCGTTTCGCCGCCAAGGCGGTGAAACGCGACGGTTTCACCTACAACGCCACCACGCGCAAATATCAGGACGATCGCAGCTTCTTCAGCGGACGGACCTCGCTGTTGTGGGAGCCGATCGACGGCGTCTCGAACATCCTGGTCGCGGATCTCTTCCGCTCGACCACCAATGGCAGCTCGAACATCCTGGCGGCGGTGAATCCGGCCGCGCTGATCCCGACATTGTTCGGCGGCACGGTGCAGGCCGCGCTCGCGCAGCAACAGGCGGCGGGACCGCGCGTCACCTACAGCAATGTCGACGGCATCGACCGCAAACGGTCGTTCGGCATTTCGAACATCACCACGATCGAGATCGCGGACGGGCTGAACTTCAAGAACATCTTCGGCTATCGCCGGTTCAAGCAGCTCAACCGCTTCGACTATGACGGGTCGGCGCTGACCATCCTGCATTTCGACACTTGCGCGACCGCCGCGTCGTGCAACGCCCGCGACGCCGATCAGCCCTGGGGGCTCAATATCCGCCAGGTCTCCGACGAGATCCAGTTCCAGGGTCAGGCGTTCGACGACCGGCTGAAATACATCGTCGGCTTCTTCGCCGCCGATCTCGATACCCCGGCCGCCAATTATTCGCACCAGACCTCGGTCTTCGGGTCGGTGACCGACGCCAACCAGTATATCGACGATACGTCGCGGGCGGTGTTCGGCAATCTGAGCTATGCCTTCGGCGGCGCGCTCGAGGGGCTCACGGCATCGGCGGGCTATCGCTGGACCAAGGACAAGCGCGCACTCACCCTGTACCAGGTGACGAGCGGCCGCTGCGTGACCGGCCAGACCGGAACCGTGATTGCCAACCCCGCCCAGGCCGATCCCTGCCGTGCCTCGTTCGAGGCGAAGGCGAGCAGCGACGCCTATACCATCGGGCTGGACTACAAGGTTTCGGCCGACACGATGATCTATGTCGCGCACCGGCAAAGCTATCGCGCCGGCGGCACGAACCCGCTGGCGGCGCCGGTGCTCGTCGCCAATCCGCCGATCCCCAACGCGATCTCGCTCTTTTCCTATCAGCCCGAGACGATCCGCGATGTCGAACTCGGCGTGAAGTCGGACTTCAGGCTGGGCGACTGGCGCGTCCGCACCAATCTGGCGGCCTATCACCAATGGCTGGACGACGCGCAGTTGAACCAGACGTTCGGTGTCGGCACGGCCAATGTCAGCGCGCTGGTCAATGCGGCGTCAGCCAAGATCAAGGGCATGGAGGCCGAAGTGACGATCGCGCCGAGCAGCGCGTTCAACGTGATGATCGCCTATGCCTATACCAAGGCGAAATACGGCGCGTTCCTGGATTATTCGCGTCGTGATCCGGTGACTAATGCGCCGACGGAGCAGGGAGGCCGCATCTTCCCGTTCACGCCCAGGCACAAGCTGAACGTCAATGCGCGCTACACGCTGCCGCTGCCCGATGCGATCGGCGAGGTCGAGCTGTCGGCCAACTGGGCGCACAAGAGTTCGGTGATCCTGGGGCTGGTCCCCTTCATCACCCTGCCGAGCGGCGCCAATGTCTATGACGGGGAAAGCCGCCAGGCGCCGACCGACACGATCGACCTGCACATCGACTGGAGCAAGGTGGCCGGCAGCCGGTTCGATCTGGCATTTTACGTCACCAACCTTGCCAATGCGAAATACAAGATCGGCGGTGCGTCGCTGATCAATTCCAGCCTTGGCATCAACCAGCGCATCTACAACGAACCGCGCATGTACGGCGCGTCGCTGCGCTATTCATTTTGAAGGAGAAATTGGGGAATGGCTGAAATCAAACGTCTGGCGGCCAATCCCCGGATGAGCGGCGCCGTCGTGCATGGCGGCGTCGCTTACCTCTCCGGCCAGGTCGCGATCGAACATCGCGGTGGTGCCCCGGCCGATCAGGTGCGCGAGGTTCTCGAACGGATCGACGCGTTGCTGATCGAGGCCGGAAGCGATCGCTCGCGCCTGCTCACCGCCATGCTGTACTTGCCCGACATGGCGATCCTGCCCGAACTCAATGCGGCCTGGGACCAGTGGATAGTGCCAGGCTGCGCGCCGACGCGCACCACGTTGCAGGTCGGGCTCGCGTCTCCGCTCTATGCACTGGAAATCGCGGTGACCGCCGCCGTCGATTGAACCGATCAGGCCGGCGCCAGCGCCATTTCCTGCGCCAGCCTGCCCAGCCTTTCCACGCCTGTCCGCGCCGGGTCGGCGCCGATCATCGAAAAGCTGAGGCGGAGGGTGTTGCGCCTGACGGCGACGTTGCTCGCGCCCGTCGGATAAAAGGCGGCGCCGGAGATGATCGACACCGAATGCTCGGCCAGTGCGCGTTGCGCGAATATGGTGGCGTCCATGCCGTCCGGCAGTTCGACCCAGATATAGAGGCCACCCTCGGGCACGGTCCAGCGAACGCCCCCGGGCATGTTGGCGGCAAGTGCCGCCAACATCGAATCGCGTCGTTCGCGATAAACGGTGCAGGCCTGCGCGATCGCCGCGTCGAGATGGCTCTTCACCACCTCCAGCAGCAGCATCTGGTTGAGTGCGCTCGTCGCGAGATCGCTGGCCTGCTTGATCAGCACCAGCTTGCGGATCGCCTCGGCGGGGCCGGCGATCCAGCCCACGCGCAGCGACGGCGCGATCGTCTTGGAAAAGGTTCCTGTCTGGAGGACCGGTATCTGGTCGATATCGCCATGGCGGCGGATGGCGAGCGACAGGAGCGACGGGATCGGCTCGCCATCATAGCGCAATTGTTCGTAGCAACCGTCCTCCACCAATGCCATTCCGGTTTCGCCCGCGAGGTCGAGAAGCGCATGGCGCTCGCCGAGCGTCATCGTCGTGCCGGTCGGGTTGCGGAAATCGGGGCCGACATAGCAGAATTTGGCGCCGGAAAGCCCGGTCGCCTGCCAGTCCTCGGCGTCCTCGGGCAGGCCCAGGTAGCGCGGCTGATAGGCGTCGAATGCACGCAATGCACCGATGAAGCTGGGAATCTCGACCATCGCGGTATCGCCCGGCGAGAGCAGCAGCTTGGCGATGAAATCCAGCCCCTGCTGCGATCCGTTGGTGATCAGGATATTGTCCGCGCCGCAGGGCGATCCGGTGCGCGTCAGATGATCCGCGATCCAGGTGCGCAGCGGACCATGGCCTTCGCTCGGCGCATATTGCAGCGCGGTGCGCGCCAGCGCCCGATCGGCCCAGATCGTCCGCGATGCGGCGGCGAGCGCGTCATAGGGGAAGATGTCGGGATCGGGCAGGCCACCGCCGAGATGGATGATCTCGCGCGCCGCGAGCAGCTTCATGCGCTCGCGAATATCGGATGCAACGACGCCATCCATGCGCGAGGCGTACAGGCTGTTCCAGTCGGTCATGGCGTCGTCCTCATCTGCGATCGGGGAAGCGAATAGGCGACGACATGGTCGCCGCGCGGGGTTCTGAGCGATCCGTGTCCGCCGGCGACGATCGCGATCATCTGGCGGCCGTCGCGCGCCGAATAGCTGATCGGGGTGGCCTGTCCGCCCGCCGGCAGCGGCGCGCGCCAAAGCTCGGTGCCGGTGGCGGTCTCGATCGCGCGCAGATATCCGTCGGTCGCCGCGCCGATGAAGGTGACGCCCCCGGCCGTGGTCACGGCGCCGCCAAGATTGAAGATGCCCGTCGGCAGCGCGAGCCCGAAGGGGGCGAGGCCCCGCGTGGTTCCGAACGGACGGCGCCAGGCCAGCGTGCGGCTCTTCAGGTCGATCGCGGCGATCTCGCCCCAGGGCGGTGCGGCGCACGGAAAGCCGATCGGCGACAGGAACGGCATCAGGCGCAGGCCGAACGGCGTGCCCTGCATCGCCATGGGGGGCATTGGTTGCCCCTTGGCCGGGCGCATCGGTCGCCCGGAATCTGGATTGAAGGGCGCGGCGCCCTGCGCGTCGGCCTCGGCGCGCGGAACCAGCGCACCGGTGAACGGCATGGACGCGCTGTTGACGATCATCAGCCCGCGCTTGCGATCGATGGCGACACCGCCCCAGTTGATCGCGCCGAATGTTCCGGGCGTCATCAGCCAGGGCTGGGTCGATGGCGGCGTATAGGCGCCTTCATAATGGAGTTCGCGGAAGCGCAGGCGGCACAGCAGCATGTCGAGCGGCGTCGCGCCCCACAGCGCGCGTTCCTCCAGCCGAGGTGGCGCGAAGGACGGCATGCCGATCGAATAGGGTTGGGTGGGGGCGCTGCGTTCGCCCGCCACGGTCGAGCGGGGGACTGGCCGTTCCTCGACCGGCGCAAGCGGGCGCCCGTCGCGCCGGTCGAGCAGGAAGATCTCGCCGGTCTTGCCGGTGGCGATCAGCGCGGGCACATCGCCGAGATCGACCAGCGCCGGCTGCGCCGGCATGTCATAGTCCCACAAGTCGTGATGGACGGTCTGGAACGACCATCGCGGCGCGCCCGTCGCGGCGTCGAGCGCGACGATCGAGGTGCCGTAGCGCTCCGCTGCCGGGGTTCGCAGGCCGCCGAAGAAATCGGGCGAACTGTTGCCGGTCGGGACATAGACGAGCCCGAGCGCGGGATCGGCGCTGAAGGCGGTCCATGCGTTGGGATTGCCGGCGGAGAACATCTCTCCGGTGCCCGACGGCTTTTTTCCGGGCGGCGCGCCGGCGTCCCAGACCCAGCGGAGCGCGCCACTCCGCACGTCATAGGCCCGGATCACGCTGTGCGGCGCATCGACGCGCTGATTGTCGATCACATAGCCGCCCAGCACCGCGAGATCGCCGATGATGGTTGGCGGCGAGGTGACGTAATAATAGCCGTCGAAGCGCGCCTGCACGCCCTGGCGCAGATCGACCGCGCCCGCCCGGCCGAAATCGCCACAGGGTTTTCCGTCGTGCGCGTCGACCGCGATCAGGCGCGCGTCGAGCGTGGCTTCGAGAATGCGCGCGCCGCAAGGCCCCGCATCCGCCGAACGATGATGGGAGACGCCGCGACACACCACCGAAAAGGCCTTGGAGGAGACCACCTTGGGGTCGTGCCGCCAGCGCTGGCGGCCCGTGGTCGCATCGAGCGCGATGATCACGTTGCGGGGGTCGCAAAGGTACAGCGTGTCGTCGATCGCGAGCGGCGTCGCGGTGAAGCGGCTGTTGGCGCCGAGATCGTCGAGGCCGCCGGTCCGGAACGTCCAGGCGGGTTCGAGCCGCGCCGCATTGGCGGGCGTGATCTGGTCGAGCGGGCTGAAATGATCGCCCCTCCAGTCGCCGCCATAATTGGGCCAGACGCCCTGGGCGACGGCCGTGACGGCGGTCGCATCGCCGGTCGCCGATGGCGGCACGTCCCGCACGACGACCCAGGCGGCGGACAATAGGACGAGCTGGGCCAGCGCGAATCCCAGCAGCGTTCGCGTGCCGATCCGGTTCCGTTCGAAGCTGGCGGGAATGAGCAGCGGCGCGAGCAGCGTCAGCACAAGCAGCAGCAGCACGGGCGCGAGCAGCCGCGCCATCAGCCCCCATCGATCCAGGCCGATTTCCCACAGCGCCCAGCCCGATGTCGCGAGCACCGTCGCCAGATAGAGCCAATAGCCCCAGCGCCGCCGCAGCAGGATCGCGACGCCGGCAATGGCCAGCGCCAGCCCGGCAGGGGCATAATAGAGCGAGCCGCCGAGCATGGCGAGGCGTACGCCCCACCAGCCCATTGCCGTTCCGATCCCCGCGAGCAGCAGCCCCGCCAGCACGCAGAGCAGAAGCGCGCCGATCCACCTCACATCCCCTCCATCATTGTTATCTTTTATGTAATAGAAGGATGGGTGGCTTGTCGAGCCCTGGGCCTATGGTTCCAGTCGGATCGGCATATGCTTGATCCCGCCGACGAAGTTGGAGCGGAGACGGCTGACGGGCCCGGCGAGTTCGAGCTTCGGGAAGCGGGTGAGGATCTCGTTCAGCACCGCGCGCAATTCGATGCGCGCGAGATCGTTGCCAAGGCAACTGTGTCGCCCGAAGCCGAAGGTCAGATGGCGGTTCGGGCGCCTGGAGAAGTCGAGCGAGAAGGGGGCCTCGAACACGCTCCCGTCGCGATTGGCCGAGGGATAGAAGAGGACGACCTTCTCGCCGGCCAGCACGGTCTGCCCGCCGATATCGATGTCGCGCGTCGCGGTGCGCGCCATATAGACGATCGGCGTCACCCAGCGGAGCAATTCCTCGACGGCTGGCGTCATCACCGAGAGATCGGCGGTCAGCGCGCGGCGCGCGTCGGGATGTTCGATCAGAGCCAGCATCGCCCCGCTCGTTGCGTTGCGCGTCGTTTCGTTGCCGGCGATGGCGAGCAGGAAGCAGAAGCCCAGTATCTCCATGTCGTTGAGCGGCGTGCCGTCGATCCGCGCCTCGACGAGCAGGCTCACCAGATCGTCGCGCGGCGCCGCCCGGCGCTCGGCGATGAAGCGCGCGAAATAGCCGAACATCGCCTGTTGCGCGGCGACGATCGCGTCCCGTGGCAGATCGACGCTGCCATATTCGGGATCCTCGCTGCCGATCACGGCATTGCTCCAGAGATACATCTGGTCGCGATCGTCGGTGGGCACCCCCAGGAGTTCGAGGATGACGTCGAGCGGCAGGCGCATCGCGATCGCGTCGACGAAATCGATCACATCCTCGCCCTGCGCCGCCGCGATCCGTGCTGCGGCGACATCGTCGGCGATCTCGCGGCAGCGCGCGATGATATGTTCCTCAAGCGCGCGCATCACGCTGGGCTTGAAGCGCTCGCGCAGGATCATCCGGTTCTTGTGATGCTCGGGTGGGTCCATGGTGAGCATCAGCGGCACGCGTGGCCGATTGTCCGCCACCATCTGATCCTTGCGCAAGATGGTGACGCCAGGGCTGCTGATGAAATTGTCGCTGTCCTTCCCGATCGCCGTGATGTCGGCATAGCGGGTGATCGCCCAGAACGGTTCGCGGACGCCATCGTCATGCCAGGCCACCGGTCGATCAGCGCGCATTTTCGTCCAGATATCATGCGGATAGCCATGGCTGGCGAAGCGGTCCGGATCGAAACACGCATGGTCGGCGAGTGGGCGGACAACGGGGCCTGTCATGGTCATGTCTCCTAAGTTAACGATCGTTCACTAGCATTGCGGGCGACGCGATGCTAGGGGGCATCGGTGAGCACTGAAGCGGAGACAGGCGAGAAGGTCCGGCGGACCCGGATGAGCGCGGAGGCGCGGCGTGCGCGGATCCTGTCGGCGGCGGCGCAGATGTTCCAGGAACGCGGCTATGCCGCCGCGAGCATCGATGCGATCGCGATGGCGTCTGGCATCAGCGGTCCGGCTATCTATCGATATTTCAAGCGCAAGACCGAATTGCTCGTCGCCTTGCTGGAGGTGGCGGCCGCTGAGGCGACGAACGCGCTGGAAACCGCGATGGCGTCGATCGGCGACGAAGACGCCGTGGCGGCCATGGTCGATCTGATGACCGATCATGCCTTGCGGGAGGGGACGGTGATCGGCCTGCTGCAAAGCACGGTCCGCGAAATGGACGAATCGGATCAGGCCCGGCTTGAGGCTATCCGAAGCGGATTGGTGCTGCGCTGGGCTGCCCAGCTTCGCAAGGCGCGGCCGACATTGGCGCCGGAGCATGCCGGGCTTCAGATCGAAGCCGCCCTGACGCTTCTGGGGGTTCTTGCTCGCAGAAAGCCGGAGGCTGACGAGCAGAGCCGATTTCGTGAGATCATTCGGGCAGTGCTGTCAGCCTAGCCTGAGCCATCACAGGTCTGACAAGGGCGCGGCGCGGCGAGGCAGCTTCGCAGCGGGTTCCGTGACGTAACTTTCAAGCATTTCCCGCTCACGATCATCTTGCCGTTCATCTTCATGTCTCTCGTCGAGATGACCGTCCCGGGCGAGTTTGCTCGACCGTTGTCGATGCAATGGGTTGCACCCTTCCGCCCGGAATTTGAGTGATCCCTGCCTGCCCGTTGTCGCCTTTTTTTGCCTGAGAGTGCGAGGGAGCATATCCAGCTCTCGTTTCATAATTGACACAGCGTATCACTGATGGCACATGCGCTTCACGGTCAACGAACCGCTGGAGGGGATGATGGGTAATCACGGGGTTCTGTCTCAGTTGCGTGCTGCCATGGTTGGAACGGCAGGCTGGTCGGCGATCGCCGTCGCCGCCCTTTGGGCGCCGATGGCATCCGCGCAGGCCGATACGAGCGCGGAAGTCGGCGAGGAGGAACCGGAGGTGGTCGTCACCGGCTACGCCGCATCCATCGCACGGGCGCTCGCCAACAAGCGTTCGGCGGATGTGGTGAGCGACGGCATCGCCGCGGAGGACATCGGCAAATATCCCGAGCAGAACATCGCCGAATCGCTTCAGCGCGTGACCGGGGTCCAGATCACCCGCACCCTGGGTGAGGGTCAGTTCCTGAGCGTCCGCGGCCTCGATCCGAAATTCACCAATACGCTCTACAACGGCCGGCAGATGCCGAGCGCTTCGGGAACCCGCGCGTTCGATTTCCAGGTGCTCACCTCGAACTTCGCGAGCCGTGTCGACGTCTACAAGTCGCCGAGCGCCGACCTGATCGAGAGCGGCCTGGCGGCGACCGTCAACATGCAATCGATCGATCCGCTCTCCGTCGGCAGCCGCAAGATCGTGGTCAGCGCAGAGGGCAATTATGACCAGCAGCTCGATGGCGGCGTCGATCCCCACATCGCGGCACTCTACAGCGATACCTTCCTGGACGGGAAGCTGGGCATCAGCGTTGCGCTCGACTGGAATGATCGCGCGTTCAACAGCCAGAACTTCAGCACCGACGGCGTCGTGCCGGATGGCACTTATGCTGGTCCCGGCACGCAATATCGGGTGTTCGGCATCCATCAGAACGACCTGGTCGGCAGCAATCGCCGCCGCAGCGCGACCGGCGCGATCCAGTTCAGGCCAACCGACAATTTCGAGATCAAGCTCGACACGATCTATTCCCGGCTCTCGCAGAAATACGACATGAGCCAGGGCAACAACTGGTACACTGGCGCCGGCGCTCTCGGCCCGTCGCCGACCAGCACGTCAACGGTTGACGAGAATGGCGTGCAGACCGCCTGGCGCGGCACCAACGTCTTCGCCTGGGTCCAGGCGAACCGCTATTCGTTCCTGCAGGAAACCCACTCGACCGCGCTGTCGACCAAGCTCACGCTCGGCGACTGGGCGATCTCCGGCGAAGCCTCTTATGGCCGCGCCAAGGAGGAGGCGACGCAGACCTTTGTGTCCTGGGCCACGCGTTCACCCGGCGCGAGCCTCTATTATGACGCCAATGTCGATCCGGGCGGCCCGCTCAGCTTTGGTTTCTACAACGGCTTCAATCCGCTCGATCCGTCGAGCTACTATTTCTTCGGCGTCCAGGGGCCTTACAAGGAACCGACCACCGACGAGATCTGGAACGGCAAGATCGACGTCGCCCACAATTTCGGGCGCGGCTGGCTGCGTGCGGTCAAGTTTGGCGTGAACATTCAGGAGCGGACGCTCGCGACCACGCCCAACAACATGACCAACTCGGCTGTCGGCCTTCCGGCGGACATGACCCCGTATCTGACCGTCAACCGCAACCCGAATTATTTCGCGAGCTATGACGGACCGGCGCAGTTTCCGCGCTCCTTCCTGACGGTCGATCTCGACAAGCTGTTCGCCGACTATCCGCTCGACACGCTCGTGGCGCTCAACCCGCCGCAACAGGCGCTGACGCGGACCACGAGCATCACCGAAAAGTCGCAGTCCGGCTATGTCCGTTTCGATTTCGCCAGCGGCAACGATCTGTTCAAGGCCAATCTCGGTGTACGTGCCGTGCGGACCGAACAGGCCTCGTCGGGCTATATTCCGGCTCCCGGCGCGACGCTGGTCTATGGTCTGTTTGGTGGTCCGAACTCGCTGAGCTACAGCGCGGCGGACGTGCTCTCGCAGAAGCATGACTATACCTATGTCCTGCCCTCGTTGAACGCGCGCTACCAGATCGGCAACGACCTGCTCGTCCGCTTCGCGGCGGCGCGTGTGATGCAGCGGCCGGACATGAACCTGCTCGGTCAGGCGAGCAGCCCCAATGCTTCTTCCGGTCCGCCGCCTGCCGGAACGATCTGGCGCGGCACGCTGACCCGCGGCAATCCAAACCTGAAGCCCTATCTTTCCGATCAGCTCGATCTCTCGTTCGAATGGTATTTCGGTAACCAGAACATGCTTGGCGCCGCGGTCTTCCTCAAGGAAGTGAAGAACCTGGTGCTCACCAACTATAGCGACCAGAACGCGACCGTCGCGATGCATCCGAGCGGCGAGATCCGCGACATCACGCTCTCGGTCGCGCAGCCGGTGAACGCCGAGACGACCACGATCAAGGGGCTCGAAATCGGCTATCAGCATGCGCTGACCTTCCTGCCGGGCTTCCTCAGCAAGACCGGGATCCGGGCGAACTGGACGCATATCTGGTACGGCTCGGTGGTGCTCAATCAGGGTTCGCCCGCCGTGCCGCTCACCGGCATTTCCAGCGATACCTATAATCTGGGCGCCTATTATGACGACGGCACCTTCAGCGTGCATGCCGGCTATAATTACCGCAGCCGCTGGGTGCAGGACCCGCTGAGCTTCTTCGGGGACGGCATCTTCACCGAAGGCTATGGCCAGCTCGACCTTGCGGCCAACTACCGGATCACGCCGAACATCAGCCTCAACGCCTGGGTGATCAACGTCACCGAGTCAGCGCTGCGGCAAACCAATCGCTACGGTATCACGCGTCTCTACGAGTTGAGCGGGCGCCGTTTCACGCTCGGTGTGCGCGCCAACTTCTGACGAGCGAGAGGAGAAGATCGTGGCGGCCATCCAACCCGTGATAGACGCACCAGCGCCGGATGATCTGGCAACGGCTTTCGGCAATGGCAATCTGCTTTACGTGACGCTGGTGAGCCTGGTGTCGGCGATGGGCGGATTCCTGTTCGGCTATGAAACCGTCGTCATCGCCGGTGCGCTGGGGCTGGTGAAGGCGCAATTCGCCTTCGGCGCGGTGATGGAGGGATGGTTCGTCACGTCCGGCCTGTTCGGTTGCGCCGCAGGCGTGCTGATCGCGGGGCGATTGTGCGATATCCTGGGGCGCAAGCCGGTGATGCTGATTTCGGGCCTGCTGCTCGGCCTGTGCGCGGTGGTCTGCGCGCTGGCGGGCAGCGCGGACTGGGTGATCGTCGGCCGGATCATCGGCGGCCTCGGCGTCGGCGTCGCCTCGATCGTCTCCCCGCTCTATATCTCGGAGGTCGCGCCGCCCGCGATGCGCGGACGATTGGTGTCGTTGTTCCAGCTCACCATCTGCATCGGCATCGTCACCGCGATGGTGACGAACGCGGTCTTGCTCGACTTCGCGCTCGCGAGCGATGCTGCTGCAGGCATCGGGTTCTGGCATTGGCTGCTCGTCGTCGAGGCGTGGCGCGGGATGTTCCTGACGCAGCTTGTGCCGTCGATGCTGTTCTTCGGTCTCGCCCTGCTGGTACCGGAAAGCCCGCGCTGGCTTGCACTCACCGGAAAGTCCGTCCGTGCGCGGACGGTGCTGGCCCGGCTGCGCGGCAGCGAGGCGGCGGCGGAGGCCGAGGCGGCGCAGATCGACCAGGCGATGCGCGCCGAACAGGTGGGGGCGGGTCAATGGTGGCGCGGCGTGCTGCGCCGGCCGCTGCTCCTGGGCGTGTTCCTGGCGGTTTTCTCGGAACTGAGCGGCATCACCGTGGTGATGTACTACGGGCCGACGATCCTCGAGCGCGCGGGCATCTCGGCTGGTTCTTCGCTCGGCGGCCATGCGGTCATCGGTGTCGTCCTGGCGTGCTTCACGGTGCTCTCGCTGTTCGTTGTCGACCGTTTCGGACGGCGGCCGGTGTTGCTCGTCGGCTGTGCCGGGGCCGGACTGGCGCTCGCGGCGACCGGCATCTGCTTTTCCATGGGTGTGAACGACGGGGCGATCATCATCGCCTTGCTCTGCGCCTTCGTCGCCTTCTTCGCCTTCTCGCTCGGGCCGATCAAGTGGATCGTCATTTCGGAGATCTTCCCGACCAGCATCCGCGCGCGGGCGATGGGTGTCGCGACTGTGGCGGTGTGGATCACCGATATCGCGATCAACCAGGCCTTCCCGGTGGTGCGCGACAGCTTCGGCGTCTCGGCGATGTTCCTCGGCTGCGCAGTGTTCCTCGCGATCCAGTTCGTCGTGGTGCTCGCGAAGCTGCCCGAAACCCGCGGCCTGCCGCTCGAGGATATTCTGACCCTGTGGAACGGCGGCAAGGCCGGAAGGAGCGAAGCGTGAGCATGGATTTCACCGGAAAGACCGTCATCGTCACTGGCGGCGCCGGGGGGCTCGGCAAGGCCTTCTCGCTCGAATTCGCGCGGCTGGGCGCGCAGGTCGTGGTCAATGATCTCGATCCCGATGCGGGGCAGGCGCTGATCGCGGAAGCGGCGGGCCTCGACGGTGCGATCCATTTCGTGCCCGGCAGCATGGGAGAGGCCGAGACATGCGACCGGCTCGCCGCCAGGGCGGCGGAACTGGGTGGCGTCGATGTGCTTTGCAACAATGTCGGCATCCAGCCGGCGTCGAGCTACGTCCCCGCGCATGAACTCGACGATACGATCTGGGATGCGATCCTGACCGTCAACGTCAAGTCGTTCTTCTGGATGACCAAGCGCTGCGCTCCCCAGATGCTGGCCAAGGGCGGCGGCGTCATCCTCAATACCGGCAGCGTGCAGGGCATCCAGTCGCAAAAGGGCGCTGCCGCCTATGCCGCGTCGAAGGGGGCCGTGCTCTCGCTGACCCGGCAGCTCGCGCTGGAATATGCCGAGCGCAATATCCGCGTCCTGTCGATCGCGCCCGGCACCTTCGATACGCCGCTGATGCGTCAGGTCGAGGAAGGGATTGCGGACAAGACGTACATCCCCCGGCTGCGCGACGCCTATCCGATGAAGCGCTTCGGCCGGCCCGAGGAACTGGCGCGTGTCGTCGCCTTCCTCGCCAGCGACGGCGCGTCCTTCATGACTGGCGAATGCGTGACCGTCGATGGCGGGATCATGGCCCAGGGCGGCTGGGCGCAGTGACACAGATTTTCAGGAGGGACTGGGCATGAAACTGACACGGAAGGATTTTCTGCGCGGCGGTGTCGCGGTCGCGGCTGCCTCCAGCCTGCCGGTGCTGGCGGCGGGCACGCGCGAATCGGCTTCCGCTGCACCCGTGGGTGGACCCGCGACGCCATCGCCGCTGACGGGCATCGACACGCTCAATCCGATCATCCGTCTCTATCCTGAAAAATCGGTGTTTCGCGGCGGCGATATCCGGTTCGGCGTCGGTGAACTGGAGATGATGCTGCCGTTCCTAGGTACGGGCGAGATCGTCTGGAACTTCAACGTGTCCGAGCCGGGCCGCTATCGCGTCGGCCTGTGCTATTCGACGGTGAACGCGGGCCAGCCTGTGACCATCACGGTGAACGGCCGCCAGGATCTGCGGTTCGCGGCCCCGGTCACCAAGGGCTATTTCATCCCGCACCCCGAAGGACCGGTCGAGGATCCGGGCGATCCCGATACCGACGGCTTCTGGCGGATGCGCGAATATTATCTGTTCGAGCGCAAGCCGGTGGAAGGCGAAGTCGATCTGGTGCGCGGCGTCAATGTCTTGAAGCTCCAGGTGATCGCGCCCAAGGGCAAGGAGGCCCTTCGCCTGCGTTCGGTCGAGCTGACCCCGGTGGCGAAGCTCGCCGAGATCGAGGCCGCCACGCGGCGCCAGCGCGCCAATCGCGCCAACACCGACTGGTTCGCCGATGCCGGCTACGGCATGTGGTTCCACTTCCTCGATCTCACCACGCCGCGCAGCGGTCCGCGCAAGCCCTATGAGGCGGCCGTCAACGCGCTCGACGTGAAGAAGATCGCGAAGATGGTCGATGATTGCGGCGCGCGCTACCTGATCTGGACCGTCAACCACGGCAACCCGACCTGTCCCGCGCCGATCAAGTCGTGGGAGCGGCTGCACCCCGGTATGACCACCAAGCGCGATCTGATCATGGAACTGGCCGACGAACTGGCGAAGTACAGGATCGAGCTGATGCTGTATCAGAACTGCCCCGGTACGGGCCGGCTGATCCAGCAGCACCAGCGCGCGATCGACACGCCGACCTTCAGCGAAGCGGAATATGCCGCGCAGTTGATCGAGGTCTTCAACGAGTTCGGCGCGCGCTATGGCACCAAGGTGAAGGGCTGGTGGCTCGATTCCTGGTTCCAGACCATGGAAAGCTATCCCAATCTGCCCAATGAGGCGATCGATCGCGCCATCAAGAGCGGCAACAGGGACTGCATGTCCTCGTTCAACGGCTGGGCCTTTCCGAACGAGGTCGAGTGCCAGGACTATTGGTGTGGAGAGATCACCGATCTGCCCGCCAAGCCGTTCGGCGCGCGGTACCTGAAGGATGGCCCCGCCGCCGGGCTGCAGGCGCATTCGGCGATCAAGCTCGACGCGCCCTGGTTCCATGTCACCGAGAATATGGAGATGGAGCCGCCGCTCTACTCGGCGCCGCAACTGGCCGAGTATATCCGGCTCTGCCAGCGCGACCGCGCGCCGGTGACGCTGGGTGTCGGCATTTATCAGGACGGCACGATCGGCCCGAAATCCTATGCGGTGCTCAAGGAACTGCGCGGGCTGATCCGCAAGGGCGGGAAGCGCACCTGATGCAAGAGCCCGCGGCGATCGTGCTTTCCCCGCTGGATAATGTGGCGGTCACCCGTCGCAATGTCCGCGTCGGGGAGGTGCTGACGATGGAAGGCGACGAGGTCGTCGCGTGTTCGGACGTGCCGCTGGGGCACAAGATCGCGCGCCGTTTCATCCCGTCGGGCGCCGAGGTGGTGAAGTACGGCATGGCGATCGGGTCCGCGACGGCGGACGTCCAGCCTGGCGAGTGGGTCCACCTCCACAATCTGAAGAGCAACTACATTTCCACTCATACTCGGAACGCGAGGGCACGTTCATGATCATCGGCGACGGCTATCTTAGAGCCGACGGCCGCAAGGGCATCCGTAACGTCGTCGCGGTCGTGTATCTCGTCGAATGCGCGCATCATGTCGCACGTCGCGTCGTGGATCGAGCGGATGATCCGGATGTGCACCTGCTCGGTTTTCCGGGCTGTTATCCCAATGATTATGCGCTGCGCATGATGAAGGCGCTGGCGACGCATCCAAATGTGGGCGGCGCGGTGCTGGTTTCCCTGGGTTGCGAGGGATTCGATCGCGAGGGCCTGTCCGCCATCATCGCCGCCAGCGGGCGCCCGGTCGAGACGGTGGTGATCCAGGAGGCGGGCGGCACCCGCTCGGGAATCGACGCCGCTCTGCAGGCGGTGCGGCGCGTGCAGGCTGTGATGCGGGCGCTCGAGATGCGCGTGCCGATGCGCATGTCGGAACTGTCGATCGGCACGATCTGCGGCGGATCGGACGGGACAAGCGGGATCGCTGCCAATCCGGCGGTGGGCCGCGCCTTCGATCGGCTGATCGATGCGGGCGCAACCTGCATCTTCGAGGAGACGGGGGAAATGATCGGGTGCGAGGGGGCGATGGGCATTCGCGCCGCCAATGCGCAGGTTGCCGAGGCGATCCGGATCTCGATCGAGAATGCCGAGAATTACTATCGCGCTATGGGCTATGGCAGTTTCTCGCCCGGTAATGCCGAAGGCGGGCTCTCGACCCTGGAGGAGAAGTCGGCGGGGGCCTATGTGAAGTCGGGCAGCCGGCCGATCGACGGCGTGATCCGTCCGACCCAGCAGCCCGATGCGCCCGGCCTCTATCTGCTCGATGTCGTGCCGGCTGAACCGCCGCGCTTCGGCTTTCCGAATATTTCGGACAATGCCGAGATCGTCGAGCTGATGTCGTGCGGGGCGCATCTGACGCTGTTCACCACCGGGCGCGGCTCGGTGGTCGGATCGGCGATCGCCCCGGTGATCAAGATCACCGGCAATCCCGAGACCTACGCGAAAATGCGGGACGACATGGACGTCGATGCCGGACGCATCATGCTGGGCGAAGCGTCCCTCGACGAACTCGGCACCGAATTGTTCGATCTGGTGCTTGCGGTCGCGCGTGGCGGGCAAACCAAGTCGGAGGCGTTGGGCCACCGAGAATTCATCCTGGGCTACAAGTCGATCGAAGCGGTCGGCCCGGCCTGTCATCCAAGGGGAAATCGATGACCCGGCTAGCGGGCAAGACCGCGTTTGTCACCGGCGCGGGACAGGGTATCGGCCGCCATGCGGCGCAGCTTTTCGCGAGCGAGGGCGCGACGGTGTTCGCCAGCGACCGCAATGCGGACGCGCTGGGCGGACTGGACGGCTGCCTGCCCGTGGTCCTCGACGTGACCGACGCCGCAGCGATCGACGCGCTGCGGGATCGCATTGACGGGGTCGATATCCTGTTCAACTGCGCCGGTGTCGTCGTCGGCGGGACGGTGCTTGATTGCTCCGATCGGGATTGGTCGCTTTCGCTCGACGTCAATGTGACCGCGATGTTCCGCCTGATCCGCGCCTTCCTGCCTGCGATGCTGGAGCGCGGCGGCGGCTCGATCATCAACATGGCCTCGGTCGTCGGCGCGCCCAAGGGCGCGCCTAATCGCTGCGCCTATGGCATGTCCAAGGCGGCGGTGGTCGGGCTGACCAAGTCGGTCGCGGCCGATTATGTGACGCGCGGAATCCGGTGCAACGCGATCTGCCCCGGCACGATCGAGACGCCCTCGCTGCACGACAGGCTGCGCGAGACCGGCGATTTCGATGCCGCGCTGGCCGCGTTCAAGGCACGCCAGCCAATGGGGCGGCTGGGGCAGGCGGGGGAGATCGCCGCGCTCGCGCTTTATCTCGCTTCGGACGAATCCGCGTTCATGACCGGCCAGAGCATCCTGGTCGATGGCGGCTGGTCGATCTGATCCAATCACGAGAAGAGAGGGGACCTGACGATGACGAAAATAGTTCAAGCCGGCCTCGGCTCGCTTCTGGGGGCGTTGCTGGTCGTGGGCATGATGCCCGCAATGGCGCAGGCACAGACGCGCGACCTTAATGTAAAGGTCGATTGCGGCGCGAAGGGTGACGGCGCCGCGGACGATACCGACAAGATCCAGGCCTGCATCAATCGCGCGGCGGGAAGCGGCCAGGCGGTGTATCTGCCCACCGGCGCCTACCGGATCACCGGCCAGCTGCGGATCGCCAACAACAACACCACCCTTTACGGCACCAGCAGCGCCACCACCACGATCGTCCAGACCAACGGCAGCGCGCACATTCTCCATATCTCGAATGACGGCAATCCGATCGACAAGATCCAGATCCGCGACATGGAGATGATCTATTCGACGCCCAATCCCACCGGGTTTGGCATTCTGTGCAACAATTGCTGGCGAACCTATTTCCAGCAGCTCAACATCGGCCGCGCCGCCACCGACGCGTTCATGAGCACCGGCATCTGGGTGAATGACGGCAATCAGGTGTTCGTGCAGGACAGCGTGATCACCTATGCCAGCAAGCAGAGCCTCTACTTCACCGAGGTCGGAGATGTGTTCCTGTCAGACGTCGAGATCAACCAGTATGATGACAGCACCAGCTCGGCGGGCGCCGTCTTCGATACCGGGGTGGGCGGCATCTACGCGATCAACGTGAACGTCACCGGCGGGCACACCGGCTTCCTGTTCCAGAACACGCAGAAGAAGGTGCCGCCGAATTTCGGATTCTTCACCAACTGCCTGGCCGACACGTTGAACGGGGTCGGCTGGAACTTCCAGTCCGCCCAGTCCATGCGGCTGACCAACAGCTGGTCGGCGACCGCCGCCGTATACGGTATTCAGGTGAAGGATGCCGATGGCCTCAGCATCACGGATTCGCGCATCTACAACAATGGCGCGGACGGAATTCTGGTCGAGAAGGGTGCGAAGAACCTGACGATCAAGGATTCGACGATCACCGGCAATTCACGCGGCGCGCCAAGGCGCTATTATGGCGTCAACGTCGCGGCGGGCGTCAGCGATTTCCAGATCATGGGCAACATGATCGGGCAGGCGGACGGCTTCGGCAACCATCAGGCCTATGGCATCTATATCGCGCCGGGCGCGACCGACAATTACATGATCGTCGGCAACGAGATGCGCCGCAATCTGGCCGGCGGACTTGAGAATGGCGCGACCGGCGTCAACAAGGTCGTCGCGAACAACCTCTGAGGGAAACCGGGCATGCACGTCGTCGATACCCATGCGCATTTCTGGGATGTCGATCGGCTGCATTATCCGTGGATCGAGCCTGGATCGCCGTTCGACCGGAGCTTCCATCTGGCGGACTATCAGCGGGCCTCAGCCGGGGTTCCGGTCGAGCGGATGGTCTTCGTCGAATGCGACGCGCATGCCCGATATTCCATGGACGAAGCGCGATGGGTGGCGGGCCTTGCGGAGACCGATCCGCGCATCCAGGGCATCGTCGCGCGCTGCTCGCTGCTCGACGATGCCGCCGGCGAGACGCTCGACGCACTCGTCGCGATGCCGCTGGTGCGCGGCGTCCGGGACAATATCCAGAACAACCCGCCCGGCTTCGCGCTGAGGGACCGCTTCGTCGCCGGCGTGCGGGAGGTTCACCGACATGGCCTGCATTTCGAGCTGTGCCTCAAGCATGCCCAGTTCGACGAGACGATCGAACTGGTCCGGCGGTGCCCGGATGGTGCGTTCGTCCTCGATCATTGCGCCAAGCCGGGCATCGCCGCCGCCATGCGCGAGCCCTGGGCCACGCGGATGCGCGACATGGCCGCGTTGCCCAATGTGGCTTGCAAGATCTCGGGCCTGATCACGGAAGCTGACTGGGCGGGCTGGGTGCCCGACGAGATCCTGTGGTACGCCCGCACCGCCGCCGAGGCGTTCGGGCATGATCGGATCATGTTCGGCAGCGATTGGCCCGTCAGCGAAGTGGCGGGGGGCTATATGGCATGGTTCAGGCTCGCCGATGCGCTCGCTGCCAACTGGAGCGCCGAGGACAGGGACAAATTCTTTCGCCGCAACGCCGAGCGCGTCTACCGGCTTTGAGACGCAATCGCATCAACCATTGCCCTTTCGCTCGCATGATGCCTAAGTCGTCCGGCGTCAGATTTGAATATCCGGTGCCGCGAGAGAGAGAAGCAGAGAATGCCCAACGGTAAGACGAAGGAGAAGGGGACCGCGTATCACGCGCCCGCGCTGGAAAAGGGCCTCGATATTCTGGAACTGCTGTCGAGCGCGCCGCGCCCGATGGGTTTGTCGGAGATTTCGCAAGCGGTCGGACGTTCGAAGAGCGAGATCTTTCGCATGCTGCATGTTCTCGAACGGCGACGCTATCTGGAGCGGGCGCCCGGCACCGATCATTATCTGCTGACCAACCACCTGTTCCTGCTCGGAATGGAGCGGCCGCCGCTCAAGGGGCTGCTCGAAATCGCGATGCCGATGATGCACGAACTGGCGGATTCGACGCAGCAATCCTGCCATCTGGTCGTGCCGTCCGAAGATTCGATGGTGGTCATCGCCCGCATCGATCCGCCCGCGGATCTCGGGCTTGTCGTTCGTATCGGGCACCGTCGTCCAATTCTCGCCGCCACCTCGGGCCTTGTGCTGACCGCGTTCCAGCTGCCGGTGGTGCAGGCGCGCTGGTTCGAAGACTATGGCGCCGACATGTCCGCCAAGGCGCTCCGGGATCTCGAAGTCAAGCTGGAGGGGATCAGGTCGGCCGGCTTCGCGGCGATCGACAGCTCGGTCGTGCCGGGCATCACCGACGTGTCGGCGCCCGTCATGCAGAACGGCGTCGCGGTGGCGGCGCTGACCATTCCCTATATGAAGCGTGCTGGCGTTCCTGTCTCGCAGGCGGAAGCGGCGAAAATGATCCGCAGCACGGCGGATGCGATCTCGAGCCGGCTGTGATCGCATCCGTCGTGCTGCGGGATAGCTGGAGCGTTTCCACGATGAGCGGAAACACCCTGGTCTTTTGCGGTCGCATTTTCTGAGCCGTTGACCGTAAACGGTCAACTCGAAAATGTTCTAGCCGCGCACGTCCTGTCGCTGGCTGCCGAGCCGGTCGATGCCCAGCTCGATGACGTCGCCCGGGCGCAGATACCAGGACTCAGGCTTTTGCCCCAGGCCGACGCCGGGGGGCGTTCCGGTGGTAATGATGTCGCCGGGCAGCAGCGTCATGAACTGCGAGATGTAGGACACCAGGTTGGCGACGCCGAAGATCATCGTCGCGGTGTTGCCCGTCTGCACCCGCTTGCCGTTGATATCGAGCCACATCGACAGCGCCTGGGGGTCTCCCGCTTCGTCCGTCGTCACCAGCCACGGGCCGACCGGACCGAAGGTCGGGCAGCCCTTGCCCTTGTCCCAGGTGCCGCCGCGCTCCAGCTGATATTCGCGTTCGGACAGGTCGTTGACGACGCAATAGCCGGCGATGTGGTCGAGCGCGTCCGCCTCGCTGACATAGGAGGCCGTGGTGCCGATCACGACGCCCAGCTCGACCTCCCAGTCGGTCTTGGTCGATCCGCGCGGAATGACGACGGGGTCGTTTGGCCCCTGGATGCAGCTCACGCCCTTGGTGAAGAGGATGGGCTCGGACGGGATCGGCATGCCGGATTCGGCGGCGTGATCCGAATAATTGAGGCCCACCGCGATGAACTGCCGCGTGCCGGCGAAGGGCACGCCAAGCCGTGCGCCTGCCGGCACCAGGGGCAGCGTGTGCACATCGATCGCGGCGATCGCGCGCAACGTTTCCGGCGTGAGCTGGTCGGGGCCGAAATCGGCGATGTGCGACAAAAGGTCGCGGATGTTTCCGTCAGGGTCGACGATGCCGGGGCGCTCCGCTCCCGCTTCGCCATGGCGGCATAATTTCATGGGTTTCTCCGTTGCAAGGCTGGTGGATGAAAGCTGGTGCGATCAGCGGGGCTCGCCGTGGTTCTTCGACCGCGATGTGCGGCCGATGCCGGGGTTGAACAGGTTCGCGGGGTCGAGCGAGCGGTAGAAGCGCGCGAGCTCGGGCGCGGCGTCATACGCATGGCCGACATTGTGCTCGGCCGGGTAGCGCGCGCCGCGCGCATCGAGCCCCGCCAGCATCGCCGCCTTGATCGCGGCGGGATCCGCGCCCTTCGCCAGCACATAGTCCTGATGCAGGACGTGGCACAGGAAGTGGCCATAATAGATGCGATGCACGATCTGGCGCTCGATATCGGGGGGCAATGTCTCGAACCATTGATCGTCGTTGCGCCGCAGCGCGATATCGAGCGAGAGGACTCCCGCGACCCGCTTTGCATTGACCGCCTGATAGCGGATCGCGGCGCCGGCGATCACGAACCGGTGCAGAAACGCCTTCGCGCTTTCATCGGGCGTGCATTCGAAACTGTCGCCATCGGCCGTGGCGGCCCAGTCGCCGAGCAGCGCGCGCATCTCCGGTACCGCCTCCGCCGACACTTTGAGCAGCAGGTGATGCTCGAAGCGGTCGCGCCAGGCGCGCAGCCGAGCGGGCAGGTGATCCCGCATGAGTGTTCCGGCGGCATGCAGCAGGCGGTCGGCCAGATTGGCGGGTAGCCACCCGTCGATCCGGTTCTTGATCGCGAAGAACCCTGGCAGCCGATCGGTGCCGACCCGTTCGATGAGCAGGAACTGATCCTTGCCATAGATATCCGCGAGGTCGAACGCCTCGCGGTGCAGATACTCGGCTGCGATCGGCAGCATTGTGCAATCGCTCAGGATGCGGCGGCGCAATTCGCACAGCGCGGCTGGATCGTTGCAGCCGATATAGAAGGTGCGCGTGTCGGTCTCGGCCTCGAATGTGTCGAGGCGCACGGCGAAGATGGCGAGCTTGCCCGCCGATCCAGAGGCTTCGTGCAGGCATCGCGGATCGGCATTGTGCCGGGCCGGGGTCGCGGCCTCGATGTCGCGAACACGCGCCGCATAGCCCGTGTCGCTCGCGGATCGGCCGTCCACCCGAACGGTCGCCGGGTCGAACGCACCTGTCTCCAGCCGTTCGAGCATCGTCACGGCATCGTCTCCGAGATCGATGCCGAGGTGGTTGACGAGTTCGATCCCGCCATTCCCGGTCGAGCGCGCGAACAGCGCATATTCGGTGAAGGCGGTGCCGCGCCGCACCAGCGACCCGCCCGAATTGTTGCAGACGCCGCCGACCACCGAAGCGCCGAAACAGGACGATCCGATCGTCGAGTGCGGCTCCCGTCCGAGCGGATGCAGCGCCCGCTCGAGTTCGTGCAGCGTCGCGCCCGGCAGGCACACGACTTGCCGCCCATCATCGATTGGAACGATGCCCTTGAGGCGACGTGTGCTGATGATGACCGCGGGCCGGTCATAACCGCCGGGCGCCGGGGTGGAGCCGCCGGTGAGGCCGGTATTCGCCGCCTGCATGATGATCGCGACGTCGGATCGGGCGCACAGCTCAAGGCAGCGCCACAGCTCGACCAGCGAGCCTGGCCTGACCACCGCCAGCGCGTCGCCGACGCCGGCGCGAAATCCGGTGCGATAGAAACGGGTCGCGGCGGCGCGGGTCAGCAAATGCCCGCGCCCGACGATGCCGGACAGCGCGTCGGCGAGGGCGTTCGCCTGTCCATTGCTGGTCGCCATCATCCTCTCTCTTCCACTTGTGTGTCATATATAGAATGATATTCTACTAATGGAATATAAAAGATGGGGGATGGATAATGGCGGAGCTTCGATCGGCGCGGGCGATGCTGGTGATATGCGCGATGCTCGGGACGGCGGCGGGAGCACAGACCGTCGGCTCCGACGGTACCGTGCATGTGCCCGCGATCTCGATTCCCGAATCGGCGCTGCTGAGCGCGGAGACACGGGCTCAGCTCGATCGCCAACGCAATCCGCCGCCGGCGTCCATGCCCGGCGGGGCACCACGCACCTGCCCGTCGATGGCCGGTGCGCCGCCGGCCCGGATACCCGAAATTCGCGCCTGCGAGGCGGAGGCCTTTTATGAATCGCCGGCCTATGCCCGATTGAAGGCGCTGTACGATGTCGTGATCGACCAGCGGTCGATCGGCGGTGTTCCGGTCGAGACTTTCACGCCAGGCAACGGCGTCACCACGAAGAACCGCAAGCGCGTGCTGATCAATCTGCACGGCGGCGCTTTCCTTGGTGGAGCGCGGACCCTGAGCAGGGTCGAATCGATGCCGATCGCCGCGTTGGGCCGGATCAAGGTCATCAGCATCGACTATCGTCAGGGGCCGGATTTCACCTTCCCCGCCGCCAGCATGGACGTCGTCGCGGTCTACCGCGAACTGCTCAAGGAATATTCGCCGGGCGACATCGGAATCTATGGGTGTTCGGCTGGCGGGCTGCTGACCGCGCAAAGTGTGGCGCGGTTGATCGAGGAGCGGCTGCCGCTGCCGGCGGCGATCGGCATGTTGTGCGAGGGTGGAGTGTACTGGACGGAGGGAGACTCTTCGCGGTTCGTCCATGACACCTCGCAACACACCATCGCGACCAACCCTTATTTCAAGGGGGCGAGCGCTAGCGATCCAATGGCCTTTCCTGCGCGCTCCGATGCATTGCTGGCCAGGTTCCCTCCGAGCTTGCTGGTATCGAGTACCCGTGATTTCGCGCTGAGCTCGACCGTCTACACGCATTCCCGCCTTGTCGCGCGGAAGGTCGAGGCCGAGCTGCACATATGGGAAGGTCTTTCGCATGCCTTCCATATGGATCCGGACCTTCCGGAGTCCAAAGAGGTCTACTCGGTCGTCGTGCGCTTTTTCGACCGAAGGCTGGGGAAGCGGATGTGACGCGGGTCTGCGGTTCGCTCATCCGGCGACGGTCTCCGCGATCCTGAAAGCCGGCCGTCCACCTCGCCCCTCGCCCCCGTTCAGAGCGGCTGCGCATAGTCCCGCAGCGCCTGTTCCGTCGGCGTGCATCCGGCCCCCGGTGTTTCCGGAAGCGCATAGGCGCCGCCCGTGACCAGAATGGGCTCGACGAAGCAATCGCGTATCCAGGGGATATATTCGAGCATCGTCGTGGCCGGGTGCCAGAACGAAAGATGGACATGGACCTGCCCCATGTCGCCGACATGCGCGACC
The DNA here is from genome assembly GCF_057809675.1 of Sphingomonas sp. FG14. NCBI lineage: Bacteria > Pseudomonadati > Pseudomonadota > Alphaproteobacteria > Sphingomonadales > Sphingomonadaceae > Sphingomonas > Sphingomonas sp. FG14. Next base: position 86,278 of record NZ_JBMDKK010000014.1, on the reverse strand, counting down.
ACGGGCCGACGACGGCCATGCGCGGCATCCGCGACGCGGATATATTCGGTGATGCCGCCAAGGCGCGTCACATCCGGCTGAACATAATGGACCGCGTCCATGTCCAGAAATGTCTGGAAAGCGTCCGCCGTATAAAGCTGTTCGCCAAGTGCGATCGGCACCGACGCGGATGCCGCGAGTTCGGCGTGCGCGTGTACGTCATCGTACCACATCGGTTCCTCGATCCAGACTATGTCGAGGCCGTCGGCGCGCCCGCAAAACCGTTTGCTGGTTGGCAGGTCCCATTTGCCGTTGGCATCGACCGCGATGGCGACGGTGTCGCCCAGCCGCGCGCGCACCGCTTCGATGCGCCCGATGTCGATCATCGGATCGGCGTGCCCCACTTTGAGTTTGATATGCTTGAAGCCGCCTTCCTCCACCGCCTGGGCGCAACCGCTCACGAGTTTGTCCCTGGCGAAAGAGAGCCAGCCGACATCGGTATTATAGGCCTCCAGCCGCTCGCTCGTCGCACCGCCCAGCATCTTCCACAGCGGCATCCCGGCCCGTTTCGCGCGGAGATCCCACAGGGCGATATCGAGCGCCGCAAGCGCCAGATGAACGATACCCGCGCGTCCGACCCATTGGATCGGCGGATAGCGCGCGAGCTTCAGCCAGAGCCGCTCGCCATCGATCGCGTCTTCGCCTTCGAGCAGTGGCGCATAACAGTCGCGGATACAGGCTGCGATCAGCCGGTCCGAAGCCAGGTGCGCATGCGTGCCGGTGAAACCATATCCCGTCAGCCCGTCGCTGGTGGTGATACGTGCGCCCACAATACCCCAATGCGAAATGCTGTTGGTCGAATCCGAGATCGCGCCGCGCGCGATCGGTGCGTGGAGAATGAACGGCTCAACGGACTGAATTCGCATGGCATCCCCTTCCGGTCGCCGCCGGGATCTGGTGGCGAGAGCGGCAACACCCCTTGGCGCGCGGCCCGCGGTGTTTCATTATTGACACATCGTATCATCAGTGACACTTCACGGCAAGGCCGGCCACCCGACGCGGCGCGCGCTCGATGGCGACCGATCCGGCGCCGGCGGGATGGCGTTTGAGACCAGGCGCGGGGCGGTTCGGCATGTTTGGAGAGGGGCAAGGTCGATGATGAATCGTAAGGAATTCCTGCGCGGCGGCCTGTCCGCGATTTCCGCCGCAAGCCTGCCTGTCTCCGCCCGAACGGTATCCGCCGCAAGTGAGGCTGTGTCCGGCGCGCAAGGTCCGGTCTCGATAACCGGGTTCAATCCTACCATCCGGCTTTATCCGGTGAAGGCGTTGGGCCGGCTCGGCGAAATTCGCTTCGCGACGGCGGAGATCGGCACGATGATGCCTTTTCTGGGGCCCGGGGAGATCACCTGGACCGTGACCGTTCCCGAGGCCGGCCGCTACGACATCGCCTTGTGCTGCTCCACGACCAGGGCAGGATTGCCGGTGAAGATCAAGGCTGGCAGGACCGAGGTGGATTTCGCGGTGCCGGTGACGGAGGGCTATTTCCATCCGCATCCCGAAGGGCCGGCCGAGGACCCCGGCGATCCCAGCGGCGAGAGTTTCTTCCGGCTGAAGGAATTCTACAATTTCGCGCGGGTGCCCGTCCCGACCGGATTTGATCTGGTGCGTGGCGTGAACGTCGTCCGTCTGCGCGTGATGGGTGAGAAGGCCGGGAAGGGGCGGGAGGTTCTCCGCCTGCGCTCGGTTGAGGTGACGCCGGTCGGCGCGCGCGCGGCGATCGAGGCGGACAAGAGCCGCGCCCGATCCAGGCGTGCGAATACCGATTGGTTCGCGCGTGCGGGTTATGGCGTGTGGTTCCACTTCCTCGATCTCACCATGCCGCCCAGCGGACCGCGCATTCCCTATGAGGAGGCCGTCAACCGGCTTGATGTGGAAAAGCTGGTCGGCATGGTGGCCGAAACCGGCGCCAGGTACATGATCTGGACGGTCAACCACGGTAATCCGACCTGCCCGGCGCCGATCAAGGCCTGGGAAAACCTGCATCCCGGCTGGACGACAAAACGTGATCTCATCCGTGAGTTCGCCGATGCGCTGGGCAGGCGCGGCATTCGCCTGATGCTCTACATGAACCCGCCGGGCGTGGGCGGGATGGCGCTCAATCCGGGTACAGTGAACGGAATCCCCGCCTATAATGAAGAGGATTACGCAAACCATCTGATCGACGTCTTCCGTGAGTTCGGCGCGCGATATGGCAGCCGTGTCGCGGGATATTGGTTCGATTCCACCTTCGAAGCGACGGAATGTTTTCCGAACCTGCCGTTCGAGGCGATCAATGACGCGGTCAAGACCGGCTATCCCGATCGTCTGGTCGCCTGGAATAACTGGGTGTTCCCGCACGAGACCGAGTGGCAGGACTATTTCGCGGGAGAACTGACCGACCTGCCGGTGAAATCATATGGCGGCCGTTATATCGCGAGCGGTGTGGCCAAGGGGCTGCAGGGGCATGTCGCGCTGCGCTTCGATGCGGACTGGCTGCACATCAAGCAGGACACGCCCATGCCGGTACCACGCTTCAAGGCGAAGGAACTCGCCGACTTCATCATCGCCAGCCAGGCCGAGCAGGTGCCGGTGACGCTGGGCGTCGGCATCTTCCAGGACGGCAGCCTCGGCCCGCAGGCGATGCCGGTGTTGCGGGAGGTGAAACGTCTTGTCCGCGACCATGGCCGACCGGCGACGAAGGCGCGCGCTCTCTGAACTTCCCTTCAGCGCTTGCGACAATGGGTTCGGTCACGTGGAGATCGTGGCGCCGCCCGCAAGAAAGCGTGAACCGAGGCAAATTTGGGGAGTGATTTGATTCGTCGCAACCGCGCATCGCCTGCACGCGGTGACGCCGGATGTCGCCAGCGAATATTGGACTGAATCTGTCTTGCCAGAACGCACCGTCTCCAATGTCGCGCTCGAGCGGCAGCTCCTCGACGTTGCGCGACGACAAAGGGAAACGGACGTACATCAGCACCGCCAGCCGGATCACCTCGGGAGAAGAGTTGAAACCGTGAAATGGACTGGGCGTCTTCGCGTTGGATTTGCGTGCCATCCGGCCGCCGGAGCAGCCGCAGGTGCGCTGTGCCACGCCGATCTGACGATGCCGTTCCCCAATCTGATGTGGCCAGGCGTTTGAAATGACCAGTGTGGCGCGGGATTCTGCGCCTATCCGACGCCCTGATCCGAGCGAACCCGCCATCGCGAAAGCGTGTCCCGATCGTCCCTTGCCGGCGAAGTGGCGGAAGCACCGTGCCCACAGGTCGTCGCGCGTGAGCGCTGATCCATATTGACAGCCGCCCCTTGCAGTGTAACGGTACCAAAAGAAAAATATGGTACCACTTTGGGGGTGTGATGGCGGAGTTAGAGGCGACCGCGTTGGCTTCGGATTGCGTGGCGTCCGGAGCAAAGGTCGAGCGCTCGTTGTGAAGGGTATTGCGCAATTGTCACCGGATGCGAGCGCACTTGATCGATTGCATGACGGGCCGTCATTTGGCGAGCTGACCGTCCGTGCCATCCGCCGCTATGCACAACGTCCAGCGATCTGGTACCGGAATGAAGTGATCAGCTACGCCGATATGGGCGTTCGGGTCAGCCAATTCGTCCAGGCCCTGTCGGCCAGGGGCGTCAGGCCGGACATGGGTGTGTGCGTGCTCATGTCGAACCGCCCGGAAACCATCTATCTGCGCCTTGCCGTGCAATTGCTCGGCGCACGCTTCACCCCGCTCAACCCGCTGGGAAGCAGCGCCGACAATCAGTTCATCACCGGCGATTCACAGGCGGCCTTTCTGATCGTGGAGGATCGTTTCGCCGGCGAAGCCGCCGGCATCGTGGCGGCCGGCGGAGTCAGTTGCACGCTGTCGGTCGGACCCGTCGATGAGATGGCGGATCTGCTCGACCTGGCCGACGCATATCCGGCCGAGGCGCTTGCCTGTCGCGCAGATCCGGCGGGCATCGCCGGGCTCACCTATACCGGCGGCACGACCGGGCGGCCCAAGGGCATCATCCATACGCACCGGACGCTCGTCGCCAATGTGCTGATGTGCCTCGCCGAATGGGATTGGCCGCCCGCGCCCAGGATCCTGCTGTCGACACCGCTGGCGCATGCGGCCGGCCTCCTCACGACGCCGGTGTTCGTCAAGGGCGGCTGCGTGTTCCTGACCGACGGGTTCGATGCCGGCGCCTTCATCGATCTGGTCGAACGCCAGCGAATCTCGACCGCCTTTCTCGTGCCGACGATGGTCTATGCGCTCACCACCCATCCGCGCATCCGCGATGCCGATCTGTCGAGCCTCAAGCTGATCATTTACGGGGCCGCGCCGATCAGCCCTTCGCTGCTTTCCGAAGCGATGGAGATTTTCGGGCCGATCTTCCTTCAGCTCTATGCGCAGTCGGAAGCGCCGATGACGGTGACGACGCTTTCGCGCGCCGATCACGATCCGGACAGGCCGGGGCAATTGCTGTCGTGCGGTTTTCCGATGGTCGGCGTGCAGGTGAAGCTGCTCGACGATGCCGGCGCGGCGGTGCCGCTTGGCGAGATCGGCGAGATCTGCGTGCGCGGGCCGCTGGTGATGGACGGTTATTGGGGGCGGCCGCAGGAAACCGCCGCCGCGCTTCGCGACGGATGGCTGCGGACGGGCGATCTCGCGCGCGAGGACGAGCGCGGCTATCTCTATATCGTCGATCGCAAGAAGGACATGATCATCACCGGCGGGTTCAACGTCTATCCCAAGGAGGTCGAGGACGTTCTCGCCAGCCATCCCGATGTCGCGCAGGCGGCGGTGTTCGGCATTCCCGACGCCAAATGGGGAGAGGCCGTGAAGGCGGCGATCGTGCCATGGCCGGGCCGCACGCCCGATGTCACGGAGATCATCGCCTTCGTGCGCCGGAGCAAGGGCGCGGTCGGCACGCCGAAATCGATCGATATCCTCGATGCGATGCCGCAGACCGCGCTCGGCAAGCCGGACAAGCAGGCGCTGCGCGCGCCATATTGGCAGGATGCGCGCCGCAATGTCGGCTAGCCGTGCCGTCTATGTCGTCGGCGTCCATGCGACCGCGGTGGGGCGCTTCGCCGATCGCAGCCTCAAGTCGCTGACGCGCGAAGCGGTCGAGGGCGCGATCGCCGATGCCGGGCTGGAACAGAGCCGCGAAATCGGAAGCGCGTGGTTCGCCAATTGTGGCATGTGGGTCGAAGGGCAGGGCAGCATCCGTGGCCAGGTGATGCTGACGCCGCTGATCCGAGAGGGCTTGCTCGCCGAACGCCTGCCGGTCTTCAACATCGAGGGCGGCTGTGCGAGCGCGGCGATGGCGCTGCAGGGCGCGCGCAAGGATATCGCCGCCGGCGACGTCGAACTCGCGCTCGCGGTCGCGGCCGAGCGCACCTTCTATCCCGACGCGCCCGAACGCACGGCGGCGTTGTTCAATGGCGGCATCGATCAGTTCGATCCCCATGAATGGCACGATTATTATGCGCGTGCCGGCGAAGTGGCGGGCAAGCGGTTCGAAACGGGTGCGGACCGCACGGTGTTCATGGACACCTATGCGATGCAGGCGGCGCACCATATGGCGCGCTATGGCACGACGATCGAGCAGATCGCGGCGGTCGCCGCCAAGAACCACAGCATCGCGGTCGATAATCCCAAGGCGCAATACCGCTTTCCCATGACGGTGGAGCAGGTGATCGCGGATCGCCCGGTGAGTTATCCGCTCACCCGCGCGATGTGCGCGCCATTGGGGGACGGCGCGGCGGCCGCGATCCTGTGCTCGCAGGCCTGGCTCGATCGGGCGCCGGCGGCTGTGCAGGCGCGGGCGGTGCGGATCGCCGGCACCGCGCTCACCAGCGGCAAATATCGCGGCCTCGACGAGCCGAGCCTCAGTCATGTCGCCGCGCAGCGCGCCTATGCCATGGCGGGGATCGGGCCAGCCCGGATCGACCTCGCCGAAGTCCATGACGCGACGGCGTTCAGCGAGATCTACCAGAGCGAGATGCTCGGCTTCTGCGCGCCGGGCGAGGGTGGGGCGCTGGCCCAAAGCGGCGCGAGCGCGCTGGGCGGCAGCCTGCCGATCAATCTGTCCGGCGGCCTCGAATCCAAGGGGCATCCGGTCGGCGCGACGGGGCTGATGATGATCGAGGAACTGGTCCGCCAGTTGCGCGGAGAAGCGGGCGCGCGTCAGGCCCCGCGACACAGCATCGCCCTGGCCGAGACCGGCGGCGGCGTCGTCGGTTTCGACGAGGGCGCCTGCGCGGTCACGATCCTCGAGCGCTGATCAATTGAGCTGGAGCCCGCCATCGACGTTGAGCGTCTGGCCGGTGACATAGGCGCTGGCCGGTCCGGCAAGGAACAGCGCCGCGCGCGCGATGTCGTCGGCGGTGGCCATGCGTTCGAGCGGAATGCCGTCGGCCATGGTCCGGCTGAGTTCCGCGACAGGCTTGCCCGTCGCCTCGGAGCGCCGGCGCATGACGTCGTCCCACATCGCGGTTTCGACGCGGCCGGGCGCGATCGCGTTGGCGCGGATGCCCGATGCCGCGAATGCGAGCGCCGCCGACTGGGTGAGGCTGATCACCGCCGCCTTGCTCGCCGCATAGAGGACCGAACTGACATTGCCCTTGCGACCGGCGACCGAGGCGATGTTGACGATGCTCGCGCCGCGCGACAGATGCGGAAGCACTGCCTGCGTCATCAGCGTCAGGCCAAGCACGTTGACGTCGAAGATGCGGCGATAATCCGCCTCGTCGATCTCGCCCCAGCCCTGCAGGCCGTAAACTCCCGCGCTGTTGACCAACACGTCGATGTGCCGGTCGTGCCTGGTGATCATGACGAGCGCCGCGGCAATGGCGGCGGGATCGGTGACGTCCACCGTCAGGCTCCGCGTGTCCGATGCCGCCGCCCGGTCCAGTCGCCAGACGCTGGCGCCATGGTTCGCCAGCAGCGCCGCCGTTGCGGCGCCGATGCCGCTCGCCGCGCCGGTGACCACCGCGACCTTGCTGTTCATCTCGTTCATTCGTCATATCCTTCCAGCAATTCGGCGATGTCCTGTTCCAGCCGCTCGTCCTCGCGCGTCCGGCGCGCGGCATAACGCCGCGCGTCGTCGGCGTGCTTGAATGTGAACTCTTCGACCCAGCCGCCGTCCGTCATCCGCTTGAGCGACCAAAGCGAAGCGCCGTCACGGCGACGGGCGCGTTCGAGCTGCCGCATGCGTTCCTGGAATTTGGCCTGTCGCGCCGCGTGCGGCCGGTAGGTGTGTCGTTGCACGAGCATGGCGTTCGACGCTGGGGCGGGGGACAGGTCGACCGCATCGTTCGAGACGATCGGGAGCCAGCGGCCGAGCGCCAATGTCGCGAGCATGGATGTTCCCGAAAGGACAAGGGCGCTGGCCAGCCCGAACTGGTCGGCGAGCACGCCCCAGATCAGGCTGCCGGATGCGAGGCCAAGGAACAGCGCGGCCTGGAGCAGGGCAATGGCGCGCGCGGCGACCCAGCGCGCGGCATGGACCTGGATCGCGACGTTGAGGCCGCTCAGGCCCGCCACCCAGGCGCCGCCGGCGAGCGCCATCGCCAGCATCGCGGGGGCGGGGGATTGGGCCAGGCCGAGCAGGATCGTGGCGAGCGCATAGAGCAAGGTGCAGGCGGACAGGAATGTCGCGCGCCGCCAGTGCACGAACCGCGCACGCACCAGCGCGCCGGCGAAGGCGCCGAGCCCGAACATGGCGACCAGCGTGCCCAGCATCGCCGCGCCGCCGCTCAGCCGCTGATGCGCGACCAGTGGCGCGAGCGCCCAGATGCTGGCGCCTGAAAAGGTGAAAAAACAGGCCCGCAGGATCAATGCCGTCAGGCTCGGGCGCCAGCGGACATAGCGGATTCCGGCATGGATGGCGGTGGTCAGCGGTTCGCGTTGCATCGGTGTGGCGATGGTCGGCCGCCATGCCCATAACGCCGCGATCAGCGGAACGACGGCGGCGGCGCTCGTCGCGAGCGCCACCAGCGGCCCGGCCAGCGCGATGAGCCAGCCGCCCGTCGCCGGCCCGAGGCTGCGCGCGAGATTGAAGCCGACGGCATTGAGCAGCACCGCGGGCTCGAGCAGGCGGTCGTCGCCCGTCTGGTCGCGGATCGACGCATGCCATGCCGGATTGGCGAGCGCGAAACCGGCGCCGCTGGCAAAGACGCAGCCGAGCAGCGCCGCCGGGCCGATCCGCCCGCTGGCCGCCAGCGCGAGGAGCGTGACGCCCGCGCACAGTACAAGTGCCTGTGCGGCCAGCATGACGCGGCGGGGCGTGAACAGGTCGGCCAGCGCACCGCCGGGCAATGAGAGCAGGACAAGCGGCAGCGATGCGCATGTCTGGACGGCGGCCACCAGCGTCGGGTCGCCGGCCGTCATCTCGGTCATCAGCCACGCGGCGGTCACCGCCTGCGCCATGGCGCCGATATTGGCGAGCAGGTTCGCGGACCATAATCGGCGGAAGCGCGCAATCATGAGCGGCGCGATCGCCGAAGCCGTACTCATCCCGTCCCCTCAAGCGCGACGCGGCCATCGCTTGAAGGTACTATAACATATAAAATGGTACCGGAGTCAATCGCGCCTGGCGAAGTCCGCTTCCGTCCGGGGGAACAGGCCGTTCTGGATGAGGCGCGTGAGTTCGTCCCATGCGTCGGCGAGCGAGATGCCGACTTCCTGCAGGAATGTCGGGTCGCGCATCCGGCGAAACGAGATCATGATCACCTCGGCGACCAGGTGCGGGTGATAGCCCGTGAAATAGCCTTCGCGCACGCCTTCCTCGATCATGGCGCGGATGCCGTCGGCGCGTCGCCGCTGATGTTCGCTGAAGATCTGCGAGGCCGCGGGATCCTTTTCGATGTCCATGAGCAGCCGGTCGCCCATCTCGACCAATGCGTTGGTGCCCACTTCCAGGAACGCCCAGGTCCGCGCGATCGGTGACGAATGAAGCGCTGCCGCGTCCCAGCCGGCCTGGCGGATTTTCGCGAAGCGTCGTTTGAGTACCAGTTCGATCAGTGCCTGCTTGCTCGCGGCGAGTTCGTAGAGCGAGCGTTTGGAGCATTGCAGCTTGGCGGCCATGTCCGACACATTGAGATGACGAAATCCTTCGCGTCGAAACACTTGCTCGAGCTTGTCGAGCCGGCGTTCAGCCGCCGACGCCTTGCGATCCGAAGTTGCGCCGTTCGTCACCGCCATCGCGTCCCCTGCCCCGTCCGGTTATCCATTGGGTGAACGGGTACCCGCAATTTCCCATGCTGTCATCTGCTCGTGTCGATCGGAGCGGCGTGTCTGCTTGACAGTGGCGCCGCACTCGCGCATTGGTACCAGATATTAATAATGGTACCAGTTTGTGGAGGGTGAGATGAGCAGGTCGGGCAAATATACGGTGGCCGGCTTCATGCAGGATGCCAAGCGTATCCTGGAGACCGAACTGCCGCTGGCCGAGAAACAGGCCGAGATCGCCGATCGCATGTCGCTGCTCTCGCAGCGCGACGACCTCACGCGCTTCGCGATTCCGATCGGTCCTGCCGATGGGTCCACCCAGAATTTCCTGCTGGGCTTCGAACCGCCCTTCACCTTGCTGGGCCTTTCCCAGTTCGATCCGCATTACCTCTCGCCCGTACACGAGCATGGCGATTTCTGGGTGATTGCATGTGGCTGGCGCGGGGTCGATCGCTGGGACATGTACGAGCGCAAGGACGATGGTTCGATCGCCGGCTATGCCGATCTCGAGCTTGTCGACCAGATCTTCCTGCCGCGTGGACGGACGACATGGATGCCGCCGCCGCCGCGCTCGATCCATTCGCACAACAACGAAACCGGCGCGCTCAATTGCGAGCTGATCTTCACCGCTGCGGAGCCGATGAAGGTGGAGGATCGGCTCTATTACGACGTGGAGGAAAAAACCTGCTGGCCGAGCCTGTTTCCGCCGGCGACGATCTTCCCCGGCACGCGCTGGCCGCCTGATCTGCCCGGCCATCACCTTCACGCGACAGAGGCCCGCGGTCATGGCCGCGAGGGTGCGGCAAGGCTTGAGCCCACCGATGCGCCGGGGCCGCTCGGCCGGGCGCTCGCTTCGGCGCGCGCCGGGGTCGATGCACTGTTCGGGCGTTCGGACTGCCCGAGCTGCAATCTGATCGATTCGATCGCCCGCCTGGCGCCCGCGCGCGGCTGACTTTTCAGAAACGCACAATCGGCGCTTGACAATGTCGCTTGTCGATATACGGTACCAACAATAGAAAACTGTTACCGATATACAATCGGATCGACGGAATAGCCCTATACAAAAGGGGTATTCGACGGGAAATCCTTGGGGACACAACATGCTCCTTTGGTACCCGAATGGATCTGGCGATGTCGGCCGAATGGGGAGGATCAAAGATGACACGCATTGCGAAACTATGCCTCGGAGCCGCGATCATGCTGCCCGTGCCGGTGTTCGCGCAGGCAGAGCCCCAAGCGGCCGCGGCTGACGCGACCGTCGAGGAAGCCGGGTCGGATATCGTTGTCACCGGATCGCGCCTGCGTCAGGAATCGGTTCAGGAAACCCCGGTCGCGGTCGCCGTGCTTTCGAGCGCGCAGGTGGAGGCGCTCAACGGCTCGAACCTCATCGCGCTCAGCGGCAATGTGCCCAATCTCACCGTTTCGACGCTCGGCACCGCGCCGGCCAACCCGGTGATCAGCTTGCGCGGCTTTCTGACCCAGGCGGCCGACATCTCGATCGAGCCGGGCGTGCCCGTCTATATCGATGGCATCTATCAACCGATCATCTCGGGCTCGATGTCCGATCTCTTCGATGTCGATCGGATCGAGGTGCTGCGCGGTCCGCAGGGCACGACGCTTGGCAAGAATGCCTCGGCCGGCGCCGTGCTCGTCACGCGCTCGCGCCCGACCGGCGAGTTCGACGGGCGTGTCAACGTCGAATATGGCAGCTATAATCTCTTCCAGGCGCAGAGCCTTATCAACTTCCCGATCGCCGAAGGCGTGCTGGCGGGCAAGGTCTATGCGAATTTCCGCCGCCGCGACGACTGGGTCAAGAATCTCGCGGTACCGGGCGGCGACATGGGCGGGGAAAAGCGCGGTTCGGTGCGTGCCGCGCTGCTCTTCACTCCTAGCGCGGATTTCACCTATTATCTGACCGCCGACTATATCTGGGACCGTTCGTCGCAAATGGGCGGCCGGCCGGTGCCGCTGCCGCGCGACCGCATCTGCGCGGTCTATGGCGAATGCACCCAGGATTTCCGCCTGGGCACGACCCGGTCGGGCAACACCATCAAGCCGCGCGTCGACGATATCAACATCACCGGTGTCGGTGACTGGCAACTGGGTGGGGTCAAGATCTCCAGCATCACCGGCTATCGCAATTTCGACGAGTTCAACGCCAACGACTTCGACAAGACGCCGTTTCCGGCGCTCGAACTCTATCGTGCCGATACCACGCTCGAGATGTTCTCGCAGGAAGTGCGCATCACGTCGGAGAAGATGGGCGGTCTCGACCTTGGCGGCCGGCTCGCCTGGTTGCTCGCGGGCTATTACAGCCATAGCGACGCCTATCAGAACAACGGCCAGAACGTCTTCGGCAACCAGTTGATGGTGGCGCAACGCTCGGTGCGCGACACGTTCGCGCTGTTCGGCCGGCTCGACTTCGATCTGACCGACAAGCTGACGGTTTCCGGCGGCATCCGCCATAGCTGGGACAAGACGGTCCATTATTTCGCCCCTGCTATCCCGGGGACCACGCCGCCCGACCCGATCAACCGCGAACAGGGCAAATGGGAGAACACCTCGATCGAGGCGGGCGCGCAATACAAGTTCGATTCCACCAAGATGCTGTATCTGCGCTACGCCGAAGGCTATCGCGGCGGCGGCTTCCTCGGCACGCCTGCCTCGGTCGCGGCGGCGCGCTCCTACCGTCCGGAAACCTCGCGTTCCTATGAAGTGGGCCTCAAGAGCGAATGGCTCGATCGCGCCTTCCAGTTCAACCTGACCTTGTTCCGCACCGAGTTCACCGATCTGCAGAAGCAGGTCGCACGCACCGGCGCGGGCGGCACGCTGGTCCAGGTCATCGACAATGCCGCCGATGCCGTGACCCAGGGCGTCGAGGTCGAGGCGGTGCTGCGCCCGATCAACGGCTTCAACGTGTCGATCAGCGCGTCCTATCTCGACGCCTATTACAAGGATTATCTGAGCCAGGACGCGGCGGGCAACACCGTCGATCTGTCGGGCCTGCCCTTCCAGTTCGCGCCCAAATATGTCGTATCGGTCAATCCCACCTATGAGTGGCATCTGTCCGAGGGGCTGGGCTTCGAGAAGGCGCGGATCGGCGCACGTCTGCGCTTCACCGACGAATATGAGATCTCCTCGGCCGTGCCGCCGAGCCCGGTCGGTCACCAGCCGTCCTTCGCGACGGTCGATCTGTCGGCCGATCTCATCAACGCCAGGGGGATCAGCTTCGGCGTCTATGCCAACAATCTGCTCGATCAGCGCTTCCTGGCCTATGGCAACGAGCCGTCGAACCTGATCGCGTTCCAGATCGACGATATCGGCCGGACCTTCGGCGCCAAGCTCAGCTTCAGATTCTGATCATTGCGAGCCGCGCCGCCCCACGCATGGCGGCGCGGACGGGAGAGTGCGCATGGCGAATTATGACCTGGTCGTCCGCAATGGTTGGGTGATCGACGGAACCGGCAAGACGCGCTTCCGCGCCGATGTGGGCGTGCGCGACGGTCGCATCGCCGCGATCGGCACGATCGAGGCGGCCGGCGAACAGGAAATCGATGCGAAGGGCCAGGTGGTGGCGCCGGGCTTCGTCGATATCCATACCCATTATGACGCGCAGGTGTTCTGGGATCCGACCGTCGGCCCGTCCTCCTTCCACGGCGTCACCACCATCGTCGGCGGCAATTGCGGCTTCAGCATCGCGCCGCTCAACGGCAATGCCGAGGACGCGCAATATCTGGTCCGAATGCTTTCGCGGGTCGAGGGCATGCCGCTGGAAAGCCTGCAGACCGGCGTGCCATGGGACTGGACTTCATTCGGATCCTATCTCGGCAAGCTCGACGGCAAGCTCGCGGTCAATGCCGGCTTCATGGTGGGGCATTGTGCGCTCCGCCGCTCCGTGATGGGCGCGCGCGCGGTCGGCGAACAGGCGAGTGAGCAGGATGTCGCCGCGATGCAGGATCTGCTGCGCGCGTCGATCAGCGAAGGAGGGCTCGGCTTCTCGACCACGGTCGCGCCGGTCCACACCGATGGCGAGGGGCAGCCGATTCCCTCTCGTTGGGCGACCGACGAGGAAGTCTATGCCCTGGCTTCGGTCGTGAGCGAGTTCGAGGGCACATGCCTGGAGTTCCAGCCCAATAATCTGGGGCCGTTCAGCGAGGCCGAGGTCGAACGGATGACGAAGGTGGCGGTGGTCGGGCAGCGGCCGCTGAACTGGAACCTGTTCCTGAGCGTCGGCGACCAATATGAGCGCCATGTCTCGCAACTCGCCGCCAGCGATCATGCGAAGGCGCATGGGGCGCACGTCACCGCGCTTGCGTCGTGCCAGCCGATGACGACGCGCATCAATCTGTTCAGCGGTTTCATCTTCGATCTGTTCGATGGCTGGGAGCCGACCATGCGCCTGCCGGTCGCCGAGCGGAAGCGCGCGCTCCAGGATCCCGCGGTGCGCCGGCGCCTGGCCGAAGGCGCCGCCAATCAGAGCGGCATGATGGCGATGATGACCGACTTCTCCAAATGGAAGATCGATCAGGCGTTCACGCCGCAGAACCAGGCGCTCAAGGGGCAGACCATGGGCGAGATCGCGGCGGCGCAGGGCAAGACCCCGCTCGACGCCTTGCTCGACATCGCCGTCGCCGAGGATCTCAAGACCTCGTTCCTGCCGCCGCCGGCCGGCGAGGATGAGGAGAGCTGGCGGTTGCGCGCCGAATCCTGGCGGGACGACCGCACCATCGTCGGCGGCTCGGACGCCGGCGCGCATCTCGACATGATCGACACATTCGCCTTCTCGACCATGGTGCTGGGCGAGGGCGTGCGCGAGCGCGGCATCTTCAGCCTGGAGGAAGGCGTGCGGCAGATCACCTCCATCCCCGCGCATCATCTCGGCCTCAACGATCGCGGCGAGATCCGCGAAGGCGCTTGGGCCGATCTCGTCATATTCGATCCCGACACCATCGCCTGCGGTCCGGTCGAGATGCGCGACGATCTGCCCGGCGGCGCGGCGCGGCTCTATGCCGATGCGCTGGGCATCGCCCATGTCATCGTCAACGGGACGGAGATCATCCGCGGCCAGGACTTCGTCGGAAATCATCCCGGGCGCATCCTGCGTTCGGGGCAGGATACGCACACGCCGGTCCTGTGAACCACGCACCGCTCCTGCTCGATCCGTCCCGCACCGCGCTGGTGCTGGTCGACCTGCAGACTCTGATCGTCGATCTGCCGCTGGCGCCGTTGCCGGGACGGGTGCTGGCGTCCCGCGCCATCGCCTTCGCCGCACGGGTGCGCGCGGCGGGCGGAACGGTGATCCTCGTGCGCGCAGACATGGACGGTGATCCGCGCGCGGCGCTCCACCAGCCGGTCGATACGCAGATCGCGCATCCCGAAGGGCCCTTGCCCGACGATTGGGCCGAGCTGGTCAACGGTCTTGCCGAGCCGGGCGACGTGATCGTCACGAAGCGCCAATGGGGCGGATTCTACGGCACCGATCTCGATCTCCAGTTGCGTCGGCGCGGACTGGACACGGTGATACTGGGCGGAATCGCCACCAATTTCGGCGTCGAATCGACGGCCCGCCAGGCGTTCGAACATGGCTATGGCGTGGTGGTGGCGCAGGATCTGACGACGAGCTTCACCGAGCGGATGCACGATTTCGCGGTGGAAGAGGTGCTGCGCCGCGTGGGCCGCGTGCGAGTCAGTTCGGCGATCTCGTTCGGACAGGAAGGGTGAGCCATGGGTTGGCCGGCCGCGTGGCGCTCGTCACCGGCGGCGCGTCCGGCATCGGCGCGGCGACGGCGCGGCTGCTCGCCGCGCGCGGGGCCTCAGTCCTGGTTGTCGATATCGATGGCGATGGCGCGCAGCGGATTTGCGACGATATCGCCGCACGCGGCGGAACGGCGGAAGCCTTCGCGGCCGACCTGATGCGATCGGCGAGCGCGGATGCCGCTGTCGCCGCCGCGCTCGCAGGGTTCGGCCGGCTCGACATGCTCGTCAACAATGCCGGGATCGGCGGGCGCGGGCCGAGCCATGAGCTCACCGACGCCGACTGGCGCCGCGTGATCGGGCTCGATCTCGACGCGGTCTTCTACATGAGCCGCGCGGCACTCCGGCCGATGGTCGCCTCCGGGGCCGGCGCGATTGTCAGCATCGCATCGATCTTCGGCCATGTCGGCCTGGGGGAGCGGGCCGCGTACAGCGCGGCCAAGGCGGGCGTGGTCAATCTGACGCGTGCGCTCGCGCTCGAATATGGCGCACGCGGCATCCGCGTGAACGCCGTCTGCCCGGGCGTCATCCGCACGCCGCTGGTGGCGCATAACAGTCCGGCGCAAACCGAGGCGCTGATCGCGCTTCATCCGATCGGCCGGCTCGGCGAACCCGAAGAGGTGGCGGAAGCGGCCGCGTTTCTCGCAAGCGATGCGGCAAGCTTCGTGACCGGCGCCAGCCTGTTGGTCGACGGCGGCTATACCGCCGCCTGAGCGGCGCCGGCCGGGGCTCCGTCCGGCAAGGGCTGCACGCCACCCGTGGCACGCGCGAAATCCTGCGTGATCGTCCGCGAGGCGAGGATGAAATGCACTGCCGCCCAGAGCAGGCCGAGCGTGCAGAAGGCAAGCCCGGTGCGCGTCGCCTGGTCGATCGCGGTGCGGCAGGCGGCCTGGATCAGCGCCGATGCATCCGGAGCCGCGACGCCGCCCGGGCACAATGTCGCGAAGCCGGCGCCTTCGACCGTGCCGAAATAATAGGCCGAAAGCGCGTCGATGAGCGCGCCGGCGGCGACCGTTCCGATCACCAGCGCGGCCAGGCTCGCGACGAGCGAGATCAGTGCGGTCGTCGTGGCGCGCATCCGCGCATCGACCATGTTGTAGATCGCGGCATAGGTCGGGCTGAAATAGACGAACTGGATGACCCCCGCCGCGGCCAGCAGGCCCACCGCGACCCGCCAGTCCGACTGGAGATAGGCGGCGATGGCGAGCGGGGTCGCGACGACAAGGCCGATGAGCGGGACATAGGCATAGGCGCGCGGGTTCGAGCGGCCGAAATGGTCGGCGAGATAGCCGCCGGCGAAGGTGCCGACCGCATTGGACGCGCCGATCGCGAAGCCGATGATGAGCCCGACCTCGGCATAGTTGAGTGCATAGGCGCGCACCAGGAAGGGTGCGATGAAGGCCCCGGCGCCATAATTGACGAAGGTGAAGAGGGTGACGCCCATGATCATGTGGCGCGCGGTCGGGATCGAGAAGACGCGCCTGGCCGTCTGCCATGTCGAGGGCGAGACGTTGGATGTCGCGACGCGGCCGGCAAGCGCGTCCGAATGGCCGCGCGGCACTTCGCGGACGATCAGCTTGAGCAGCAGGGCCAGGACGAGGCCAGGCAGGCCCAGCACCATGAAGGCGGTTCGCCAGCCATGATATTGGGTGAGCACGCCGCCCGCGATGGCGCCGGCCATGATGCCGAGCGGCAGGCCGAGCTGGTAGATCGCAAGCGCGGTCGCGCGCCGGCGCGGGCCGAAATAATCGGTGATCAAGGAATAGGCCGGCGGATTGCCGCACGCCTCGCCGACGCCCACGCCGATCCGGCAGAGCAGCAATTGCCCGAATGTGCGCGCAAAGCCCGACAATGATGTGAACAGCGACCACAGCGCGATGCTGCCGGCGATGATGTTGACGCGGTTGAAGCGCTCGGACAAGCGCGCCGCCGGCACCGACAGGGTCACATACAGGATGCTGAACGCGAACCCGTGCAGGAAGCCGAGTTCGACGTCGCTCAGCTTCAGGTCGACCTTGATCGCCTGGCCGATGGTCGAAAGCACGGTGCGGTCCGCCCAGCTGCACAGGCTGTACAGCATCAGCAGCAACAGGACGCAGCCGCGATAGCCGCGGCTCATATTCGGCGTCGCACCCGGATGCGCCATGAATGATCCTCTCCCGCTCGTTGCGGTCGTTGTGGCAGGCGCTGCGGTCACCCGCAAGCAGAAACGGTAACAGAATATCGATTCTGGTTCCCAAACATGCCTGGCGAGGCGCACGGGGTGCTGGATGCAAAGTAGATAATAGGGTTGGGTCATCCACATCCAGGGTTGACATAAAGCCATGACTGGTACCAGAAAGGATGAAATCGTTTCACATTGCTGACGGATATGTCCGCGGGATTTTGGGAGAGATCTTATGGCGCTGTTGATCAAGGAAATCCGGCCGGACGCCGAATGGGCGGTCAATTCGCCGCATCGCTCCCGTGGCATCACCGTCCAGAACGTGTTCCAGCGCGATGTCGAGAATCGCAGCGTGGAGTTCAACATCACGGCGTTCAACGGCGACGAGTTCTGGAGTCCGGCGCACCGGCATAATTTCGATCAGATCCGCATCGGTCTCGACGGTGTCATGAAATATGGGACGCGCAGCCGCCTGATGCCGCGTACGGTCGCTTATTATCCCGAGGGGACCTGGTATGGCCCGATGGCATGCGACGGCCCGTCGGTCAGCGCGATCATGCAATTCGACGGTGCGAGCCATGGCGGTTATGTGACCCTCGCCCGTATGGACGAGGCGACCGAAGTGCTTCGCCAAAAGGGCAGGTTCGAAAAGGGCTTCTACTATCCCGATGACGGCAGCCCGAAGATCGACGGCTATCAGGCCTCGTGGGAGCATGTCACCGGCCGCAAGATGATCTATGTCGAGCCGCCGCGCTTCGTCGACGCGATCTACATGAATATCGACTCGTTCGAATGGTTGCCGGCCGATGGCGGAACGATGCGCAAGACGCTCGGCCGGTTCGGCGAGCGCGACTTCATGATCGAGGCGCTGCAGGTTCCGAAAGGCGCCACCGCCACGGTCGACAAACCGGGCCGGCTGGTGGTCGGCTTCGTGCTGACCGGCGAGGTCGCGGTGCAGGGGGCTGTCCTTCCCAAATGGTCGGGCACCTTCGCCGAGGAGGCGGATGTGGTGAGCTTCACCGGCCGCGACGAGGTTTCGGAGGTCCTGATCTTCACGCTGCCCGACCTGGCCTGAGTCCTTCGACATGACCGAGACCAATCGCCAGCTGGTGCTGCGTGCCCGGCGGGACGGCCTGCCGCACGCCGGCGACTTCGCCGTCGAACACGCGCCGATGCCCGAACCCGGGCCGGGGCAGTTCGTCGTCCGCAATCTGTATGCGTCGCTCGACCCGGCGCTGCGCCAGCGCCTGACGCTGACCGACAGCTATGTGCCGCGCATCGAACTCGGCGAGGTGCTGACCGCGACCACGGTCGGGGTGGTCGCTGCCTCGCGCGATCCCGCTTATCCGGTCGGCAGCCATGTCGTTGGCCATCATGGCATCGCCGATTACTGGCTCACGGCGGCGGGGCCGGTGACGCGGACGATCGATCCGTCGGCCGCATCCTCGCTCAGCCATTTCCTGAGCGTGCTCGGGCCGACCGGCCTCACCGCCTATTTCGGCATCACCCGCGTGGTTCGTCCGCGAGCGGGGCAGACCTTGCTCGTCACCGGCGCGGCGGGCGCGGTGGGATCGGTTGCCGGGCAGATCGGCAGGCTTTCCGGTTGCCGGGTCATCGGGATCGCGGGCGGCGCCGACAAGGCGGCCAGGCTTGTTGAGGAATATGGTTTCGACGCCGGGATCGACTATCGGGGCAAGACGCTGGCGGCCCTGACCGCGGCGATCCGCGATGCCGCGCCCGAGGGCATCGACCTGCTGTTCGAGAATGTCGGCGGCATCCAGCTCGACGCCGCGATCGATTGCATGAACGAGCGCGGCCGTATCGCGGTGTGTGGCCTCATCAGCCAGTACAACGCCACCGAACCGCCGCCGCCGCTGACCAACCTGTTCAAGCTGGTTGCCCGCTCGATCCGCATGGAGGGTTTCATCGTGCGCAACTATGCGCCCGAATATGCCGACGCGGCGGCCATGCTCGCGCGCTGGGTGGGTGAGGGGAAGATCCATTTTCGCGAAGCCATTCATGATGGCCTCGAAGCAGGTCCCGAAGCGTTTCTCTCGCTGTTCACCGGCCGGAATCAGGGCAAGGTGATGCTTCGGCTCGAGCCGTCCGCGTGACGGCCGCCGGCGGGAAGGACATGCGCCGGTGAATGCGGGGCTGGAGATCGCGGCACGCGTCGAAGCGTTCGTGCGCGAACAGGTCATTGCCTTCGAGCGGGATGCGCGCCTCGGCGCGCATGGCCCGGATGAAGATCTGGTCGCCGAACTGCGCGGCATGGCGCGATCGGCGGGTTTGCTGACGCCGCATCTGCCCGCATCTGGCGGGCATTTGCCGCTTGCTGCGATGGCGCCGGTCTTTCGCGCGGCCGGCCTGTCGCCGCTTGGCCCGGTCGCGCTCAACGTGATGGCGCCGGACGAGGGCAACATGCACCTGCTCGACCGGGTGGCGACGCCGGCTCAGCGCGCGCATTTCCTGGCGCCGATCGTCGAGGGGCGCGTCCGCTCCGCATTCTTCATGACCGAGCCGGCCGAAGAGGGCGGCGCGGGTTCGGATCCGTCGATGCTGCGCACGGTGGCGCGCCGTGAGGGGGATGGCTGGGTGATCGACGGACGAAAGGCGTTCATCACCGGCGCGGTGGGGGCGGCGGTCGGCATCGTCATGGCGCGGACCGGCAGTGAGGGCGCGACGACGGCGACGATGTTTCTTGTTGATCTTCCGGATCCGGCGGTGCGCGTCGAACGGGTGCTCGACACGATCGACAGCTCGATGCCGGGCGGTCATTCGATCGTCGCGATCGAAGGACTGAAAGTCGGTGCCGATGCTGTCCTGGGAGAGGTGGATCGCGGGTTTCAATATGCCCAGATCCGTCTTGCCCCGGCGCGGCTCACGCATTGCATGCGCTGGCTCGGCGCGTGCGACCGCGCGCATGAGATCGCCAGCGCCTATGCGGTGCGCCGCCATGCCTTCGGCAAGCTGTTGATCGATCATGAGGGCGTCGGTTTCATGCTCGCCGAGAATATGATCGATCTGAAACAGGCCGAACTCATGATCGGCTGGTGCGCCGGCGTGCTCGATGGCGGTGCGGCCGGCACCATCGAATCCTCGATGGCCAAGGTGGCGGTTAGCGAAGCCTTGTTCCGCATCGCCGACCGCTGCGTCCAGGTGATGGGCGGCACGGGTGTCTCGGGCGACACGATCGTCGAACAGGTGTTCCGCGAGGTGCGCGCATTCCGCATCTATGACGGCCCGACCGAGGTTCATAAATGGAGCCTGGCCAAAAAGATCAAGCGACGGCACGCATCATGAAGCTTTCGCTCGACGACAGGCGCGTGCTCGTCACCGGCGCATCCTCCGGGCTCGGCGCGCATTTCGCGAAGGTTCTCGCGGGCGCGGGCGCTCAGGTCGTCCTGGCGGCGCGCGGCACGGACAAGCTGGCGGCGCTTGCGGCGGAACTCGGCCCCATGGCGCAAATGGTGGCGCTCGACGTTCGCGATCCGGCCATGGTCGCCGCCGCGATCGAAGCGGCCGGGCCGATCGATGTGCTGATCAACAATGCCGGAGTGACGGTGACCGCGCCCGCGCTCGATCAGGACGAGGGGGACTGGGCCGCGGTGGTCGGTACCAATCTTGAAGGGGGTTACCGCGTGGCGGTTGCCGCGGCGCGTGCGATGCGCGCGCGTGGCCGGGGTGGGGCGATCGTCAACATCGCGTCGATCCTCGGCTTGCGCCAGGGCGGGCAGGTGACGCCCTATGCCGTGTCGAAGGCGGGTGTCATTCAGATGACCAAGCAGCTCGCGCTCGAGCTTGCCCGCTTCGACATCCGTGTGAACGCGCTCGCGCCGGGTTATATCGAGACCGATCTCAATCGAACCTTCTTCGACACTCCGGCTGGAGCGGCGTTGATCAGGCGTGTCCCACAGCGCCGGCTTGGCCGTCTCTCCGATCTCGACGCCCCCTTGCTGCTGCTCGCCAGCGACGCCTCGGCGTTCATGACAGGCAGCGTGCTGGTCGTCGATGGCGGCCATATGGTGAGTTCGCTTTAGGCGCTGTCAGCCCAGGATTGGCGTTCGGCGTCGGTCAGGAGTCGTCCGGTCATCTGGTCGCCGGCAAGCGTGGTGCGCTGGACGATGCGGGTATCGGCATAGGGAAAGCCATAAGCCGCGTGCATCGTCCGACGGTTGTCCCACAGGACGAGATCGTCGGCCGCCCAGTGATGACGATAGCAGAAGCGCGGCTGCACCGCATGCGCGACGATCTCCTCATAAAGCGGATCGGCTTCGGTCCGGGGCATGCCCCAGACGCCCGCATAACCCAACGGGCTCAACAACAATGCCTTCGCGTTCGACACGGGATGATCGATCACCATGGGTTGCAGCACGGGCGGAAAGGGTTGGCGATCGACCTGGTATTCGCGGTCGGCGGCATGCGGTCCGGGGCGCAAATCCACATCCGGCCAGCCCCATAGCCGTTCGGGGGCATCGCGCCAGATCTGCACGGTCGAAAGCGCGTCGCAAAATGCCTTCAGCTCGCCGGGCAGCGCGGCATAGGCCGCCTGGGTGTCGGTCCATATCGTGTCGCCGCCCTGTGCCGGCGGCCGGATCATGCGGAGCATGCCACCTTGCGAGATCGACGGCGTGTAGGCGCCGTCCTGGTGCAGCGCCAGAAAGCCGGCGCGCAGCTCGCCATCGACGAACATGCCCGGCCCCTTCTTCTCGCCCTCGCCGCCCAGCACGATGAGGTCGGGATTGTCGGCAAGGCGCAGCGACGCGATCACATGTTCCTGAAGCGGCCCGAAGATGCGTGAAAGCCGCACATGGGTGGCCGCATCGGTCCCGACGCGGTGGAAAAGCAACAGACCGTGTTGCACCCATAATGCGCGCAACGCGGTTTCGTCGTCGGTGCTCAGCCTGTCCGGATCGAGCCCGACGATCTCGATACCGATATGGTCGAGCGCCTTTGTCGAGAATTGTGTTGGCATCGGCTCTCCAGTCGCCTGAATGTCGGCTTTCATTTTGGTACCAGATTATATAATCAGGTACCAACTGATAAGTGACGGGAGGAAATGCCGATGTCGTGCACTGCTTGGGACCAACGCCGATGAGCGCATCCGAGGCGGACAATCTCGGCACCGCGCCGGTCAGGGCCGGCTATGCTTTCGACGAACGCGCCCTGGCCGCGTGGCTCGCGCATGAGGTGGACGGTTTTGCCGGGCCGCTGCGCGTGGAGCAGTTTCGCGGCGGCCAGTCGAACCCGACCTACAAGCTCATGACGCCCGGCCGGAGCTATGTACTGCGCCGAAAGCCGCCCGGCGTGCTGCTCAAGGGCGCCCATGCCATCGAGCGTGAAGCGCGCGTCCAGCGCGCGCTAGCGTCGGTCGGCTTTCCCGTCGCCAGGGTGCATGCGGTCTGCGCCGACCAGCATGTCATCGGCACCCCATTCTACGTCATGGATCTGGTCGAGGGGCGAATCTTCTGGGATGCGACCTTTCCCGATGTGCCGCGCGCCGAACGCGCGGCCTATTTCGATGCGATGAACGCGACCATCGCCGCGCTGCACGGGATCGATGCCGAGACCATCGGGCTCGCCGATTACGGCCGTCCGGGCGATTATTTCGCGCGGCAGGTCGGGCGATGGTCGCGCCAGTATCTGGAAGATGAGGCCGGCGGCCGCGATCCGGCGATGGACCGGTTGATCGAATGGCTGCCCGCAAACCTGCCGGACAGCGACGAAAGCGCGCTCGTCCATGGCGACTTCCGCTGCGACAACATGATCTTTCATGCGCACGAACCGCGCGTGGTCGCGGTGCTCGATTGGGAGTTGTCGACGCTCGGCCATCCCCTTGCCGACTTCTCCTATCACAGCATGATGTATCACATGCCGCCCGATATCGTCGCGGGGCTGGCCGGTGCCGATCTTGCGCGGTGCGGTATCCCGTCCGAGGCTGACTATGTCGAAGACTATTGCCGGCGTACCGGCCGCGCGGGGATCGCGCGATCGGATTACATGTTCTGCATCGTGTTCAACCTGTTCCGGCTCGCCGCGATATTCCACGGTATTCGGTCGCGCGTGATCCGGGGGACCGCCGTGTCCGCGCAGGCGCGTGACCGTGGCGCACAATTCCCTCGATTGGCGGGGCTCGCCTGGGATCGTGTGGAAGCTATGTAGGGTGCATAGCCAGGAAGTCTTCTATTCAGGGTTTGTCAGCCGCCTCCGCGAACATCTTCGCCACACCGGCGAGGAGCGCCCGTGCGCCACTTCGGAAATACGCACCGCGGTGGCATCCCGCGCTGCACATCGCGCTCCTCGACCAACGATTGTAGAAACCAGACTGGTGGTGTCAGTCTTGTACGCACCGCTCTCCACTTGGTGGAATTCGGTCCATGAAGTTGCCGGTCTAGCTGGCCAGGATCTGCCACGCGGACAGTGCGGCTGAGCGGCGTTCCTTGTAGGTCTTTCTATCGACGAGGTGGCGCTCGAGCTGGAAATGGTTGCACACATTGGCATGGATGGATGCGAACTTTTGCAGGCTCTTCATTTTTCGAAACCTGAGCATTGCCCGC
The DNA here is from genome assembly GCF_057809675.1 of Sphingomonas sp. FG14. Lineage (NCBI taxonomy): Bacteria > Pseudomonadati > Pseudomonadota > Alphaproteobacteria > Sphingomonadales > Sphingomonadaceae > Sphingomonas > Sphingomonas sp. FG14. Next base: position 62,570 of record NZ_JBMDKK010000014.1, on the reverse strand, counting down.
TCTCTTCTGCGCAGGGGCAAATGACTATTTTCGACCCGGTTGTTGGCCCACCTCCCAATTTCTTGTTTGTGGCGATTTCCAAGCTCGCTCATTGCAGCATCATATGATCGCAGCCCGTCGGTCGTGATCGCTTCAGGGGTACCGTGCTGTTTAAGGGCTTTCTTCATGAAGGTCAGCGCAGCAGCTTTGTCGCGGGCTTTCGTGACGTAGCTCTCGAGTATCTCGCCTTCGTGATCGACGGCACGCCAGAGGTAAACCATCTCGCCGTTGATCTTCACGGACATTTCATCAAGGTGCCATCGCCAGTGGCGGAAACCTCGCATCTGGCTCACACGCTGGCGGCGAATATCGCCGGCGAACATTGGCCCAAACTGGCTCCACCACGTCCGCACGGTCTCGTGACAGATGTCGATGCCGCGCTCGAACAGCAGGTCCTCCACATTCCGTAGCGACAGCGGGAACCGCACGTACATGGGCACAACCAGTCGGATCACCTCGGGGGATGAGTTGAATCCCCGAAACGGACTGGGCGGTTTCGCCCTGGATTTGCGAGCCATTTCGCCTCGCTAGCAGCGGCTAGCCCTCAGTGCCACGCAGGCCTGACAGAGCCCATCGCCGGCAACCGGCGAGTTTGCCTGGCGCCAGCTAAGGGTTGGGCGAGAAACTCTCATTCTTGGGACCAGAATTACTCGTTTGTGCATCGTCAATGCGGTGCAACAGTATACGATATGCGGCGTGCGATCGAAATATGTCCTAGCCACCTACCGTAACGGGATCGAAAAACGCGAGCAGCGGAATGTTGGGGGAGCGCATGTTAAAGATAGAAAATCTTACTCACGTCTATCCCAACGGTACACGCGCGCTGAATTCAGTTTCGCTCGAGGTGCCCCCTGGCATGTTTGGCCTGCTGGGGCCAAACGGCGCGGGCAAGTCCACCTTGATGCGCACCATCGCGACACTGCAAGTCCCGACCTCGGGCGCGATCCGCTTCGACGAGATCAATGTGCTGGCCAATCCGGATGCGCTGCGCCGCACGCTCGGCTATCTGCCGCAGGATTTCGGAGTCTATCCCCGTGTCTCCGCGTTCGACATGCTCGATCATCTTGCCGTCCTGAAAGGCTATGCCAATCGCGGCGAACGCCGCGAGGTGGTCGGCGCGCTGCTCAATCAGGTCAATCTCTGGAACGTCCGCAACAAGGCGGTGGCCGGTTTCTCGGGCGGTATGCGCCAGCGCTTCGGCATCGCGCAGGCGTTGATCGGCCAGCCGCGCCTGATCATCGTCGACGAACCGACCGCGGGCCTCGATCCGGAAGAGAGCAACCGCTTCCTCAATCTGCTTTCCGAAGTGGCCGAGAATATCGTCGTGATCTTCTCCACCCATATCGTTCAGGACATCGCCGACCTCTGCCAGAACGCCGCGATCATCGCGGACGGCACGATCATCAGCCGCGGATCGCCGCAGGAACTGGTCGAGCAGGTGCGGGGCCGCGTGTGGAAGAAGGTCATCGGCAAGGACGAGTTGGAAAAGCATCGCGAGAAGCATGATGTGATCGCCACCCGGCTGACTGGCGGCCGCACGGTGATCCACGTCCTCGCCGACACGAATCCGGGCGATGGCTTCGAGGCGATCGAGGGCGATCTCGAGGACGTCTATTTCTCGACGCTGCTGCCGCTGCGCCGCGCGGCCTGAGGATATGGGGATGTTCGCGCACGTCGCCGGCTTCGAGCTGAAATACCAGCTCCGCTCCACCATGTTCTGGGGGGCGTTCATCGTCTTCTTCCTGCTCGCCTTTGCGACCGTCGCCTCGGACGACATCCGCATCGGCTGGGGCGGGCAGGTGTTCCGCAACGCGCCTTATGCGATCGCGATCAACAGCATGGTCTGGACCATCTTCGCGATGTTCCTGGTGACGGCGTTCGTCTCGAACGTGGTGCTGCGCGACGACGAGACCGGCTTCGGCCCGATCATCCAGGCGACGCGACTTTCCAGATTCAATTATCTGTTCGGCCGATTCACCGGCGGCTTCCTGACCGCGACCCTCGCCTTTCTGAGCGTGCCGCTCGGCGCGCTGATGGCGGTACTGCTGCCGGGGCCCGACCCCGAGACGATCGGGCCGGTCAATATCGCCGACTATGTGCAGGTGTTCGTCCTGCTCTGCGTGCCGACGCTGTTCCTGCTGAGCGCCGGATTCTTCGCGCTGGCGACGGCGACGCGCTCGCAGATCGCAACCTATGTCGGCGCGCTGGTGGTGCTGGCGATCTATCTATTCAGCCGCATCTATTTCCGGCGGCCGGAATTCGGCGCAGTGGCGATGCTGACCGATCCCTTCGGCCTGGCTGCGTTTGACCATGTCACCAAGAACTGGACCGCCAACGACCGCAACATGATGCTGCCGTCGTTCACCGGCCTGGTGCTGCAGGGCCGCGCCATATGGTGCGCCGTGGGCCTGGCGATGCTTGCGATGGCCTGGCGATCGTTCACGCGCAAGGGTTTCGCCACGCGCGCCGACCGCCGCCCCGCGCGCAACGAGGCGCAGGCGGTGGAGAGCGCGGCGCCCGCGCTCACCGGCGCGCCGCTGCCGCCGGCGGACCGCAAGCTGGGCCGGGGCCCGCTGGCCGCGCTGACGCGCTTCGAGCTGCTCGGCGTGCTGCGCGGGCCGACGTTCATCGTGCTCCTCGGCTTCGCCTTCATCAACACCGTCATCGGCCTGTGGCTGGCCGGCGACGACAGCGTGACCGTCATCTATCCGGTGACGCGCGTGATGATCCAGACGCTGGCCGCGCAGTTCACCACCATTCCGCTGTTTGTGGCGGCCTTCTACGCGGGCGAGCTGGTGTGGCGCGACCGCGAACGCCGCGTGCACGAGATCGTCGATGCCACCCCCTCTCCGGACTGGGCGTTCCTGGTGCCCAAGATTCTGGCGGTGAGCGTGATCCTGCTCGCGATGGGCCTGATGTGCATCGCCGCCGCCGTCGGCGTTCAGCTCGCCAAGGGCTTCACCGACATCGAGTTCGTCAAATATTTCACATGGTTCCTCGCCCCCTGGTTCTCGACCATGGTGATGTACGCGGTGCTCGCCGTGTTCGTGCAGACGCTGGTGCCGCACAAGTTCGTCGGCCTGCTCGTGATGCTGCTCTACTTCATCGCCGAAACCATGCTCCCGACGTTGGGGCTGGAGAGCCATCTCTATCTCTACGCCACCACGTCGCCGACGCCGGTTTCGGACATGAACGGGCTCGGTGTCCATGCCGGCCATGCGCTGTGGTACCGCGCCTATTGGGCGTGCGGCGCGGTCATCCTGACCGTGCTCGCATGGGGCCTCTGGCGGCGCGGCGCATCGGCACCGCTGCGCGTCCGGCTGAAGAATCTGCCGGCCCGCCTGATCGGCGTGCCAGGCGTGATCGCCGGTATGGCCGCGGTCGGGATGGCCGGGCTGGGCGGCTGGATCTATTATAACAACTATGTCCTGAACGACTTCCCCACCTTCAAGGGCAGCGCGGAATGGGCAGCGAATTACGAGAAGGCGCTGCTGCCGCTGGAATCGCATCCGCAGCCGCACATCATCGACATGAAGCTGGACGTCGATCTTCACCCCGAGGGCACTGCGCCCTGGGTGACGACGACCGGCAGCTATGTGATCCAGAACAAGACCGGCAAGCCGCTGCGCCAGGTCTATGTGCAGTGGCAGCACGCACTGGTCACCAAGTCGTTCCTCGGCACGACCATCGATCCGGGCGTGAAGATGCTGCTGCTCGACGTGCCCGGCGCGCGGATGACCCGTGACCTGCCCGACTATAATTTCCGCATCTACACCTTCGACACGCCGATGGCGCCCGGCGAGACGCGGGAAATCCGCTTCAAGACGCTGCGCGAGCAGAAGGGGTTCCGGAATTCGGGCAATGAGGACCGGCTGGTCGCCAACGGCACCTTCCTGAACAATTTCTCGCTTGCGCCAAATCTGGGCGTGTCGCGCTGGCCGCTGCTCCAGGACCGCGCGACCCGCCGCAAATATGGCCTCAAGCCCGATCTCGTGATCAACAAGCTGGAAGACGAGCATGCGCGCGCCTTCACCTATCTGCGGCACGACAGCGATTTCGTGAATGCCGACGTGACCGTGCGCGGGCCGGCGGACCAGACGCTGATCGCGCCGGGCGAGCGGGTTGCGCATCGGGTGACGGGCAACCGGCAGGTGACGCGATTCCGGACCGAGGCGCCCATCAACAACTTCTTCTCGATCCAGGCCGCGAACTATGCGGTGAAGCGGCAGAAATGGCGCAATGTGGACATTGAAGTCTATTATCACCCCACACATACGTTCAACGTCGATCGCTTCATTCAGCTTTCGAAGGATGGGCTCGAGTATTTCTCGAAGAACTTCAGCTCCTATCAGTTCAAGCAATTCCGCATCATAGAATTCCCCGTCTACAACAATTTCGCGCAGGCCTTCCCCGGCGCGGTACCCTATTCGGAAGGGGCGGGGTTCATCGCGAAGATCGACGACCGCGACGGCGTCGACTTCATCGCCTACGTCACCGCGCACGAACTGGCGCACCAATGGTGGTTCCACCAGGTGACCGGCGCGGACATGGAGGGCAGCACCGTCCTCTCCGAAACGCTCGCCCAATATTCGGCGATCATGGTGATGGAGAAGCGCTACGGCGACGCGATGATCCGCAAGTTCCTGAAGCGCGGCATGGAGGGTTATCTCGGCCAGCGCGGCAAGGAGAATGTCGCGGAACCGGTGCTCGAGCGCGTGCAGGAACAGGCCTATGTCCGTTACCAGAAGGGCGGGAACGTCATGTACCTGCTCAAGGACCGGATGGGCGAGGAGCAGGTCAACCGCGCGCTGCGCTCGCTGATCGCGCAATTCGCCTTCAAGGGCGCGCCCTACCCCACCGGCCGCCACCTGACCAACGCGCTTCGCGCCCAGGCGAAACCCGAGCATCAACAGCTGATCACCGACCTGTTCGAGCGAATCACGCTCTACGACCTGAAGGTGATCGACGGCCGCACGAGGCGCCGTGCCGACGGGAAATGGACGCTCTCGGTCATCGTGGAGGCGCGCAAGCGCTACGCCGACGGCAAGGGCGTGGAAACCGAAACCCCGTTGAACGAGGTGTTCGACATCGGCGTGTTCTCCGCGAACCCGGGAGGCAAGGGCTTTGGCAAGGCCAATGTCCTGTCGTTCAAGCAACAGCGGCTGACATCCGGCCGGCATAAATTCGAAATGGTACTGGATAGACAGCCAACATTTGTCGGCCTCGACCCCTATCTCAAATATATCGACCGCAATTCCGAAGATAACGTTCGCAGCATAGAAGCAAGATGAATCGATAATAACAAATAACAACTTTAATATTAAAAAAGGGAGACAAATATGAGGGATCTTCGAAAGCATCTGCTGATCGCAGCTTCGGTGTTTGCGGTCGCGTGCCCCGCCATGGCGATGGCCCAGTCCGCACCGACAGAGCAAGAGACGGCCACGCCGACGAGGGACGCGAACGAAATCATCGTCACGGCCACACGACGCGCGGAATCGCTGCTCGATGTGCCCATCAGCATCGCGGCCTATTCGCAGGAAACGCTCGACCAGAAGGGCATCCGCAGCGTCGAGGATCTCGTCCGCAACACCCCCGGCGTCAATCTCACCCAGGGCTTTTCGGGCATTCGCTATATCGCGATCCGCGGCCTGCAATCATCGGTCGGCGCAACCATGACCGGCATCTATATCGACGATACGCCGGTCCATATCCGTTCGCTCGTGCTGATGAGCTTCTTCTCTCCGGCGCTTTACGATCTCGAGCGCGTCGAGGTTCTGCGCGGTCCGCAGGGCACGCTGTTCGGTTCGAGCGCCATGGGCGGCGCGGTGCGCTTCATCACCGCCAAGCCGACGCTGGACAAGTTCACCGGCAACGCGCGCGCCGAACTCGGCTTCACCGAAGGCGGCGATCCGACCTATGAGCTTGGTGGCGCAGTGGGCGGCCCGATCGTCGAGGATAAGCTGGCCTTCCGCGCCAGCGCCTATTACCGGCGCGACGGCGGCTATATCGACCGTGTTCCCTTCTACGCCAACCGCGGCACGGCCGAGAAGAACTCGAACTCGAACCGGACGATGGTCTTCAACGGTTCGCTGTTGTGGAAGCCGACCGAAGATATCTCGATCACGCCATCGATCTTCTACCAGAAGACCAACCGCGATGATCAAAGCACCTACTGGACCTACGGGAACGGCTCCACCCGCGCCCAGCCGCCGGAGTTCCAGAGCGGCGAAGGCATCGCATCGACGGGCGAAGACAAATTCAAGCTGTATCAGCTCAAGGGCGAGTGGGACATGGGTCCGGTTTCGCTGATCAGCAACACCGCCTATGTCGATCGCCGCAACCGGTCCATAGACGACGGCACGGCCTATATCCTCGATATCTTCGACAATATTCTGAACGGACTGGGGAACGACCCTGCATTCGGCACGGGCGTCCCCCTCCGCGGCATCTATGATGCTTTCGCCAGGGCGGCGGGCGCAAACACCACCCAGATCGGTTTCGACACCGCGTCGCCCGGCCGGGCCGGCGGGCCGAATTGCGGCGAATGCTTCGTCCTCTTCTCGGACCAGATCCAGCGCAGCTTCAGCCAGGAAGTGCGCCTCCAGTCCAACGATCCGGACGCGCGCCTCCGCTATGTCGTCGGCGCATTCTACCAGAAGACCCGCCAGCGCGCACGTGACAGCGACTTCAGCTATTCGCCCTACGACAACTACCTGTACCCCACGTCGTATCATGCAGCACCGCCAGTCCCGCTCCCCTTCCCGCTGGGCATCTTCGCAGGCGCTTTGCCGCCGTTCTTCCCGCTTTCGGCGGACGGCGTGGGGGGGTATGCCCAGACCCGTATCGTAGACCGCAACCTGGGCCTCTTCGGCAGTGTCGATTTCGAACTTTTTGAAAATCTGACGCTGACCGCAGGGTTGCGCTGGTCGCGTCTCGAGTTTGAATCGCAGGCGGAAAGTGTCGATTCGGTGACCAAAGTGACGACGACGGGCGCGCTTCAGCGCAGCGTTGAAAAGCCGCTGACGCCCAAGTTCGGTATCACTTATGAGCCTACGCCGAACCTGATGGTCTACGCCTCCGCGGCGAAGGGCTTCCGCTCGGGCGGCGTCAACACCGCCGCCGCCCAGGTCGATCCGGGCTGTCTGCCGGGCCTCCAGAAGGTTGGCTACGACACCATTCCCGCGACCTACAAGTCTGATAGCGTGTGGAGCTACGAACTGGGTGCCAAGGGCCGTGTCGGCAGTTTCGCGACATTCGCCGCCGCCGCCTTCCAGACCGACTGGACCGGCGTTCAACGCAGCCGCCAGATCGAGGGCTGCGCGAGCATCTTCACCGACAATTTCGGCAAGGCACGCTCACGCGGCCTCGAAGCGCAGATCACGGTGTTTCCGGTCACGGGCCTGACGCTCGACGCGAATATCGGCTATATCGACGGCACCCAGCGGGAGACGATCCTCGTTCCCGGTACGACCAACACCGTCACGCGCAAGGGCGACCGCTTCGCCGCGCCGTGGACAGTGAACCTGACCGGCATGTACGAGACGCCGATCGGCCCCGACGATCTGAGGGGCTATGGCACCGTCCAGTGGACGTACAAGAGCGGCTTTTCGGTGAAGCCGGGCAATGTCGGTTTCAATCCCATCCTGGCCACCACCGACGACCAGCGCAACCTGAACGCCCGCCTCGGCATCCGCACCGGCAACGGTATCGACATCTCGGTGTTCGCCAACAACCTGACCAACTCGCGCGACATCATCGGCCGCCTGCATTTCCAGCCATCCGAGCGCATCCAGATCCAGACCTGGCGTCCACGGACCTTCGGCATCACGGGCGGCATTCAGTTCTAACGATCAGCCGCGACTTCCCCTGCCGCCTCCGGACTCCTGTCCGGGGGCGGTTTCCTTTTGGCGGAAGCAAAGTGGCTTGGATCGCGGGCGGGGGTCGCGCTCGGTCCGGTGGCGATAATGGGCGGCTGGAGTGTTGTTCGGGATTTTTGGTCTAAGCCAGCTTATCGGGACGCGGCGATTGGTGGGCGCAGGCGCACATCCTTAATGTCCGGACATGACCTGGCGGGATGAAGCCCGCCCGGCACACGCTCACGAAAATTCCGGGCAGCACTGCGCCTGCGCGGGGATGGTCGATTGGCCGGGGGCTTCCCTTACTTCGCCATCATCGCCGACTGGTCGACGGGCACGATCGGCAACCAGATCTTGGTGCCGGCGGCGCCGCGCTCCAGCGTGATCGTCGCGGCCTTGTAGTCGCCCTTCTTGGCGTTGAAGATGTTGGGCACGAAGGTCTGCGGATTGCGGTCGTAGAGCGGGAACAGGCTGGACTGGATCTGCACCATGATGCGGTGGCCGGGCTGGAAAACGTGGTTCACGGTGGGCAGGCGGAACTTGTAGGTCTGCGCCTTGCCCTTCGGGATAGCGGTCGGCTTGGCGAAGCTGTTGCGATAACGCCCGCGGAAGATGTCGAGGCTGATCGGCAGTTCGTATCCCGCCATCTTGGGGTTGGTCTCGTTCTCCTGCGGGAAGACGTCGATCACCTTGACCACGAAATCGCCGTCGGTGCCGGTCGTCCTGGCGATAATTTCGGCGATCGGCGCACCGGAGACGCGCATCGGCTCGGTCAGCACCTCGGTGGTATAGGTCATCACGTCGGGACGGCCATCGGCGTGGCGCTGGTCGCTGAGCAGCCAGACCGGCCATTCGGGGGTGTAGACCGACTTCTGCATGCTGAACGGCCGCGGCAGGAAGGGCACGGGCTTGGCCGGATCGGAGACATAGCTGTCCTCGCCCACGGCACCCGGCTTGAGCGAGAGTCCGCCTTCGGCCGCGAGATAGATCGGCGTCAACGGCGCGGAACAGCCGCTTTCGCAGGCAAGCGGCCAGGCCTTCAATTTCTCCCACTTGTCCTCGCCCGTATTATAGGCGGTGGCGACGGGCATGTTGGCGGGCGGGCCGTCCTTCAGATGCTGGTTGAAGAAGGGCAGGATCATCTTCTTCCAATAATCGGCAACGGTGTCGCTGCTCCAATTGAACGCGCCGGTGCTGCGGCCGCCCGCCGATCGGTTGATCTGGCTGTGGAACCAGGGGCCCAGGATGATGTGGTTGTTGCCGGTCTTGCCCGCCCTGCGCAGCGCCTCGAAAGCGTTGATCGCGCCATAGGAATCCTCCTGGTCCCAAAAGGGCTGCACCCAGAGCGTGGGCACATTAGACGGATTGGCTGCGAGAAGCTTGTCCAGCGCCTGACCCGACCAGGTCTGGTTATATTCGGGGTTTGCCACGATCCGTTTCCAGGCGGGAAGCTGGTCGAAACCGCGGGCCCGCGCCCAATCCCCTGCGGAGCCGGCTTCGCGGAAAATGTGATAATCGTCGCCGCTGCCGTGCGGCGGGGTAGCGGCGAACGCCTTGTCTCCGCTCTGCATCGCCACGAAGCCCAGCATCAACTGGCGGAAAGCGCCATGATGGAACCAGTCGTCGCCCATCCAGCCGTCGATGATCGGGCTTTCGGGCGCGGCGGCGCGCAGCGCCGGGTGCGGATGGAGCAGCGCCGATGCGGTGGTGTAGCCCTCATAGGACGAGCCGATCATGCCGACGCGGCCGTTGGCCTCGGGCAGGTTCGCCTTGTTCACCAGCCAGGCGATGGTGTCGTAGGCATCGGTCGAATGGTCCACGCCGGTGGGGTTGAGCGGCCCCGCCGCCGGCATGATCATCGTGTAGTCGCCCTCGGACTTGAACTTGCCACGCGTGTCCTGCCAGACGATGATGTAGCCGTTGCGCACGAACTCCTCATTCTCGAAGGGGAGCGCGTTGATCATCTTGCCGCTGGTCGACCGCGTCGAGCGCGCAGTGGCGTTATAGGGCGTACGGTCCATCAGGATCGGCGCGTTGGCCGCGCCCTTGGGTACCAGGATGATGGTGTGGAGCTTCACGCCGTCGCGCATCGGGATCATGACCTCGCGCCGCTCGAAGTCGCTCTCGGCGGCGATCGGCGTATAGGCCTTGGGAATGTCGCCGCCGGGGACGACGACCGGCACCCCCTGCGCGTGCGATGCGACCGGCGACAGCGCCAAGGCGAGAGTCAGCGAAATCTTCGACACCAGCGTGGTCATATGCTCTTCCCCGTAACGGATTTTTCGGATGCAGATTTGCCGCCGCGCGGGCGCGCAGCAACGCCATATTCCTCAGTCTCTGCACGAGAATAACTGCGCCTTATCCCCAGCTTTAATGGTTAGCGGCGGGGCGAAGCCTATGCCAGCGTGATTCATGGACGCGGCAACAAGGGAGACGGGCATGGGGCGGGAACGGAGTGGCGCCGGAGTGGGACTCTATCTGCTGCTTACTATGTTGCTGTGCGCGGCGCCTTATGCGCTGATGGCGCGCTACGGCGTGAGCGGCGGCGCGGGCGGCTATGTGACCGCGCTGATGTGGGGGCCGGCGGTGGCCGCGATCTTGACGGTGTGGCTGCTGAAGCTGGACTGGTCGTCGCTGGGCTTCGCGTGGCGCGGCACGTCCTCGTCATGGGCGAGCTATCTGCTGCCGATCGGCTATGCCGGCATCGCTTACGCCATCGTCTGGACCACCGGCATGGGCCAGTTCGCGACGCCCGAAAGCATTGCGCCGATCGCGGCGCGGATCGGCTGGACCATCGAGGATCCGACGCTGTTCGCGGTCTTGTTCTTCGTATTCACCGGCGTGACCGGGATCATCGTGGGGACGGCGCGCGGGCTGGGCGAAGAGATCGGCTGGCGGGGCTTCATGGCGCCGCGCCTGCAGGATCGCTTCGGCTTCACGCGCGCGGCGCTGATCACCGGGGTGATCTGGACGGCGTGGCATGTACCGCTGATCCTCTATGCCGACTATAACAGCGCCGCGCCGCGCGGCTTCGCGCTGGTCTGCTTCTTCGTGATGGTGATGAACCTGAGCTTCATCATGGCGTGGTTCCGGCTGAAGTCGGGCAGCGTTTGGCCTGCCGCGATCATGCACGGCAGCCACAACCTGTTCATCCAGACGGTCTTCACGCCGCTGACCGCGCCGACCGGCGACATCACCGCCTATGCGATCGACGAGTTCGGATTCATGCTGGCGATCACGAGTTTCGCCGTGGCGCTCTATCTGTGGTTCAGGCGCGGCGCGGCGGTGGCGGCGCATGAGGCGAGGCGATCGGGCGGGGAGGCGGCATCATGAGCATTCTGCGACTGGCGGCGGCGCTGGCGATCGGGCTTGCAGCATCCGCCGCGGCCGCGCAGACGACCCGTGCGCGCGATCTGGGTGTACCATTCCATGGCGAGCCGGGCCCGTTCAACGCGATCACCGACGTGCCCGGCGTGGAGGTGGGGCACAGCACCATCATCCAGGGCGACGGCGCGCTGAAGCGCGGCAGCGGGCCGGTGCGCACCGGGGTCACCGCGATCCTGCCGCGCGGCAAGGACTCCGCCGCGCCCGTGTTCGGTGGCTGGGCGACCGCCAATGCCGCGGGCGAGATGACCGGCACCACCTGGCTGGAGGAGCGCGGTTCGTTCGACGGGCCGGTGATGATCACCAACACGCACAGCGTTGGCGTGGTCCGTGACGCGGCGGTGAAGTGGCTGGTCGACAAGAAGGCGTGCTGCCTGTTTTTCACGCCAGTCGTCGCCGAGACATGGGACGGCTATCTGAACGATGTCGACGGCTTTCATGTAAAACCCTCACATGCGGCCGAGGCGCTGGCGACGGCGAAGGGTGGCCGGGTGACCGAGGGCAATGTCGGCGGCGGCACGGGCATGGTGTGCGCGGGCTTCAAGGGTGGGATCGGCACCGCGTCGCGCAAGGTGGAGATCGGCGGCAAGGCCTATACGGTGGGCGTGCTGGTCCAGTGCAACTATGGCGCGCGGCAGCTGCTGCGCATCGGCGGCGCACCGGTGGGGCAGGATCTGGCGACACGCTATCTGCCGTGCAGCGACCTGCCGGGCACCGCGCCCTACAAGCCGGCGCGCAAGTGCGAGCCGATCAGCCGCAAGCCCTATGAGCCCGAAGGTTCGATCATCGTGGTGATCGCGACCGACGCGCCGCTGCTGCCCCATCAACTGAAGCGTGTGGCCAAGCGGCCGACCCAGGCGATCGGCCGGATGGGCGATATCAGCCACAATCTTTCGGGCGACATCTTCATCGCCTTTTCAACCGCGAACGCCGAGGCGCTGAACGAAAGCGCGCCCGGCGTGCAGGCGATCTCGGCGATCTCCAATTCGGAGATCACCAAGATCTTCGAGGCCGCGGTGGACGCGACCGAGGAGTCGATCGTCAATTCCATGATCGCGGCCAAGACGATGACCGGACGCGATGGGGTGACCGTCTACGCCCTGCCCCATGACGAACTGCGTACGATCTTGGCCAAATATGGCCGGACGGCGAAGAAATAGCACAGGAACCACATGCGTACATTCTACCCGCCGATCGAACCCTATGAGACCGACATGCTCGACGTGGGCGACGGGCACAGCCTTTATTACGAACGTTCGGGCACGCCCGGCGCGACGCCTGCGGTGTTCCTGCATGGCGGGCCGGGCGCGGGTTTTTCGGACGCGCACCGGCAACTGTTCGATCCCGCGCGCTACGATGTGCTGCTGTTCGACCAGCGGGGCTGCGGCCGATCGCTGCCCTATGCCACGCTGGAGGCGAACACGACCTGGCACCTCGTCTCCGATATCGAGCGGATGCGCGAGATGGCGGGGATCGAGAAATGGCTGGTGTTCGGCGGAAGCTGGGGATCGACGCTGTCGCTCGCCTATGCCGAGACCCATCCCGAGCGGGTGAGCGCGCTGATCCTGCGCGGCATCTTTCCGGCGACACGCGCGGCGGTGGACTGGTTCTACAAGTTCGGCGTGTCGGAGATCTTCCCGGACAAGTGGGACGCGTTCCTGGCGCCGATCCCGCAAGCGGAGCATGACGATCTGGTGGCCGCCTATCACCGCCGGCTGACGGGCGACGATCGAACGACGCAGTTGGAAGCCGCCAATGCCTGGAGCACCTTCGAAGGCGAGACGATCACGCTGCTGCCCGATCCCGGCCTCGCCGCGCATTTCGGGAGCGATGATTATGCGATCGCGATCGCGCGGATCGAGAACCATTATTTCCAGAATGGCTGCTGGCTTGAACCCGACCAGCTCATCCGCGATGCCGGAAAGCTCAGCGGCATTCCCGGCGTCATCGTCCATGGCCGCTACGACATTCCTTGCCCCGCGCGCCATGCTTGGGACCTGCACAAGGCCTGGGCCGGATCGGAGCTGAAGATCGTGCCCGATGCGGGCCATGTCTTCAACGAGCCCGGCATCCTGCACGCGCTGATCGAGGCGACCGACCGCTTCGCCGTCGGATAGAGCGCTTCCCCTGACGGGAAAGGCTCTAGCGGCGAAGCGGCCTCGCAGCGTCACTTCCGCGGGTTGGGGAACGGCACTTCCTCGTGCGCGGGCTGGTAGACGCGGCCATCCTGCAGCATCAGGCGGCCGTTGACGAAGGCCGTCTTCACCTTGCGGAGTGCGGTGAAGTCCTCATCCGGGTTGCCGTCGACCACGATGATGTCGGCCAGCTTGCCTGGCTCGATCGTGCCCAGCCGGTCTCCCATCCTGATGATCTCCGCGCCGGTCTTGGTGGCCGCGACCAGCGCCTCGACCTTGGTGAAGCCGATGCGGGTGAAGGATTCGAGCTCGTCGATATAGGAGCCGGGCAGATAATCGGTGCCCGCGAGCGCGACCACGTCGAGGCCGATGCCCATCTTCACGCCCGCGCGCCGCATCTTGGCGGCCATGTTCTCGTTGACCGTCTCGTCGAGCTGGAAGCGGCGCGACGTTGAACCGAAATAGCCGCCGCTGCCGCGCATGATGACGCGATAGGCGACCAGGGTGGGCACCGAGGCGATGCCGCGCTTGGCCATCAGCGCCACCGCGGCATCGCTGCGCGGCAGCGGGTGTTCGATCGAATCCACCCCGGCCTTGATCGCCATGTCGATATATTGCGTTTCGGAATCGACCGTGACGGGCAGGCCCAGCGAATGCGCCTCGTCGACCGCGGCCGTGATCTCCTCCTGCGAATATTCGCTGGCGAGCTTGATGAGATCCGCGCCCTTGGCGAACTGTATGCGCACCGCCTCTCGCCACTGTTCGGGGCCGGACGCGATACGGACCATCGAGTTCAGATTCTTGTCCGCAATCTCCGGATAGCCCTGCTGAAAGGCGTGCACCGCCGCGTGACCGCCGGTCTGGGTGATGAGCTGACCCGCCGCGAAGATGCGGGGGCCGAAGATCTCGCCAGCGGCCTGCTTCGCCTTCAGCACGAACGGCACATCGCCATGCGAGGCGACGTCGCGCACCGTCGTCACACCCGATTCCAGATAGGTCGCCATGCGCTTGATCCCGCGCATCGTCGATTCAGCGCCGCTATAGTTCGCGGCGGAGTAGACGTTGACGGCGTCGCCTGCGGCGAAGAAGGTAAGGTGCGAGTGCAGGTCGATGAGGCCCGGCATCACGGTCTTGCCGGTCACGTCATAGACGACCGCGTCCGCCGGCCAGTTCTGCTCGCCGGGCTTGAGCACCGCGACGATCGTCTTGCCCTGCACCACGATGGTCGCCGGCCGGGCCGCCTTGCCGGTGCCGTCGAACAGCCGCCCGCCGACCAGCACGAACGAGCCCTTGGGCGTGTTGTAATCCTTGGGCACGGGGATGCGCAGCACGTCGTCCGAGGTGGGCACCGACGGTGGCAGCACCACGGACCGGTCGTAGATCGGCCGCGCCTGCGGCCCGTTGTCTTCCTTGTTCTGCGCCACGGCGGGCGCGGCGGTGAGCGCGCTGGCGAGCAGCAATCCGCAAATCGTCTTCTTCATCGTCACTAACCCCTCTTTGAATATGTCGCGCGGCTCAGCGCGCCTTTTGCTTCGCGATCCAGATGTCGAGCTGCCGCTCGAGCTCGTCGAGCGGCATCTGCGCCCGGCCGATGATGGTGTCGTGATAACCCCGGATATCGAACTTGCTGCCGAGCGCCGCCTCCGCCTTCTTGCGGAGCTTCTCCATCTGGATCATGCCGATCTTGTAGCCCGTCGCCTGGCCCGGCATGATGATGTAGCGCTTCACCTCGGACTGGATCTGGCCGAGCGCGGCGGGCGAATTGTCGGTGAAATATTTGACCGCCTGATCCTCGGTCCAGCCCTTGGAATGCAGGCCGGTATCCACCACCAGCCGGATCGCGCGCCAGATCTCGGTCGTCAGCCGGCCGAAGTCCGAATAGGGATCCTTGTACGCCCCGATCTCCTTCGCGAACTTCTCGGAATAGAGGCCCCAGCCCTCCTGGAAGGCGTTGATATAGAGATATTTCCGGAACTCGGGGATGTCGGTCAGTTCGCGCGAGATCGCGAAGTTCATGTGATGGCCCGGCAAAGCCTCGTGATAGGTGATCACCTCCACCTGGGGCTTGGGCACGGCCCGCATGTCCGACAGGTGCGAATAGAACACGCCTGGCCGCGATCCGTCCGGCGTGGAAAAATAATAATGCTGCGCGGCGCCGGGGATCTCGCGATAGGGCTCGACACGCTTCACGACGATATCGGCCTTGGGCAGGATGCCGAAATATTTGGGCAGCCGCGCCTTCATGAAGGCAACATAGCCGGTCGCATCGTCGATATATTGCTGCCGGCCGGCATCGGTGTCCGGATAATAGAATTGCGCATCTTCACGCACGAACTTGAAGAAGTCCTGGAGCGTGCCCTTGAAACCCACCTTCTGCTTGATCGCCTCCATCTCGCCCTTGATCCGCGCGACCTCGTCCAGCCCGATCTGGTGAACCTGCCCGGCGGTGAGATCGGTGGTGGTCGAACTGCGCAGCATCATGTCGTAGAATGGCTTGCCGTTCGGATTCTTGCCGACGCCGGTGGCGACCGCATCGGCCTTGGGCAGCTCGGATTCGAACCAGGCGATCAGCTGGTCGTAGACCGGCTTCCACTGTTCCAGCAGCGCCTTCTTCGCCGCGGCGCGATAGGCGTCGGCCTTGGCGGCGTCGATCTTGCGGGCCTTCACCAGTGCGTCGATCTTGGCGTTGGCGTCCTTCCACACCGCATTGTCGCCCTCGCCGTCGAAGGGGGCGCCGCTGTTCAGCGCCTTCGCCTGCGGGATCATCATCTCGTAGGAGAAGCGCGGCACGCGCGAACCCGCCGCCGCGTTGAGCTTCGCGATCTCGAGCTGCTGCGACAGCGCGCGCGCGATGCCGCCGATACGCGCGACATAGGCGTCCATGTCCGACGGTTCGTCGACACGATGCACCTGCATCAGGAATTGCGGCATCCGCGTGTGCGGGCCGTACATCTGCTGGAAGACATATGCGTTGCGGTTGAACTTCGCGAGCGCGGCGGCTTCCTCGTACTGATAGATCCACAGATCATAGGAAAGCTTCGCATCCTGCGGCAGTTTCGCGCGGTCGAAGGTCGCCTTCATCTCCTCGACCTCAAGCCGCATCCGTTCGAGCTGTCGCGCGGCGGCCGCCTCGGACATGTCGTCGATCTTGTCGTAATCCTTCTTCTCGCCGGCATAGGAGCGCGCCATCGGGCTGGCGGCCAGCTGCGCCTCGTATTTCGTGTTGAGCCACGCATTGAGCCGTGCGGTCTCGGCGTCCACCGCTGCCGGTGCAGCCGGCGCGGGGCTTTGCGCCAGCACGGCCGCGGGCGCGGCGGAGAGCAGCGTTCCGGCCATGAGCAAGGCAAGCATCTTCATTCCATAGTCTCCCTGGGCCTCGCGCCGGGCGCGCGGGTCATTTCTTTTCGGTCTTTTCCAGCGTCCGCGCCTCTTCGGCCACATAGCCGCGGATCTGTTCGGCCTGATCCGGCGTGATCCAGCGCGAGAAGCTCACCATGCCGCTGGCGGTGAGCGCGCCGTCGATCACGACGCTCTTCCAGATGTCCTTGTCGGCCAGTGCATTCGCCCGGCGCAAATCGGGCGCGGCGACGCCTTCGTGGCAGCGCGCGCAATATTCGCCGTAGGTGAGGCCGCCTGCCGCAACCATCGCCGCAGGGAAACGCTCTGCCGGCGGATTGGCGGGCGGCAGGGTAAGATCATATTCGGGCATGGCCCCTTTGCCGCCGAGTTTGAAGACGAACAGCCGTCCGTTGGGCTGGCGGAAGCGCGGGCGGTTGGCATCCTGAATACCCATCGCGCCGCCGCCCTTGCCGACGACCACCGCGATATATTGCACGCCGTCTATGCTGTAGCTGACCGGCCCGGCCATGATCCCGGCAGGCTGCTTGAAGGTCCACAGCCTCGCGCCGTCCTTCGCGCGGAAGGCGGTGAATTCGCCATGCGCGTTGCCCGCGAAGACGAGATCGCCCGCGGTGGCGACGGTGCCGCCGTTGATCATCTCGGGCTGGGGCACGCGCCAGACCTCGCGCTGCCGGATCGGATCCCAGGCGATCAGTGCGCCGGTGCCCATCGGCTCGGCGGGATTTCCGCCGATCTGCGCGCCGATGTTCAGACGGCCGGGCTTGTATTTGAACGCTTTGTCCTGCGCGAAGGTCAGGCTCCACTGGACCGTGGGGATATAGACCAGCCCGGTGCGCGGGCTGTACGACATGGGTTGCCAGTTGTGCCCGCCGACCGAGGAGGGCTCGATCATCTTCATGCCCTCCTCATAATAGGCGTTGGCGCTCATCACCGGCCGACCGGTCTTCATGTCGATGCTCTCGACCCAGCTCTGCTTCGCGAAGGGCTTGGCGGACAGGAGCTTTCCGTTCGCGCGGTCGAGCACGTAGAAGAAGCCGTTCTTGGGCGCCTGCATCAGCACCTTGCGCGCCTTGCCTTCGACCGGGAGCGTGGCGAGCATGATCTGCTGGGTGTTGGTATAGTCCCAGCTGTCGCCGGGCGACGCCTGATAATGCCATTTGTAGCTGCCGGTGTCGGCATCCACCGCCACGATCGAGGAGAGAAAGAGATTGTCGCCCTTGCCGTCCGATCGAACCTTGCGGTTCCACGGCGAGCCGTTGCCGACGCCGATCAGCACCTGATCATAGTCGGGATCGTAGACCAGCGAATCCCAGGCGGTGCCCCCGCCGCCCATTTCCCACCAGCGGCCGAACCAGGTCTTGGCGGCCATCGTCATGGCGGAGTCGGAGGCGGCACGGTCTGCGCCCTTCGACGGGTCGCCGGGCACGGTGTAGAAGCGCCAGGCTTGTTTGCCCGTCTCGGTGTCGTATGCGGTCACGAAGCCGCGCACGCCGAGTTCGCCGCCGCCATTGCCGATGATCACCTTGTCCTTGAAGATGCGCGGCGCGCCGGTGATCACATAGGGCTTGGACTTGTCGACGGTGAGCACCGACCAAAGCTGCTTGCCGGTCTTGGCGTCGATCGCGATCAGGCGGCCCTCGATGGTGCCGACATAGACCTTGCCCTTCCACACCGCGACGCCGCGGTTGACGACGTCGCAGCAGGATTTGATGGCGTCCTCGCCGGGCACTTCGGGATCGAAGCGCCACAGTGCCTTCCCCGTACGCCCGTCGATCGCATAGACGCGGGACCAGGCGGTGGAGACATAGAGGACGCCGTCGACGACGATCGGGGTCGCTTCCTGGCCGCGGCTGGTGTCGAACTCGAACGACCAGTCGAGGCCGAGCTGGCCGACATTGCCGGCGTTGATCTGGTCGAGCGCGCTGTAGCGCTGTTCCTCGAAGGTGCCGCCATGCGTCATCCAGTTGGCCGGATCCTCGGCGGCGGCGAGCAGCCGCGCCTGATCGACCGCCGCCGGGCCGTCCGGGACCATACCGCACGCCTGCAGCAGCAGCGCGCACAAAGCCGCGAAGGTACCAGATCGTTTCATGCTCACGCCGAAATACTCCCCTGGTCGGCCGCTCTGCCGGCGCCATTGTTTCGTTGGCGGGCATCTGAAATCATTTGCGCGGGGTTCGGCAAACAACAAATGCTGGCGCACAGAGTGAGCAATTCTGATCCTGCCTATCACGGAAGCCGCGCACATCCACTGCATCGGGTGAGATCATCTATTTCGCGTAGAATGCCGGTATCCTGCCCGAGAGCGACATCATCAATTCCAGCGGGGTCGATCCCGTCCAGCGCGCCCAGTCGTCCAGCGTGATGTCCGGTCCGATGATCGTCGCGCGATCGAACAGCGCCGGGTCAGCGCCGGCCGCGTCGATCATCAGATGCTCCAGCGTGAAGGCGGTAACCGGCACGCGCGCGCCGTTCATAATGATTTCTGGTGACGTGCCGGGGGCCGCCTTGCGCAGCCCGTCGCCCAGGCCGATGGCGACGCTGGCCGGGCTCTTCACCGTCCCGCCCGCATAGCCGCCCGACGAGGCCGCCGCCTGGGCGCGGACGACCGCGGCGGAGAGCGAGCGGATCAGCGGGCGAAAATCGCGCGCGGGGCCGACGCCCGCATCCAGCGGCGTCAGCCCGTAGAGTGCATGGCCGACGCAGACCGCGTTGGTGGCGTCCGGCAATTCGGCGAGCACGCCCGAGGAGCCCCAGACTTGGCTGACGGGCACCCCGATCCTTGCCTCGGCCAGATCGGCGAGGAGCTGCTGAAAGCGGGCATAGCCTTCAAGGGCCCAGGCCTTGCCGTCTGCCGTGCCGAAGGGGAGGTGCGTGTAGACGCCGCGCAGATCGAGCGCGGGGCTGTCCGCGATGCGCCGGATGAGGGGGAGGGCGTCGGCCACCGGCACGCCCAGCCGGCCGAGACCGGAATCGACCTTCACCCAGACCGGCGCGCGCGTGCCCAGTGCGTCGGCGGCCTGCTCCGCCGCGGCGATCGAGCGTTCCTCGAACACCGTGGGCTGGAGGTCGTAGGCGAGGAAGGCGGGCATATGCTGCGGCTCCGCGCCCCCGAACAGCAGGATTTCGGCGTCGATCCCCGCCTGGCGAATTTCCACAGCCTCGTCGAAATTGCCCGTCCACAGCTTGCGCACGCCTGCATCCACGAGCGCGCCGCTGATCTCCACCGCGCCGAAACCATAGGCATTGGCCTTGATTGAGGCGATGAGTTCGCGCTCGCCCGCAAGGTCGCGGACCAGATCGAGATTGTGGCGCAGCGCCGACAGGTCGATGTCGAGCGTGGCGGAGCGGAGCGACTGGCTCATGCGATATCCTTCAGATGCGGAGGCGCGTCGGCGTCCTGCTCATGGACCTCGGCCAGTCCGCGGCCGACATGGCTGCGGCGATAGCCGTAGAGGAAGTAGATGATCAGCCCGAGCCCGCCCCAGATAGGCAGCACGAGCTGGGCGTCGACGGGCAGGTTTGCGAACAGGAACAGGCACCCGCCGATCGCCGCGGGTGCGACGATCCAGATCATCGGCGCGCGGAACGGCCGCTTCCGGTTCGGCTCGCGGATTCGCATCACCAGCACGGCGATCGCGACCATGAAAAAGGCGAACAGCGTGCCGGAATTGGAGATGTCCGCCAACTGGCCGATCGGCAGCACCGCCGCCACGGTCGCCACGAACACGCCGGTGACCATCGTCACGATATGCGGCGTGCCGAAGCGCGGATGGATGCGCGCAAGCTTCTCGGGCAGCAGACCATCCCGCGCCATCACGAAGAAGATGCGTGTCTGGCCATACATCATCATCAGCACGACCGAAGGCAGCGCGAGATTGGCGATCAGGCCGAGCGCGTTGCCCATGACGGGCCAGTTGATCGCGCGCAGCACATGCGCCAGCGCCTCGTTCGAACAGACCAGCGCCTCGCGATTGGTGGGGAGCAGACAGGCCTCGACGAAGCCGGCCGAGCCCGGCATCACCGCCGCGCCGTCTGGCCCCGGCACCGGCTGCGCGCCGATCGCGCCGATCGCGCCGACGGCCACCGCCACATAGAAGATCGTGCAGATCGCGAGGCTGCCGATGAGCGCCAGCGGCACGTTGCGCTGCGGGTTCTTCGTTTCCTCCGCAGCGGTGGAGACTGCGTCGAAACCGATATAGGCGAAGAAGATCGAGGCGGCCGCGCCGACGATGCCGATGCCGTGCGTATCGCCCGTGCCGAACCAGCCATTAGGCGCGAAGGGTGAGAAATTGCCGGTGTCGAGCACGGGAATGGTGAGCGCGACAAAGGCGGTGAGCGCGGCGATCTTGACCACGACGAAGATGGCGTTGAAGCGGGCGCTCTCGCGCGTGCCGAGCACCAGCAGCCCGGTGACCGCCAGCGCGATCAGCAAGGCGGGCAGATTGATCACGCCATGGGTGAAGTCCGGGCTGGGCAGCATGCCGTTCATCGACCAGACCGGCCCGCGCGACAGCGCCTGGGGCAGGGAAAAGCCGGTGACGCTTTCCACCAGCCCCATGAAATAGCCCGACCAGCCGACCGATACCGCACTGGCCGATACCGCATATTCGAGTACCAGCGCCCAGCCCACCATCCAGGCGAGCAGTTCGCCGATCACCGCATAGCTGTAGGTATAGGCCGATCCCGAAACCGGGACCATCGCCGCCAGTTCCGAATAGCAGAGCGCGGCGAGCGCGCAGATGGAGCCCGCGATGACGAAGCTGACCAGCATGCCCGGCCCCGCCTTTTGCGAGGCGGCGGCGGTGAGCACGAAGATGCCGGTGCCGATAGTGGCGCCAACGCCGAGCAGGATGAGCTGGCCCAGGCCGAGGCTGCGGATCAGCGCCTTTTTCTCGGCGGTACGGATGATCGCATCGACCGGCTTGATGCGCCCGAAAATCATGCTGGCGTCCCCCCTCTGATACGGCTTGGCGGACGCACGCGGACGGCGGAGCGCGACATCCCTTCGCGGAAGCGCGATCCCGGCTTGCCCCGGTGTCACATCAATTTATAGTCGTTCTTGTCCCGCCAGTTCCTCCAGAATTTTGGGGGGTTCCGCAAACCACTATTCTTAGGCCTGAGGAACAGATGTCCTAATGTTGCGAGAGACGCCCAATCTCGACTGGCTGCGCGTGTTCACCGAAACCGCCGCGACCGAAAGCTTCGCACTGGCGGCCCTGCGGCTGGGCGTGACGCCCGGCGCGGTGAGCCAGCGGATCAAGGCGTTGGAATCCTTCCTTCAGATCGACCTGTTCGAGCGTTATCCCCGCGGTGTGAAGCTGACCGAAGCCGGCAAACGCTATGCCCAGCGCCTCGCGCCCGCGCTGGAGCAGATCGTCGCGGCGACGCGCGAGGTGATCTCCAGCGGCAGCAACAAGACAGTGCGCATCACAATCCTGCCCGCGCTCGCGCAGCTCTGGCTCGGCCCGAAGATGGAGCATTTCCACACGCTGGACACCGGCGCGAATGTCGAGATCTGGGCCGATCCGGCGATCATCGACCTGCGCACCTCGAATTTCGACATCGCGATCCGCTGGGGCCGTCCGCCTTTCCCCGGCCTCGACCAGACCGAATTGTTCTTCGACGAGATCGTGCCGGTGGCCAGCCCCAAGCTTATGGAAACCGCCGAGGTGGACGAACGCGGCCTGCCGGTGGGTGCACCGCTGATGGTCGATCTCTACTGGCAGCATGATTTCACCGACTGGCTCGGACACACCGGCCAGACCGAGCCGCCCACGCTCAACACGCAGACCTTCTCGCTTTATTCGATGACGGTGGAGGCCACGCTGCAGGGGCGTGGCTTCATGATGGGGCATACGTCGCTGGTGGGCGACCTGATCGCGGATGGACGCCTGGTCGCGCTCTCCGAACGCCGGGTGCCTTCAAGCAACCAATTCTACCTGCTGACCAAGTCCGCCACGCCGCTGTCGGACGCGGCGCAGAACTTCGTCAACTGGCTGGTCGAACAGGCCCAGCCCAGCCAGACGCAAGCGCAGGCGGAATTGAACGACTAGAGCCTGATCGCTTGAAGAGGAAGCGCTTCGCGCTTCCGCCGATGGCGTGAATCAGGCTCTATTCAGAGAGTTGAGACCATGATTCACACTTCAGATTGAATCAATCTTACGTGATCATGGTCTAGAGCGATTTCGAGGCAGATGATTCCATCTGCCTCGAAATCGCTTAAAATCACGGCAAACAAGAGAAAATACAGCACGGATCCGGTTCGGACTGAACCAGATCCGCTCTATTGGGCGACAGCCTTACCCGATGCCGTGCCCGTATTCGGGTTCACGGCTCTGGGAGACTCAATCGCGAACGAAGTGCAGCGTGTTGAAGCGCTTGCGGAACGCGGTGGCGCGTTCGGCGGTCGCGGTGGCGTCGTTGCCGGTCAGGCCCGCCACGATCAGGTCGGCGAGTTCGGGCATGTCGGCCGCGGTCATGCCCCAGCGGACGATCTCGGGCGTACCGAGGCGGAGGCCGTTGAAATCGCCCTCGACCGGATCGATCGGCAGGCCGATGCCCGAGGTGAGGATATTGGCCTCGCGCAGCTTCTTGGCCGCGGCGTGGCCGCCACCGAAGGACGCGGCCTCGACAACGAGCTGCTGCGACTCCGTGAAGCCGCGCGCCTTGCCAAACACGGGAATGCCGCGCTCGTCCAGACTGCGCGCCAGCGCCTGCGCGCTCTCGCGCATTTCCTTGGCATAGGCGGGCCCGTAAGCCTTCCAGTCGAGCAGCGCGAGCGCGAGCGACGCGGTCTTGGCGGCATCGAAGTTCGCGGTGAGTCCGGGATAGGCGATCGCCTCGATCTGCTCGGCCAGCGCGGCGTCGTTGGTCACGAGCAGGCCCGAAGGTGGACCGCCGAGGCTCTTGTACGCGCTGCAACCCAGAAGATGCGCGCCTTCCTCGAGCGGCTGCTGCCACTCATGGCCGACGATCATGCCGCAGATATGCGCGGCGTCGAACAGTACATAGGCACCGACCTCGTCCGCGATGGCGCGGATTTCCCTGATCGGGTGCCGCCACAGATTGACGCTGCCGCCGATGGTGATGAGCTTGGGCTTCACCTGACGGGCAAGATCCGCCAGCGCGGCGACGTCGACCGTATAATTGTCGGCATCGACCGGGGCGCTATGGACGTTCAGGCCGTAGAGGCCGGCCGCGCCCGGCATATGGTGGGTGACGTGGCCGCCGATCGAGCCGGGCGGCGCGATGATGGAATCGCCGGGCTTGCAAGTGGCCATGAAGGCATAGAGATTGGCCATCGCGCCCGAATTGACGCGGATTTCCGCATAGCGCGCGCCGAACACCTCGGCGGTCAGTTCGGCGGCGAGGATCTCGATCTGCTCGATCGCCTCCAGCCCCATCTCGTATTTGTCGCCGGGATAGCCGAGCGACGGACGCGTGCCGATGCCGCTGGCGAGCAGCGCCTCGGCGCGCGGATTCATCGTGTTGGTCGCGGGATTGAGATTGATGCAGCCGACGTCATGGATCTGACGGTTTTCATCGATCAGTTCGGCGAGGCGCACGTCGACCTGATCGACGCTGCTGCCCGCGATCGACGCTGCGACCGACTGAACGAGATTTTCACTACCCTCACCAACCCAGGGGCGCCGTGCCAGCATCGTCATCGTCTATCCTTGAATGAGGGCGCGGATGCGGCGCCGCCAAGGGCCGCACCCGCCAGGTCGTTTTGCGAAACCCGCCGAAATCAGGCGGCGATCTGCTCCAGCAGGCAATTGTCGGCGAGCGGACGGATCGGCGTCAGATCGCGGTGATGCTGGTGATCGGCACGGTCGGTCTTGGTCAGCGCGTTGGTGACCGGGTTCGCGATCATCGAGAAGATACTGCGGTTCCACGGCGACATGTTGGGCGGCGAACCGTGCAGCATGCAGTCACCGAAGATCAGCGCGGTGCCGGCCTTGCCGGTGATCGACTGGAGTTCACAGTTTTCGGAAACCCGGCGAACATCCTTCTCCTCGATCACCCAGAGCGGCCAGCTGGTGGACACGGTATCGTGCCAGGTGCCGAGATGGCCGAACTTCTGCGAGCCCTTGAAGAAGTAGAGCGGGCCGTTGAACTCGTTCACATCGTCGAGGAAGATGTGCAGGTTGAGCGCCAGCGGCTCGGGCACGCCATCCTCGTTATGGTGCGTCGAGAAATCCTGGTGCCACTGCCACTGCTCGCCGTCGAACGCGGCTTTCACATTGATCTTGGCCTGCTGGACGTAGAGGTCTTCGCCACGCAGCTGCTGCGCGGGCTCGATCAGGCGCGGGTGACGCACGACCTTCGCGAAGGTCTCGTCAAGCAGATGAAGACCGGTCGCCATGCGGACGACATTGCTCTTCTTCTCGCGGATGATGGTGGGAAGGTCCTGCGCGAACACGCGGTCCGCCGCGGCGCGGATCTCCGCGACCTCCTCGGCCGAGAACAGTTCGGGAAGAATGAGAAATCCGTTCTGCTGGAATTCCTCGATGCGTTCCTGCGAAAGTTTCATGCTCTGCTCCTGTCGGTCATCCGCGACCGTCTTCTTCGTCAATGCCGATCCGCGAATTCGCGGCATCGGCTGCAATCACCCGCTTCCTTTCCTAAAATCCGCGATCCGCATCAAACCAGAAATCTTGGGGTGATGAATTAGAATCTCTAGCTCTTCTGGAACTCGGATATCCTGGAATGGCCTTGATTTGATACGGGTTAGACTATAGCCGTTCTATCACTTGGGTTGATAGAATCCCACATTTTCGGGTGATCAGCATGAGAATTTATGCCTCAGCCATAGTTTTTCTCTTTGATGGTGAGTGGCGCGAATGAGCGGCGAGGCCCAGTTTATTGATCGTATGCGCGAGGCCTTGGCCGGTATCGAAGCGGCTGGGCTGACCAAGCCGGAGCGGGTGATGCTCTCCGCACAGGGTCCGGAGATAAACGTCGCGCGCTCGGATGGCGGCACCGCGGATGCGATCAATTTCTGCGCCAACAACTATCTCGGGCTCGCCTCCGATCCGCGCATCGTCACCGCGGCGGCAGCGGCGATGCAAAGCTGGGGCTCGGGTGCGGCGGCGGCGCGAGCGGGCTGGGACGTTCGTTCGCGCGCGCCTTCGCCGAGGCGGGCGCAAAGGTCGCAGTGGCGGACCGCAACGGCGAGGCGACCGCACACGCGGTGGAGCACCTCAAAACGATGGGCTGCGAAGCCTTCGCGATCGACGTGGACGTCACCGATTCCGCGCAAGTGCAGGCGATGGTCGACCGGACGGTCGAGACCTTCGGCGGGCTGGACGTGCTGGTCCACAGCGCAGGGATCGGCGTCGAGCGGCGATTTCTGGATACGACCGACGAGGAATGGCATCGGATCATCGACGTCGATCTGAGCGGTAGCTTCTACTGTATGCGCGCCGCCGGGCGGGTGATGGTGGCTAAGGGCTATGGCCGGATCGTGCTGCTTTCCTCGACCGCGGGGATGCGCGGCGGCACCGCGCGCGCCGCCTATGGCGCGGCGAAGAGCGGGGTCATCAACCTCACCCAGGTGCTCGGGGTGGAACTGGCCGAACAAGGCGTGACGGTGAACGCGCTCGCCCCCGGCGCGATCGAGACCGAACTGGTCCAGCGGATGCACTCGCCCGAGACGCGGAAAAACTATCGCCGCGCGGTGCCGATGGACCGCTATGGCACGCCCGAGGAAGTGGCGCACGCCGCGCTCTATCTGGCAAGCCCGGGCGCGAGCTACGTCACCGGCCATATCCTCGCGGTAGATGGCGGATTCATCGCCGCCGGCCTGCTCAACAAACCGAACGACGCTTAGGACATCTGGCGCTCGGCCTCAGCTTTATTGCGTTGTCTCGCGCCCGCATGGTCACCCATTACGGCGCGACAAAAAAGGGAGGCGCATGATGACGAATTTCTCACGCAGGCAGATGGTCAGCGGCACTTTGGCCGCGGCGGTGGCCGCGCCGTACATCAGCCGGCCGGTGCAGGCGCAGACCTCGGCCTATCCGGCCCGCGCCTATCCCAGGCAGGTGGTCGATCTGGTCAACGAGTCGCTCGTGATCGACATGCTCCATCCGATCAAGATCGCCGAGAAGCCCGAACCGATGACCGAGGCGCTGGCAGCGGAATTCCGCTCCAGCGGCATCACCGCGATGCACCACGCGAACGGCATCGGCGGCCCCGACGCGCGCGACCTGGTGCTCACCTTCTACATGATGTGGACGCACTATATCGCGGTGAACAGCCATGTGCTGACCGGCGTGAGCAAGATGGCGGATATCCTGCGCGCCAAGCGCGACGGCAAGGTGGCGGTGATCATCGGCGTGCAGAATGCCGACCATTTCCGGAAGAAGGAGGATGTGCAGACCTTCTACGATGTCGGCCAGCGCGTCTCCCAGCTCACCTATAACAGCCAGAACCGTCTCGGCTCGGGATCGACCGAGCGGGTCGATGGCGGCCTGACCGACTATGGCGCGGTGATCATCGAGGAGATGCACAAGGTGGGCATGCTGGTGGACGTGTCGCATTGCGGCGACCGCACCACGCTCGATGCGATCGCCGCCTCCAGCAAGCCGATCGCGATCACCCACAGCAATTGCCGCGCGCTCACCAACCATCCCCGGCTCAAGACCGACGAAGCGATCAAGGCCTGCGCGGCCAAGGGCGGGGTGATGGGCATCGCCGGCGTCCGCAATTTCGTCAGCAGCACGGAGCCGACCACGATCACGCAGTTGGTCGACCATTTCGACTATGCGGTGAAACTGATCGGCATGGACCATGTCGGGCTGGGCAGCGACCTCGACAATCACGGCTATGACGACATGCCCGCCGAGTTGCGCAAGTCGATGAAGGAGATCACCGGCCCCAAATATCTGTGGCGCGACAAGATCGACACCGACGGCTTCGACCATCCGCGCCGGGTCTACGACCTGACCGAGGAACTGCTGCGCCGCCGCTATTCAAAGGACAATATCAAGGCGATCCTCGGTGGCAATTTCGCGCGACTGCTGACCGCGACCTGGGGCGGCTGAGGCGCCAAGGGCGCGCGAACACCCTCGCGGCGTGATCCCCGCATAGGCGCCCCGGTGTCGGGGATTCTCGCCGGACGTTCGACGTGAAGCGCGACTATGCCGGGAAGGTGCCGCCTGGCATGATGTCGAGACATGGTTTTCTGGCACGCCCTGAACCGACCATCCTGAGGAACCGTTGAGCGAAGTCGAAACGGTGTCTCGAAGGGCGCACCATGCTTGGTGCGTCCTTCGAGACAAGCCTTTCGCTACGCTGCTGCGCAGCTACTCAGTCTTTCCTCAGGATGGACGGGCTGGAGAACGGCGCAATTCCAAAGGAGTGAGCGCAGAATCCCGGACTGCAGCGCGTCTACGCGGGGATGAGATCAGTTTCTCAACAGCCTGCCAGATCAGATCGATGCGAGCATGTGGAGGAATTCCACATGCCCCATCGTGGCATCGACGAGGCCCGCCACCTTGGGATTGACCGAGTCGATCAGATAGAATTCGTCGGGCGCGTGCGCGGCGCCGCCATAGCCCAGGCCGAAGCGGCCGACCGGCACCGAGACCGGCGGCTGGGTGAAGGTGCCGCCCGGCCAGCTTCCCGCCAGGCGCGGGCTGAGGCTGGGGCGCACGCCCAGCTTTCGGTAGGTCGCCACTTCGGCGCGGGTGAGCGAACTGGTCTCGCTGGTCTCGGTCGGGTCGTAGCCACCGCTGACGTTCAATTCGATATCCTTGAAGCCGCGCTTGTCGAGATGCGCGCGCAGCTTGCCGATGGCCTCGGTGCGCGTCTGGTTCGGAACGAGCCGCAGATCGAGCTTCGCGACCGCACGGCCCGGCAGGACGGTCTTGCCGCCCGGCCCGGTATAGCCTGCGACCAGACCCTCGATATTGACCGTGGGCTCCTGCATCAACCGGATCATCGCGTCTTCGTAGGACAGATTGTCGATCCAGTGGGTGAAGCTCATCGCCTCCTTGATCTGTGCCTCGCTCGAATATTTGGTGGCCTCGCGGATCAGCGACTTCTCGCGGTCGGTCAGCGGGCGGACATTCTCGAACCAGCCGTCGATCGCGGGCGTGTTGCCGTCCGGCGTGACCAAAGTCTGGAGCGCCTGGACGAGCCGCCAGGCGGGGGAGTCGAGTGCGGCTTTCAGGCTGGAATGCACGTCCTTGCGCGGACCGCGACCCCATTTCTCGCCGCTGGCGACGAGTTCCAGCTCGATGATGCCCTTGGCGCCCAGCTCGATCACGGCATTGCCTTCCAGATCCGTCATGGCGGTGGGCATCATGATCCCTTCGCACCGCTTGAGTGCGGAAAGCACCCTCGGCGTGGTCGCGAGTTCGCGGAAGTTCGGCGAGCCGATCTCCTCTTCGCCTTCGCAGAGCAATACGAGGTTGACGGGCAGCTTGCGGCCCGCCGCGCGGATCGCATGGAGTGCGGCGAGGAAAGTCGCTTCAGGCCCTTTGTGGTTGGCGGTGCCGCGCCCGATCATCACCGAGCCCAGCTCCTTGCGCTCCACCAGCCGGCTCTCGAGCGGCGGCGAGGTCCATTCGGCGGCGTCATATTGTTTCACGTCGTACATGAAATAGAGGCCCAGCGTGCGCTTCGCGCCGGCATCGAGTGTGCCCAGCACGCCGGGATGGCCCTTGGTGGGCACAACTTCCGCGCTCTGGAAACCGGCCTGCTTGATCAGTTCGGCCATATAGGCCGCGCCCTCGGGCATGTTCTTGTTCTCGGCGGCGATCGAATCCAGCGCCACCCAGTCGCGGATGCGCTTGACCGACGCTTCCTTGCCGGCCTCCGCCGCCTTGCGCACATCAGCAAAGCCGCCCTTCTGAGCAAGCGCGCCGAACGGGCTCATCAGAGCGGTTCCCGCCCCCAGCATGGCCGCGCCGTGGATGAGGTCGCGGCGGTTGAACTGATCGATCGTGCTGAATGTCATGCTGCTCGTCCCCGTAAAGATTATCGTCTTTTGTCTCGCCACTGGGGGGCGAGCGCAACGCGTAAAGCCTAAGGCTTAGGCTTAGCTCTTCTATTTCCAGACGGTCTCGGCGATGCGCCGGTGATTGCCACCGAAGAGCTTGCCCAGCGTCTCCCGGCTGTATCCGCGATCGAGCATGAATTGTGCGATGTCGGGCAGCCGTTCGGGCTCGACCATCTCCGCGCCGAGCGGAAAAATGTCCGGCGGAAAGGTCACTGGATCGGCGGAAATATAGTCGTTCAGCTCGTCCATATCGAAGACATAGTCCAGCGCGATGCCGACATGATCGTCGCCCACCAGGTCGAGCATATGCTCGACATGTGTGGCATAGGCCGCGGTGCTGGCGTCATTGTCACCAAGGAACGGGCCGAAGCCGTTGATGCCGATCACCCCGCCCCGCGCCGCGCAGGCGCGGATCAGGTCGTCGGGGATGTTGCGTGGATGATCGTACACCGCGCGCGCATTGGAATGCGAGAAGATCACCGGCGCCGCCGAGGCGTCGACCATCTCGCGCGCGGTGCGGTAGCCGCAATGGCTGCCGCACACGACCATGCCGACCCGGTTCATCTCGGCGATCACGCCACGTCCGAAATCGGTCAATCCTTCGTCCGCATCCATGCAACCGCCCCCGGCGGCATTGGCGGTGTTGTAGGTGCCCAGCATCCAGCGCACGCCGCGCGCATAGAAATGCTCGACCCTGCCGATATCGCCGTCCAGCGCGGTCATGCTTTCGAGATCGAAGCAGATGCCGAGCCTGCCGCTCGCCTGCGCGGCATCCAGATCGGCCGCCATCTTCACCAGCATCAGCGTATCGGGGTGTTCCGCCACCCAGTTCTGGACGCTATCCAGCATGGCGTCGGCAAGCTCCCCGCCGAACGTGCCGAACGCCGCGTTGATGGTGACGATGGTCACGCCGATCGCGCGCACCCGCTCCAGTTGCGGCAGGAAGCGCCTGTCGTCCGGCCGCAACGGCAGGCAGGCGTGATTGTCCCAGACGAGTCCGCCCGGCAGGATTTCCGAGAGCGGCGTCTTGAACGTCTGCACGCTACCAGATCCTGACGCGCTTGGACGGTTCGAGATAGAGCTTGTCGCCGGGCTGGACGTCGAACGCCTTGTACCAGGCGTCGAGATTGCGGACGACCCAGGTGCGCTGCGTCGCGGGCGAATGGGTATCGGTCAGCATCTGCTGGCGGAGGTGTTCCTCGCGTTGCTTCACCCGCCAGAATTGCGCCCAACCGAGGAAGAAGCGCTGATCGCCGGTATAACCGTTGATCACCGGCGCGGGCTTGCCGCCCAGCGAGCGCTGATAGGCCTCATAGGCAATGGTGAGGCCCGCGAGATCGCCGATATTCTCGCCAAGGGTCAACCGCCCGCTCATATGTTCGCCCGGCAACGGCGCATAGGCGTCGTATTGCGCGATCAGTGCCTTGCTCGCCTCCTCGAACGCCTTGAGATCCTGCGGCGTCCACCAGCTCTCAAGCAGGCCCTTTTCGTTGAACTTGGAACCGTTGTCGTCGAAATGATGACTGATCTCGTGTCCGGCGATCGCGCCGATCGCGCCGTAATTCACGGCCGGATCGGCTTTGGGATCGAAGGACGGTGCCTGCAGGAACGCGGCCGGGAAGGTGATTTCGAGCCGGTTCCAGCTCGCATTGGCGTTGACCGTCTGCGGAGAATAATACCAGTCGGATCGCTGCGTCGGCTTGTCGAGGCGGCCGGTCGACCAGAGGAATTCGAAACGGTTCGACCGGACGACATTGCCGAAAAGATCGCCGTCCTTGACGTCCAGCCCGGCATAGTCGCGAAACGCGTCGGGATAGCCGACCCTGACCACGAAGCCCTTCAGCTTCTGCTGCGCCTTGACCTTGGTGACCGGCTGCATCCAGTCGAGCTGGCCGATGCGATCGCCCATGACCGCCAGCAGATTGTTGGCGAGACCGGTCATCGACGCCTTGTATTCGGGCGGGAAGTAACGCTGCACATAAAGCTGAGCGACCTCGTCGCGCAGCATGCCGTTGACCAGCGCGGTGCCCTTCCGCCAGCGCGGCTCGCGCTCCGGCGTGCCGTTGATAACCTTGTCGTAAAAGGCGAAGCGCTCGGCCTCGACCGCGTCCGGCAAGGCCGGCGCGAGAGCCATCAGGCTGCGCACCGTCATCTGATCGCGCAATACCTCGACCGGCGCCTTGTCCATGATCCGGGCGATGCCGATCATCGCGCTCGGATGGCTGACGATCAGTTCGCCGGCATTGGGAACGGCCGCCTTGATCACCGTCGGCATATCGAGCGTCGGGGTGGAGAATTGCGCGGTCTGGGCAAGCGTGAACTTGTTGTAGGTCTTCGTGACGTCGTTCGCGTCCACGCGCGTCCACTGAACCTTGGCGATCTCGGTTTCCATCGCCATCACTGCCCTGGCGCGGGCTTCGACATTGCTCTCGCCGGCAAGCGTCAGCACGCGCGCGAGATGCGCGACATAGGCCTCTCGCATCTTGGCGAACGCCGGCTTGTCCGACAGATACATGTCGCGATCTGGCATGCCCGTGCCATCCTGCCAGATGCTTAGGATCATGCGCTCGGGCTGCCGGTCATCGGGCCATACCCATGGGAAATAAGGGCCGCTGATGCCCATCCGCATCGACTCCGCGAGCAGCGCCGAATAGCCTTTGCGGTCTTTCAGTCCCTTGATCCGGGCGAGCCAGGGCTGGACCGGCTTCATGCCCAGCGCCTCGATCTTCGCGGTGTCCATATAGGCTGCATAGGCGCGGCCGAGCTTGCTCGACGGATCGTTCCGCGTACCCTGGATGATGCCGCGCAACCGCTCGCTTGTGAGGTCGCGCATGACAAGATACGATCCGTACATCGCCTTGTCCGCCGGCATCGGCGTGTTCTTCGCCCAGCCGCCGCCCGCATAGGCGTAGAAATCGTCGCCGGGCTTGACCGACGTGTCCATGCCGCTCTCGTCGAAGCCGAAGGCGCCGATTTCGGGCGTGGACCTGGCGGCCGCCGCGGGTTGCGGCGCATCCTGCGCGCCGAGCGGCGCGAGGCCCGCCATCGCGGTGCCGATGAGAAGGGCGGAGGTGAAGAAGCGGCGCATGAAAACCTCTCGGGCTGAACGGACCAGGGGCGGCATTTGGCCGGGCCCGGATGAAACCGGACCCGGCCGCCCAACGGGTCACTGGGTTACGGAGACCACATTGTCGTTATGGTTGCGGTCGATATAGGTGAGGTACGGATCGACCCCGGCGTAGAGCGGCTTGCCCTTCGTCACGATCTTCACCTGCTGCTCGCCGGAGCGGATCGGAACCCGCTTCATCGAGAGCACATTCTGCCGGCCGAAGGCGAGGTTCGACGGATCCAGGCTGAACACGCCCACATCGATCGGCTCGTCGAGCGGCGCAGCCTTCTCATTGCCCTTGCCGTCGGCATAGGCCTTGCCGCCATGCACGGTGACCGTCGTTTCATACTGGCCGTTGGCGAGCTGGCGGACCGTCGCCGTCTTCACGCGCAGATCATAGAGCGTGATGCGGTAGAACAGATCCTTGATCAGCTCCCGCTCCTGATCGTTGCGGGCGATGCCGAGCAGGCCGTTCACCAGATCCACCGAGCGCGCGAACGGCGGCGGCTGGAAGCGGTATTTTTCGATGATGCTGCGCAGCACGCCGTTCACGCGGTCCTCGCCCAGGCGATCCTGGAGCAGGTACATCACCACCGAACCCTTGTAATAGTGGATGTAACCCTGCTTCTTCACCAGCGCGAGCGGGCGTTCTTCCGCCTTTTCGGCACGGCGGCCCGACAGATAGTCGCTCTGCTCATATTGCAGGAAGCGGCGCATCCCGTCATGGCCGTAGCGCTTCTTCATCACCATGATCCCGCCAAATTGCGACGGCGTCTCGGTGAGCACCTCCGCGCCCTCGACATCGCCCGGCATCACCTGGTGGAACCAGTATTGATGGCCGTATTCATGCGCGGTGACGAAGGCGAGATAGTCGACATTCTTCGAGTTGCGGAAGTCGCCGGTGAAGCCGAACCGTTCCGAATAGCCTACCGTGCCTGGTGCCGAGTTCGCGGTGCCGGCATAGTCCGGGCGCTCGATCACGCGGAAATATTTATACTGATAGGGGCCCCAGTTCTTCTGATAATATTGGAGCGAGTCCTTCACCACGCCGAGCATGCGGTCGACGTTCATCGGGTGCTTGGGATGGTAGTAGACGCTCAGCTTCACGCCATCGACGTCGATCGACTTGACCGCATAACGGCCCGACTGGATCGTGATGAAGTTCAGCGTCGGGATCGGCGACACGAACCGCGCGATGCGGCGGTTGCCCACCACCTTGTTCGACACTTCCTGACCGGTCGCGACCAGCGTCTGATCGGCATCGGTCGATACCGTCACATCGGTGTTGACCCGATCGACGCCGGCATAGCTGCGCATGACCGCCGCCTTGTCGTCGAGCGACGGCGTCGGCGTCTCCGGCGGAAGGCCGTATTTCTTGCGCAGCGTGGTGCCTTGCAGGAAATTGGCGCGGCTCATCCCCAGCGCCGGTGCGAAGCCGAGATTGGTGAGATAGGCGCCGTTCCTCGCGGGCTGGACGTCGATCTCCCAATATTGCTTGTTGGTGGGCAGCGACTTGATGCCGCGCTGTTCCATCACGGTGCGGAAGGTCAGCGTGCCGCTGGCGCCCGGCTGCAATGGCCGTTCGAAACGATAGATCTTGTGGAGATTGTCGACATCGTCCGTTTGCAACTTCGCACCGGGAACGGTCATCGACCTCACATTCGCCATCCAGTCGGGCACGTTCATGCGGACGTGCAGCAGCTCGATCGGCTTATCCGTCTCGTTGACGAAGCGGTATTCGCCGTCGAACTGCACCCAGCGCTGGGACGGACGCAGGTCGACGTTGAGCTTGATGTCCTTCAGCGTTGGTTCGGG
This sequence comes from Sphingomonas sp. FG14, assembly GCF_057809675.1. Taxonomy (NCBI): domain Bacteria; kingdom Pseudomonadati; phylum Pseudomonadota; class Alphaproteobacteria; order Sphingomonadales; family Sphingomonadaceae; genus Sphingomonas; species Sphingomonas sp. FG14. The sequence continues at coordinate 27,860 of NZ_JBMDKK010000014.1, read as the reverse complement.
CTGGTCGAGATATTTGGCATAGTCCTTCTCATATTGCGCGTTGGCCGCCTCCATCTTGTCCTTGTCGGGACGCGTGTTGAGCACGTTCATATTGTAGAAGAGGAACCCGCCGATGCCGGCGGTGGTCAGCACCGCGACCGACAACAGCGCCAGCGGCACGCCGCGCAGGCGCAGCGGCAGCGTGCGCCATTGTGCGCCTAGCGTCGTGGTGCCGCCACGGCGCCACATCAGATGGCCGATAACCACCAGGATCAGCGCGAACGCGGTCCAGTAGCCGCGCAACCACCAGGCGCTGGCAGCCATATAGTCGTCGCCATTCATCTCCGACAGCGCCATCGGCGCTTCGGCATAGTTGATCAGCGGATGATCGAGGCCGAGGCCGGCGAAAACCGTGGTCGACACCAGATAGATCAGCATCAGCCCCCAGCCGACGAACTTGTTGGGGCTGATCGCCTGAAGCACGATCGCCAGCACCGAGAGATGGATGACGTAAAGCGTGCTGGGAATGACGAACCAACTCAGCCACTGGCCGGGCTCGACATCGAGAACGCCGCGTGCAAGCTGATAGCCCACCGCCTGGATCGTCACGACGATGACGCTGAGCGCGACCAGCACGCCGACCACGCCGGCCAGTTTGGAAACGAGGAAGATCCAGTTGGGGATCGGGGTCGAATCGATGATGTCACCGAAGCGCTTCTCACGCTCGCGCCACACCACCTCGCCGGAGAAATAGATTGCCATCAGCAGCGTGATCAGAAGCGACGCGCCGCGCACGGTGTCGATGATCGCATAGGTGCGCGGCCAGATCGGCACGTCGTACATACGGCCGGCAAGGCTGAGCGTCAGGAACAGATTGATCGAGCCGACCAGCGCCAGCACCCAGAAGGCCGGGCTCTTGAACACGAGCTTCATCTCGAGCAGCGTGCGCGTGACGAGCTGATGCCAGGCAGCACCTTCCGGCTTCGTATCGGGCAGGCGATCGACCAGCATCGGCTGGACCGCAGCGAGCTTCTGCGCCTGGGCCGCCTGGCGCTTGTACTTGCCCTTCGAGATGCCGCGGTCGGCGAAGCGGAAGCGGATGACCGCGAATGCGACGATGGCGATGGAGATCGCGATCCACACCAGCCGGTGGCTGAGCAGCGTACCGGTCAGTTCCAGCGACTGCGTGTTCTGCTGGATCGGCGTCAGATAACGGACGCCAAGACTATAGGCGACCGAACCGAACGGCTCGAAATAAGAGGCGAACGACAGGTCCGGCAATTTGCGCAGCATCGCCGTCAGCGTGAAATACGCGAACATGAAGACGATGACGGTCAGGTAGCTATAGGTGACCGATCGCGTCCAGCAGGCCACCGCGAAAAAGATCGCGGAGGTGATCAGCAGGTTGGGCAGCGCTATGACGAAATAGGTGAAGACATAGTCGCCCAGCCGGTTCGGCCCGATCAGTTCGGGATTGACCCATGGCATGAAGGTGCCGAGCCAGATCGCGAACGGCACCGCCAGAAACGCGACCGCGGCGCCGAAAAAGGCGCCGGTGAAACGGCCGAACAGATAGGGCAGCTTACCCACCTTGGTCGATCGGATGATCTGGCCGAAACCGGTCTCGTCGTCGCGCACCACCACATTGCCGACGAACGCGGTCGTCACGAACATGAAGAACATCGACATGGTCAGGGTGACCTGCGCAATGCCCACGGGCGAGTTGGTGAAGGTGTTGCCGCTGACCGGGCGGATCGACTCGACGGTCGTCCACCCGAAGGTCAGCAGGAAAAAGAGGATTGTGGCAGCCCAGAAGACCGGGTTGCGCAACTGGTAACGCGCTTCGAAGCGCGCGATCGTTGAGAACATCGGGCGTTCCTTTATGCGGTGGGTTGCGCGGCGGCGCGGCGCGACCGGACCAGCGTCGAGAGATAGACATCCTCGAGACCGCCCTCGACCTGGGTGAAGCCATTGCCGGGATCCTGGTCGGACAGAATATGGACGATCGTACTGCCGGAGAGCAGCCGGGTGGAGATCACCTCGTATTTGCCCTTCACGTCGTCGAGCTGATCGCGCGCGATCGTCTTGGCCCACACGGTGCCGCGGCTGCGCTGGATCAGGTCGGCCGGCGCACCCTGAAGCTGGATGCGGCCGGCGGCGAGCACCGCCATGCTGGGGCAGAGATCGGCGACGTCCTCGACGATATGGGTCGAGAGGATGACGACGACATTCTCGCCGATCTCGACGAGCAGATTGTAGAAGCGGTTGCGCTCCTCGGGGTCGAGGCCCGCGGTGGGCTCGTCCACGATGATCAGTTCGGGGTTGCCGATCAGCGCCTGGGCGATGCCGAAGCGCTGGCGCATGCCGCCCGAATAGCCCGCGACCGCCTTGTTGCGGTGGCTCCAGAGATTGGTCTGGTTGAGCAGCGTTTCGACGGTCGCCTTGCGGTCCGCCTTGGAGACGATGCCCTTCAGCGACACCATGTGATCGAGCAGATCATAGGCCGACACGCGCGGATAGACGCCGAAATCCTGCGGCAGATAGCCGAGCGTGGAGCGCAGCCGGGTCGGCTCCGCCAGCACGTCGATATCGCCGAATTGTATCGAGCCCGCGGTCGGCGTCTGCAGCGTGGCGATCGTGCGCATCAGCGATGACTTGCCGGCGCCGTTCGGCCCCAGCAGCCCGAACATGCCCTTTCCGATAGAAATCGTGACGCCGTCGAGCGCGCGCGTCCCATTGGGGTAGACGTGCTCGACACCATTAAGCTGCAACAAGGCTCATCTCCTCAAAAAAACCGTTCTGGCGGGTTGACCGGGGCGCACCGATGCGCCAATCGAATTACCGACCGATATGGTCAGTTACCGACCAATATGGACTGGCGCAAGAAAATTTGTGTGCTGCCGGTCCGTTCGATGGCAAGGCGGACGGCGATGCCGAGACAGACCAAATCCGAAATTGACGACGAGATCATCGATTGCGCGGCGGGACTGTTCGCTCGGCACGGGTTCGCGCGCACGTCGATCCAGCAGATCGCTGACGCGCTGAAATATTCGAAGGCCGGGCTGCTTCATCACTATCCCAGCAAGCAGGCGCTCTTCGATGCGGTGATGGCGAAGCACGAGGCGCAGACCGGCGACCGGCTCGACCATGTCCGGACCTTCGCGCCGGGGATCGCCAGAGACCGCGAACTCGTCGAAAGCGCAGTCGACTTCGCCTATCAATGGCCGGGCATGGCCGAGTTCGGCCATTATCTGTCGCGCGAGCACCTCGGCGAAAACCCGCGCCTCACAAAGATGGGACTCGATCTTCTGGTGGTGCTGGGAATCGACCTGACCGATCCGGACATGGAGCGGATGGCGCGCGCGTTCACATCTCTGTCCGGCGCGAACTTCAGTGCCCGCCTTGCGGGGACGATGGGCCTTCAGAAAGAATGGCGCGACCTGATCATTGCCGCGGCGATGGGCGCGCTGGGCCACCATATGGACACGCCCGCGAAGGATTGACGATCCCCGCGCACGTGATTCCGAAGCCCGCCATGCGGCGGCGGCTTCCGATCGCGCAAGACGGACTCTCGTCATCCATTCTCCAATTCCGGATGCGGCGGACATTTTCGCCGTTTTCCCTTTTCCCCCGTTCCCGTGAGCCGTGATGCGAAACGGACCGCATCAACTCGGTGCGAACGGGATTGATCATTCTTATATCGTATACTAAACACGATACTGCGTTGAGGGGTGGAGTCAAGATCGCAGCCGGAGAAAAACTCTCGCTCGCAGTCGGAAGAAGATTCCATAGGATCTGGTTCGAAGGAGATTTTCAGTGGCAGCTCAAAATGCTTTGTGGACGGGCGTTTATCCTGCCGCGACGACCCAGTTTTCCGAGGACGGGTCAATCGATCTCGATGCGACCCAGCGCGTGCTGACCGCGCTGGTCGATGACGGAGTCGACGGATTGATCCTGCTCGGCACCTGCGGCGAGAACAACTCGCTCGACTCCGACGAGAAGCTCACCGTGCTGCGCGCCGGCGTCGAAGCGGTCGGCGGCCGGGTGCCGCTGGTCGCGGGCGTCTCGGAGTTCACCACCCGCCGCGCCGCCGCCTATGCGAAAGAAGCCGAAGCGATCGGTCTCGACGCGCTGATGGTGCTGCCCGCGATGGTCTATGTGCCGACCGGCGCCGAACTGGCCACGCACTTCCGCACCGTTGCGGAGGCCACGGCACTGCCGATCATGCTCTACAACAATCCGCCCGCCTATCGGGTGGGCGTGGATTTCGCGACGCTCGACGCGCTTGAATCGGTGCAGAACATCGTTGCGGTCAAGGAAAGTGCGCCTGATACGCGCCGCTTTACCGATCTGCTCAACCGCTATGGCGACCGCTATTCGGTGATGGCCGGCCTCGACGATGTCGCGCTGGAAGGGCTGATGCTTGGCGCATCGGGCTGGGTGTCCGGCCTCACCAGCGCGTTCCCGCAGGAATCGGTCGCGCTGGTCGCCGCCTTCTATCGCGGCGATATCGAGGAGGCGCTCAAGATCTACCGCTGGTTCATGCCGCTGCTGCACCTCGACGCCGAGCATGACCTGGTCCAGTCGATCAAGCTTGCCGAGGAGATCATGGGCCGCGGATCGGAACGGGTGCGCCTGCCGCGCCTGCCGCTAGCGGGCGAGCGCCGCGCCGAGGTCGTCGCGATGGTCGAGGAAGCCGCGCGCACCCGGCCCGTACTCAGGGAGGCCATGGCAGCCTGATGCGCCACAGTTTCTTCTGCATCGACGGCCATACCGCCGGCAACCCCGTCCGCCTGGTGGCGGGCGGGGCGCCGCTGCTGCGCGGTTCGTCCATGGCGGAGCGGCGGCAGGATTTCCTCGCACGCTTCGACTGGATCCGCACCGGCCTGTGCTTCGAGCCGCGCGGGCACGACATGATGTCGGGCGGCTTCCTTTATCCGCCCTGCGGCGATGCGGATGCGGCGATCCTGTTCATCGAGACCAGCGGATGCCTGCCGATGTGCGGCCATGGTACGATCGGAATGATCACCTTCGGGCTGGAAAACGGCCTGATCCAGCCGCGCGAGCCGGGGCGGCTGACGGTGGAGGTGCCCGCCGGGACGATCGAGATCGCCTATGAGCAACAGGGCGGCCGGGTGCGTTCGGTCAAGATCCGCAACGTCCCTGCCTATGTCGCGCAGCGCGGCATCGAAATCGACGTGCCGGGCTTCGGACCGCTGACCGTCGACGTCTCCTATGGCGGTAATTTCTATGCGATCATCGAGCCGCAGGGCAGCTATACCGGGCTGGACGATCTCGGCGCGGCGCGGATCATCGAATTGAGCCGCGTCATCCGCGCGATGGTGCGCGAGATCTACGAGCCCGTGCACCCGGGGGACTCGAGCATCCGCGGCGTCAGCCATGTGCTGTGGGCGGACAAGCCGAAGGGCGAGGGTGCCGACGGGCGCAACGCCGTGTTCTACGGTGAGCGCGCGATCGACCGAAGCCCCTGCGGCACCGGCACCTCGGCGCGGCTGGCGCATCTCGTCGCGACGGGCCGACTGGCCGTGGGCGACCGGTTCGTCCACGAAAGCTATATCGGCAGCCGCTTTATCGGCCGGATCGAGGCGGCGGCGAAGGTTGGCGATATCGACGGGATCGTGCCGTCGATCGAAGGGGCCGCCATCGCAACGGGCTACAACACGATCTGGATCGACCGCGAGGATCCGTTCTGGGCCGGGTTCACGGTCGTTTGAACGGGTCGCCCGCCACGGCGATCGTGATCGGCAACGGCGTCGTGGGCCTCGCCAGTGCAATCGCATTGCAGCGGCGTGGCATACGGACGACGATCGTTGCGCCCGACGAAAAGTGGCGCGGCGCATCCTGGGGGAATGCGGGGCATATCGCGACCGAGCAGGTCGAGCCGCTCGCCTCGCCCGCTGCAGTTCGCAGCTTCCACAAGCGCCTGTTCATCCTTGGTGGCGCGCTGGCGCTGCCGCCCGGCGCTGTGGCGACCTGGCTGCCCTTCGCGCTGAAGCTGCTCCGCGCGAGCACGCCGATGCGGTTCGCGCATGGAAAAAAGGCGCTCGGCGCGGCGCTCGCCCGCGCCCTGCCCGCCTGGGAGCGGCTGGTTGCCGATGCGGGCCAGCCCGGCCTGTTGCGCATCGACGGGCATCTGTTGCTGTGGGAAAGCGCAGCCAGTGCGGAGGCGGGGCGAACGCACTGGCGATCGACGGATATCGGCACCGCGCGGCTCGAAGACGTGCCGGCGGACGAACTCGCCGAATTACAGCGCCTGATCCGCCCCCGGATCATGGGAGCGCTGCGCTTTCGCGACACCGGCCAGATCACCGATCCGGCAGCGCTGGGCGAGGCGCTCCATGCCCGCTTCCATGCCTTGGGCGGCGAGCGGCGCATGGGCCGCGCCGTGCGGGTGTCGGGGCATGCGGACGCACAGGTCGCGCTCGACGATGGCGGCGAGCTGATCGCGGACCTGGCGCTGGTCTCCGCGGGGGCGGCCTCCGCCGCGCTGCTGACGCCGCTGGGCGTTTCCGCTCCGCTGATCTCCGAGCGCGGCTATCATATCGAGAGCGCCGCCGCCGAATGGCCGGCCGGCATGCCACCGGTCGTGTTCGAGGACCGCTCGATGATCGTCACCCGCTTCGCGCATGGCTTGCGCGCCGCAAGTTTTGTCGAGTTCGCGCGCGGCGATTATCCGCCCGACCGCCGCAAATGGGCACGGCTGCGCGCGCATGCGGGGGCGCTGGGACTCGGCCTGGGCGATGGCGCGCGCGAATGGATGGGCGCGCGCCCCACCTTGCCCGATTATCTTCCGGCGATCGGCCGCCTCCGCGGCCGACCCGCGATCGCCTATGCGTTCGGCCATCAGCATCTGGGCCTGACCCTGGCGGCGATCACCGGCGAGGCCGTGGGCGCGATGATCGGCAACGAATCCGTCCCGTTCGATCTGTCGCCCTTTGACCTGACCCGCTTCGGGTAAGTGCCCTCGCAAGGAACAATTATATGGTATACGGCTCAAAATATGAACGGCCTCATCATTCGTAATCTCTCCGACCAGCTCGTCGATCTCGTCCGCGACCGGATATTGAACGGCTCGGTTCCATCCGAGCAGCCGATCCGGCAGGACGCGCTCGCCGCCGAACTGGGCGTCAGCAAGATCCCGCTGCGCGAGGCGTTGACCCGGCTCGAGCAGGAAGGGCTGGTCCGCAACCAGATCAACCGCGGCTATTTCGTCCGCGCGCTCGATGCAACGGAGGCGGAGGAGGTCTATGCGCTGCGCCTGAAGCTGGAGCCCGACACCGTCGCGCTGGCCGCAAAGCGGGCGACCGACGAAGACCGTCAGCACGCGATCGCGACCCATGCTGCGCTCGACACTGTGACCAATGCCCATGGCGATGGCGTCGGCGCGTTCAACCGCGCGTTCCACCTCGCGCTGATCCGTCCCTCGGGCCAGGCGATCACCACCATCCTGCTCGAACGGCTGCATGTGCTGAGCGAGCGCTATGTGCGCAAGCATCTCGAACCGCTGGGCCGCGACGAGCGCGCCAACAGCGAACATGACGAGATACTGAAGCTGTGGCTGGCCCGCGACAAGGCGGTTGCGAAGCTGATGCACGCACACATCAAGAAGACGGTCATCGACCTGCGCGGACAGCTTTCCCAGCGGGCCAAGGGCTGATTCGCCGTGAATGGCCGGCAATTTCAGATGCCTGCAGTTTCGACTTGTCGTATTTCGTATTTCGTATACGGTTTAACGGGAGTCATGGCGCCTGAGCGCCATGGTCTATCGGACAAGGGGAGCGTCGCGTGGCAGGACATTGGCTGGGGCCGCGCAAGCCGATTGAGACCGCCGGCGGCGGTGCGAACGGACTGCGCAAGACGCTGAGCTGGCCGCATCTGGTCGGCCTCGGCGTCGGCGCGATCGTGGGCACCGGCATCTACACGCTCACCGGCGTCGGCGCGGAGCGCGCGGGACCGGCGGTGATCCTGGCCTTCGCCGTGGCGGGCATCGTGTGCGCCTGCGCCGCGCTCGCCTATGCCGAGATGGCGACGCTGATGCCGACATCGGGCGGCGCTTACACCTATACCTATTCCGTCCTTGGCGAGACGCTGGCCTGGACCGTGGGCTGGAGCCTGATCCTCGAATATTCGCTTGCCTGCTCGACCGTCGCGGTCGGCTGGTCGGGCTATCTCGTCGGCTGGATGCAGTCGCTGGGGTTGTACCTCCCGCCCGAAATTCTGGCAGGCCCGCATGCCGGGGGCATCGTCAATCTGCCCGCGGTGCTGGTGGCGCTGGCGATCGCCGGCATGCTGATCGCCGGCACGCGCGAGAGCGCGACCTTCAATATCATCCTGGTGGGGATCAAGCTCACCGCGCTGACCGCGTTCGTCGTCCTGGCCATGCCCGCGTTCGATGCGGATAAATTCACCCCCTTCATGCCCTATGGCTTCGGAAGCGAAATGATCGATGGCAAGACCCGCGGCGTGATGGCGGCTGCGGCGATCGTGTTCTTCGCCTTTTACGGGTTCGACGCGGTGGCGACCTCTGCCGAGGAAGCGCGCAATCCGGGGCGCGATCTGACCATTGGAATCCTTGGATCGATGGCGGTCTGCACGCTGATCTACATGTTCGTCGCGGTCAGCGCGATCGGCGCGGTGAACTATCTCGACCTGGGCGCGTCGGCAGAGCCGCTGGCGTTCGTGCTGCGCTCGCTGGAGCATCCCTTCGCCGCCTGGGCGATCGGGCTGGCGGCGCTGATCGCCCTGCCTTCGGTGATCCTCGTCATGATGTATGGCCAGAGCCGCATCTTCTTCGTGATGGCGCGCGACGGGCTGCTGCCACGCTTTCTCAGCCGCGTGTCGCCGCGCTCGGGCGCGCCGACCACGATCACTGCCGTGACCGGCGTGTTCGTGGCCGTGGTGGCAGGCTTCTTCCGGCTCGACGAGATCGCCGAACTCGCCAATGCCGGCACGCTCATCGCGTTCATCGCGGTTGCCGTCTGCATGATGGTGCTCCGCCGCCGCGCGCCCGATCTGCAACGTGTGTTCCGCTGCCCGCAGCCCTATCTGATCGGCACGCTCGCGACTTTGGGCTGCATCTATCTGCTGATCAGCCTGCCCACCCACACGCTGACGCGCTTTGCGATGTGGAACCTGGCCGGCATCGCCTTTTATCTGCTGTACAGCCGCACACGCAGCGCACTCAGAACGAAGGACAGCAGCCCCGCGTGACGCGGACCCGTGCGCAAGACATGCGCCGTTCGATCATACTGTCCGATTGCGCGCTGGCACTGGCGGCGTCGCAATCGGCGTCGGCCGAATGGATCAATCGCTATCCCCGCGTCTCCTCCCTGCCGCTTCAGGTGTCTCTGGAAGGCTGCAACCTTCCGACTTTTGCCACCTCACCCACTGACCCCGCGCCCTCGCCCGATGGCAAGACCGTGGCGTTTGCTGCGCGCGGCTGGCTGTGAATCATAGACATCTCCACGCGCGGAAGCTCCCGGCGGTTCGCGCCCTTAGCCGACGACGTCGGAAATGATGCGCAGCCAGTTGCCGCCCAATATCTTCTGAATATCGGCGGTCTTGTAGCCGCGCTTCATCAGGCCGGCGGTGGCGAAGTGCCACTTCTTCGCGTCGTTCATGCCTTCGGTGCCAAAGGGGAAGCGGAAGCGATAGCTCGACTTGAAGTGCGGCTCGCCATAGGCCTTGAGGAATTCGTCCTTCATCTTGGGATCGGTCTCCCAGCCGCGGACCAGCGTATCCGTCCCGAAGCCGACATGATCGATGCCGACCAGCTTCACCAGATGATCGACATGGTCGAGCCAGTGCTCGGCGGTCACCGGGAATTCGCGCTTCACCATGGTGTTCACCGTGGTCAGCCCCATCACGCCGCCCTTCTTGGCGAGCGCCAGGATGATCTCGTCGGACTTGGTGCGCGGATGCTCGTTGAGGGCGCCGGCGTTGGAGTGCGAGATGATCGGCGGGCGCTTCGAAAAGGTGATGGCGTCCATGGTGGTCTGCGGCCCCGAATGCGAGGAATCGACCAGAATGCCGACCTCGTTCATCCGGTGCACCGCAGCGATGCCGAAATCGCTGAGGCCCGCGTTGGTGCGCTCAGTCGATCCGTCGCCGAGCAGGTTGCGCTCGTTATAGGTGACCTGCATCGCGCGGATGCCGAGGCCATGGAACATGTTGATGTTATCCAACTCGCCATCGATCGGCGCGTTCTGGAAATTGAACATGACCGAGGTCTTGCCCTCCGCCTTGGCGCGGCGGATGTCGGCGGCCGAGCGCGCCGGGGCAAGGAACGCGCTGTTCTCCTTGATGAACTTGTCCCACGCGACACAGTCGGCCACGCCGTTTTCCAGCGTGAAGCCGTTCATCATATAGCTGCCGCGCGGGTTTTCCGGACGGCGCACGCCGAGCGTGGTGCTCATCGTGGTCAGGCCGCTCTGCTTGATCTGCGCAAGGCCTTCGGCGTCGCGCATCTCGTCGCACAACATATCGATGATCATCGATTCCCGATAGAGAGCCTCGGCGTCCTTCAGCAGTGGCTTGATGTCGGAGAGATTGCCCAGCACTGGCGCCGCCCATGCGAGCGCCGCCATTGCTCCGCCCGCCTGCATGAGTTCGCGCCTGTTCACCGTCATGATGTGCCCTTCTATCCAGGATTTTCCCTTTCCCATTTTATGAGTGACCGCGCGCACATGAGGCAAGGCAGTAAAGCTGGGGCCAAGCTTTAGCCCTTCTGGTGCTTGGTCGATGAAGCGTGGACCGAAAGAGATAGACCATCTCATTCATCGCACCAATATTACTGGGCTGGCTTTGACCAGCCGGATTTGTCAGGGCGCTGGCAAGCAAGGCTGGAGGACGAGATGGACGGACGCTTTCTGATCGCGGGCGAGCGGATCGCCACGGACCAGACATTTCAGGGGCAAGACCCCTCGATGGGCGCGGCGATCGAAGGTGACTTTCACATCAGCGGCCCCGGCGACGTAGATCGCGCCTGCGCCGCCGCGGATGCCGCATTCGATGCGTTCCGCGAAACCACACCCCAAGCGCGCGCCGATTTCCTCGAAGCCATCGCCTCGCACATCGAGGCGATCGGCGAACCGCTGATCGAGCGGACCATGCAGGAAACCGGCCTGCCCCGTGCGCGGCTGGAGGGCGAGCGCGGCCGCACCGTTGGGCAGCTTCGCCTGTTCGCGGAGGTGCTGCGCGCCGGGCGCTGGGCGGGCGTGGTGATCGACAGCCCCCAGCCTGCGCGCCAGCCGTTGCCGCGCGGCGACCTGCGGCAGCGCCGCATCGCGGTCGGCCCGGTGGCGGTGTTCGGCGCGTCCAACTTCCCGCTCGCCTTCTCGGTGGCGGGTGGGGACACCGCGGCGGCGCTGGCGGCGGGCTGCCCCGTGGTGGTCAAGGCGCATCCCGCGCATCCGGGCGCGTCGCTGCTGGTGGCCGGGGCGATCGACGCAGCGGTGGCCGCATGCGGCTTGCCGCGCGGGGTCTTCTCTATCGTGCAGGGGCCGGACAATGATCTCGGCGCGGCTCTGGTGCGGCATCCGGCGATCAAGGCGGTGGGCTTCACCGGATCGCGCGCCGGCGGTCTCGCGCTGGTCGCCATCGCACAGGCGCGGCCCGAGCCGATTCCGGTCTATGCCGAGATGTCCAGCGTCAATCCTGTGATCCTGATGCCCGGCGCGCTGGCCGAGCGCGCCGAGGCGCTGGGCGCGGCGTTCGTCGGATCGCTGACCATGGGCTCGGGGCAGTTCTGCACCAATCCGGGGCTTGTGTTCGGGATCGAGGGCGCGGACCTTGACCGCTTCGTCGCGGCGGCATCGGCGGCGCTGGCGGAGACGCAGCCGCAGGTGATGCTCACCGCGGTCATCCACGCAGCTTATGAGGAAGGCGTCGAGACGCTGAAGGCCGGGGCCGATCTGGCCGCACGCGGTGCCGCTCCGGAGGGCTGCAACCGTGGCCAGGCGGCTTTGTTCACCATCGACGCCGACGCGGTCATCGCCAATCCGGAACTGGCCCATGAAGTGTTCGGCGCGGCCTCGCTCGTGGTTCGTGCACGCGATCTCGAGGAGATCGCAGCGGTACTGCGCGCGTTGGAGGGGCAACTCACCGCGACGATCCAACTGGGCGAAGGCGACGCCGAACTGGCCCGCCCGCTGCTCCCGATCCTGGAGCGCAAGGCCGGCCGCATCCTCGCCAATGGCTGGCCGACCGGGGTGGAGGTGACCCACGCCATGGTCCATGGCGGCCCATTCCCCGCCACGTCCGATCCGCGCAGCACCTCGGTGGGCAGCGCCGCGATCGAGCGTTTCCTGCGCCCTGTCTGCTACCAGGATCTGCCGGCCGCGCTGCTCCCGGAGGCGATCCGCAACGGCAATCCGCTCGGGCTACCGCGACTGGTGGACGGCGAACTCACTCCCTGATCACCAGCGGCTTTCCGATCGCATTGGTCGGGATCTCGGCGTCCAAGAAGGGATAACGGTTGTGGGAGAAGGTGCGGGTTAGTATTGACATGAGTGGATGGCCCCTGCTCCGCAAGGGACAAATTGAGTTGATAGTGGGATCTGACAGGGTGTGGTCATCTGTTCGGCCTGCTTGTGCAGCTACTGATGACTGCTGGCTCTGATGCTGCCCGCTGGTGTTGTCAAAGCAATGGGGTTTGGTTGCTTTCAAGCGAGCCTCTTCCTCGTTTGACCCGCAATACCGAGGTAAACGGCTGTCTATCCGGGAACGAGCCGAACGGAATAGCGAGACGGACAGCCGTCTCAACATAGCCTGCCCCGTAGATCTGACAATGCCTTTTTGTACGTTTGCCGATCTACGAGATGCCGCTCCAGGTTGAAATGATTATGCACGTTCGCGTGAACCGAGGCGAATTTCTGCAGGTTCTTCATCCTTCGAAACCTGAGCATGGCTCGCTCACGCCTTCGCAAGGGTAAGTGACTGCATTCTATCACATTGTTCGCGTGCCTGCCGATCCGCTGCTTCTGACGGTTACCGAGCTCGTCCATGGCAGCGCCATATGATCTGAGCCCGTCCGTTACGATCTCCATCGGAGAGCCATGACGTTTCAGCGTCTTCCTCATGAATGTCAGAGCGGCAGCTTTGTCGCGGGTTCTGGTAACGTAGCTTTCCAGGACCTCGCCTTCGTGATCGACGGCGCGCCAGAGATACATCATCTCGCCGTTGATCTTGACGTACATTTCATCGAGGTGCCATTTCCAGTGGCGGAAGCCGCGCATCCGGTTCACGCGCTGGCGACGGATATCGCGAGCGAACATCGGACCGAACCGGATCCACCAGAATCGAACCGTTTCGTGACAAACGTCGATGCCGCGCTCGAACAGCAGATCTTCCACGTTCCGCAGCGACAACGGGAATCTGACGAACATTAGAACGACCAGCCGGATCACCTCGGGCGACGAGTTGAAACCGCGAAACGGACTGGGCGGCTTCGCCCTGGATTTGCGTACCATTCCGCGTCGTTAGCGGCACGCATCATCAAGTGTCACGCAGATCTGACAGAGCCGGCTCGGCTTATGTCTGTCCCTCTTCAGGGCAATATCACAGTTGGTCCCAGAATGAGCAATTGCGATCGACGTCGTGGGGCCTGGACTGGATGCGAACCGCCGGCGTGGCCAGGATCAGCACATTGTCGCTTACCGCATCGTAGCGTGTCCACCGTACTCTTTCCTGTGTTGATCCGGGCGTTCCGTTCCGGGCGAAGTGAGTCCAGAGCCGCCGCATCTTCGCCGCCAGTTTCAGCTGCGACGAGGACAGCGGATGATATGTTCCCGCCGCGCCACGGAATCCCGGGAACAGATATTGCAGTTCGCTGGTATGCGCGGCGCCATAGGGGAAGCTGACCTTCGGATTGAATTGCGGCGCGTTCCGGTCAGCGAATTCGAATGCATAGGCAGGAACATGGGCCGACATCGACCTGAGCATCCTCTTGACCGGGCAGACGAAGCCGGAATCGGTCTTCATCGCCGACGCGGCAAGGCTGGGTGAAGCATGGGCCGCCATGTAGAGTTTCATGGCTCTCGCCTGAAGGGCGGCATTGTGCCCCGTGCGCGTCCCGGCGATCTCCCGGACGTCATCCACCGACAAGGGGCGACCCGCCTTCAACTCCGCGATGCCGGTCTGCCAGGTCGTCTCGTCGCGATTCCATCCGACCATGACGGGAACCCGATGGATGCGCCCGGCCTCGACTGCGCTTTGCGGTGATTCAGGTAGATCGGAGCCGCCGAGTATGGGAACGACACTCGACGACCCTTGCGCGCGAAGCAGCGCCTTGATGCTCAACGCCCGCAGGCAGGCCGCGTCCTCGACGCCGCAACCGGCATTTGCCGCAAATGTGCGGCCGCTGCGTTCGGCCGCCTCGCGCGCGATGCCGGTGTTTTCATAGTTCAGGCTCTGCATGATCGCGCGACGGAAAAGGCCGGTCGCCTGTGGCGAGGCCAGGAGCGCGGCGATGCTCCGCGCTCCGGCGGACTCACCGAAAACGGTCACATTCTCCGGATCACCGCCGAACGCCGCGATGTTGCGCTGAACCCATCGCAGCGCGGCGATCTGATCGAGCATTCCGTAATTGGGCGAGGCGTTGTCCTTGCCCAGGCCCGGATTGGCGAAATAGCCGAGTACACCCAGGCGATAGTTGAAGGAAACGACCACGACGCCCTCTGCTGCCAGTGCGCTGGCGTCGTAATCGGCGCTGGAACCCGCCTTGAGGCCGCCGCCGTGTATCCAGACCATCACGGGAAGCCTGCGACGTAACCGCGCCGGCGCGAAGACGTTTAGCGAGAGGCAGTCCTCCTGTTGACTCGGTCTCGCGAACAGGCCGAAGTTGTCCGCCTGCGGGCAGATATCTCCGAACCGATCGGCCCGCAGCGGCTTGTCCCACCGCTGGACCGGCTGTGGCGGTTGCCAGCGCAAAGGCCCGATCGGCGGGGCAGCGAACGGGATGCCGAGGAATTGCCGCTGGCCGCCGCGTATGAGGCCGACCAACGGGCCGGACTCGATCGCGGCGACAGGCGCGGCGTCGCCGGCGGCGGGCGCGTCCGCCGGGTGGAGCGCGGCCGTCATCGCCAGCAACCCGATCAGAAGATGGATGGGCCTCGGCTTCCTGATCATGATCCTGCCGGGGATTACCCCTCCTTCTCCCATGCCGTCGTTCCCACCAGCGCGGAGACGTCAACGGCATATATCTGCCGCTCGCCTTCGTGGACGGAGTCGATGTAGACCGTATCGCCGGCGCGGCTCCAGCGCGGATGCAGGTCGCAGCGATTGATCTTGCCGAGCGCCGGGTCGGTGTAGAAGCGGCCGATGTCGAAACGCCGGCGGGTTTGCGTGTCGTACAGGATCAACAACCGATGATCGTCGTCGTCGGGATAGGTGTCCGACAGGATCCAGCGACGATCGGGCGAGTAGGTCATGTGGCCGTTCTCGGTCAGGCACTCTGCGCCGATGATCTCCACTTGCCCGGTCCTGTCGGCATAGAGGTGATAATGCGCCCGGTGATCGTGCGGCCCCCAGATGAGCACATGATCGTCGTCCCGCCATGTGGGGTGTGAAAGCTGGTAGATCGCCTTCTCATAGTCGAAGATTCCCGATGGCGGGGCTCCGGGCGGCGGCAATGGATGGTCTCCGCATTCCAGCAGCTGCAAATCGCTGCCGTCGGGATTCGCGGTGAACAGCCGATGGAGCCAGCGCGTCTCGTCCTCGAAACATTCGGTCCAGCGGTGGAGAAGCAGGAAGCGCCCTGATGCCGGTGCGATTTCCAGATGGGTGACCCAGTGGAATGCCCGCGACATCGAAGCGACGGGGTCGAATTCGCGTAACTGGCGCAAGGAGATGATTAGGTCGTGCGCGCCGGTCGCCATGTCCATGCGGAAGATTCCGTCGTCGGCCGGCGCCAGGTCCAGTGGTGCGCGAGTGCTATGCGGGAAATAGCCGATCGTGGGGTGCGCGCGTTGCAGCCGATCATAGCTGATGCACAAAGCGTAGCCGCCATCGGGCGCCACGACATAGATCGGGAGAGGAAGCTCGCGCCGCTCCCCGTTCGCGATGTCGAGTACTGTGGCGGCGAAATCGGGATAGACCGCCCCATCTGCAAAGCCGCGTGTGTTGAAGACGACGCTGGAGGGCGTGTTCTCCAGCCACTGCAGCTGACATCCCATCTGGAAATTCCAGGTGGTCGTCTCGCCAAGCGTCCGAAATGCACCGCCTTGTGCCATGTCGAACACGCCGATCTGGGCAGCCGCCAGTCGCCCGAGATCGCTTTGCATCGCATCGACCCGGTTGGCCAGGATCAGGCGGCCGTCGCGGCTGTCCAGCGGCTTGTTGTAATAGCCGAAGAAATGATGGGCCGAACCATCGCCAAGCCGGGTCACCGGGCATTCGAACCAGGTGGAGGTCGGCGGTGGCAGGTCGATAACTGGCGTGATCGCCATGATGATGGTCCTTACTTTGATCAGGATGGTATGAAGTGATGATCGCGTTATTCGGCGTTGCTAGGATGTCTGACGGACCGGTGTTTTCCGCCCGCGATCTCGCGCAGCAGGACGTCCCAGAACAGCAATTCCCTGAAGAAGCTGTCCAGCGATACGTGTTCGTCGATTCCGTGCTTCAGCGCCTCGTCCCCGGCGTCGATCATCAAGCTGCCGACGCCATAGGTGTGAATGCCCTGCGCTCGGTAATATCGCGCGTCGCTGCCGCCCGAGAACATTTGCGGAAGGATGACCGCGTCGGGATAGTTTGCGCGGACCGCGCGCGTCACCGCTGCGGTCAGGTCGGGCCGTGCCGGAGAGATCGGGCCGACCCCGCGGGCCTGATCGATCGAGACCGTCACGCCCGATCGACCGATGGTCCCGCGTATCATTTCTTCCACATCCCCCGCGGATGCTCCGGGAAGCAGGCGACAATGGACGGTCAGCACGGCGTTCTGCGGCAGCGCGTTGCGCGCGTTGCCGCCCGCGATCATCGTCGGGACGCAGGTCGTGGACAGGATATACGCATGTTCCGGATATTTTTCCGCGATCCCGCGGGCTTCCTTGTCCCCTGGATCGGCGAGAAGCGCGCGGAAGGCCTCCGCCATCTCGCCTTTGCCGCCGGCCAGATCGCGCGCCATCGCAGTGGACACCGCGTTGAACGCGACGGGAAACCGGAGGCTCTGGATCGCCTTGATCGCGTCGGCGATGTCGTAGAGCGCATTGTCGGTGCGCGGCATGGAACTGTGTCCGCCCGCATTGCGGGCTTCCAGCTTGAAGCTGACGGAAGACTTTTCCGCGACGCTGATGAAGGCTCGGGGCGCCTTGCCGTTCTGAGCCGCCTCGCCAGTTCCGGTGTCGGCGTTCAGGGCATATTCGACCTCCTTGATCCACGGATGCTGCAACATGGCCTGGGTCGTGCGGCTGCCCGATTCCTCGTCCCCGGACAGGGCGAGGATAAGGTCCCGGTCAGGCGTCCATCCTGCTCGCTTCAGTCGGATGAAGGTGGTGACCAGCAGCGCGACCTGGCCCTTGTTGTCCAGCGTGCCTCGCCCATAGACATGTCCGTCCTTTTCGGTGGAACGAAACGGATCGACCGTCCAGTTATCGGAAACTGCGCCGACAACGTCGATATGGCCGAGCAGCATGACCGGTTTTTGCCCGGTCGCGCGTCCCCGATAGCGAACGAACAGGCCGGTCAGCGGCTCGCCTTCGCCATCGACGGATATGGTCGTGATATCCGCGTCGGTAAATCCGGCGGCACGCAGACGTGCCGTAATCGCCGCCGCCACGTCGGGCCCCTTGCCTTGGCCGCGGACGCTCTGGATCGCCAGCAATTCGTCCAGCACGGCGCGCGCCGTCTCGCGGTCTCCGGCGGTGATGCGCCCGTCGCGCGCCGCCGCGCCGCCGGGGATCATGGCTCCCGCCAGGGCGAGCGCCAACGCTGCGTGGCGCAGCATCGTCGGGTGCCCCCACCTCATCGCGGCACTCTCGCCGCAGCAAGCGCCGCCACGCGATCGAGCACCGAATCCGTTGCGCCGAACCAGTCCGAAAGGGCCGGCTCCATGGCGATATCCGGCTGGATGCCGACGGTGTCGTAGCGTTCGCCGGTCTTCTGGAACGAGGCCATCGTCGAAATGTTGATCTGAAGGCCGCTGTTGGGCAGCTTTGTCTTCTCGCCCTGGCCGCTTCGCCCCATCGTCGGTGTGCCGACCAGGGTGACGTTCGGCCATCCCTTGAATGCGGATGTGAAGATGTCGCCGGCGCTGCCCAGTCCCCAATCGATCAGCAGATAGACGGGCCGCGTGTAATAGGGCTTTTTCGCATCGGCGCGCAGCGTCATGAAATACCAGTCGGTGAACTTGCCTGCCGGTGGCTGCCAGGCCGGACGAAAGCTGACGGCAAAGGCGCGGTAGGCATCGGCCTCGTCCTTCGGATTGGTCGGGTCGAGGACGTAGAGCAGCCTTTTGTCCGGACTGTCGAATATCTTGAGCGGATCGAAACCGGCGCCGTCATCCGGGATGCGGACTTTCGCCACGTTGAAGACATAGGGCGGGGCGCCCGGCGCGATGAAATAGGGGAAGAGCGCGTTCAGCACCTCGCGCTTGCCGCCGCCGGACTGGCGCGCGTCGATAATGAGAGCCCGCGTCCCGCGAAGCCACGCCATCTCGGCGTCGACGCCTGCTACGAAGCGGGTCGCCTCCGGGCCGGTGTGCGCGGGAACACGCAGGTAGCCGATATTGCCGGCCAGCACCCGGCTCGGCGCGTCGAGGTGAAACGGCTTGGGCCAGGCGGGGCGCTCGGAGAGCACGGGCAGGTGCATCGTCATGCTGCGGTCGCCGTCCTCGGAGACCAGCTCGACGGTGATTGCCGGAGCCATGGGCAGGCCGAGTTCGGTCCGCATGTAATTGATGTTTTCCATCACGCGATAGGCTCGGCCGAATCGTGCCGAGGCCGAGCTGAGCGGTCCCTGCCCGATATCGCCCGCCGCGCGCATCCAGTCCTCGATCAATGTGCCGTCGATCGATCGCACGAACGGGAAATCGGGATTGATCAGCCCTGCAGGGGCCGAAGCGTAGAGGAAATAGCGCGTGTCGATCTTGCCGACGCGGAAGGGTGCGAAGCCCTGCGGCACGCGCGCGTCCCAATCGACCACCTGGGCATGGTCGTCCCCGAACAGGCGCAGTAGCTTGTTGATCTGCGTCGACAGCCCGTTGACCGAAACCCTCAATGGCAGTTGTTGCTGCATCCTTGCGATCGCGGCGTCGAGCGGAAAGGTCGTTGCCCAGATATAGGAGCTCGTCGACCGGATGACGCGGCGTACAGCCTCCAGGTCTTCCACCCCCTGCGCACGGGTCAGGAAGCGATCGGTATCGGTCCGGCCGATGTCGTTGCGATGAAGGTCCCGCACGTCGAACGCTGGCGGGGAAACCGCTTGCGCCGAAGCGGACGCCGTCATCGGCGCGATCGCGCCGACAGGTATCAGCGCGATGCCGATGGAGACGGCGACACGCAATATGGATCCAACCCGGCAATAATCCACGCCAGCCTCCTCCAACATTTCCGAATGACGGCGTCGCTTCAGGACAGGCCGCGCCGGAACAGTTCGGTGCGATAGAATTCGCGTGCCCGTGCGATATGCGAGCGTGCGGCAGCGGCGGCGGCGGCGGCATCGCCCGCGCGCATCGCGTCCAGCAAGGAATCATGTTCGCTCACGATCAGCGACGATCGACCCTCCAGCGAGCGGACGCACTGGCGATAGCGCTCAAGCCTGACCATCAGCTGCTCGAGCAGTCCGGCCGCCACCGCATTACCCGAGAGCGCACGCATGCGCCCATGGAAATCCAGGCCGACTCCCAGCAGGACGCCCGTATCGCCGACGGTGGCGAGCGCGCTCATCTGGGTATTGATCGACTCCAGCCGGGACAGGCTGATCTCGCCTGCGATCAACCGCTCCGTCACCTGTCGCGCGATCAGCCCCTCGAGTTCCTCACGCGTGCTCGACAATTGTATCATGTCCGCGGTTGATAGCGGCGGGATCTCGATCGAGCGGCTGCGTTCCCGCCGGATCAGGCCTATGCTGTGCGCACGGTTGACCGCCTCGCGCAGCGGCGTGCGGCTGACGCCGAACACCGCGGCCAGCTCGGATTCCGTGATCAGGCAGCCATCGATACGCGCCGGATGAGCGATCCAGTCGGTCAGGCGCTTCATCAAGGGCACCGACTGGTCCTTCAGTTCATCCTCGAGGATCATTGTTCTCTCCCAGGCTTTCAATGGCTTATGATTTTCGACAAGAAGCGCTGCGCGCGTTCGGAGCATCGCGGCGGCGAACCAAAAAACGCGTCGCGCGGGCAATCATCGACGATCTGCCCGGCATCCATGAAGACCACCCGATCCGCCACGGCGCGCGCGAAGCCCATCTCGTGTGTGACGCACATCATCGTCATGCCCTCCGTCGCCAGCTCAGTCATAACGTCGAGCACCTCGTTGACCATTTCGGGGTCGAGCGCGGAGGTCGGCTCGTCGAACAACATGCAGGCCGGATCCATGCACAAGGCGCGGGCAATGGCGACGCGCTGCTGCTGGCCGCCGGACAATTGGCCGGGGAACTTGTCTCCGAACCGTTCCAGTCCGACCCGCTCCAGATAGCCGGCGGCGCGTTCGCGCGCATCATCCGGCGTGCGCCTCAGGACCTTGACCTGGGCGAACTCCAGATTGCGTAGCACCGACATATGCGGAAACAGCTCGAAATGCTGAAACACCATGCCGACGCGCGCGCGTATCGCGGGGAGGGCGGAGGCCGGAGCCGGGATCGAGAAATCGCCGATCGCGATCCGCCCCTCTTGGATCGGCTCCAGCGCGTTGACACACTTGATCAGCGTCGATTTGCCCGAGCCCGATGGCCCGCATACCACGACCACTTCGCCCGCCGCGACACTCAGGCTACAATCGTGCAGCACCTGCGTCGCGCCATACCATTTCGAAACATGCTGGATGTCGATCATGCCGGGGCCTTTCTCGCCGTCCAGCGCTCGACGAGCTTCGACGCGGCAAGGCACATGACGAAGTAGACGGCGCCGGCAAACAGATACAATTCGATCAGGCGGCTGTCGCGCTGGCCGATCTTGGTCGCCGCGCCGAGAAAGTCGCTTACGCTGATGACATAGACCAGCGACGTGTCCTGAAAGATGATGATCGCCTTGGTGAGGATAAGAGGCGTCATCGCGCGCAATGCCTGGGGCAGGATGATATGGCGCATCGCCTGCGCGCGCGTCATTCCCAGCGCGAGCGCCGCCGCTGTCTGCCCGCGCCCCACGCTGAGGATTCCGGCGCGGATGACCTCGCTGAAATAGGCCGCTTCGAAAGCGACATAGGCGATGAACGCCGAATAGAGCGGGCCGATCGGCGTGTAGCTGCCGCGAATTGCCTCCAGCACCATGGGCACGAGCAGGTAGAACCAGAATATCGCTAGGACGAGCGGTATCGAGCGGAAGGTCGTGACATAGGCGGAGGCGAAACCCGCGACGGCGCGATTGGCGGACAGGCGCATCAGCGCGAGCGCGACGCCCAGCGCGAGCCCGCCGACAAGCGATACGAGCAACAGGCTCAGCGACAACCCCATCCCTTGCCACAGAAAGGGCAGGGCGTCGCCGATCACGCTCCAGTCGAGATCATGGCTCATCGCGCGCCGCCCCCGGCATGAACGGGAATGGCGAGCCGGATTTCCAACCGCCGCATCAGCCAAGACACGGTTTGCGCGATCGCGAAATACAGCAGCGTCGCAAGGATGAACGCCTCGAAGATGTGACCGGTGAACTCGCCGATCTGGCGGCTCTGCGCTGTGAGTTCCAGCAGGCCGATCGTGAGCGCGACCGCGGAATTCTTGAACACGTTGAGGAACTCGGATGTCAGGGGAGGCAGGATGATGCGGAACGCCAGCGGCAGCGTGATGTAACGATAGACTTGCGGCCGGGAGAGTCCGAGCGCCAACCCGGCCGAAAACTGGCTCCGAGGCTGCGCTTCGATGCCGGCGCGCACCTGCTCGCAGATACGGGCGGCGGTGAACAGCCCGAGGCACAGGGTCGCGGTGGCGAACTGGACCAGGACGGGATGGGCTTTGTTGAGCGCGTCCTGCATCGAAGCCGGCAGGAATACCGGTGCGATATAATACCAGAAGAAGAGCTGTACGAGCAGCGGGATGTTCCGGAACACCTCGACATAGGCGGTGATGACCGCGCGGACGAGGCGCGAAGGCACCGTGCGCCCGATTCCCAGCGCGACACCGAGCGCGAGCGCGATCATCCAGGCGAACAGCGAGATGCCGATCGTAAGTGCCAGCCCGGACGCGACCCAGCCGATATAGCGGCCCTCGCCGGTGAAGGTCGCCGCCAGGAATATCCCCCAGTTCCAGTCATAGTTCACCGGCGGTCTCCTCGACGAGACATGATGTCGATGGCGGCCCCGATCATTGCAGCGGCCTGTCATTGGGTGCGGCGAACAGCGCGGCGAGCTCGCTCGAGAACGGGACGCCCAGATCGACGCCGCGCGGCGGTATCGGTGACTGGAACCAGCGGGCGTAGAGCCGCCGCATCGCGCCCGATCGCATCATCCCGCTGATCGTCCGGTCGGCCAGCGCCTTGAATGCCGGGTCCCGCTGACGCAATCCGCAACCATAGGCCTCCTCTGTGAGCGGTTCGCCCACGACATGCCAGTCGCCGGGATATTTGGCCTTCGACAATTCGCCATACAGGATGGCGTCGTCGCTCATGAAGGCGACCGCCTTGCCGAATTCGAGCGCGACGAAGGCATCGCCGTGATCGCGCGCGGCGATCACCCTTATGCCCAGTTGCCGCGCCGCGTTGAATTTGCGCAGGGCGATCTCGGATGTCGTTCCTGCCGACACGACTACGTTGTGATCGCGCAGGTCGGCGATGGAGGCGATCCCGCTTGTCCGGCTCACCAGGAAGCGCGTGCCTGACATAAAATAATTGGTGCTGAAGGCGATCTGTCTTCCACGGCTGCGGTTGTTGGTGGTCGTGCCGCATTCCAGGTCGATCGTGCCGTTCAGCAGCAGCGGAATACGCGTCTGCGACGTCACCGGCACCAGACGGATACGCAGGTTCGGCATTCCCAGTTCGCGTCCGACTTCGCGCGCGATCGCCAGCGAGATGTCATGGGCATAGCCCACGACCTGCTGGCGATTGTCGAAATAGGAGAAGGGAATGCTGTTCTCGCGATGGCCCAGTGCGATCTCCCCGGTGCGGCGGATGCGCTCGAGCGTAGGTTCGCTGGCCGGTCGGGTAACGTCGTCGTCGACCCGGCCGCATCCGGGCAGCGACGCCGCGCATGCAAGCGCGAGGGCAAGCTGCGCGAACGCGCTGGTTCGCGCCTTCCCATTCGCCTTTATGCCCTGCGCCAACTGCCCGCTCCTTGCGCCGCGCCTGCCGTCCGGATCAGAACTGCACCTGGACGCCGCCCGTTACAGTCCTGCCCTGAAGGCCGTAGATCGCATTGGTGTTGTAGATGCGGTTGCTGACGGAGCCTATGGGGAGGAACGGGCGCTTCGCGTCGAACAGGTCGCGTGCCGTCACGAAGAGCTTCCATTTCTTGCCCCACATTTCCGGCGAGTAGCTGAGATTGAGGTCGTGGCGCCAGAAGGGGGCGATGTTGAGGACCAGCGGGTTGGTGACCCCGTTCGCCTTGAAGAAGGCCTTGGCGATGTTGCTGTCGACGGTGCGCCCGATCACGTTCGATGACCAGGAAATGCCGAAATCGCTGTACTTCCAGTCAATCGCGAAGCGCGCCTTGAACTTGGGATCGTTATACTGGCCCAGCGTGATCGTCGTCTCGGGCCCGTTGACGCCCTGGACCACCTGGCTTCCCTTCAGTCGCCGTGTCCCATTGACGCTGAGGGTGAAGTCGCCCGGCAGGCGCTCGCGATCGCCGAAGCCGTAGCCGAGCGCGAAGTCTAGGCCCGCGGCGCGCAGTCGTCCCAGATTCTCGGTCGGATTGAGGATGCGTGTGATCTGCCCGGCCGCATCGCGCGTGATGAGACCGCAGAAGCGATTGGTCGCCGCGCTGGCACCGCTGTTGTAGCATTGGCTGAGGATCACCTCATTGCCCAGTTCGGCGATCGCGTCGCGGATCTTGATATCGTAATAGTCGACACTCGCGCGCAGGCGTCGGAAGGGCTGGACGACGACGCCGAGCGTCAGCGTATTGGCGGTCTCGTGCTTCAGGTTCAGGTTGCCGCTGCTCGGCCCGTTGATGGTCGTCGTTTCCTGGGTGAATACTCCGCTCGAGGCGATCGCCGCGGCGACGCCGGGGTTCGAGCGGCAGATCGTCGCAAAGCCGCCGGTGGTTGCCGCCGTAACGCCGCTGCACGGATCGAACACCGTATCCGCATCGGCCATCGCCGGCGCGTTCAGTTCGGTCAGGTCGGGCGCACGCGACGCGCGGCTGAATTCGCCGCGGAAGCGAACTCCCTTCACCGGTGACCACTGCCCGCCTGCGCGGAAGCTGAGCACCGTGCCGACCTTGGCGATGCTGTAGTCCGAGATCCGCAGCGCGCCATCGATGGTAAGTTCCTCAAACAGCGGTCTATCCGCGAGCAGCGGGACCGACAGCTCGGCAAAGGCCTCCTTCACGTCGGTCTGCCCGCGATATTGGGGGATGGCCGAGATCGATGTCAGGCCGGCGGCGTTGATCGCATCGACCACGCTGCGCATCTTGTCGCGGCGCAACTCGAAGCCGACCACCGTCTGCACATCGCCTGCCGGCAGTGCGAAAGGCGAGCCCGAGACATAGCCCGAGAGAGATTGCTGCTCGTTGCGATAATCCCAGATGCCGTTGGCGCGGATATAGTCGGCAGCCGCCTTCGAGATCGATCCGACGCCGAAGATGTTGAGCGGGACGCAGCCCGCGCCGCGAGCCTCAGCGCTGCGGCAGCGCAGCGCGCCGTCAGGCCCCACCTCGACGTCGAGCGCATTGGCTACATTCGGCAGGTTCAGCCCGTTTCCGCGAAATTGATGCCCGGTTGCGATGCCTAGCGAATAGCCTAGGTTCCACTTCCACTTGCTGCCGAAGGTCCCGTCCGCGACAAGTGCGAAGCGATAGGTGTCGCGCTGAAAGTCGCGCGTGCGGTAACCGACCTCCGTCGCGCGCCGCTGGTACGACACGCCGGATGACGGCGCGGCCGCCGCGATGACCGCCGGTACCAGCGGATTGGTCCGCGCCAGCGGGGTCAGCCGGAACTGGTCGAGCAGACCATAGGTCGTCGTGCTGGTCAGGGAATCCGGATCGCGCAGCGCGTGGGTCGTCACCCAAGAGCCGAGAAACTGTCCGGACAGGCGGAAGGCGGGCGAGAATTCGTAGACGGCCTTCGCCCCGACGCTGTAGTCGACCCGGCGTGTGATGAGCGAATAATCGGGCCGCGCTTCATATCCGTTGACCGATGCCACATAACCGTCGTGCAGTCCGGTTTCGTCATAATAGAACCGGTTCAGGAACCTCCCGCCCGGGATCGAGGTGGACAGGTTGGGCCGGATCAGCGTGTTTGTCGGGCGATCGAATGAGACGGACTCCAGCGCATAGTCGCGCTCCGCCGCCATCAGACCGAAATCCTCGGCATAGGTGCCACCGATCATCAGCGACAGGCGGTCATCGTCGAGCATCGTTCCGGCCAGCGCGGAAACCTCCAGCGTCTCCGCTCCCCCTTGTGTTGCCGTGCCCCCGACGACGCGGGCCCGCACGCCTTCGAACTTGTTCAGAGTGATGATGTTGACGACGCCGGAGATCGCGTCCGAGCCGTAGATCGCGGAAGCGCCGCCGGTCATCACCTCGACGCGATCGACGAAGAATTCAGGGACCGTCGACAGGCTGACGACGTTGCCGGTGCCGGAGTTCGACACCGTGCGACGACCGTCGATCAGCGTCAGCGTGCGGTTGGAGCCCAGTGCTCGCAGGCTGATCGTGCTGAGACCGCTGTCTGTGATCGCTGTCTGTCCGGTTCCCAGGCTAGCCGTCAGGTCGACGCCCGGCAGGTCGGCGAGCGCCTCGGCAAGATCGGGGGCGCCGCGCTCCAGCAGCGTGTCGCGCGCCAGCTCCATGACGGGGGTGGGGGAGTCGAAGCTGCTGCGCTGGATGCGACTGCCGGTGACGACGATATCCGTCGCCTGCCGCGAGGTTTCATCAGTGTCCTGCGCGGCGGGCGCATTCTGCGCCACCGCAGGTGCAGCAAGCGTCAGCACCATCGCAGTCGATGTGCAGAGCGCGATCCGAGAACCGACATGTCCGAAAATCCGCATTATGCCCTCCCTTATTTTCGCGACTCGGAATACTTGTATACAAGTATGTTGTCAACGGTTGGGGAGTTGGCATCTGCGATGACTCTCCAGAATGATCGATGCGATGCGATGCTGGCGAGCCGTGGTAAGTGGCCCCTGAATTAGAACATCAACTGAGAATTAGCGTGAGCTGTCGAGGCACGAATCGACGATCTCTCAGCCTTGCTGTGCAAGGCGAAGGCGCCTGATCCTGAGGCGCGATAGTCCGCTGACTGATTGATGCTGACGGCGTTGCCCCGATAGCTGAGCCAAGCACTGAGTAGCCCCTAGATTTCTGGACGCCTTCGATTCTAATTTTGAGGGCAGGAGGCAACGATGGGGAAGGCTAATTTCAGCGATGAGTTCAAGCGTGATGCGGTGGCCCAGATCACCGAGCGGGGGTACCCGGTAGCGGAAGTTTTGCAGCGCCTCGGCGTCAGCCCGCATTCGCTGTATGCCTGGAAGCGTCAGCTGGCGAAGGTAGCGTCTGGCGATGCCGGTAAGGATGCAGAGATCCGCCAGCTGAAGCGCGAGCTGGCCAGGGTGACCGAGGAGCGCGACATCCTAAAAAAAGCCACCGCGTATTTCGCCAGGGATGCAAAGTGAGATACGCGTTCGTTGCCGAGCATCGCGACCAGTTCAGGGTTCGGTCGATGTGTCGGTGCCTGCGCATCCAGCCCAGTGGTTACTATGCCTGGCAGAAGAGCCCGCTGAGCTGGCGGGCTCAGGAAGATGCTTGGCAGACCGAGTTGATCCGGCAAGCCTGGAGCGACAGCGGCAAGGTCTATGGCTACCGCAAGCTGCATGACGACCTGCTGGATCAGGGCGAGGCTTGCTGCCCGAACCGCGTGGCCCGGTTGACCAGGCTGGCGGGCATCAGGGCGCAGATCGGCTACAAGCGGCGGCCGGGCAGCTATGGCGGCAAGCCGTCCCTGGCGATCGACAACACTGTGGATCGCCAGTTCAACGTAGCGGCGCCCGACCGGGCTTGGGTGACAGACATCACCTACATCCGCACCTTGGAAGGCTTTGCCTATCTGGCTGTCGTAATCGACCTGTATTCCCGCCGCGTGGTGGGTTGGTCGATGCAGAGCCGGCAGACCACCGATGTGGTGCTGCAGGCTCTGCACATGGCGGTATGGCGGCGCAAACCGAAGCACCGGGTGCTGATCCACTCGGATCAGGGCTCGCAGTTCACCAGCATGGACTGGGCGGCTTTCATCCGGGCTCACAATCTCGAGCAAGGGCTACGATGTCGATGCTATCCGCGCAGACCTCGCAAAACGGAACATCAATCCCGTCGTTCCCGGTCGATCAAACCGCCGGGTGAAGATCGAGCACGACCGGACCCTCTACAAACAACGCAACCGCATCGAACGCATGTTCGGCCATCTCAAGATCAATCGCGCCATCGCCACCCGCTATGACCAACTCGCGAACAGCTTCCTTGGCATGGTCCAAGTCGCCACCGCCAGATACTGGCTCAAATTTGTCCACGCCGCCTAGGTGTTCAGTCCCGGCATTTGGTGGATCGGATTGACGATGAAGCGGTCTG
>NZ_JBMDKK010000013.1:0-137197 GCF_057809675.1 Sphingomonas sp. FG14 | reverse complement strand
GTTCTTAAGAGCAGGCCCCTACCTCACGACAAGGCGCGTCTCGCCGGATGCATACAATCATCCTCGCTCATTCTGCGCCTCCCCTGATTGCCGCTGCGATGGCATTGCATTCGACGGCAGCGCCAGCGAGACGGTCGGCCATGCTTTGCGTGCCGTGGTGGCGTTCACGTTCGGCCGCTTCCTTGTTCTCGTCGCGCCATTTCTCCGCGATCTTCGCGCACCGCTCGCGCTCGGCTGCGATCAACTCGTTGATGTCACCGCTATGATCTGCGGGCTGGGGAGCGGGCGTGAGTGCTGCGAGATACGCGGCATCTGCTGTCGCGGTGGAGGGTAAATCGCACGGATGCACATCATTTTCGTATGGGCAGAACTGATTGATGCACACCCAACGAAGCAAAAACCCATCGCGAACGACCACATTCCCGCATTTCGGGCAGCCCACATCATCCGGCGCGGGCTGGGCGAGGGCTGCTAGAGGCGGAGCACATTCTTCTAGACGCTCGCGATGACAGTTACCGCATTCGGACGGTGCGCCATATTTCTTGATATCGGCTCGGGTGTAGCATGTGACCCAGCCGCACGAGCACGACCAGCACCGCGATTTTTCGTCCTTCTCGATTGTTCTACGGATCGACCGCGCCTGCTGTATTGCTTGGCAGGAAGCGCAATTGCAATTCTCGCAGAACGCCTCACGCGCAACACTCAGTTTATCCATGTCCTTGGTCCTCGGTCGGGATGCCTGATCATCGGTCATCGAAAACTCCTGAAACAAACTCCGACATCGACATCTGGCGCTTGCCATCGCGGAGGCGGCTTTCATTGACCGAAATGAGCTGCGCGCTCATGCCGCCATCCTCATCTCGGCCAAGCCAGGCTGGTTCGCCGCGACGAGCGCTCGAGCGACCGGCGGGCAGACGCTGTTTCCGATCGCGGATATCTGCTCGGCGATCGTCAGCGGGCGCTCGACCCATTTGCCGCGCAGGAACTTCCGGACGACGGGGTTGAGGATGTAGCTGTCCGGGAAGCCCTGTGCGCGTGCCAACTCGCGCGGTTTAAGCATCCGCAGGCCGATATCGACGATGACATAGGTCTTCGCATCGATCGTGACTGTGACAACGGCGAACCGCGCCTTGGTGGTGATCGCGTCGAGCGGCCGATCGACTGCTTGGCTTTGTGCCGTCTCGTTCTCGCCGTCGGTGCCGTAATATTTTACGAGGAAGGCGGCGAC
Organism: Sphingomonas sp. FG14; assembly: GCF_057809675.1. Taxonomy (NCBI): domain Bacteria; kingdom Pseudomonadati; phylum Pseudomonadota; class Alphaproteobacteria; order Sphingomonadales; family Sphingomonadaceae; genus Sphingomonas; species Sphingomonas sp. FG14. The sequence goes on along the minus strand of NZ_JBMDKK010000013.1, from coordinate 135,969 downwards.
CTTTACCGCGCGCTCCATCATCTCGGGCGGCAATGCTCCCTCTTCGATCAGCGTCGTCTCGACGATGCGCTGTTGCGATCCGGATGTCGTCGACGTGGAGAGCGGTTTGCGAGCGTCACGTCCAGCGCTGTTGCGGTTCCTCGGGCCGCCGTTGGCCTGCTCGATATGAGCGGTGACGAGGGCGTGATGCGTCCCGCCGGAACGGATCACCGGCACCCGGCCGCCGAGATCGCCACCGGCACCCCGCGTATCACTGCCATAATAGCGGGAGAGGAACGCGCTCACCAAGCCGAGCGGGACAGCGCCAGCCGGCCGGGTCGCTTCACCATTGGCCGTGACGGTCGGCATTTCTTTCTCGATCGACGAGCCGGCGCTGTCAGCCCTGAACTTCGTAATGTGGGGCGCGAGGCCAATGTCGACCGCAGCCAGCTCGCCGCCGTTCGCCGTCGTGATTGTGCGCAGAGGATCGAGCGAGTCGTGCGCCCGGCTCCACCCCTTGCTGTGGGTGACAGGTACGATGAAGGGGCGTTGGCCGTTGCGAGCGGCATTCACGACATAGCGCATCACGCCATGTGCGACGCGGCGGTTCGAGGCATCGACCAGGTCTTTCTTGCGGTTGAAGATGCTGGGACAGGGTATCGACCAGTCGATACATTCGGCCGCCGTGCGATACGGAAGCAGCTTGCCCGCAAGGACCGCCGGGCTGTTCGCCGGGCCATGCGTCGGCTTCGGCCAGACGATCGTCGCCTTGCCGTTCACCAGCTTTTTCATGACCATGTAGAGGCGCAGGCGCGAGGTCGGCGCGCCATAATCGCAGGCCCGCAGCCTCCGCCACTCGACCTTGCGGCCGGTGCGGCGGATCATGCGCACGAACTTTTGGAAGTCCTTCCCCTTCAGCGCCTCGATCGGGACGCCGTTACGGTCGAGCGGCGCGGCATATTCAAACTCCTCCACGTTTTCGAGATATGCGACCTCGGGATCGGTTTCCTCGATCCAGTGAACGACCTCCCAGCACAGCGCGCGGATCGACCGATCCTTGACCGGCCCGCCCTTTGCCTTGCTGTATTCCTTGCAATCGGGGCTGAACCACGCGCCCCAGACGGGACGCCCTCGGGTCGCCACACGGGGCCAGGTTGCGCGGATGTCCTGGCAATGATGCTCAGTCTCCGGATGGTTCGCCTTGTGAATGGCGATAGCCATAGGGTTGTGATTGATAGCGATATCGACCTCCCGGCCGATCGCCTGAGCGATGCCGGTCGATGCGCCGCCGCCGCCGGCAAAGCCGTCGATGAAGAGCCCTTCGAACCTCATGCCGCCACCCGCCATGCTGCAGCGCGGGGACGCGAGAATCGGTGTTCAAAAACCGTCCTTCTGAGTTCGCAGCGATCTGCGCGACTCGGCAGAAATCCGACACCGGAACAGACGGTGAATCGTGCGAACTTTTCAGGATCTTGGCCGCAGGACTGAGGATTTGCAGTCCTCTGCGTAACCACTCCGCCATCGGGCCGGAAGGGCGCTTCCTCTGCGCGGGCCTGCCGGGGTTGTCAACCGCTATGCTGCATCGCGCGTATCGATGATGCGTTATTGGCCGTATTGGCCCGCGTTTCGCGCCCCTCCTCGCCTATTCCCGCTACCCCAACGTCGCGCTTCGTCTTGGCGGCTGGCTGTTGTATCCTCTCAACGATTCGAATCCGGATCTGACGGTCGCAATTCAATCGGTTAACCGGAAGGCACGGCCATACAGGCCCCCCGGGCGACCGAAGGGGGAGAAGTGTGTTGCGCGCCCGGACGTTCGTTGTGCCATCCGCCCTGTTCGCGCTTGCCGCCATGCCGACGGCCGCGCCCGCGCAAAGCGCGCGGCCCAGCCTGCAAGACAGTTTCCGCCTCGGCAATGCCGGCGGATCGCTATGCCAGATGCAAAGCCAGAATGCCGATCCCGTCGCGAACGGCATGTTCGATCGCGCCTGGTCGATCGTCTGCCGCGATGCCGCGCGTCCGATCGGCCAGGTCTATGCGCTGCGCGACGGCGACGATGCGGTCGCGCGACTGACGGCGTCGCGGGATACGCCCGTCACCTGCGAAGGCGAGGCGAGTGCCGCGGTCGCCGATCTCGGCGCCGTTTCGGTCACTCCTTGCCGCTTCGCCAACGCCAATGTCGGCTACAAGATCTATCGCGCGCGCATCGGCCGCGTCACCTATCTGGCGCAAGGCCTTGCCGGCTACGACAGCGCGCTGGAACTCGGGCTGCGTACTATCGTCGCCGATCGCATCGTCGATGGAGAGATCCGCGTCGCCACCACCGGCCTGGCCGATCCCGTCGCCTTCGCCCGCGTTCAGGCCGGCGCGCTCGATCCCGCGCAAACGCTGGCGGAGGGCTATCGCCGCAACAACAGCGGCAATTATGCCGAGGCCGCCGAATTCTTCGATACGCTGCAATCGCGCCTCGATGCCGAGGACGCCGCGCGCGATACCGCCGCCAATCGCGAGCAGCGGCTCAACGAATATCTCGTCAACCAAGCGCTGCAGAAATCGAACCTGGGCGAGTTCGCCGAAGCCGACGCGCTGTTCGCCGCGGCGCTCCGCATCCCCACACTCGATCCCGTGCAGACACGCCTGCGCCGCAATTTCGAGGCGCTGCACCTCCTCAACCAGCGTAAGCTGGCCGAAGCAGAGACGGTGCTGGCGCGACCGGTGACGCCGATCGCCGGGCTCGCCCCGACGGCCGGCGCGGTCGAGATCGGCGCGCCGCTCGCCGCCGAGATCAATTCCAGCCTGCCCGCCGCGCGCCGGCTGGGCGCGACCCAATCGGCGATGCTCTCGCCGGAGGAACGCGTCGCTATCCTCGACGCACAGGCGCTGCAGCTTCGCGCCACCGTCCTGCGATTGCAGGGCAATCCCGCCCCGGCGCGCGCCATGCTGGACAAGGCGCTGGCAGACGCCACCGCGATCCGCGAAGGGCGCGTCACCTCGATCACCCGGCTGCGTGCGCAGATCATGGCGGAAAACGCGCTCACGCATGAGGATCAGGGCGATTTCGGCGGCGCGGAGTCGCTGCTGCGCCGCGCGCTCGATCTGCTGCGCACCAGCTATCCCGAAACCACCGCGATGAACGGCGGGCGGGCCCGGCTCGCCGCCTTCCTCGTCCGCCGTGGCAAGCGGGACGAAGCGATGGCGCTCTATCGCGAGGTGGTAGCGAGCACGACCGAGAGCCGCGCCAACACCACCGGCCTCGCCAATCTGCTCGCCCCCTATTTCCAGATGCTCGCCGAACAGGTGCCCAGCCGCCCCGCGCTGGTCTCCGATCTGTTCCTCGCCAGCCAGACGCTCGTCCGCCCCGGCGTCGCCGATACCCAGGCGGTACTGGCGCGCGAACTGCGTGACGGTGGCGGCGAACCCGCGCGCCTGTTCCGCCAGGCGGTGACGCTTTCGCGCGATATCGAACGCACGCGCATCGAGATGGCCCGGCTCGGCCAGATCACCAATCCCGACGCGTCGGTGCGCGATCTAGTCGCCGCGCGCGATGCCGATCTTAAGACGATGGTGGAACAGCAATCGCTCACCTTCGCCCGCCTCTCCGAATATCCGCAATATCGCGCGCTCTCCACCGAAGCGATGACGCTGGACGATCTGCGCGCGGCGCTGAAACCGGGTGAGGCCTATTACAAGATGGCGATCGCCGGGCGCGATATCTATGCCATCTATGCCGACGCCCAGGGGGCCACGGCATGGCGGCTGCCGATCTCCGCCACGACGCTCGATGCCAAGGTCCGTGGGCTGCGCGACACGATCTCGACGATCGAGAACGGCCAGAACATGACCTACCCGTTCGACATCAAGCTGGCGCGCTCGCTCTATTCGGATCTGTTCGATCCCGTGGCGCAGCGGCTGGCGGGCGTCCAGCATCTGATCTTCGAACCCGACGGCGCGATGCTGCGCCTGCCCGTCAACCTGCTGATCGCCGATCAAGCGGGTATCGACGCTTATCTGGCGCGCACCGCCGATCCCAATGCTGACGAATTCGATTTCCGCGGCATCGACTGGCTGGGCCGCCGCCATGCGGTGAGCACCGCCGTTTCCGCCCGCGCGTTCCGCGACACCCGCCGCACCCCCGCCTCCGCCGCCGCGCATCAATATATCGGCTTCGGCGACAATGCCCCCGCCTCCGCCGCACCAAACGGCGCCAGATTGCTGCCCGCGTCGGCAACGCGATCGCCCGATCCGTCGGCCGCGATCGACTGTGCCTGGCCCCTCAGCGAATGGAACAAGCCGATCGCCGCCGTCGAACTGCAGCAGGCCGCGGCCGAGGTCGGCGCCGGCGCGTCGCAGATCGTCACCGGCAATGCCTTCACTGATACAGCCGTGCGCGGCCGCACGGATCTGGCCGATTATCGCATCCTCCATTTCGCGACGCACGGCCTCGTCACGGCGCCACGCCCCGAATGCCCCGCTCGCCCCGCCCTCCTCACCTCGTTCGGCGGTGGGGATTCGGATGGACTGCTCAGCTTCCGCGAGATCTATGATCTGAAGATCGACGCCGATGTCGTGATCCTCTCGGCCTGCGACACCGCCGGCGAAGCCAGCCGTGACGCGACGCGCGAAGCGGGCGTCACCACCGGCGGGGGCTCCGCCCTTGACGGGCTGGTCCGCGCATTCATCGGCGCGGGCGGACGATCGGTGATCGCCAGCCACTGGCCCGCGCCCGACGATTTCAACGCCACGCGGCGGCTGATCGCTGGCCTGTTCGAAGGGGGCGCCGGCCGCCCGATCGCGTTCGCCATGCAGGACGCCGAACGCGGGCTGATGGACGAGGCGGCAACCTCGCACCCCTATTACTGGTCGGGCTTCGCCATCATCGGGGACGGCGCGCAGCAGTTGATCGTCAAGCGCTGACCGCCTGATGGGGGAGGATATCGCGACAGCGCCCAAACGCCCACCGCTCGCGCGGGCGGCGCGGCTGGTGCGCAAGGTACGCCCGGCGCGCGCCGTCGCCACTGCGCTGTTCCTGATCGCCGCCTTGCTGATCGCGCGCCATAGCTGGGATCTGCGGCTGCTCACGCCCGCCGCCGAACGCGCGCTCTACGATCTGCGCGTCGTGGCGACCGTGCCGCGCGTGGAAAAGGACGATCGCATCGTCATGGTCGTCTATAACGATCAGACGCTGATCGCGACGCGCAAGCGCTCGCCGCTCGATCGCGCCACCTTGGCACGCGCGCTCCGCAATCTAGACGCGATGGGGGCGAAGGCGATCGGCATCGATATCCTGATCGATCAGGAACAGGATGAGGACGCCGAGTTGATCGAGGCGTTCCGGTCTATGCGAACGCCGACCTATCTCGCTTATGCTTCGGCAGACACAAATGCCGGCAATATCGAATATGGCCAGCAGCAGTTCCTGGATGCGTTCCAGCGCGCGATCGCCGGTCCCAAAGTGAAGCCCGCGAGCATCCGGCTGGAGGTCGATAACGACAATGTCGTGCGAAGCTGGCCGGCCCAGCCCGCCAGCGTGCCGCCGCTGCTCGCCAACGCGCTTACCCCCGTGCACCCCGAATCCCGGCGCTATACCGGCAGCATCCGTTTCCTGGCGCCGAAACTCACGGATTACCCCGTCTACAACAAGCTGCCGATAGATCTGTTCGCGGGCGATGCCGTGGTGCCGCAATTCGCCGAGTTGATCCGTGGCCGATATGTGCTGATCGGCGGCGACATCTTCGATTTCGACAAGTTCGAAACACCGCTGCGCGGCCTGACCGGCGCAACGATGATCGGGCTGGAGGTGCACGCCAACATCCTCTCCCAACTGCTCGACGGCGCCGGCTATGCCCGCATCCCCGGCTGGGTGCTGTGGCTTTCGGCGATGGTGGCGGTGATCGCGGGAGCCCTCTCCAGCCTGATCGGCGGGGCCTGGTGGCGGCTGAGCGCCGCGCTCGTGGTTCAGGGTGCGGCCATCATCACCCTGCCCTTCATGCTCCACGCGCGCATGATCGATACCCAGGGTCTGCCCGTCTTCGGCTGGCTCGTCGGCTGGGTGATCGCCTTCGCCGCCGTCGGCGCGGCCGCGCGCGCGATCGGATCGGAACAGCGCAAATTCGCGCAGTCGGCGCTCGGCAAATATCTGCCGCGCGACATCGCGACCGAGATCCTCGCCGATCCCGAGCGACTGGCGCTCCATGGCGAAAAGCGGGAGATCTTCGTCGTCTTCACCGATCTGGAGGGCTTCACCAAATTGAGCCATGCGATCGCCCCGGAAATGGTCGCGCTGCTGCTCAACCGCTATCTCGACATGTTGAGCGACGTCGTGCTCGATCATGGCGGCACGATCGACAAGTTCGTCGGCGATGCCGTCGTCGCCTTCTGGGGGGCGCCGATCTCGCGCCCCGACGATGGCGAGCGCGCCGCGCGCGCAGCCTATGCGATGTGGCAGGCGGGCGAAGCGTTCCGCAACAGCGCACCCGAAGGCGTTCCCCCGATCGGAAAGACGCGCGTGGGCCTGCATTTCGGTGAAGCGATCGTCGGCAATTTCGGCGGTGAAGGGCGCATCCAATATACCGCGCTGGGGGATAGCATGAACACCGCGTCCCGCATCGAATCGGCCAACAAGCAACTCAAGGCCGGCATGATGGCCAGCCGCGAGGCGGTCGAGCGATCGGACCTCGACTGGTGGCGGCCGATGGGCTGCGTCGTCCTGCGTGGTCGTGCGAAACCGGTCGAGATCTTCGAACCCGTGCCCGATATGGACGCCAGTGATCTCGGTCACTTCCGGTCAATGATGAATCGGCTATCGCAGGGTGACCTGGTGGCGCTCGACGAGCTGGAGGGTTTCGCAACCTCCCATCCCGACGATGCGGCGCTCGGCAATCTGGTGTATCGTTTGAAACATGCCGAAGCAGGAGGTCACTATGTTCTCGACTGATGCGATCATAAGGCGCGGCACCGTGGTGCTGGCCTGCGCATTGGGTCTTGGCGGCGCGGCGATCGCGCAGACCATCGTCGTCAAGTCCTCCGGCCCCTCGGCGAAAAGCTATCCGGTCGGCAAGTCGCTCGCGCCCGGCGCGAAGATCGTGCTGGCCAAGGGCGACAGCCTGACCGTGCTCGACAGCCGCGGTACCCGCACGCTCAGCGGCCCTGGCAATTTCGGTGCAGATGCTTCGTCGGCCACGGCCAACCAGAGCTTCACTTCGCTGGTCGCCACGCAGAACCGCCGCCGCGCTCGCACCGGGGCGGTGCGTACGCTCGGCCAGCGCGTGCTGCCGCCCAGCCTTTGGTTCGTCGATATCGAGCGCAGCGCCACCTTCTGCGTCGCCGACGCCACGGCGGTGCAGCTCTGGCGACCGGACATGCAGCAGGCGGCGGCGCTCACCATCACCGATCAGGGCGGCAAGAGCAGCAATGTCGCCTTCGCGATGGGCCAGAACAACGTGCCCTGGCCGGTCGCAACGCTGCCCATCGTCGATGGACACAGTTATACGCTGAGCGGCGCGGGGCTGGCCAAGCCGGTCAAGCTGCGTTTCGCGATGCTGGGTGCGCCCGTCACCGATCCGGTCGCCACCTATACCGCGCTCGATGGCAAGGGATGCGGCGATCAACGGGATTTGCTGATCACCGCGACCAGCGCCGACGAAACAAGGTCCTGAACCCCGCGAGAACGGATGTCGGAACGGGCTTTCCGCCTTGCCTTTGAAGAGGCCGACTGATAGCCTATGGCACTGAAAAAAGCGCGGTTTCGCGCGCTTGTTTCGACCCCGCTGGTCGCAGGGGAGGCAGAGGGAACGAGGCGGCAATCGCCCGCGCCGATGTCGGTTTCCGGGGCGCGTTTCGGCCCCTGGTAACGAAGTTTGGACGGCCGCGGCTTTTCAGCCTTTGCCGCCGCCCATCGTCCGGCGCCAGCGGCTTGCGGACGGGGTGACGGAAGAGACTGGGGATTGGGCGGCCTTTTGGGGGCATGCTCATGCTGTTGTCGCGGTCCGCCTGTCTGTTGTCGGTCCCCTTGCTCAGCGCCCTCGTCATGCCGTTTCCGGCGCTCGCCCAAACGCCGCCGGCGCCGCCCACCCGCGACCAGATCGAGCGGGGCGGCATCGAACGAATCGAGCGTGATCGCCGGGATCGCGTGACGGTGGAGGGCGATGTCGAACGCGCGCCTTGCCCGCTTGCCGATCCGCGCTTCGCAGGCGTCAACGTCACGCTCGCCGATGTTCGCTTCGATGGCCTTTCGGTCGTCTCCCCCGAAACATTGCGCCCGGCCTGGGCGGAATTTACCGGCCGCAGCGTGCCCGTCGCCACCTTGTGCGAGATCCGCGACCGCGCCGCGACGATGCTGCGCCGTCAGGGCTATCTCGCCGCCGTGCAGGTGCCGCCGCAGCGCATCGACGATAACGGCGTCGCGCGGTTCGACGTGCTGATGGCGAAGCTCGTCCGCGTCCAGGTGCGCGGCGATGCCGGCCGTGCGGAGGCGGTGATCGAGCGACAACTCCGCAAATTGCAGGATCAGCCCGTCTTCAACACGCATGAGGCCGAACGCTATCTGCTGCTCGTCCAGGACATACCGGGCTATGACGCACGACTGACCTTGCGGCCGGCGGGCACCAGACCGGGCGAGGTCGTCGGCGAGGTCGCGGTCACCTACACACCGGTCGAGATCGACGCCAACATCCAGAATTACGGATCGCGCGACGTCGGCCGTTTCGGCGGGATGATCCGCGCCCGCTTCAACGGGCTGACGGGCATGGGCGACACCTCGACGCTCAGCTACTATACCACCGCCGATTTCCAGGAACAGCATGTCGTCCAGGCCTCGCACAGCTTCCGCGCGGGCAGCGAGGGGCTCACGCTGGGCGGAGACTTCACCTATGCCTGGACGCGGCCGTCGCTCGGCCCCGGCGCCGATTTCCGCACCCGGACGCTGATCGCGACGCTGCGCGCCGCCTATCCGGTGCTGCGCAGCCAGTCGGCCAACGTCTATGCGGGCGGCGGCATCGATTATGCCGATCAGGATATCCGCTTTGGCGGCGTCCTGCTCAATCGCGACAAGCTGCGCGTGCTCTTCGCCCGGCTCGATTACGACCTGATCGATCCGGACAGCATCTCCAGCATCAACGGCTTTTCCGCGCGCGAGCCGCGCTGGCGCTTCGGCGGATCGCTGGAGATGCGCCAGGGTTTGTCGATCCTGGGTGCGAGCAAGCCGTGCGGCGCGACGTTCATCAACTGCCTGCCCCCCAATGTCGGCATCAGCCGGGTGGAGGGTGATCCAACCGCCTTGGTGATGCGCGCCACCGCCTATGGCGAGTTGCGGCCCAGCCCCGGCATCACGCTGGCGGTGTCTCCGCGCGTGCAATGGTCGCACAATCCGCTGCTCAGCTTCGACGAGTTCTCGGCAGGCAACTATACGATCGGGCGCGGCTATGATCCCGGCACGCTGACGGGGGACAGCGGCATCGGCATCCAGACCGAGTTGCGCGTCGGCAGCCTCGTGCCCCGCAAGATCGACGGCGTCGCGATCGAGCCCTTCGCCTTTTTTGACGCCGCCTGGGTCTGGAACGAGGATCGGCTGTTCGCGCCCTATCCACGCGATCCTCAACGGCTGTTCTCGGCGGGCGCGGGCCTGCGCGCCGCCTGGGGTGACCATGCCCGGCTCGATGCCGTACTCGCCGCCCCGCTGCGCCGCACCGGCCTTCAGGCCGACAAGGGCGATATCCGCTTCCTGATGTCCCTCACCGTCAAATTGCTGCCCTGGACACGATGATGAGCAAGCCCGCCTCGCTGGAGCGTAACGCCATGCCGAAAGCAGCCCCTTTCTCGCGTATCCTCACGCCGCTGCTCACCAGTTGCGCGATGGGCCTCGCGCTCGGTACCGCCTCAACCGCTCATGGCCAGGCGTTCAAGGGCACGCCGCAGATCGTCGTCGGCGAAGCGATCATCACCAATTCGGAGATCGCCGGCAATCCGTACGACTTCATCGCGCTCAACACGCCCCAGTTGGTCATCAACTGGGCGCCCACCGACAATGGCGGCGGCGGCGCCCCGATCGACTTCCTGCCTGCCAACGCCACCGTCCAGTTCTCCAGCAACGCCAATTTCACCGTGCTCAACCGCATCCTGCCGAATAGCAACCGTGCGGTTGCACTCAACGGCAACGTCTTCGGGCGGGTCGGAAACGAGGTCGGCGGCAATGTCTGGTTCTACAGCCCCACGGGCGTGATCGCGGGCAACGGTTCGGTCTTCGCGGTCGGCGGCCTCGTGCTCACCGCCAACGACATCGCCTTTACCCCCAATAGCGGCGAGCCCGACGGCTCGATCAATCTCGGCCCCGGTGGCCGCATCCCCTTCCGCGCGGCGGCGGGCAGCACCGCATCGGTCGTGGTCGAGCCTGGTTCGCTCATCTCGATGAACGGCATCAACGCCTATGTCGCGCTGGTCGCGCCGCGCGTCGTCCAGGGCGGAACGATCCATCTCGACGGTTCGGTGGCGCTCGTCGCCGCCGAGGAAGTCGATGTGACGATCAACCAGGGCCTGTTCGACATCAACATGATCACCGGCACGACGATGTCGCAGGCGATCGTCCATACCGGCAGCAGCGGCGAAGTGCCGGCCTCGGGCGGACCCTTCACCGGCGGGCAGCGGGTCTATCTCGCGGCGCTTCCCAAGAACAACGCGATCACCATGCTCGTCGGTGGCTCGCTCGGCACCTCGGCGGCAAGCGCTGCCGCGACCAAGGGCGGCGTGATCCTGTCGGGCGGCTACGACATCGCCGACATCTCGGGCACCGGCATCGCCACCATCGCGGACACCACCAAGTCGGTCGACATCAAGATCGGCACCGCCACCTTCGGTTCGGACCTGACCGGGGTCACTACCGGCACGATCGACGCAAATCCTTCGCGCAGCACCACATTGCTGTTCGAAGGCGATGCGTCGCTGACCGGCGCCAAGGGCGTTTCGATGGTCGCCGATCTCGACGAGAGCATCGTCGCCAAGGGCGATCTCTCGCTGCTCTCGCCGATCTCGGCCAGCCTGCGCCTGGGCATCACCAACACCGAGTCCGGCACGATCGACAATGCGTCGAAAGTCGATGTCGCCGGCCTGCTCAACATCAAGGCCAACGGCATCGCGCTCACGCCGGGCGGCTCGGGCGCGGGTGGGATCGCGACGCTCCAGCTCGACGGCGGCGGCCCTGCGCCGCTGCTGACCGTACAGGGCATCACCAGCGTGGAAGCGCGCGGCGTCGGCCTCACCAGTTCCGGCAGCGGGGGCAGCGGTACCGGCGGGACCGCGCAGATCCTCAACAATGGCGGCACACTCACGCTCGGCGAAGTGAACGTCCTGGCGGGCGGGGTCGGCGCCAATGCCGGCGTCACGGGCAATGGCGGTAATGGTGGCGGCGGGCTGGCGCAATTTGTCGCCAATGGCGGCACGACGACGACCGGCGCTATCGCGATCGATGCCGGCTCCACCGGCGGCGCAGGCTCCGGCACCGGCGCCAACGGCATCGCGAACGGCGCGTCAAGCATCGCGCGCCTGGCCGTCTCAGGAAGTGGCGTGTCGCTCAAATCGGGTGGAAACGTTACCGTCCAGTCCAACGCGCTCAGCCGGATCGCGGGCACCGCATCGGGATCGAGCCAGGCGGGCACCGTCCAGATCCAGGCGACCAACGGCGCGCTGCTGGATGTAAATTCAGCCCTCTCCGGATCGGCCAGCATCGATTGGGCATTCGCGGCGGACTTGTTGCCGACCAAGGCCGGCACCACCAAGGGCGGCACCGTCTCCGTTTCCGTTGCCGGGGGCACGCTGACCGCACAGACCGGCCAGTTCACCGCCGATGCGAACGCCTTCGGCACCGAACTGCCGAGCATATCGATCGGCGCGACCACGGGCGGCAATGTCAGCCTGACCGCAAGCGATGCCGCAGGGATCGAAGGGTCCGCCAAGTTCTCGAATTTCCTGACTCTTTCCGCCAACGGCAAGGGCGGATCGGGCACGCAGGGCGCGGACGGTATCGGCGGAACCGTCGCATTGCTGGCCAATGGCGGAAGCATCCAAGCGGCGAACACCCTCACCATGACCGCGAGCGGCCAGGCGGGCCGGAACAGCGGCGGTACACCGGGCATCGGCCAGGGTGGAACGGCGACCGTGCAGACGCAGGCGGGCGGAACCAAGGCCGGAATCGATTTCGACCGGATCTTCATCGACGTCAGCGGTGCCGCCAATTTCACCGACGAAGGCGTGCCCTACGCGACAGGCAGTGGCGGACTGGGCAAGGGCGGCACGATCAACATCACGTCTTCGGGCGGCACGCTGATCGGCAACGAGATCTCGGCGAGCAGCCATGGTTTCGGCGGCCATGCCGTGGAATCGCCGACAGAGAGCGGTCTTCTGGCTGCCGGCATCGGCCAGGGCGGGACGATCGGCATCACCGTCAATGGCGGCACGGTGGACGTCGATACCATGTTCGCGGCGGCGGGCGGCAACGGCGGTATGGCGATCAGTCCCAACACCACCGAGGAATATGCTGGCTTTGCCGGCGATGGCATCGGCGGCACAGTCAGCTTCACCGCGACCAGCGGCAGCGTCATCACCGACTTGCTACAACTCTCCGCGCTCGGCAACGGTGGCGCCGGCGGAGATGGAATCGGACTCAACCCGGCATCCAACGGCGGCGACGGCACCGGCGGAACCGTGACCCTGGCGCTCGGCGGCGCCAAGGTGACAGCGGCCGCAACAGGGCTATACGCCCAAGGATATGGCGGCATCGGCGGCTTCAGCGGAAGCGAGGATGTTGCCCCGGGCGCCGGGGGGTCGGGCACCGGCGGAATTGCGCAGGCGCTGGCGAACAACGCCAGCTATGCGATCAACACGCTCGCGATCGATGCATCCGGCGTCGCGGGCGATGCCCAGCCGGTCTCCAAGGGCACCCAGCCGCCCAACGGCACCGGCCGTGGCGGCACTGCACAGTTCGTCAATCAGGGCGTGTTCCCAGGGCCGCCAGGGAACCGGAACATAGGCGCACTTATCCTCCGCGCCGATGGCGTTGGCGGCTTGATCGGTGCTTCGCCCGGCCCCAACGCCATTGCCGGCCTGGCACGGATCGCCGATCCGGCCAGCGGCACCAACGCATCGATGACCATCGCCAGCGTTTCGGCGAGCGCGCTGGGAACAGGCGGCGCAGGCAAGGGTTTCCAGCTCGAAAGCAGTGGCGGCACATTGTCCGTCGCCGGCGACTTCACGGTCGACACCGGCGGCGACGCCAGCTTCGCGATCACCGGCGACGGTACTCTGGCGATCGGCGACAGCGCCAGCATCTTCGCGGGCGGCAACATATCGATCAGCCATGGCGCCCAGACGACCCCGGCCTCTCCATCGATCACCACAGGCTCCGCGATCTTCGACGCAGGCAAGAACTTCACCGCGGGCGCCGGCACGATCGTCAGCGCGGGCGACACCCTTATCGTCCGCGCTCGCACGGGAAACATCACAGCGGCCGATCTGCGCGCGGTCAACGCGCTCGGCATCCACGCGCTGGGCAGCGTTTTTCTGACCAACGCCCGCACCACCGGCCCCGCTAGCGGCTCGCCGCTGACGGGCGGATCGATCGACATCACCGCCGGCGTCGACCCGGTCGAGCTGGTCGGCACCTATCTGCCCGTCGATATCGTTATCAGCGGCACGGTGAGCGCGAGCGGCCAACTGCGCGCGCATGCCGGCCGCGACATATTGGGAGAAGGCGGCCCGCCGGATCGGATCCTGCAAGGCGAAATCATCTCGCTGATCGCGGGACGCGACATTTCCGGTGCCAATCTCGCGCTTCTTTCCAACCGCAATCTCGATCTGTCGGTGGGCCGCGACCTGCAGCTCCGCACCATCGATATCTTCGGACCGCTCAACACCATCAACGACAAGGGTGCGGTCACCGGCGCCGGCGTACTCACCGTACCCGGAGCGATCAGCATCTCGAACCTGTTGCGACTGCGCGGCGCCACGCCCGCGACGATCCGCGCCACCAACGGCCTGGCGATCGGCGACGCGGTGACGAGCGGACTCGACATCGCAACGACAGGCGGCACCCTTTCGCTCGGCTCACTCAAGGACAATGTCGGCGCATCCGATTTCCTGAAGGCGAGCGCGCCGTCGATCACGCTCGGCGCCATCCAGGTCGATGACGACATTCTCGCCACCGCGACTACGGGCACGCTCAACGCGACCAGCCTGACGGCGGGCGATGCGATCACCCTGAAGGCGAACGCCGCCCTGGCCGCCGAAGATGTCGATGCGGGCGGCATCGTCCAGCTCACTTCGACGACGTCGACCGTCAATGCGGCCACGATCGCCGGCAAGAGCGGCGTCACGGTCAGCGCACCGGGTGCGATCACGATCACATCCGCCAGCGCGGGCGACGGCGGGACGCAAGCCGACATATCGATCGCGGCGCTCGGCAGCCAGGCGATCAAGATCGACAGCGCGGTCGCCACGCGCGACATCGCGATCACCGATACCGGCAGCGCCAGCCTGACCGCCGGCATGCTGAGCGCCGCCGGTGCGCTTTCGGTCGATCTCGACGGCAGCGCGACGATCGACACGGCCAAGACCACCGGCACTGGCACGATGAGCCTGACCGCCGATACCGGCCTGGCGGTGAAGACCATCCAGGCGGGCGGCCCCGTCACGCTGAAGGCGGAAGCGGGTGCGGTCACGGTCTCGACTGACCTTGCCGCGGCGGGTCAGGTCACGGCATTGGGCAAATCGATCGACCTGACCGCGACCAAGGATCTGACGCTCCTTTCGGCACAGGCGACCACGGGCGGGCTGAGCGTGCTCGCGGGCGGTGCCCTCTCCGTCAACAGCGGCACGGCGAGCGGCGACATCAAGCTGACCAGCAGTGGTGGCGCATTGACCGTCGGCAGCGTTCAGGCGGACGGCGCTCTGGCGCTTGCATCCAAGGGCGGCACGACCGTCAATACGCTGGCTACCGGCGACACCGTCAAGATCGCATCGGGTGACATTGCGATCGCGGGCGGCGGCCGGATCGGCACGGCGGGCACGACGACTTTGGTGGAACTGACCAATAGTGACGATACGCGGCGGAGCTTCTATGGCGGCGCTTCGACCACCGACGGCTACAGCCTGTCCGCCGACGAACTCGGCCGGGTCTTCGGCGACGACATCACGCTGATCGCCCCGCGTACCGCCGCAAGCGGCACCAACGCCCCCGATGTGATCGTCGGCGCGATGGCAATCGCCAGCCGCGCCAACGCCCCAGTCGGTCAGCTTGGCGCGCAGGGCGCTTTCACCATCCGCACGACCGGCCGGGTCCGCGTGGACGGCGCGGTCGCGATGACCGGCGCCAGCGACGCCAACGCCTTCGCCATCCAGGCCGGCGAACTCATCGCCATCGACGCCGCGACCGGATCGATCGACGTGCGCGGGCCCAATGACGCGCTCGGTGGCACGATCGCGCTCTCGGCGGGCGATATCATCGCGGCTTCGGCGGGCGCGACCGAGACGGTGCTTGCGAGCGACGACATCGCCGCGATCGATACACGGCTGGGCACCAATGACGGCGCGACGATCGACCAGGGCATGCTCCGCGCGCGCGGCCTGCGCTTCACGGTGAGCAACGGCCTCTACATCCAGAATAGCGGCGCCGGCACCGCCTATGCCCAGCGGCGCGGCTTTACGGCTGGGGCCAGCGGCATCGCGATCGCCACCGCGCAAGGCGCAAGCCCGCATATCGTGATCAACGGACAGGTGGTTCCGGCCGGCGGAACGCCGATCACCGGCCTCGACACCATCCCCAACGTCAGCATCAACGGCCAGCCCGCGCCATCCGCATCGGGTTTCGCCGCGGGATCGACAATCAACGGCTGCGTGATCACCGCCGCAGGCAACTGCGTCACGCCGACACCTACGCCTACACCCACACCTACTCCCACTCCGACACCAACCCCCACTCCGACGCCGACGCCGACGCCCACCCCGACGCCTACTCCCACACCGACGCCTACTCCCACACCGACACCGACACCGACACCGACACCGACGCCAACGCCAACCCCCACGCCGACGCCGACGCCGACGCCGACGCCGACGCCGACGCCGACGCCGGACCGGATCGTGGACACACCGACGCGCGACCGGATCGAAGGGCCTGTCGAAACCGATGTCGATGAAGGATTGCGGATCGCGCAGATCGAAATCGAGGACGTCGACAGCTTCGGTTACCAGCCGCTGATCGACGAACCCGTCACGGGATCAGGCAATGACGATCTCTGGATTCCGCAGGATTGCGATCCAGCCAAGCAAGGCGACTGCCCCGCCCCGCCCCCAGCGAAGCCGCCTCCGTCTCCACCCTGAGATTGGGTGTCACGATGGTTGACGCGGGCGCGTTTTGCGGGGATTGGCTCGCACCATGACCCAAGGCGCACCGCTCATCCTCCATGACAGCCTGACGCGCGCGGCCCGGCCGTTCACGCCGATCGATCCCGATCATGTACGCGTCTATTCCTGCGGCCCGACGGTCTACAATTATGCCCATCTCGGCAATCTGCGGGCCTATGTCTTCACCGACACGCTGAGCCGCGTCCTTGCCTGGAAGGGCTGGCCGCTCACGCACATCATCAACATCACCGATGTCGGCCATCTGACGTCCGACGCCGATGCCGGCGACGACAAGATGGAGGCCGCCGCGCGCGCGCAGGCCAAGAGCATCTGGGATATCGCCGCGCATTATACCGAGGCGTTCAAGCGCAATCTGGCGGATCTCAACATCCGTCCGCCCAGCCTGTGGTCGGTCGCGACCGATCACATCACCGAAATGGTGGAATTCGCAACCGACATCGCCCCGCGCCATTGTTACGAGCTGGAAACGGGCCTGTATTTCGACGTGTCGACGGTTCCGGATTACGGCCGGCTCGCACGCGCAGTCGATGACGAGGGCGAAAGCCGGATCGATCCGGTGGCGGGCAAGCGCCATGCGCAGGATTTCGCGATCTGGCGCAAGAGCGCGCCGGGCGAGAACCGGCAGATGGAATGGGATTCGCCCTGGGGTCGCGGCGCGCCCGGCTGGCATCTCGAATGCTCGGTGATGAGCCGGAAATATCTGGGCGACCAGTTCGATATCCATACCGGCGGGATCGACCATCGCGAAATCCATCATCCCAATGAGATCGCGCAGAACCAGGCGCATAGCTGCACCGCCAACACCGGCGCGAACTGGTGGATGCACAATAATTTCCTGGTCGATCGCGGCGGCAAGATGTCGAAGTCCAAGGGCGGCTTCACCACGCTCCAGTCGCTGATCGACCGTGGCATCCATCCGCTCGCCTATCGGTTGATGTGCATTTCCGCGCATTATCGCTCGGAACTCGAATTCAGCGCGGAAAGCCTGGTCGCGGCACTCACCCGCCTGCGCCGCTGGGTGATCGCCGTCTCGGCGCTCGCCGAGGATGGCGGCGAACCCGACCGGGCACTGCTCGATGCGTTCGACGAAGCCATTTCGGACGATCTCAATCTGCCCAAGGCGCTGCCGCTGCTCGACAAGGCGATCGCGAAGAAATCACGCGCGACGGTGGCGCGGATGGACGAGGTGCTGGGCCTGAACCTGTTGTCACTGACCCGCGCCGATCTGCGCGTCCGCCCCACGGACGCGGTGCTGAGCGAGGATGAGGTCGAAGCAAGGATGGCGGAGCGACGGCAAGCGCGCGCCAACAAGGATTTCGCGACCTCCGACCGCGTTCGCGATGCGCTCGCGTCGCAGGGCGTCGAGGTCATGGACGGGGATCCGCTGGGCTGGGACTGGAAGATCGCGCTGGAATGACGTTTCTCGCCTTGCGCGGAAGACGATGAGCTTGAGCCGCCCCCCGGTTTGCTGCATCGATTGACGCGCCGGCATCCGCCGGGATCGACATCGAAAGGTGGAGACATATGCGCCGGATCAACGCCGTCTTTCCCGCCTATGCCCGATCACTGATCGAACGCGATCTACCGGCCGAAATCGACGCGCACTGGTTCACCACCGCCGAGGAAGCAATCGCGCTGGCGCCGGAGGCCGAAATCGGCTGGTTCGACCAGCAGGTACCGGCCGATATCGGCCGGGCCGCCGCTGCCGCCAACAAGCTGAAATGGCTGACCAGCGTCTTCGCCGGGCTCGACGCGCTCCCACTCGACCTGCTTGCCGAGCGCGGTGTCGCGATCACCAATGGCGCCGGGCTGGGCGCGATCCCGGTCGCCGAATATGCGGTGATGGGCGTGCTGGCGGCCGCCAAGGGCTTCCATCAGGTCGTCCGCGCTCAGGATCGCCGCGAATGGCCAGTGACGCCGCCCGGCAATACCGAATTGTGGGAAAGCAGCGCGCTCGTGATCGGCTATGGCGCGATCGGTGCGGCGATCGGCGAGCGGCTGAAGGGATTGGGCGTCCGCGTCACCGGCGTGCGCCGTTCGCCGTCGAGCGATCCGAACATCATCGGCCCTGATGCATGGCGCACAAGGCTCGGCGAATTCGACTGGGTGGTGCTTGCAGCCCCCTCGACTGGCGAGACACAGGCGCTGCTCGACGAAAGCGATTTCGCGGCGATGCGGTCGAACGCATGGCTGATCAATGTCGCGCGCGGCGAACTCGTCGATCAGGATGCGTTGATCGCGGCACTGCGCCTCCGCCGGATCGCGGGCGCGTTCCTCGACGTGATGACGCCAGAACCGCTCCCACCCGAAAATCCGCTCTGGGCGATGCCCAACGTCATCATCACCATGCATTTGTCGGGACGATCGCAGACCCGGCTATTCCCGCGCGCCGCCGAGTTGTTCGCCCGGAATCTCCGCAGCTATCTGGCGGGCGATCCCCTCGAGAATCTGGTCGATCCCGCGCGCGGCTATTGAGGATGACTCCTCGGGCGAACAGGATTACCACCGAAACATAAGGTCGCGATTATCTGCATCAGGTCCATCGCTCAACGGAGCGCGCGGGGGAGACTAGCGGCATGACCAAGGCATCCGATCTGTTCGTTCAATGCCTCGAGGAAGAGGGCGTCGAATATATCTTCGGCGTTCCCGGCGAGGAAAATCTCGACATGCTCGATTCGCTCAGCCGGTCGAACATCAGGCTGATCCTCACCCGGCATGAACAGGGCGCCGGCTTCATGGCCGCGACCTATGGCCGCCATACCGGCAAGACCGGCGTGTGCATGGCCACGCTCGGTCCGGGCGCCACAAACCTCGTCACCGCCGCCGCTTATGCGCAGCTCGGCGGCATGCCGATCCTGATGGTGACCGGACAAAAGCCGATCAAGAAATCGAAACAGGGGCGTTTCCAGATCCTCGACGTGGTCGACATGATGCGACCGATCACCAAATATACGCACCAGCTTGCCAGCGCCGACAATATCCCGAGCCGCGTCCGCGAGGCATTCCGCCTGGCGGAAGAAGAGAAGCCCGGCGCCACCCATCTTGAATTTCCCGAGGATGTGGCGGACGAAAAGACCGACAGTGTCCCTATAAAGCCCAGCCTTGCCCGCCGCCCCTCCGCCGACCCCAAGGCGGTACGCGCCGGGGTGAACATGCTGGAGAAAGCGAAGGCGCCGGTGCTCGTCATCGGCGCAGGCGCCAACCGCAAGATGACCGGGCGCATGCTGCTCCAGTTCGTCGAAAAGACCGGCATCCCCTTCCTCACCACCCAACTCGGCAAGGGCGTGATCGACGAGACCCACCCCAAATTCCTGGGCTGCGCGGCGCTGTCATCGGGCGATTTCGTCCACCGGGCGATCGAGGCGTCGGACCTGATCGTCAATATCGGCCATGACGTGATCGAGAAGCCGCCCTTCTTCATGCGCCAGGGCGGATGTCCGGTCATCCACGTCTCGACGCGCTCGGCCGAGGTCGACCCCGTCTATTTCCCCGAGATCGAGGTGATCGGCGATATCGCCAACGCGATCTGGCAGATGAAGGAAGATATCGTGCCCCAGGGCTGGGGCTGCGAAGCGATGCTCGCCTACCGCAAGGCCGAACTGGAGCACAGCGCCGGACTGGAGGACGATCGCCGCTTTCCGGTCTATCCGCCCCACCTCGTCCAGCAGGTGCGCAAGGCGATGCCCAATGACGGCATCATCTGCCTCGACAACGGCGTCTACAAGATCTGGTTCGCGCGCAACTATCCGGCGCGCCAGCAGAACACCGTGCTGCTCGACAATGCGCTGGCGACGATGGGTGCCGGCCTGCCCTCCGCCATGGCGTCGGCAATGGTCTATCCGGGCCGCAAGGTGATGGCGATCTGCGGCGATGGCGGCTTCATGATGAACAGCCAGGAGATGGAGACGGCGGTCCGGCTGAAGCTCGACATCACCGTGCTGATCCTCAACGACAGCAGCTACGGCATGATCCGCTGGAAACAGGCCAATATGGGCTTCAAGGATTGGGGGCTGGAATTCGGCAATCCCGATTTCGTCAAATATGCCGAGGCCTATGGCGCGTCGGGACATCGGGTGGAGAGCGCGGAGCATCTACCCGAACTGCTGCGTCATACGCTCGACACGCCCGGCGTCCACCTGATCGATTGCCCGGTCGATTATTCCGACAACGACCGCATATTGAACAACGAGATCAAGGCGCTGAGCGCCAGGCTGTAAAAGGAGCGCTCCGCGTGTCGATGCTGAAGGACGTCTATCCGCTCTATCTGAACAACGAGGCGCAGCAGCCCAACACCGATCTGGAGGTGACCGACAAGTTCACCGGCAAGGTCGCCTTCCGCTGCGCGCAGGCCGATGCGAAGACGATCGACGCCGGCATCCAGGGCGCGGTGGAGGCAGCCGAGCCGATGCGCAAGCTGGCCGCCTATGAGCGGCAGGCGGTGCTGCAGCACTGCGTCACGCGCTTCAAGGAGCGGTTCGACGAGCTCGCCCATGCGCTGTGCGTCGAGGCGGGCAAGCCGATCAAGGACAGCGAAGGCGAAGTCACCCGGCTGATCGATACGTTCCGCATCGCGTCCGAGGAATCGGTGCGGATGACGGGCGAGGTCCAGCCGCTCGATATCTCGCCGCGCGCAAAGGGCTATCAGGGCATCTGGAAACGCGTGCCGATCGGCCCCTGCTCGTTCATCTCCCCCTTCAACTTCCCGCTGAACCTGGCCGCGCACAAGATCGCGCCGGCGATCGCGGTCGGCTGCCCCTTCGTGATGAAGCCCGCCAGCCGCACGCCGCTGGGCGCGCTGATCATGGGCGAGGTGCTGGCCGAGACCGACCTGCCCAAGGGCGCCTTCTCGATCCTGCCCGCACATCGCGAGGGCGCGGACCTGTTCACCGAGGATGACCGGCTGAAGCTTCTTTCCTTCACCGGATCGCCGGGCGTCGGCTGGGATCTGAAGGCAAAGGCAGGCAAGAAGAAGGTCGTGCTGGAACTGGGCGGCAACGCTGCGGTGATCGTCGACAAGGACGCGAACCTGGCCGACGCGCTGGAGCGGGTGATCTTCGGCGCCTTCTACCAGTCGGGCCAGAGCTGCATTGGCGTGCAGCGCATCCTGATCCATGCCGATGTCTATGACGAATTCCGCGACATGCTGGTCGCGAAGACGGAGAGGCTCGTCGCGGGCGATCCGCACGATCGCGCCACCTTCATCGGCCCGATGATCTCCGAAGGCGAGGCGAAGCGCCTGCATGGCTGGATTCAGGAAGCGGTGGCAAAGGGCGCGACATTGTTGTGCGGCGGCAAGCGCGATGGCGCGATGCTGGAGGCGACTTTGCTCGAAGATGTGAAGCGCAACACCAAGCTCAATATCGAGGAAGCCTTCGGCCCCGTCGCCTTCCTGATCCGGTTCGACGATTTCAACGAGGCGCTGAACATCGTCAACGACAGCAAGTTCGGCCTGCAGGCGGGCGTGTTCACGCGTGACCTGTTCAAGATGTTCGATGCCTGGGACGTGCTCGACGTCGGCGGCATCGTCATCAACGACGTGCCGAGCTACCGCGTCGACAACATGCCCTATGGCGGCGTCAAGGATTCCGGCCTCGGCCGCGAAGGCGTCCGCTTCGCGATGGAGGACATGACCGAAATCCGGAACTTGGTGATCCGGCGGACCTAATCCTTCCGGAAGGTCACCGAGATATTGTTCGCCGGCATCTCGACCAATCGATCGAAGCCCAGCCCATGTTCGGCTGCGAGCGCGATCACGTCCTCCAGTGCCCGGAGCCCCCAATCGGGATCGCGGGCACGCAGCGAGGCATCGAACGCCAGATTGCTTTCGGCGGTCGGCACGTCCGACCGGACATAGGGTCCATAAAGGTATAGCGGCGCACCGGGCGGCAACAGACGTTCAGCGCCCGCCATCAGCCCCTGGGTCGCCGCCCACGGGCTGATATGCACCATGTTGATGCAGAGGATCGCATCCGCGCGATCGACCGGCCAGCCCGGCGCCGACGCATCGAGCATGGCAGGCGGGCGGATATTGGGCAGACCAGCTTCCGCGGACCATGCCGCGATCGAGGTCAGCGCGGCCGGTTCGGGATCGCTGGGCTGCCAGTCAAGCGCGGGAAAGGCTTGCGCGAAATGAACGACGTGCTCGCCGCTGCCGCTCGCGATCTCCAGTGCGAGGCCGGCTTCGGGCAATGTCTCTCGCAGTACAGCGACGATCGCGTCGCGGTTGCGCAACGTGGCGGGCGCATGGCGCTTGGCCTCGTCGCCGCCATCGGCCGGGCTCCAGGGAGTCGGTTTGGATATGGTCATGCCAGGGTCAAAGCGCTTTCGCACCGGGCTGGCAAGGATTTGCGACGAGACTGACCGGGTATCTTAAAATCCCGTCATTCCGGCGAAAGCCGGAATGACGGGGAGGAACAGCCTAGAAATCGACGGTTGCCGACAGCCAGAGCCGGCGTCCTTCCTGGTTGTTGGCATATTCGGCCGCGTAGACGGTCGTGTTCCCGCTGGCATAGGGCAGATAACGGACGAAATCGGTGTCGAAGATGTTGAAGACCGTCGCCGCCAGCCGGAAGCGTTCGGTCACCTGGAGCGAGCCGCCGAGGTGGAACAACTCATAGCCCTTGAAATCGCCCAGCGCGGTCTGCGGAGCCCCCGCCCCGCGATAGCGGCTGGACCGGATTTCGCCGCGCACCCAGAGCGTCGCCTTGTCGTCGACACGCCAGCGCAGATTGCCGTTGACCATGTGCTTGGGCGTGTTGGTGAGCGGCAGTCCCTTCTGAGCGCCACTCTTCTGCTCGCTTTCGGTATAGGTGTAGTTGAGCCCCAGCGTCAGCCCGTCGGTGAACTCGAAGCGCGCCGCGACCTCACCGCCCCGCGTGACCGCTTCATCGACGTTGATCGACTGGCCGAACAGATCCACATTAGGGAATTGGCCGACGTCGAGGCAGCCCGGCCGGTTGGGATTGCCGGTGAAGCGGCAATTGGGAATGCCCGGCCCGGCGGCGATCTTGTCCTTGAACTCGTTGTTGAAGACGGTGACGTTGCCGCTGAAGAAACCGCCATTGTCGAAATAAAGACCGGCTTCATAGGTGGTGCTGGTCTCCGGCTTCAGGCCGGGGCTGCCGATCAAGGGGATCGTGCCCTGCCCGCCGAAACCGGTGATCCCTTCGGCGATCTGATCGAGCCGCGGGGTCTTGAAGCCACGGCTGATGCCGCCTTTCACGGTCAGCGAGTCGGTGGCGTTCCAGACCGCATAGGCGCGAGGCGAAAGCTTGCCGCCAAAGGTGCTGTGATGGTCGTACCGCGCGCCGAGCGTGAAGCGGAAGCTGTCGGCGATCTTGAGTTCATTCTCGGCGAAAGCCGCCCATTGTTCGAATTCGTATTTCTCGGGTGCGACGCCGTCGACCATCTCGGCCTTCCAATATTGGCCGCCAAGCGTGAAGGTGAAGGCGCCCACCGACGAGACCAGCCGGGTATCGGCGATGCTGTTGGTCGCCTCCAGCGTGCGCGGCGTGCCAGCGACCACACCAGGCGTGCCCGGCGGCACCGTCCGACCGATGGTTTCGGTCATATTGCGCGTCAGCGTCGTCTCCAGCGTGCCGAAACCCGCTCGCCATGTGTGCGCCAGCACATAATTGTCGCGATTGAAGCGCTGGATCGGCCCATAGCCGCCCTGCACCGTCGCGGTGCCAAGCTGCCCCTGGCTGTTGTCGTATTTCTGGCGCGCGCGATCCGCCTCGAACCAGATGTCGTGATCGGGGCTGGGCGTGATCGAAAGCCGGCCGCCAAAGGTGTAGATGTCGGCCTTGACCGGGCTCGGCCCGCGCGTGCTGACCGGGATCAGAACGCCATTGGCATTCTCATATTGGAGTTCCGCCGCCTCGCGGTGATAGATGCTGCCGCGCAGCGACAGGCCGATCAGATTGCGGACGATCGGCCCCTGCATATAGGCGTTGGCCGAGACGATATTGCCGAAATCGCCATGTTCCTGAACCGTGCTTTCGGCGCTGACCGTGCCGCTCCAGCGATCACCGACCTTGCGGGTGATGAGGTTGATGACGCCGCCCATCGCGTCCGACCCGTAGAGCGTCGACATCGGCCCGCGCACCACCTCGATCCGGTCGATCGCCGAGAAAGGCGGCAGGAAACCCGTCGAAGTCTCGCCGAAACCGTTGGGCGTCACGCTGCCCGGCGCATTCTGGCGGCGGCCGTCGACCAGCACCAGCGTGTAGTCGCTCGGCATGCCGCGGATCGAGATGTTGAGTCCGCCGGTCTTGCCCGCGGTGTCGCCAACATCGACCCCTTCCACATCTCCCAGCGCTTCGGCAAGGCTACCGAAGCGCCTTTCCTGGAGCGTTTCGCGGCCGATCACGCTGATGCTGGCGGGTGCCTCGACGATCTTCTGTTCAAAGCCCGACGCGGTAACCACGATATCGTCGCCCGACGCCTGGGTCTGGCCGTCCGCATCCGCGCCTTCGGGCGACTGGGCATGAACCGGCCCCGCCAGCAACATGGCGATCGCCAAGGTACCCGCGCCAGCCAAAGCGCGTTTGCCGATAAACTCCAACATTGAACCCCCTCGCTATTGCGAATAAGTAGCAGAAATCGAAGGGGCGATTGATGGACGTACAGGCAGCGGTCAATATCGAACGGCTTCGTCTGAGGACGAGCAATACGTTGTTACAAAAGCGCGATCGGGACGACGATCTGGCGTCGGCGCCCGATGCGCCGCAGCATGTGATCGTGGTGGAGGACGATGCAGGCATCCGGATGCTGCTCGTCCGGATCCTGCGCGAAAACGGCTATGATGCGAGCAGCGTGGCCGATGGCGCGATGCTGCGTGAATTGATGGCGGCCCGCCCCGTCGACCTGATCCTGCTCGACATCATGTTGCCCGGTGAAAACGGCCTGGATCTGTGCGGCGCGCTCCGTGAGCACAGCACCGTCCCCATCATCATGGTCAGTGCACGCGGCGAGGAAGCCGATCGTGTCGCCGGGCTGGAGGCCGGCGCCGACGACTATATTGCGAAGCCCTTCGGTCGATCCGAACTGCTGGCCCGCGTGCGTGCGCAGTTGCGGCGCGCGACCTGCTTCGCGCGACCGGCGGGCAGCGACGCATCCGAATGGTTGATCTTCGCGGGTTATCGTTTCAACATCCGTCATCGCGAATTGCTGGCCCCCTCTGGCGCGGAGGTCGAATTGTCGGGTGCGGAACAGGATCTCCTGCTCAGCCTGTTGCGGCATCCGCAGCGGGTGATCGGTCGCGAACGGTTGCTTGAACTCTCGCGCACCCGGATCCGCAATTCATCGGATCGCAGCGTCGATGTTCTGGTCAGCCGCCTGCGCCGCAAGCTTGGCGACGGGCGCAGGCCTCGTCCCATGATCCGCACGATCCGGGGCGTCGGCTATATGCTCGCGGTGGACGTCGAGGCCGGTTGATGGATTGGCGCAGATGGCTGCCCCGTTCGATGATCGGCCGCATCGGGGTGGTCCTGCTCCTCGCTCTCCTGCTGGAACTCGCAGGGAACCTGCTGCTGTTTGAACGCTCCGAGCGGGATCTGCTGTCGGCGGACCGCACACGGCACTTCGCCGAGCAATTGCTGGTCGCCGAGCGCGTGCTCAGCGATGTCGAACCCGCGTCTCGCGCGCGGCTGATGCATGACATGCGAACACGCGATGTCGGGCTCAACTGGGTTCCCGCCACCGTGATCGCGGATGCATCCAACGCACAACCTGCGCTGGAACGCATGAAGGCCCGGCTGGTCACCGCCGCGCCTGCGCTTGCCGGCCGCGATCTTCGGCTCAACATCGTTCGCTCCGGGGATTCACAACAACGCGACCTGTTGGGGGCATTCGGCCTGGCCGATGGCGGGTTCATCACCTTTCGCGTGACCCCGTTCCTGAACGCGCCACCAGGGGTGATCCCGACCGTGCTGCTGCACCTGGCGGTCATCGGCGGCGTCGTCCTGGTCACCATGCTGCTGGCCTATGCGCTGGTCCGTCCGCTCCGCGCGCTGGCCGAGGCCGCGAACCGGGTGGGCGGCAACGAAGCCGTCACCATGCCACAGGCCGGTCCGCACGAGGTTCGTCAGCTCGCTACCGCATTGGGCGGCATGCAGGATCGCCTGCTGCGCATCGTGCGTGACCGGACCGAGGCGCTTGTCGCGCTTTCGCACGACCTGCGCACGCCGATCCAGCGCTTGCGCCTGCGCGCATCGCTGCTCGACGACGCCGAAGCACGCGAGACGATGGCCGCAGATCTCGACGATATGGAGAAGTTCGTCGGTTCGGTGCTCGCCTATATGCGCGGCGACGAAGCGGAAGCGCCGCGCCTGATCGATCTGGCCGCGGTCGCGCTCACCCTCGTCGACCAGGCGACCGATGCCGGCGCGGACATTGTCTACGCGGGCCCTGATACGCTCGAGGCGACGGTGCCGCCGATCGCGTTCAAACGGGCGCTTTCCAACCTCATCGAAAATGCGGTGCGATATGGCGAGACCATCCATGTCACTCTCACGCCTGTACAAAGCATGATCGCGGTTACGGTGGAGGATGACGGGCCGGGAATAGTTCCGGAGCACCGCGCCGACGCTTTCGCGCCCTTTCGCCGGATCGATCCCGCGCGTGGTGCGGGTGGCGGCGCCGGGCTGGGACTCGCCATCGTCGAGCGCGCGGTCACCGCCATGGGCGGGCATATCGATCTGGGCGAAAGCGCGCTGGGCGGCCTGCTGGCGAGGATCAAGATCCCCGCCGGCACATGCCGCCCCTGATCGCTGCCAAACGGCTTATTCGGCCGCTTCGGCAATCTCCGGCGTCTTCCATACCAGCACGGGCTTGCGCGCGGCAGCGGTTTCGTCGAGCCGGCGGCGCGGCGCGAAATGCGGCGCGCTCTTGAGCGCCTCGTCGCCCGCCTTGGCGCGTTCCGCCACCGAGCGCAGCGCGCCGATGAACTGATCGAGCGCCGCCCTGCTCTCGGTCTCGGTCGGTTCGACCAGCATCGCGCCATGAACGACGAGCGGGAAATACATCGTCATCGGATGATAGCCCTCGTCGATAAGGCCCTTCGCCACGTCGAGCGTGGTGAAGCCGTCGGCGAGCCCGTCGTCCGAGAACAACGCCTCGTGCATGCACGGCCCGCTCGGCCCGAACGGCGCATCGAGCACGTCCTCCAGGCTGCGCAGGACGTAGTTCGCGTTGAGCACCGCGTCCTCCGAAACCTGACGCAAACCATCAGCGCCATGGCTCAGGATATAGGCCAGCGCGCGCGTGAACATGCCCATCTGGCCATGGAATGCGACCATCCGGCCGAAGCTGTCGGCATGATGCTCACCCGCCGTTTCCTCCTCGACGAGGTGATAACCATCCCCGGTCTTCTCCACGATCGGCAGCGGCGCATAAGCCGCCAGCGCTTCGGAGAAGACCACCGGCCCGGCACCCGGCCCGCCGCCGCCATGCGGCGTCGAGAAAGTCTTGTGCAGGTTGATGTGCATCGCATCGACGCCAAGATCGCCCGGACGCACGCGTCCGACGATCGCGTTGAAATTGGCGCCGTCGCAATAGACCAGCGCGCCCGCATCATGCACGGCGTCGGCGATCGCTTTCATGTCGCGTTCGAACAGGCCGCAGGTATTGGGGTTGGTGATCATCACCGCCGCGACGTCCGGGCCCAGGCGGGCCTTCAAGGCCGCCAGGTCGACGCGCCCTTCTTCCGTCGCCGGAATATTCTCCACCGCATAACCGCAAAATGCCGCCGTCGCCGGATTGGTGCCGTGCGCGCTTTCGGGCACGAGGATCACCGAACGGGCATCGCCGCGCGCTTCCAGAGCCGAGCGGATCGCGAGCAGACCGCACAATTCGCCGTGCGCGCCCGCCTTGGGGCTCATCGCCACCGCGGGCATGCCGGTCAGCGTCGTCAGCCAATGCGCCAGTTCATGGATCACGCCCAGCGCGCCCTGCACCGTATCGATGGTCTGGAGCGGATGGAGATCGGCGAAGCCCGCCATGCGCGCCACTTTCTCGTTGAGGCGCGGATTGTGCTTCATCGTGCACGACCCCAACGGGAACAGGCCCAGGTCGATCGCGTAATTCTGCCGGCTAAGCCGCGTATAGTGACGAACCGTCTCGGGTTCGGACAGGCCGGGCAGGCCGATTTCGCGATTGCGCTCGAGCCCGGAGAGACGCGACGCGATCGCCGGCGCTGCGTCGAGGTCGACGCCGGTGGTGTGCGAGTCGCCGATCTCGAAGATCAGCGCCTCTTCCAGCATCAGTCCGCGATTGCCAGTGAAGGTCGTGCCGGCCGGTGCGCTGCCGTCACCCATTTCTGGCTTCCATCCGCTCTGGTTGATCGTCATGCCAGCGCCTCCTCAAGTCCGGCGGCCAGCGCCTCGACATCCTCGGCGGTGCTCGTCTCCGTCACCGCCACCACAAGCCCGCGTTCGAGCGCCTCGACGCCCGGATAAAGACGCCCGAGCGACACGCCGGCCAAAATCCCGCGTTCGGCGAGCGAACGCACGACCGGCCGCGCCTCACGCCCCAGGTCGAGCGTGAATTCATTGAAGAACCCGTCATTGACCAGGGTGACGCCAGGCACCTTCGCCAGCCGGTCGGCCGCCTTCACAGCCAGGCCGTGATTGAGCATCGCCAGATCGCGCATCCCCTTCTCGCCAAGCAGGGTCATGTGGATCGAGAAAGCGAGCGCGCACAGGCCGCTATTCGTGCAGATGTTCGACGTCGCCTTTTCGCGGCGGATATGCTGTTCGCGGGTGGAAAGCGTCAGCACGAAGCCGCGCTTGCCCTCCGCGTCCACGGTCTCGCCGCACAGGCGACCGGGCATCTGGCGCACGAAACGCTCCTTGCAAGCGAACAGGCCCACATAAGGACCGCCGAACTGAAGGCCGACGCCGATGCCCTGCCCTTCGCCGACGACGATGTCCGCGCCCATTTCACCCGGCGCGCGGAGCGCGCCCAGCGCCACCGGCTCCGTCACCACCGCGATCAGCAGCGCGCCCTTTTCATGCGCGCGCGCCGCGATCTCGGAAAGATCGCCGATCCGGCCGAGAATATCGGGATATTGGACGACGACGCACGAGGTTTCACCATCGATCGCGTCGAGCAGCCGCGCCGCATCGGTAGTGGCCTCAAGCGAAGGCAAGGCGGTTTCGAGCACGTCGCCGGTGAAGCGCGCCATCGTCTGCGCCACTGACACGTAATGCGGGTGAAGCCCGGCCGAGAGGACCGCCTTGTTCCGGCGGGTGACCCGCCGCGCCATCACGATCGCTTCCCAACACGCCGTCGAACCGTCGTACATCGAAGCATTGGCCACGTCGCAACCATAAAGGCGCGCGACCTGGGTCTGGAACTCGAAGAGCATCTGCAGCGTGCCCTGCGCGATCTCCGGCTGATACGGCGTATAGGCGGTCAGGAACTCGCCGCGCTGGATCAGGTGATCGACCGAGGCCGGCACATGATGGCGATAAGCGCCACATCCCAGGAAGAAAGGCGCTTCCCCCGCCGACAGATTGCGCTTCGCCAGCGCCGCCATATGGCGCTCGACCGCGAGCTCGGTCGCGTGGTTGGGCAGGCCGGCGACCGGGCCGGACAGGCGCGCGCTTTCGGGCACATCGACGAACAGATCGTCGATCGACGCCGCGCCGATGCGCGCGAGCATCGCGCTGCGGTCTTCATTGGTCAGGGGAAGGTATCGCATTCGAGTCTCCAGCCCCTCCCTTTCAAGGGAGGGGTTTGGGGTGGGTGAGCAGACCGGACCGCTCGATGCGGGCCGGGCTGCTTTCGGAGCGAGGGCCAAAACAATGTTCCCCACCCCAACCCCTCCCCTGAAGGGGAGGGGCTAAGCTCAGAGCTTCGCGACGAACGCCGCGTAGGCGGCTTCGTCCATCAGGCCTTCGAGTTCGGACGGATCGGAAAGCGTCAGCTTGAAGAACCAGCCATCCTCCTCGGCCGAACCGTTCACCAGCGCGGGGTCGTCAGCGAGATCGGCATTGCCCTCGACCACAGTGCCCGACACCGGCGAATAGACGTCGGACGCTGCCTTGACGCTCTCGACGACGGCGGCATCATCGCCCTTGGCGAGCTGCTTGCCCTCGGCCGGCACTTCGACGAACACGATGTCGCCGAGCTGGCTCTGCGCATAATCGGTGATGCCGACGGTGCCAATCTCGCCGTCGACGTCGACCCATTCATGGTCCTCGGTGAAATAACGGCTCATTTCGGGGCTCCTTTGCGGTGATAGCGATGGGGAACGAAGGGCATGGGGGCAACCGCGACAGGCACGCGCTTGCCGCGCACCTCGGCTTCGAGCGCGGTGCCGGCGGTGGCGAGATCGGCGGAGACATAGCCCATCGCGATCGGCGCACCGACACTGGGCGCGAAACCGCCCGACGTGACGACACCGACCTGGGCCTCACCATTATAAAGCGGCGCGCCTTCGCGTACGGGCAGCCGCCCCTCGACCGACAGGCCGACGCGCTTGTTGGGCGCGCCCTCGGCGAGCTGCTTCAACACGACATCCGCGCCCATGAAACCGCCTTCGGTGCGGCGGCGCTTCTGCATCGCGAAAGTCAGGTCCGCCCCCACCGGCGTGACGCCCGGATCGAGGTCATGGCCATAGAGCGGAAGCCCTGCCTCCAGCCGCAGCGAGTCGCG
The DNA here is from genome assembly GCF_057809675.1 of Sphingomonas sp. FG14. Classification (NCBI taxonomy): domain Bacteria; kingdom Pseudomonadati; phylum Pseudomonadota; class Alphaproteobacteria; order Sphingomonadales; family Sphingomonadaceae; genus Sphingomonas; species Sphingomonas sp. FG14. The sequence goes on along the minus strand of NZ_JBMDKK010000013.1, from coordinate 104,925 downwards.
CGCACCAAGGCCGATCGGCTTGACTTCGGGCTGGCTGGCCAGCGCCTCGGCGAACGCCTCGACGACGTCGGCAGGAACTGAAATCTCGAAACCATCCTCACCGGTATAGCCCGAACGGCTCACCCAGAGCGGCGTGCCCTTCCAGTCGAACCCGCCTGCTTCCATGAAGAACAGCCCCTCCACGCCGGGTACGACCCGCGCCAGCGCGTCCACCGCCTTGGGGCCTTGCAGCGCGATCAGCGCCTGTTCTTCCAGGTGGTTCATCCCGATCTCGTCGGGCAGATGCTCGCGAAGCACGCCGATGTCTTCGAACTTGGTCGCGCCGTTGACGACCATATAGATATCGTCGGCCCGGCGCGTGACCATCAGATCGTCGAGGATGCCGCCATTCTCGTCGAGCAGCAGCGAATAGCGCATCCGCCCGACGCCGAGTTCCTTGATGTTGCCGGGAAGCAAGGTCTCGAGCGCGGCATCGCTATCGTCACCGGTGAAGAGCAACTGGCCCATATGGCTGACATCGAACAGGCCGGCGGATTCGCGCGTCCACAGATGTTCCGCCATGATCCCTTCATATTGGATCGGCATGGAATAGCCCGCGAAGGGCACCATCCGTGCACCACGCGCCCGGTGCCATGCGTCAAGCGGAAGGGCTTCCGCGGCTTCTGCGATATTGGCGTCTTCGCTCATCGATATGCTCCCGTGACGGTCCACAGCCGACAGCGCGCATGATTGCGCCCTGTCTTGCTGCCCCCTCTGTCACGGAACCTGAGAGCTTTCGCGGCGCCATCGGGCGCCGCTTACCCCTTCGGTGGTTCCGACCTTCGCCGAAACGCTTTCCAGAGTGCCTGAGACCGCGCGGTCCAGTGGCCTGAGAGATTCCGGGGCGGTTGCTCCTTCGGCGCCCCGGACGAATCCGGGGGCTCTCCCGCGCGATCCCCGGCGGTTACCCGCCGGCGACGGGATTCCGCTTGGGCGAGGCCGCGATTCGAGTCAATCGCCGATCATCGATCGGCGATCGATTTACCGCCGCCTCGCCCGCAAGGCGTTACCGCGTCGCGTTGTACTGAAGCTGCTCGTTGGTGAGCTGGAAACCGATCAGCAGTTCGAAACTCGTGCGGCTGACCGCATCGCGCACTTCAGGGATCGACAGCGGATCGATCGCGGCGTCGGTATCCCCAGGCTTACGACGACGCACGATCTGCTCGCGGATATCGTCGGGCAAGGTGGCCGCCGCGCGATTGACCGCCGCTCCGGCCGCAGCCGTCGCGGTCGCGCGGGTCTGCCCGTCCTCGAACCGGATCGCGACACGGCTCAGCCGCTTCGAGACGACGGCGCGCCCGCCACGGATCACCGTCGCGAAATAGGGCAGGACCACCTCACGCGCGCCGCTGGCATTGGCGCGGGTCGCGATCACATCGAAGGTCGCGTTGACGGTGAGCTCGGCGCCGGTATCGTCACAGGTCGAACGGAGATTGGTAATCGAGGCGACGACGTCGATCGCGCGCGCCTCCCGGCTCGCCGGCGGATCGAACAGCGTCACGTCGCCGGTATGCGCCGGAATCGCGACCGCCGGGCAGGAAGAACGGGTGACGGTGATGCCGCCGCTGGCATCGATCTGATTGTCTTTCGCGCAGGCGCCCAGGCTGGCAAGCGCGGCAACAAGGATAAACGGCTTCAGATCGGGCACGTACAGACTTCCTTCAGGCGAGCGGAGAAAACCGCAGATCGGCCGATAGGCGGCGGACGCGATCATAGGAAGCGGCTTTCGTCGAAGCAAGCAATCGCGTAGAGGCGCGAGCATGACCGAAACTGCCTCCCAGCGCCCGCCGCTCGAGTTGCTGATCGCTGCCCCGCGCGGTTTTTGCGCGGGCGTCGACCGCGCCATTCGCATCGTCGAACTCGCGATCGAGAAATATGGCGTGCCGGTCTATGTCCGCCACGAGATCGTCCATAACCGCTTCGTCGTTGATGGGCTGAAGGCGAAGGGCGCGATCTTCGTCGAGGAACTGGACGAGGTGCCCGACGACGCGCCCGTCGTCTTTTCGGCGCACGGCGTTCCGAAAGCCGTGCCCGCCAAGGCGGCCGAGCGCGGCCTCTCCTATCTCGACGCCACCTGCCCGCTGGTTTCCAAGGTCCATCGCCAGGCCGAACGGCTCGTCGCCGCCGGCCGGCACATCCTGTTCATCGGCCATCGCGGTCATCCCGAAGTGATCGGGACATTCGGGCAGGTTCCCGAGGGATCGATGACGCTGATCGAGACCGTGGAGGACGTGGCGGCGCTGACGCCGGCCGATCCGGACAATCTCTCCTTCCTGACCCAGACCACCTTGTCGGTGGACGACACGGCGGCGATCGTCGCGGCGCTGCGCGCACGCTTTCCGACCATCGGTGAGCCGCGCGGCGAGGATATCTGCTATGCGACGTCGAACCGTCAGGCCGCGGTCAAGGCGATCGCCGCCGCGTGCGACGCGATGGTGGTGATCGGGGCCCCCAATTCCTCCAATTCCCTGCGTCTTGTCGAAGTGGCGGAACGCGAAGGCACACGGGCACGCCTGATCCAGCGCGCCGACGATCTCGATTTCGACTGGTTGCAGGGCGTCACCCGGCTGGGCATCACGGCCGGCGCCTCCGCACCCGAAATATTGGTGCGTGAAGTCGTCGACCGGCTGGGGACGCGCTTCGACGTCAGCGAACGCGAAGTCGAAACCACGGTCGAAGCGATCGCGTTCAAGCTCCCTCGCGGCCTCGAAGCAGCCTGACATGGCCGTTTATACGCAGGTTTCCGCCGAGGAGATGGCGGCGCTTCTGACGCGCTACGAGGATGCGGGCCAGTTGGTTTCGGCCAAGGGCATCGCCGAGGGCGTGGAGAACAGCAATTATCTGGTCGAAACCGACCGCCATCGCTTCTTCCTGACGCTCTATGAAAAGCGCGTCGATGTCGCGGATCTGCCGTTTTTCTTCGCCTTGCTCGATCATCTCGCCGATGCCGGCAACCGGGTGCCGCGCACGATCAAGGATCGTGATGGAGTCCAGCTCCAGACAGTCGCCGGCCGCCCGGCCTGCCTGATCGAATTCCTGTCGGGCGTATCGGTCAGCCATCCCACCGCCGTTCAGGCGCGTGCCGTGGGCGAGGCGCTCGGCCGCATGCACGCGGCGGTCGCCGATTTCGAGGGTGACCGGCCCAACGCACTGGGGCTGGCCGGCTGGCATGCGCTGGCGGAACGATGCGGCGGCGATCTCGACCAGATTTCACCCGGGCTGGGCCAACGCGTCACCGACGAACTCGCCTATCTGGACGCGCACTGGCCGAGCGACCTGCCAAGCGCGGTGATCCATGCCGACCTGTTCCCGGACAATGTGCTGATGCTCGGCGACGCGGTGACGGGCCTGATCGACTTCTATTTCGCCTGCCGTGAAATCCGCGCCTGGGACGTCGCGGTGACGCATGCGGCGTGGAGCTTCGAGAATGACGGCACCGGCTATCACGCCGATCTCGGTTCGGCCCTGATCGCGGGTTATGACGACAGCTTCGGCCTGAGCGACGCCGAACGCGCGGCGCTGCCCGTTCTGGCACGCGGCGCCTGTCTGCGTTTCCTCCTCACCCGCGCCTGGGATTGGCTCAACACGCCCGCAGATGCGATCGTCAATCGCAAGGATCCACTCGCCTTTCTGCGCCGGCTTGAAACCTATGCCGCCGATCCCGGGATTTTCACGCGATGAGCGAGCTGGAACATGTCGAGATCGCGACCGACGGCGCCTGCAAGGGCAATCCCGGTCGCGGCGGCTGGGGCGCGGTGATCCGCAAGGGAAGCCATGAAAAGGAATTGTCGGGCGGCGAGCCGCACACGACGAACAACCGCATGGAATTGATGGCCGCGATCAAGGCGCTCGAAGCGCTCAAGCGTCCATGCCGCGTGACGCTTTCGACCGACAGCAATTATGTGAAGGACGGGATCACCCGCTGGATCTTCGGCTGGCAGAAGAACGGTTGGAAAACCGCCGATCGCAAGCCGGTGAAGAATGCCGAGCTATGGCAAGAGCTGCTCGCGGCGATCAAGCCGCATCGCGTGGAATGGCTGTGGGTGAAGGGCCATGCCGGCCATCCCGACAATGAACGCGCGGACCGGCTGGCGAGCGACGCCGCGCTCGCCCAGCCGCGCGGCTGAAGAGCTCAGCTCGCGTCTTCGACTTCCGCGCCAGGGCCGTTTTTCTTGAGCGACTCGATCGCTTCCTTGGCGCTGGCCTTGCTCGAATAACCTTCGGTCCAGAACATGATCTCGCTGTTGTACTTGAACTTGGCCACGAACTCGCCTGCCTTGTTCTTCTCGATCACGAACTTGTGCGCCATGGATCCGACTCCTTGTTGATCTCGATCAATCGAGACTAGCGCGCGAGACGCATCTGCCAAGCCTATTCGAACCGTGCCGGATCGTAGATCGCCGGATCGATGCCCGGATCGGGCGACTGCCCTAGGATCAGCGCCGCCGCCAGCCTGGCGGCGGCCGGCGCGGTCTGGATACCGAAACCACCCTGCCCCGCGCACCAGAAGAAGCCGGGCCTTGCCCGATCGAAGCCATAGACCGGCCGCCGGTCGGGCGCGAAACTGCGCAATCCCGCCCATTTCCGCTCGACGGCGTCGACCCGCCAGTCGACCGCCCCCTCGAACCGGTCGATCGCGATCGCGACATCGATTTCCTCGGGCGCCGCATCACAGGGATCGGTCGGGCTTTCGTCATGTGGCGTCAGCCAGAGTCGCCCGCCCGCTTCCGGTTTGAAATAGAAACCTCCGCCGATGTCGATCACGATCGGCAGCGCATCGGGGCGCACCGGCGTCGTGCGGATCTGCGCCACGGTCCGGCGAAAGGGCTTGATACCGAGCGGCCGGACGCCAGCCAATCGCGCCACGGGATCCGCCCATGCGCCTGCCGCGTCGACCAATATATCCGCGCGGACCGGCCCCGCCGCGCTATCGATGACCCATCCCGCACCATCCCGCGTGGCCGAGCGAAGCGCGGCCCTCGTGCGCAATTCGACGCCGTGCCTGCGCGCCCGCACCAGGAAATCGGCATGGAGCGCGCCGACATCGATATAGGCGCAGCTCGGCTCGAACATGCCCAGCGTCCATTCGGGCCTGAGACCAGGGACATGAGCCGCCGGATCAACGGGCGTCAGCACGACGTCGCTCGCCGCGAAAGCTTCATACAATGCATCAAAGGCTGCGCGGTCCGAAACGCGGCCAATGTGCAGTGCCCCCATCGGATCAAGAAAATCGCCATTCCGCAATGCCGCGCCCGACGCGGTGGTCAACGGCTGGATCGCGGGGCCACCATAGGTTTCGCTCCAGAACGCGGCGGAACGGCCGGTGGCATGATAGCCGGGGCTATCCTCCGCCTCCAGCATCACGACCGATGCGTGCGCCGCCAGTTCGGCAGCCAGGCTTGCACCCGCGATGCCGGCGCCGACGATCGCGATGTCGTAGCGCATCAGCCGGCCGGAGCCTTCCGGTCAAGAAAGTCGTCGATCGCGGCGAGCGCCCGGTCACGGACAGAATCGATCTCCCGCAATATCTCATGCGCGGACTCGTCGCCGAAGCGCAGCAGCTCGGCATTGGGCAGCCGGCACGCGGCCTCGCGGATCGCCGCCGGTCGCACCAGCTTGTCGCGATCGGCGCACAACAGCAGCATCGGCGTTTCCACCGCTTCCAGGCGATCGGGCAGGAAGGTGTCGAGAGTCGATCGATAGGCCACGGCCAGCCATTTCCAGCTTGGCGGTCCGAGCGCAAGCGCTGGTTTCTGCGCCTTCCACCATAATTCGTCGTCATAGCGTTCGTTCGAGTGCGTCAGAAAGGCGCGCCGCGACGCGCCGGGTGGTGCCGGACGCTCGTTGTTTTTCCAGGCCGCACGCGCGGGATCGCCGATCCGGGTCATGAAGCGCGCAACCCTCTCCGCCATCACCGGCGTGAAGGGCGCGCTCTGTAAGCCCAGCATCGGCGCGACCAGCACCACGGCATCCGGCGACACGCGCCGTTCCTGAAGCGCGCGCATCACGAGATGCCCACCCATCGAATGCGCGACGATCACATGTGGCCCGGGCGTGGACGCACGCAGCATCGCGAAACGATCCGCAAGGTCGTTGATCCAGGGCGCGAAATCATCAGCATGGCCAACGTTCGGGTTGGCGCTCAGGCGGCCGGAACCGCCCTGTCCGCGCCAGTCGAAGCTCGTGACCGACCAACCGCGATCATGCCAATGCGCGAAGGATTCCAGATACTTCTCCAATATGTCGCCACGCCCGCCTTGGAAGAGCAAGGTGCCGCGCGCCGGCATGACATCGGCCGGCCAGTCGAAGACACGCAGCGACCAGCCATCCGCAACCGATTCGTTGCGCACAACCGCGCCGCGAGGGATGGACCGGCGGAGGGTCGCCGGAAATTCTCCTGATGCATCAGCCATGTCCTTGGTTACGGTTTCGTAAGGCATAGCGTCTAGACCTAGCTGGATGACTGGGGGAATTTTAGCACATGTTCTAGTGGCGGCACTCGGCGGTCTGTTGCTCGTGGCGGTGTTCACCGACCTCAAGGGCCGGACCATCGAGCACTGGACCGTCGCCGCCATCGCATTGCTCGCTCCCCTTTACTGGTGGACCACGGATTATGCGCTGTGGCCTGACGTCGCCGTCCAGATCGGTATCGCGATCGGCGTCTTCGCGCTTTTCGCGGGCGTCTATGCGATCGGCATGATGGGCGGCGGCGACGTCAAACTGCTCGCCGCACTGGCGCTCTGGCTGCCGATCGTGCCGCTGCTCAACATGCTGTTCATCATGGCGATCGCCGGCGGCGTCATCACGATGATCGCCTGGACTGCGCACAAGATACGCAAAATGAACGGAAATATTGAAGTGCCCTACGGCGTCGCAATCGCCATCGGGGGACTTTGGGTGATGTCCGAACACTATTTTAACCAATTTGCTTGATGAAACATCGCGGGCCTTTGGGGGGCCGGCTCAGGAGGCGAGAGTCGTCATGGACGTTAAGAAGATCGCATTGCTGGTTGGCGCGCTGCTCATCGCAGCGGTGACCGCCTTCATGGCAAAGAGCATGTTCTCGGGCGCATCGGCGCCAAGCGCGGCTGCGGCGCCGACGGTGCCGGTGGGGCCCGAGGTTCTGGTCGCGACGCGCGCCATGCCCGTCGGCACCATCATCGAACCAGACAGCTTCCGCTTCCAGCCCTGGCCGAAGGATCTGATCCAGAGCGCCTATTATCTGAAGGGCGAGGCCGATCCGGCGACGCTGTCGGGCACCGTGGTCCGCTACGCGATCACAGCCGGACAGCCGATCACGCAGGGCGCGCTCGTCAAGCCCGGCGACCGTGGCTTCCTGGCGGCCGCGCTCGGCCCTGGCATGCGCGCCGTGACCGTTTCGGTCGGCGCCGCGACCAGCGTGGCCGGTTTCGTCTTCCCGGGCGACCGCGTCGATCTCGTGTTGACGCAGGAAGTCGCCGGCTCGGGCGACGGTCCGGCGCTGAAGACGTCCGAAACCATCATCCGCAACCTGCGCGTGCTCGCTACCGACCAGCGCACCAGCAACACCAATGATGAAGGCCAGACCGAGGTCAAGACCTTCTCGACGGTCACCATCGAAGCGACGCCACGCATCGCCGAGAAGATCGCGGTCGCGCAGACCATCGGCCAGCTCTCGCTGTCGCTGCGCTCGATCGCGGACAACACGGCCGAACTGGAGCGCGCCATCGCCGCAGGTGAAGTCACCGTGCCCGAGAATGGCGACCCGAAGGCAGAGAAGCAGATGCTGCTCGCCATCGCGTCACGCCCGATCGACACCGATACGACCTTTGTCACCGGTGCGGATGTCTCGCGCTTCCAGCGCCGCTCGCTGCCCGTCGCGCAGCGTACCGCCTCCGCAGCGCCTTCGGGCGGCAGCGGGCCGTCGGTCGCCTATGCGCCGCAAGGTCCGGTTGTCCGGGTCGCGCGCGGGAACACTGTCACTGAAGTCCCGGTGGGGGGGAAGTAAGATGTCGATCGTCAATATGACCAAGCGCCAGGCGCTGGGGACCGCGCTCGCCGCCGTCCTGGCCCTGGGAGCAGGCACGGCGGGCACCGCTCCGCTCGAAGCGCAGCCAACCGGCGCGTCGCAGCCCGCGAACACCGTTAATCTCTCGATTGGCCGCGGCACGCTGGTGAATCTTTCCGCCCCGATGAGCGATCTCTTCGTCGCGGACAACAACATCGCCGACGTTCAGGTCCGGTCGTCGACCCAACTCTACGTCTTCGCCAAGACGGCGGGCGAGACGACGATCTACGCGACGTCGAAATCGGGCAAGGTCGTATACTCCGCCAATGTCAGGGTCGGCACCAATATCGGCTCGGTCGATGCGATGCTGCGCCTGGCAATGCCCGATGCACAGATCCAGGCCACGCCGATGAACGGATTGCTGCTGCTGACCGGTACGGTCGCCAGCCCCGACGACGCCGCCGAGGCGGAACGCCTTGCCCAGGCTTTTGTCGGCGCCGGCAGCCAGGTGATCAGCCGCCTGCGCACGGCAACACCGTTGCAGGTGAACCTCCAGGTCAAGATCGCCGAAGTCAGCCGGGAAATCAGCAAGGAGATCGGCTTCAACCTGCTGACGCAGGATCGATCGGGCGGTTTCCTGTTCGGCCTGGCGCAGGGCCGCTCGCCCGGCACCATCACCAATGTCACGAGCCCGACGCTCAAGGATCCATTCGGAAATCCGCGGATCGTCGGCACCGACTACAAGTTCGCGGCGCCCGGCGCGGGCATCACGTCAATCGGCGCGGCAGGCCGGCTCTTCGGCCTCGACATCATCAGTGCCCTCGATCTTGCGGAAGCGGATGGGCTGGTGACGACGCTCGCCAATCCCACGCTGACCGCACTTTCGGGTGAAACGGCAAGCTTCCTGGCGGGCGGTGAAATCCCGATCCCGGTGAGTCAGGATCTCGGCACCGTGACCGTCGAATTCAAGCAATATGGCGTCAGCCTTTCGTTCACGCCGACGGTGCTGGCCGATGGCCGCATCTCCATGCGCGTTCGCCCCGAGGTCTCGCAACTCACCAGCGCCGGCGCCGTAACGCTCAACAACTTCGAAATTCCGGGCTTCACGACCCGGCGCGCCGAGACGACGGTTGAACTCGGATCGGGCCAGAGCTTCATGATCGGCGGTTTGCTGAGCAATTCCAGCAACAACTCAATGGAGAAGGCGCCGTTCCTGGGCGACCTTCCGATACTCGGCAATCTGTTCAGGTCCAAGCGCTGGCGGCGTGCGGAATCCGAGTTGATGATCGTGGTGACGCCATATCTGGTCAAGCCGGTGTCGGCCAACCAGATCGCGCTGCCGACCGACGGATATCGCGCGACCAACGACGCCGAGACATTCCTGCTCGGCCAGACCTTCGAAGGCAAGACGGGCGGCAAGCGGCCCGTGCCGACCATGGGAGTTCCCCAAACGGTGAAGCCCGGCATCGATCCGGCGGCTTCGTTGCCCGCCGGTGGCCTGCCCGGCAATCTACCTGAGCAGCCGACGCCGAAAGTGGCGCAGGCGCCCATAACGCCGCAACCCAAGGGTGTCGCCACGGCGAAACCCGGTTTCAGCTTCGATTGATTGGGAGGGTTTCCATGTCGAACAATGTCCTGCGCAAGGCCGCAAGCCCTCTCCTCCTCGCACTCAGCCTCACACTCGGTGCGTGCGGCGGCACCAAGAACGCTGGTCTGGAATCGGTTCACCAACCAGTGGTCAACCGGTTGGACTACGCGCTTGATCTCAACACCGGCGGCAATGGCGGACTGGCCAATGGCGAGTCCCAGCGCCTGGCCGGCTGGTTCGACACGTTGCATGTCGGCTATGGTGATCGCATCTCGGTCGATGACCCTTCGCCTTATGGAAGCGCCGCCAGCCGCGACGGTGTGGCTGCCGTGGCGGCGCGCTATGGCCTGCTGCTCGACGATGGAGCGCCGGTGACGACGGGCGCGGTCGCCGGGGGAATGATCCGCGTGGTCGTCAGCCGCATGTCCGCGTCGGTGCCCAAATGCCCTGACTGGAGCCGCCCTTCCCAGCCGGAATATGAAGCGTCGAGCATGTCGAACTATGGCTGCGCGATGAACACCAATCTGGCGGCGATGATCGCCAATCCCGAGGATCTCATTCGCGGACAGGTCGGCAGCACCGATCAGCGCGTCTCGAGCAAGGCGATCAAGACCTTCCGCGACAAGGCGCCGACCGGCGCCGCCGATCTGAAGCAAGAGAGCAGCAAGGGAGCAAAATGACCATGAACGCACCCTGGAATTCTTCGCGCGGCGCGGCGCTTCGCGAACCGTTCAGCGCCTATGTCTGCGACGAGATGACTGCGGAAACGCTCCGCTCGGTCGCGATCGAGCTCGGCTGGCTGCCAGACAAGGTCAACAAGGGCGGACTGCGCAACGCCGTCCAGTCGCTCTCGGTTTCGGCAAGTCCGAACGTGCTGTTCGTCGATCTGTCGGAATCGGGCGATCCGCTGAACGACATCAACGCGCTCGCCGAAGTCTGCGAACCCGGCACGATCGTGATCGCCGCCGGCCAGGTCAACGATGTCCGCCTCTATCGCGATCTCATCGCGAGCGGCATCCAGGACTATCTGCTCAAGCCGCTCAACCCCGATCAGCTTCGGGACGCCTTCGGTCAGGCCCAAGCCACGCTGAGCGCGCCGAAACATGTAGAGACCGGCGTGGAGCGGCCCCACGTCATGACCGCGGTCATCGGTGCGCGGGGCGGCGTCGGCGCTTCGACCGTCGCGACGTCTCTCGCCTGGCTGTTCGGCGAGCGCTCCAATCGCTCGACCGCGATCCTGGATCTGGACGTCCATTTCGGCACCGGCGCGCTCGCGCTCGACCTTGAACCCGGTCGCGGGCTGACCGACGCCATCGAGAATCCCAGTCGTATCGATGGACTGTTCATCGAACGCGCCCTGGTGCGAGCGAGCGACAAACTGTCGGTGCTGTCCGCGGAGGCGCCGCTCAGCCAATCGATGCTGACCGACGGATCGGCCTTCTTCCAGCTCCAGGAGGAACTGCGGGCCGCGTTCGAATGCACGGTTATCGATCTGCCGCGCAACATGCTGGTCCAGCACCCGCATCTGCTTCAGGAAGTCCAGGCGGCCGTGATCGTGACGGAGCTGACCCTGGCGGCCGCGCGTGACGTGATCCGCATCCTTTCATGGCTGAAGAGCAATTCACCTCAGTCGCGCGTGATCGTCGTCGCCAATCGTGTGCCGACGACGGGCGCTCCGGAGGTGAGCCGCAAGGAGTTCGAGACTTCGATCGAACGCAAGGTCGATATGATCGTGCCGTTCGACTCCAAGGTCGCCGCCCAGGCGGCGAAGCTCGGCAAGCCATTGGCGGAAGCCGGCAAAGGCTCGAAAGTTGGCCAGGCGCTCCTGGAGCTCTCGAATCGCCTGCTTTCGACCGTCGAGGAAGCGGCGGAGGATGCCAACAGCCAGAACAAAGGCAAGTCGCTGCTCGGCAAGCTGGGCGACATCAAGTCGCTGATGCCCAAGGGCAAGAAAACCAAGGCTGTCGCTTGAGCCGGTGGTGAATGGAAGCGCCGATCAACCGGCGTGATTGAGGGAACGGGCCGATGACGCCGATGTCGATAATGCCGATGATCATGCTGGCCGTAGGAGCGCTGGGCGCGCTGCTGCTGGTTTTCGCAGCATTTTCCGGCCCATCGACCGGCAAGGCGCTGTCTCGCCGGCTCTCCTCCGCCAAGGATCGCCATGCCACGTCCGCCAGCGCCTCGATCGAAGCGCAGATGCGCAAGGCGATTTCCGCGCGCCAGGCGACGAAGATGGACAGCGTCGCATCTCAGATCCTGCCAAATCCCGCGTTGCTGAAGCAACGCATCCTGAGAACGGGCAAGAGCTGGACATTGGGTCAATATGGCGTCGCATCGCTGGGCATCGCGGTCTCCGCCGCCATGCTGGCGATGCTGCAGGGTGCCCCATGGGCGCTTTCCACATTGATCGGCGTCATGCTGGGTCTGGCGATCCCGCACATGGCGATCGGCTATCTGATCAAGAAGCGGATCAACGGGTTCACGGCGCGCTTTCCGGATGCCATCGAACTGCTCGTCCGCGGCCTTCGCGCAGGCCTTCCGATCTCCGAGACGCTGAACGTCGTCGCCAAGGAAATTCCCGGACCCGTCGGCGAGGAATTCAGCACCGTCGCCGACAAGATCCGCATCGGCCGAACGATGGAAGCCGCGCTGCAGGACGTTGCCGACAAGCTCAACACGCCCGAATTCCAGTTCTTCGTGATCACGCTGGCGATCCAGCGCGAAACCGGCGGCAACCTCGCCGAAACCCTTTCGAACCTGGCGGACGTGCTGCGAAAGCGTGCGCAGATGAAGCTCAAGATCAAGGCGATGTCGTCGGAATCCAAGGCGTCGGCTTATATCGTCGGTTCCTTGCCGTTCCTCGTCTTCGCGCTGATCTACATGCAAAGCCCCGATTATATGGGTCAGTTCTTCACCGATCAGCGGCTGATCATCGCGGGCCTGGGTGGATTGACATGGATGGGGATCGGCAGCGCGATCATGGCCAAGATGGTCAGCTTCGAGATCTAAGGGGCGGATAGAAATGAGCAACGCACCTGCCGGACCGACCCTGCTGGGAGTCGACGTGATCTGGGTGGCCACCATCCTGGCCGCCGTCGCGACTTTCGCCATGCTCGTGGCGATTTACGCTGCGACGACCGTTCGCGACCCGATGATCAAGCGCGTCAAGGCGTTGAACGCCCGGCGCGAACAGTTGAAGGCGGGCATCGTCGCGTCGACGTCGCGTCGTCGCGCAAAGCTTGTCCATCAGAGCGAAACCACCGACCGCATCCGCGAATTCCTGAAAGTCTTCAAGGTTCTGCAGGACGAGCAGGTGAAGGCGGCTCAGATCAAGCTCGCCCAGGCCGGCATTCGCTCGAAGGATCTGGCGGTCACCGTCATCTTCGCGCGCATGATCCTGCCCGTCGTGATCGGCGGCACCGTCGTGCTGGGCGTCTATGTGCTCGACTGGTTCCCGGACTGGAGCGCGTTCAAGAAATTCGGCCTCGCCGCGGGTGCGCTGATCCTGAGCTACAAGGCGCCCGATATCTTCATCCAGAACAAGATCCAGAAGCGCAGCGACGCGATCCGCAAGGGATTGCCCGACGCACTCGACCTGCTGGTGATCTGCGCCGAAGCCGGCCTGACCGTCGATGCCGCATTCGGCCGGGTCTCGCGCGAACTCGGCCGCGCCTATCCGGAACTCGGCGAGGAATTCGCGCTGACCGCGATTGAGCTGGGCTTCCTGACCGAACGCCGCATGGCGTTCGAGAATCTCTCGCAGCGCGTCGACCTGGAAGCCGTTCGCGGTGTCGTCACCACGATGATCCAGACCGAGAAGTACGGCACCCCGCTCGCTTCGGCGCTACGCGTCCTTTCGGCCGAGTTCCGCAACGAGCGCATGATGCGCGCCGAGGAAAAGGCGGCGCGTCTGCCGGCGATCATGACCGTGCCGCTGATCCTGTTCATCCTGCCCGTGCTGTTCGTCGTGATCCTTGGCCCCGCGGCCTGCTCGATCTCCGACAGCTTCCTGAGTGGACAGGCGACTGGCGCGACGCCTTAAAAAAGCGCCGCGATCGCTAAAGAAAAATGCCCCGGCATCTCTCGATGCCGGGGCATTTTTATCACGGCTTGAGCGCGGCCTGTGCGGCAGCCAGCCTTGCGATCGGCACGCGATAGGGCGAGGCCGACACGTAATCGAGCCCGGTCTTCTCGCAGAAGGCGATGCTGGCGGGATCTCCGCCATGCTCGCCGCAGATGCCGAGCTTGATGTCGGGCCGCGTCGCCCTGCCCCGCTCCGCTGCCAGCGCGATCAACTGGCCAACACCCTCGATATCGAGGCTGACGAACGGATCGCGCGCGAAGATGCCCTTGTCGACATAGGTCGTCAGGAAGCGCCCTGCGTCGTCCCGGCTGACGCCAAGCGTGGTCTGCGTCAGATCGTTGGTGCCGAAGCTGAAGAATTCGCCGACTTCGGCGATCTCGCCCGCCATCAGCGCGGCGCGCGGCAGTTCGATCATGGTACCGACGAGATAATCGACGCTGGAACCACGCTCCGCGAAAACCGCCTGCGCGGTCTTGTCGACGATCGTCTTCATCAGTTCCAGCTCGCGCCTGGTCGCGACCAGCGGGATCATCACCTCCGGGATCGGCGCGCTGCCCGACTTGCCGGCAACGTCGAGCGCGGCCTCGAAGATCGCGCGCGCCTGCATCTCGTAGATCTCGGGATAGGTCACGCCCAGGCGGCAACCGCGATGGCCGAGCATGGGATTGAATTCGTGCAGTTCCGCCGCACGCCGCTTCAGCGTGTCAATGCTGACATCGGCGGCCGCGGCGACCTCCGCGAACTCAGCTTCCTCGTGCGGCAGGAATTCGTGCAGCGGCGGATCGAGCAGGCGGATCGTCACGGGCAGCCCGGCCATCACCTCGAAGATCTCGGTGAAGTCCTTGCGCTGCTCGGGCAACAGCTTGTCGAGCGCGGCGCGGCGGCCCGCTTCGGTATCCGCCAGGATCATCTGGCGCACCGCCGTGATCCGGCCGGCATCGAAGAACATATGCTCGGTGCGGCACAGGCCTACGCCCTCGGCGCCGAACTCGCGCGCGGTGCGGCAATCGAGCGGTGTTTCCGCATTGGCGCGAACCTTGAGCCGGCGAACCTTGTCAGCCCACTCCATCAAGGTACCGAAATCGCCGGCGAGTTCCGGCTGCACCGTCGGCACCGATCCCAGCATCACTTCGCCCGAGGCGCCGTCGATGGTGATGATGTCACCTTCCTTCACCTCGCGCGCCCCCACGCGCATCAGCTTCGCCTTCGCATCGATCGCGAGCGTGCCGACACCGGAAACGCATGGCCTCCCCATGCCGCGCGCGACCACCGCCGCATGGCTGGTCATCCCGCCCCGCGCGGTCAGGATGCCCTTGGCGGCATGCATGCCATGGATGTCTTCGGGGCTGGTCTCCGTCCGCACCAGGATCACCGCATCGCCCATCTCGGCGCGCTTCTCGGCGGTGTCGCTGTCGAATACCGCGATGCCCGACGCCGCGCCCGGCGAGGCGGGAAGCCCCTTGGCCAGCACATCGCGCGGCGCGTTGGGATCGAGCGTCGGGTGGAGCAACTGGTCGAGCGCGGCAGGATCGACGCGCGTGATCGCTTCCTCGCGCGTGATCAGCCCTTCATCGGCCATGTCGACCGCGATCCGCAGCGCCGCCTTGGCCGTCCGCTTGCCAGAGCGCGTCTGGAGCATCCAGAGCTTGCCCTGCTGAACGGTGAACTCGATGTCCTGCATGTCACGATAATGGGTTTCGAGCAAATCGAAGACGCGCGCCAGCTCGGTGAAGGTCTCCGGCATCGCCTCTTCCATCGAAAGCGGCTTGGCACCTGCCCGCTCGCGCGCGGCCTGGGTCAGATATTGCGGCGTGCGGATGCCCGCGACGACGTCCTCGCCCTGCGCGTTGATCAGGAACTCGCCATAATAGGCGCGCTCACCCGTCGCCGGATCGCGGGTGAAGGCGACGCCGGTCGCCGAGGTGTCGCCCATGTTGCCGAACACCATCGCCTGCACGTTGACCGCAGTGCCCCAGTCGCCCGGAATGTCGTTCAGGCGGCGATAGACCTTGGCGCGCTCCGATTGCCAGGAGCCGAACACCGCGCCGACCGCGCCCCAGAGCTGGTCATGCACGTCCTGCGGGAACGGCTTGCCCCATTGCTGCTCGACAAGCGTCTTGTACTCGCCGACCAATGCCTGCCAATCCTCAGCACCCATCTGCGTATCCAGATGGAAGCCCTTATCTTCCTTGGCGATCTCCAGCGCTTCCTCGAAGGCGCCGTGGTCGAGCTCGAGCACGACGTCGGAATACATCTGGATGAAACGGCGATAGCTGTCCCAGGCGAAGCGAGCGTCGCCCGAGGTTTCGGCCAACCCCTTCACCGTCTCGTCGTTGAGGCCCAGGTTGAGGACGGTATCCATCATGCCCGGCATCGAGACGCGCGCGCCGCTGCGGACAGACACGAGCAGCGGATCGGCCGCGTCGCCAAAGACCTTGCCGGTCACTGCCTCGATATGCGCAATGCCGTTCGCGACCTCGGTCTTCACGCTGTCGGGGAAACTCTCGCCCTCCTCATAATAGCGCGTGCACATCTCGGTGGTGATCGTGAAGCCCGGGGGGACCGGCAGACCGATCGACGCCATACCGTCGAGGTTCGCGCCCTTTCCGCCAAGGAGATTCTTGTTCCCCTGGCCACCGTCCGACACACCGCCGCCGAAGCGGTAGACATATTGGGTCATCGTTCCGTCCCTGTTGAAATGTGGAGCTTCGCTTCGATTTCCGGGATGATGTCGAAACTCGCGCTCAGCCCTCTATTCTGGAAAAATCCGCGACGCGGTGCACCGCATCGCGAACCCGTGCCAGCATCCCCAGTCGCGCCGCCCGTTTGGCCGGGTCGGCATCATTCACCATCACCGCTTCGAAGAAGCTGTCGATCGGTGCGCGCAACGTTGCGAGCGCCGCCATTGCGCCTTCGAAATCCTCGGCCGCGATCGCCGCATCCGCCTTCGGCGCGGCGGCATCGAGCGCCGCGACCAACGCGATTTCCGCCGGTTCGGACGGCGCCGCGGCTGCGACGGTCGGCTCGGCCTCTTTCTTCAGGATATTCGCCGCGCGCTTGTAGCCGGCAAGCAGATTGGCGCCGTCCTCGGTTTCGACAAAGCCCTGCAAAGCCTTCACACGTGCCAGCAAGCGAACAAGATCGTCCTCGCCGCCCAGCGCGAACACCGCGTCGATCAGATCGTGGCGCACACCCGCCTCGCGCTGCTGCACCTTGAGGCGGTCGGCGAAGAAATCGAGCAGTTCAGCCGTATCGAGCGAGATGCTCTCGCCACCCGTCGACAGGCCGGCCTTGGCGCGCTCCAGCACTGCGATCAGGCTCAGCCGCGTGCCGTTGACCAGGATGGTCTGGATCGTCTGCAGAGCGGCACGGCGGAGCGCGAATGGGTCCTTCGACCCGGTCGGCCGGATGCCCTGCGCGAAGAAGGCTGCCAGCGTGTCGACCCGATCGGCCAGCGCAACGCATGCCGGGATGCAGCCTTCGACCGCGGCGACATATTGCTGCTGCAGCGCGGAGACCGTGCCCGGTTTCTCGCCGGCATGTTCGGCATAATAGCCGCCCATGATACCCTGCAGCTCAGGAAACTCGCCGACCATGCCGGTCGCGAGATCGGCCTTGGCGAGGAGCCCGGCGCGACGGGCCGTTTCGGGATCGCGTTCGGGGAAATATTCGGCCGCGATCCAGGCCGAGAGCGCGGCGATACGTTCCGCCTTGGCCCGCAGCGTGCCCATGCCTTCATAGAACAACATGTTCTCGAGCTTGGGCAGATAAGCGTCGAGCGGTGCCTTCAGATCCTGTTCCCAGAAGAACTTCGCATCGGACAGCCGCGCCGCCAGCACCTTGCGGTTGCCATCGACGATCTTCGCGCCGCCGTCCGTTGCGACGATGTTCGCGGTGCAGATGAAATTGGGCGCAAGCTTGCCGTCGCGATCGTTGACCGCGAAATATTTCTGGTTGGTGCGCATGGTGAGCTGGATCACCTCACGCGGCACCTGGAGGAATGCGGGATCGAACGATCCGAGCAAGGGCACCGGCCATTCGGTGAGCCCGGCATTCTCGGCGACCAGCCCTTCGTCCTCGACCAGCACCAGCCCGGCATTCGCCGCCGCAGCCGTCGCGCCATCGCGGATCAGCGCCTTGCGCGCATCCTGATCGACAATGACGTGGCAGGCACGCAGCTTGGCGGCATAGTCGTCAGCATTGCCGATGGTGATGCGGCCGGGATGGTGGAAGCGATGGCCGACGGTTTCGGCGCCCGATGCAACGCCCTCGATCTCGAACGGCACCACCGCGTCGCCGAGCAAAGCGACAATGCCCTGGAGCGGACGGACCCAGCGCAAGCTTTCGGTCGTCTGGCTTGCCGCGCCCCAGCGCATCGATTTCGGCCAGGGAAAGGCCCGAACGATCGCGGGCACCGCCTCGGCAAGCACTTCGGCGGTATCGCGACCGGGCTTCTCGATCACCGCGAACAGGACGCCGTCACGCTCGACCAGTTGCTCGCGGGCCAGGCCGGTCGAGCGCAGAAAGCCCGCCAGTGCCTGTTCGGGCGCGTTTGCCCGTGGGCCCTTGCGCTCCTCCGACACCGCTTCGGTTTGCAACGGCAAGCCGCGCGCGATTAACGCGAGGCGCCGGGGCGTCGCAAAGGTTTCGATCGCAGCGGGCGTCAGACCCGATTTCGCCAGTTCCTCGCCGAACAGACGCGCGAGATCGGCGCGCGCCTTGTCCTGCATCCGCGCCGGGATTTCCTCGGACAGCAATTCAAGCAGGAAATCCGCCATCACGCCGTCCACCCATTATGTTCCATCCAGGCCGCGCAGCTTCCCTTGGCGAGATCGCGGACGCGACCGATATAGGCCTGGCGCTCGGCGACCGAGATCACGCCCCGCGCATTGAGCAGATTGAAGATATGGCTGGCCTCGATCGCCTGTTCATAGGCCGGGATCGGCAGCTTGCGCTCCAGGCACAGCTCGCATTCGGCGGTCGCCTTGCGGAAAAGGTCGAACAGGCGTTCGGTATCCGCCACCTCGAAATTCCAGGTCGACATCTGGCGCTCATTCTCGAGGAAGATGTCGCCATAGGTGACGCCGCGACCGTTGAAGTCCAGGTCGTACATGCTGTCGACGCCCTGGATGTACATCGCCAGGCGCTCCAGCCCATAGGTGAGCTCGCCCGCCACCGGCTTGCAGTCGAAACCGCCCATCTGCTGGAAATAGGTGAACTGCGTCACTTCCATACCGTCGCACCAGACTTCCCAGCCCAGCCCCCAGGCGCCGAGAGTCGGGCTTTCCCAATCGTCCTCGACGAAGCGGATGTCGTGCTTCGAAAAATCGATGCCGATCCGCTTGAGCGACCCCAGATAAAGATCCTGGAGATTGGGCGGACTGGGTTTTAGTATCACCTGATACTGGTAGTAATGCTGTCCGCGATTCGGATTCTCGCCATAGCGGCCATCGGTCGGCCGCCGGCATGGCTGGACAAAGGCAGCATTCCACGGATCGGGGCCGAGCGCACGCAGCGTCGTCGCCGGATGAAAGGTGCCGGCGCCCATGCGCATGTCATAGGGTTGCAGGATCACGCACCCCTGCTCGCTCCAGTAATCATGGAGCGTGAGGATGAGTTGCTGGAAGCTCGGCGGCTTCGAGTCGGTCAATTTCCGGCCTTCGCAGATGCAAAAAATCTCGCGCGAGCCTTTGGCGGATGCGGTCCGGATGGTCAAGAAGAACGGCTGCTGCGGCAAGGCTTGCGAAGGTTGCGCCGGCACGCTCTATTGCCCGGCGATATCCGGTCTTTTCCAAAAGTGGGGTGATAACATGAAGAAGCTCCTCGGTGCGGCGCTGGCCGCCGCGACGATGCTGGCGCCCCCGGTCGCGGCGCAGGCCCCCATCGCGGGCACGACCGACGCCGATCCCGCGATCTGGGTGGTGAAGGATTCGGACACCACCATCTATTTGTTCGGGACGGTTCATATCCTGAAACCTGGCCTTTCCTGGTTCGATGAAGCCGTGAGGACCGCTTTCGATGCATCCGACGAACTGGTGCTCGAGATGATCGAGCCCGATCAGGCCGCCATGCAGACGCTGATGACCACCAAGGGCATCGACCCGGACGGTCCGCCGCTCAGCGAGAAGCTGGCGGAGCCCGCGCGCGCCAAATATATCAAGGCGATGGGCGATCTTGGCGTCCCCTATCAGGCGTTCGAGGCGATGAAGCCCTGGATGGCGGCGATTACGCTCGCGGTGATGCCGCTCGGCAAATATGGCTATGATCTCAACAGCGGCGCGGAGAAGATCCTGACCCGCGCCGCGACCCAGGCCGGCAAGAAACTGGGCCAGCTCGAATCCGCCGAACAACAGCTCGGCTTTTTCGACAGCCTCCCCGAAGAGCAGCAGATCGCGTTCCTCAACGCGACCGTCGACGAGATTCCGACGCTGGGCGAATCGATGGAGAAGATGGACCGCGCCTGGGCCAAGGGCGATCCGGCCGGGCTTGCCGCGTTGATGAACGAGTCGATGCAGGAAACACCCGAGCTCACCAAGATCCTGCTGACCGATCGCAATGCCCGTTGGGCCGAATGGATCGACAAGAGGATGGACCAGCCCGGCACCGTCTTCATCGCCGTCGGCGCCGGCCATCTCGCCGGCAAGAGCAGCGTGCAGGATCAGCTCAAGGCCTATCGCATCAGGGCAAAGCGCATCAAATATTGAGCATTCATTGCGAAGTCAGCCGCGCATCCCAACATGGCGCTCCATGAAGCGATTCCTTCTCTCGATCCCCGCGCTCGTCGGATCCCTGCTCGCCGGCTGCGCCTCCGCCCCCGCTGAGCCCGCCCCCAAGCCCGCGCTCTGGAAAGTCGCGGATGCCGATACGACGATCTATCTGTTCGGCACCATCCACCTGCTGCCGCCGGACACGCGATGGCGGACCAAGGCCTTCGACGGCGCCGCCGAGCGCGCGCAGCAGCTTGTCCTGGAGATCGTTCCGGACGGCATCGCCGAGCAACAGGCAGAGGCGATGCGCACCCTCGCCTATTCGCCTGGGCTGCCCGCGCTTCGTGACCGCGTGCCCGCCGGCAAGCGTGCCGCGCTCGATGTGCTGATCGAAAAGAGCCACATTCCAGCGACCTCACTCGACGGACTGGAAACCTGGGCGGCGGCGATCGCGCTCGCCTCGGCCACGCTGCGCACGCTCGACTCCAAGCCCGGGGCCGGCGTCGAGCAGCAGCTTGGCGATAGTTTCAAGAGCGCAGGCAAGCCGATCGGCGCGCTCGAAAGCGTCGATGCGCAGATGCGGATGTTCGACGGACTGCCCGAAGAAACGCAGCGACGGTTCCTGGTGAGCGTGATCGACGATGCGGCGGATACCAATGCCGCCTTCGCCAAGATGATCAAAGCCTGGTCGAGCGGCGACACCAACAAGATCGCCGCGAGCTTCGATGCCGAACTTCGCCAGTCGCCGGAGCTCGCGGAGGCGCTGTTTCATCGCCGCAATACCGCGTGGGCCGAATGGATCAGGAAACGGCTCGATACGCCCGGCACCGTGATGGTCGCGGTGGGCGCTGGCCATCTGGCCGGCAAGGATTCGGTCCAGTCACTGCTTCAGGCACAGGGATTGAAGGTCGAGCGCATCCAATAAGCGCGTCAAACCCGAGCCAGCTTGCATCTGGGCGCGGTTCCGCCTATAGGCCCGCGCTTCCCGTCATGGTCATCCCTGGAGGCGTGGCGGGATTGAACAACCAGCATTTGGAGACATGCATATGAGCGATCAGCTTACGCTGTCGGCCGAAGCGCGCGATCGGGCTGGCAAGGGAGCCTCCCGTGCCCTCCGCCGTGAAGGCCGCGTGCCCGCCGTCATCTATGGGAACAAGGAAGACCCCGTCTCGATTCACGTCGAGGAAAAGGTCCTGAACAAGCAGCTTTCGAACGGTCACTTCATGAACACCGTCGTCATGATCGACGTCGGCGGCAAGACCATTCGCACGCTGCCGAAGGACGTGGCGTTCCACCCCGTCACCGATCGCCCGATCCATGTCGATTTCCTGCGCATCAGCGAGCATGCGAAGGTTCATGTCGAAGTGCCCGTGCACTTCGCCGACGAGGACAATTCGCCCGGCATCAAGCGTGGCGGCGTGCTCAACATCGTGCGCCACGAGCTTGAACTGGTCTGCGATGCAGCCAACATCCCCGACCAGATCGAGATTTCGCTGGCCGGCCTCGACGTGGGCGATTCGATCCACATCTCCGCGGTGAAGCTGCCCAAGGGCGCCGAATCGGCGATCACCGATCGCGACTTCACCATCGCCACGCTCGTCGCACCGTCAGCGCTCAAGTCGAGCGAAGGCGACAACGAGACCCAGGCCGAAGGCGAGTAATCGCACAATCCCGATTGCCCGTGCCCCGCATTCAGCGCGGCGCGGGCAATCGGTCTTGATCGGCTCGGGCTTCGGAGGGTCGCGAGGACAATCCCATGCAAATCTGGGTCGGTCTCGGCAATCCGGGCGCGCAATATGCGATGCACCGGCACAATGTCGGCTTCATGGCCGTCGATGCGATCGCCGAAGTCCATGGCTTCGGCCCGGTCAAAAAGGCGTTCCAGGGCTGGACGCAAGAGGGACGCATCGGATCGGACAAGATTCTGCTGCTCAAGCCCGCCACCTTCATGAACGAAAGCGGTCGCGCCGTCGGCGAGGCGATGCGCTTCTACAAGCTTGGGGTGGATGACGTGACTGTCTTTCACGACGAGCTCGATCTCGCCCCCTTCAAGGTGAAGGTGAAGACGGGTGGTGGCACCGCCGGCCATAACGGGCTGCGCTCGACCGAGGCGCATATCGGCAACGCATTCCGCCGCGTGCGCATCGGCATCGGCCATCCCGGCCACAAGGATCGGGTGACCGGCCATGTGCTGGGCAATTACGCGAAGGTCGAGATCGAGCCGCTGTCCGACATGCTCGGCGCGATCGCGGGCGAAGCCGATTGGCTGGCGGAGGGCGACGATGCCCGCTTCATGAACGAGGTGGCGCTGCGGCTTCAGGATTGAAGCCGCGCATTGACCCTCAATGCCATTCCCGCGAAAGCGGAAGCCAGAAGATTCACAGACTCGCACGGGCATCGTATGGATTCCCGCTTTCGCGGGAATGACATCGAAGGATAGAAAACATCATGGGTTTCCGCTGCGGTATCGTCGGCCTTCCGAATGTCGGCAAATCGACGCTCTTCAACGCGCTCACCGAAACCGCCGCGGCGCAGGCGGCGAATTATCCTTTCTGCACGATCGAACCGAATGTCGGCAATGTCGCGGTGCCCGACGAGCGGCTTCAGGCGCTCGCCGGCATCGCAGGCTCGGCCAAGATCATCGAAACCCAGCTCGGTTTCGTCGACATCGCCGGGCTGGTGCGCGGCGCCAGCAAGGGTGAAGGCCTGGGCAACCAGTTTCTCGGCAATATCCGCGAGGTGGACGCGATCGTCCATGTGCTGCGCTGCTTCGAGAATGACGACATCCAGCATGTCGACAACAAGGTCGATCCGATCGCCGATGCCGAGACGGTTGAGACCGAACTGATGCTCGCCGATCTGGAAAGCCTGGAAAAGCGTGTTCCCAACTATGCCAAGAAGGCGGCGCAGGGCGACAAGGAAGCGAAGATCGCGGCCAGTGTGCTCGGCCAGGCACTGGAGTTGCTGCGCGACGGCAAGCCCGCGCGGCTGACCCAGCCCAAGGATGTCGAGGAAGAGCGCGTACTGCAACAGGCCCAGCTTCTGACCGCAAAGCCCGTGCTTTATGTCTGCAACGTCAATGAAGAGGATGCCGCCAACGGCAACGCTTTCTCCGCGCGCGTCTTTGAGAAGGCGAAGGCGGAAGGCGCCGAGGCCGTGGTGGTCTCGGCCGCGATCGAGGCGGAAATCGCTACGATGCCCGCCGAGGAGCGCGGTGAGTTCCTGTCCGAGCTCGGCCTGACCGAAACCGGCCTCGCGCGCGTGATCCGCGCCGGCTATGCGCTACTGCACCTGCTGACCTTCTTCACGGTCGGTCCGAAGGAAGCGCGCGCCTGGACCGTCGAGGCCGGCGCCAAGGCACCACAAGCCGCAGGTGCCATCCATACCGATTTCGAACGCGGCTTCATCCGCGCCGAGACGATCGCGTTCGACGATTATATCGTCAACAAGGGCGAGGCTGGCGCGCGCGATGCCGGCAAGCTGCGCTCCGAAGGCAAGGAATATGTCGTCAAGGACGGTGACGTCCTTTTGTTCAGGTTCAACGTCTAGAGCGCTTCCCGAAAAAGTGGGAACCGGTTTTCGGCCGGAAAGCGCGCATGATATTGGATAAGAAAGGTTCTAGGGTCACATTCCCGTAGCAGGATGAGGTCATTGGAAAGCTCGATGTTCCGATCCCTGCTTTTGTCTCTCGCCGCGATCACCCTGTCGGCCTGCGCGACGATGCCACCGCCGCCCGCCGCTCCGGCGGTCGAGCGGCGACGGCCCGTCACCATCCTGATCTCGATCGACGCGCTCCATCCCGACTATCTGGGTCGCGGCGACACACCTGTGCTCGACGCACTGGCCAGGGCTGGAGTGAAGGCGACGATGCGTCCGAGTTTTCCGACGCTCACCTTCCCCAATCATTACACGCTGGTCACTGGCCTCAGGCCGGACCGCCATGGCATCGTCGCCAACACCCTGTTCGATCCCCGCCGCCCGAACGACCGCTTCCAGAGCAAGGAGCTGGCGGCCGCCGATCCGTTCTGGTGGGCGGAGGCGGAGCCGATCTGGATCACCGCCGAGAAGAACGGGATATTGACGGGAACGATGTTCTGGCCCGGCGAGGAAGCGCCGCATGACGGCATCCGCCCGAGCGACTGGGCCCGGTTCGATCCCAATTACACCGAAGCGCAACGCGTGCGAACCGTCATGGACTGGATGCGGCGCCCCGCCGCGATCCGCCCCGCGTTCGTGACGCTCTATTTCGACCTGGTCGACAAGACCAGTCACAAGCAGGGCCCGCACAGCGATGCGACGATCGCGGCGGTGCGAGAGGCGGACGCGTTGATCGGCGAGCTTGCCGCAGGCCTCGATGCACTCGGTCAACCCGCCAATCTCGTCATCGTCTCCGATCACGGCATGCGGCAGATCGAACCCGAAAGGACCGTGCTGATCGAGAAGCTGCTGCCACAAGGCAGCTATCGCCTGATCAGCTTCGGTCCGTTCGCATCGATCGACCCCATGCCCGGCCATGACGCGATCGTCGCGCGCGCGCTGCTTGCGCCCAATCCGAATATGGACTGCTGGCGAAAGGGCGATGTCCCCAAGCGCTTTCGCTATGGCGCGAACCCACGCGTCGCCGCATTTCTATGCCTCGCCAAACCGGGTGCGGAGGTAATGGCCGGACGGCTGCCGACCAACAAGGGGGATCATGGCTATGATCCGGACGATCCGGACATGACCGCCCTGTTCCTCGTCCACGGCCCCGCATTCCGGCGCGACGGCACGATCCCGGCGAAGTTCGACAATGTCGATCTCTACCCCCTGCTGGCGTCACTGATCGGCGTGCCGGCTCAGCCCAATGATGGCGATACGAAGACGCTGCGACCGATCCTTCGGACAGTCGGCGATTGACGTTTCCGGGAGCGTCAGCTTGAAGCACTGGCTTCGCGGAGGTGATGATGCAGTATTTCGAGGATATCGAGGTCGGGTCGACGACACGGTTCGGCCGGTATGAGGTGACGCGCGACGAGGTGATCGAATTCGCGAAGAAGTTCGATCCCCAGCCCTTCCACCTTTCGGACGAGGCGGCCGCCAAGACCTATTTTGGCCGGATCGCGGCCAGCGGCTGGCATACTGCTGCGATGTCGATGTCGATGATCGTCGCACATCTGGAAACCACGAAACAGGCCGGGCTCGGCGGGCTCGGCATCGACGATCTGCGCTGGTGGAAACCCGTCTATCCCGGCGACACGCTGCGCTGCGAGATCGAGATCCTCGAAAAGACCGAATCGCGCAGCAAGCCTGATCGCGGTACCTATCGATCGCGCCTGAGCATCTTCAACCAGGATGACGAGAAGGTCATGAGCTACGTGAACACCGCGCTCATCCGCAGGCGACCGGCCGAAGGTTGAAATGGAAGGGTAAGCGGAAGGGAAAGCTTCCGCTCGATCAATGCCCGTCGAAGGCTACCAGGCTTTCGACGGTGATCCCGGCCTGACGCAGCCGGTCCGCACCGCCCAGTTCGGGCAGGTCCACGACAAACAGCGCGCCGGCCACCTCGCCGCCCTGGATACGGACAAGCTCCGCGGTCGCCATCACCGTACCGCCGGTGGCGATCAGATCGTCGACGATCAACACCCGCCTGGGCGGGATCAGGTCGTGCGCGTGCATCTCCAGCCGGTCCGTGCCGTATTCGAGCGCATAATCCACGCCGACGGTTTGACCGGGCAGCTTGCCGCGCTTGCGGATGGGCAGCACGCCCAGCTTCAATTCCTTCGCGAGCGCCGCGCCGAACAGGAAGCCCCTGGCCTCGACGCATGCGATGAGATCGGGCGCCATCGGACGCGCCAACACAGCCAGCCGATCGACGGTCTCGGCGAAGCCGGGGCCATCGAGCAGCAAGGCGGTGATGTCACGAAACTGGATTCCGGGCTGAGGAAAGTCCGGAATGGTGCGGATGAGCGCCTTCAGATCGGCATTGGCTTCACTGGAGGCGCTCATCGGATGCTCAGTGCGCCTTCTTGTCGCGCCAGATATTCTGGTACGCCATCCAGGTCAGCACGGTGAAGAACAGCAGGAAGATGATCACGCCCAGGCCGACGCTGTGGCGATTTTCCAGCTTGGGCTCCGCCGTCCAGGTGAGGAACGCCGAGACGTCCTTCGCCATCTGGTCGACGCTTGCCTTTGTGCCGTCCGAATAGCTGACCTGCCCGTCGCCGGTGATCGGCGGCGCCATCGCGAGATTAAGGTTCGCGAAATACGGGTTGAAGTGCAGGCCTTCGGGAGTCTTCGCATCGGGGAAATGCTTGAGCAGTTCCGCCGGCTGGTTCTGGAAGCCCGTCAGCAGCGAATAGACATAGGCAGGGCCGTCATGGCGAGCCTTGGTCATCAGCGAGAGATCGGGCGGCAGCGCGCCGGCATTCGCGGCACGCGCGGCGATCTCGTTGGCGAAGGGCGACGGGAAGCGATCCGAGGGAATCGACTTGCGCGTAGCCGGCTCGCCCGTTTCCGGATTGATGCTCGGCGTTTCGATCGCCCATTCGGACGCGATCGTCTTGGTCTGGCCTTCGGTGAAGCCAATGCCCTGCAGGTCGCGGAAGGAAACCAGACGCAGCGAGTGACAGGCGGCGCAAACTTCCTTGTAGACCTGGAAGCCGCGCTGCAACTGACCGCGATCATATTTGCCGAACGGTCCCTCGAACGAGAAGGACACGTGCTTGGGGGTCAGGTGGAACTCGTGTTCCACGGTCTTGGCGGGAGGCTCGCTCACGAAAGCGATGGCACCCCAGAGCAGCGACCACAAAAGGACGCCTACGAAGCCGAGACCGACCAGGAAGCCGATAGGACGGACCATGTTGTTCTAACCCCTTATTCGGCCGGCTGCGCGGAGGCAGTGTTGGTCGAGAGCGTTGCGCCGTCCTTACCCGCCAGGACCGCTTCGGTGATCGAATTGGGCAGCGGCAGCGGCCGCTCGATCTTCGACACGATCGGCAGGATGATCAGGAAGTGCGCGAAATAATAAGCTGCGGCGATCTGCGAGATCATCACATAGGGTTCTTCCGCCGGAGCGCCGCCGCAATAGCCGAGCACGGCGACGCAGGGGATCAGGCCGAACCAGAAGAACTTGCGGTAGAGCGGCCGGTAATTGGCCGAACGGACCGAGGACTTGTCGAGCCAGGGCAGGAAGAACAGCAGCAGGATCGCCGCGAACATCGCCAGCACGCCCCACAGCTTCGCCGGCAGGATGAAATCGACGGTGAAGGCGCGGAGGATCGCGTAAAACGGCCAGAAATACCATTCGGGAACGATGTGAGCCGGCGTCGAGAGCGGGTTCGCCGGAATATAGTTGTCAGCATGGCCGAGATAGTTCGGCGCATAGAAGAGCAGCAGCGCGAAAACGATCAGGAACACGCCCAGCCCGAAACCGTCCTTCGCCGTGTAATAGGGATGGAAAGGAACGGTATCCTGCGGCCCCTTCACTTCCACGCCGGTCGGGTTCGACGAGCCGGGAATGTGCAGCGCCCAGATGTGCAGCACGATCACGGCCGCGATCACGAAGGGCAGCAAATAGTGAAGAGAGAAGAAGCGGTTCAGCGCGGCGTTGTCCGGCGCGAAACCGCCGAGCAGCCAGGTCTGGATCGGTTCGCCCACCAGCGGGATCGCGCCGAACAGGCCGGTGATCACCTTGGCGCCCCAGAAGCTCATCTGGCCCCAGGGAAGGACGTAGCCCATGAAGGCGGTGGCCATCATCAGCAGGAAGATGACAAGGCCGAGCAGCCAGACCATTTCACGCGGCGCCTTGTACGATCCGTAATAGAGGCCGCGGAACATGTGGACATAAACGACGATGAAGAACATCGACGCGCCATTGGCGTGCGCATAGCGCAGCAGCCAGCCGGCATTGACGTCGCGCATGATGTGCTCGACCGAATCGAACGCCACCGCGCCGTTCGCCGCATAATGCATGGCGAGGACGATGCCGGTGATGATCTGGATCGCGAGCGCCGCGCCAGCGAGAACGCCGAAATTCCAGAAGTAATTGAGATTGCGCGGAACCGGATAACCGGCGCCGATCGCATTGTAGACGAGACGCGGCACAGGCAGCTTCTCGTCCAGATAGCGCATCAACGGGTGCTTCGGCGCATATTGCTCAGCCCAGGGAAAGCTCATCTGTGTCTACCTCACCCGATCCGGACCAGCGTGTCCGACGTGAATTCATATTCCGGCACTTCCAGATTCTTGGGTGCCGGACCTTTGCGGATGCGCGCGGCCGTATCGTAGTGCGAACCGTGGCAGGGGCAGAAATAGCCGCCGAACTCACCGCGATTCTCACCCTCGGCGGCACCCAGCGGCACGCAGCCGAGATGGGTGCAGACGCCCATGGTGATCAGCCACTGCTGCTTACCTTCCTTGGTGCGCTCCGCGAGCGACTGGGGATCGCGCAGCGAATCCACCGGCACCGCATCGGCCTCCGCGATCTCCTTTGGAGTCAGGTGGCGGATGAAGAGCGGCTGTTTGCGGAACACCGTCTTGATCGCCTGCCCCGGCTGGATCGCCGAAACGTCCTGCTCGATCGAGGCGAGCGCGAGCACGTCCGCCGAGGGGTTCATCTGGTTGATCAGCGGCAGCACCACGGCAGCCGCGCCGACTCCGGCGAAACTGACCGCCGCGATATTGATGAAATCCCGGCGGCGCACACCCTCCTCGGAGGGGTCGGTCTCGCTCGGGGCGGTCTGTTCCAGCGTAGCCATTCACCTGCCCTTGCGGTTCGAATCGATATGCAGGGGATCGGCCGCGCATGCGCGGCAACACGTGACCAAGCCCCTCATTCCGCCCTTGGTCCGGGGCGGATCGCCGGCCTGATAGCCAAGTGACGGCGGTTTTGCCAACTGCAATTTGACTGTTCCGCGGCACCCCCGCGCCCGGGGCTTTCACCAAGCGGCGATTTCAGGCGTTCAGGGTGTTTCCCAGCCGGGGGAATCGGCTCTAATGGCGCATCATGCGAATTGCTCTCTATCAACCAGAAATCGCCGGAAATGTCGGGGCTGTCCTGCGTCTGGCGGCCTGTTACGGCATCGCCGTCGATATCATCGAACCCTGCGGCTTCGCCTTTTCGGACAAGCGTCTCGCGCGCGCCGGCATGGATTATGCCGCCGCGGCGGAAATCACGCGTCACACCGATTGGGCGGCATTCGACAACGCGCGGACCGGCCGCCTCGCGCTCTTGACCACACGTGGCGCGGTGCCGCTCCATCAGGCGGTATTCGCGCCCGACGACATATTGCTGATGGGATCCGAAAGCGCGGGCGTTCCCGATGCCGTGCACGATCGAGCCGAATTGCGCGTGCGTATTCCGCTGCGCACCGGCTTTCGATCCTTGAATCTGGGCATGTCGGCTGGCATCGCGCTCACCGAAGCGCTCAGGCAGACAGGAGGAATGCCGGAATGATCGAGCTCGATACCGAGCAACAAGCGGCACGCACCTGGTTCGAAAGCCTGCGCGATCGGATATGCGCCGCATTCGAGGCGATCGAGCGGGACGCCGGCAGCGACGCGCGCTTCGACTATCTTGCCTGGGACCGCGTCGATCCCGACGGCAGCCCCGGCGGTGGCGGTGTACGCGGGGTGATGAAGGGCAAGGTCTTCGAGAAAGTCGGCGTGAACGTCTCGACCGTCGGCGGCAGATTCGAAGGGGACTTCGCCAAGACCATCCACGGCGCGGCGGAAGATCCGCGCTTCTTCGCCACCGGCATCAGCCTGGTCGCGCATATGGCCAACCCCCATGTGCCGGCCGTGCATATGAACACCCGTTTCCTGGCGACCACCAAGCGGTGGTTCGGCGGCGGCGCCGACCTCAACCCGCCGATTCCCCATGAAGCCGATACGGCCGATTTTCACGCACGCCTCAAAACCGCCTGCGATGCGCATGATCCCAGGCATTATCCGCGTTTCAAGCAATGGGCGGACGATTATTTCTATATTCCCCATCGCGGCGTGCATCGCGGCGTGGGCGGCATCTTCTACGATCACCTCGAAGGCGATTTCGAATCGAGCTTCGCGTTCACCCGCGATGTCGGCGAGGCATTTCTCGACATCTACCCTCGAATCGTGCGGCGACGGATGAACAGCGAATGGACCGACGCCGACCGCGCCCGCCAGCTCGCCTGGCGCGGACGCTACGCCGAATTTAACCTTGTCTATGACCGGGGCACGCTGTTCGGGCTCAAGACCGGCGGTAATGTCGACGCCATCCTGATGAGCCTGCCGCCGATGGCGAGCTGGGAATGACGACCGCCGGGCTGACTCCGGTGGCGCGGGGCCATGTCGCCGCCGTCGTTACCTCGCTCGAGATGCGCAAGCGCCCGCCCGCTCGCCCCCTGCCCCCGTCACCGTTGAGGCTGGAACGCTGGCACGCGCCAAGCGCCGATAAATATCGTCAGCTCTTCCGCAGGATCGGCGAACCCTGGCTATGGTTCTCGCGGCTCATCATGGCGGACGACCGGCTCGAAGCGATCATCCACGACCCGCTTGATGAAATCTACGCGGTGCTCGACGCGCGCGGCATCGAAGTCGGGATATTGGAGCTCGACTTCCGGACCTCGGGCCAATGCGAGATCGGCTTTTTCGGACTGGTCCCGGAACTGTCGGGACAGGGGCATGGGCGCTGGCTGATGGCGCATGCGATGGCGCTGGGCTGGCGCGCCGGGATCGAGCGGCTCTGGGTGCATACCTGCACGCTAGACCATCCCGGCGCGCTCAGCTTCTATCAGCGGCAGGGCTTCACGCCCTTCGCCCGCTTCATCGAAACCTTCCCCGATCCGCGCCTGGCCGGCCATCTGCCGCGCGAAGCCGCGCCGCATATCCCCGTGATCGCGGATTAGGTTCGCGGCGCCGAAACCTGCGCATAGAGATGCGCGATCATCGTCGATAGATAGACGGAAAAGACCGTGCTCAGCACGGCGCTGACCAGTTCCAGGATCAGCTTCGCGATCGGTTCATCCGAGGGGCTTCCGATCACGACCGTGACGACGATCCCGAAGATCGAGGAAAGCGCGATGCTCGCGACCATCAGCACGACGAAAAACGCGACGAACATCGTGAACAGCTTGAAAAACTGGCCACGCGTCAGTTTCCAGCTTCTTGAAACGATCGCAAGCGGCCCTGCCCCTTCCATCGCGGCCACCGGGTTCATGAACATCAGCCGGATACCGACCAATATGAACAGCGGGACCATCAGAAACAGGGCAATGCCCGTTCCCGCCGCGACATTCCCGCCACTCAGCGCCGCCGCCAACATGAGGACCGGAATGCTGGCGACCATGCCCGCCAGGACGAGGAGCAGCGCAGCGCCCACCAATGGCAGGATCCGGGGCATCGCCAGCCTGATCGCCTCACCCACGCTGATTCCCGGACGCAGCACCAGATTGTTGAGCGTCAGGCCGCCGGCGATCGACAGGATGACCATCGGAATGATCGCCAGCATCCACGGCCCGGGCTCCGGAGTCTGATCCGGCGCCATGCTGGGCGTGAACTGCCCGAGGATCACGCTGGGCAAGCCGACAAAGGCGAACGCGACCGGCATGAGCAGCCCGGCTTCGCGCGCAACGAACGCCATCGTCTGGTTCCATGC
Source organism: Sphingomonas sp. FG14 (assembly GCF_057809675.1). NCBI lineage: Bacteria > Pseudomonadati > Pseudomonadota > Alphaproteobacteria > Sphingomonadales > Sphingomonadaceae > Sphingomonas > Sphingomonas sp. FG14. The sequence goes on along the minus strand of NZ_JBMDKK010000013.1, from coordinate 72,903 downwards.
GCGACTGATCGAGAGATTAATCATCCGGTCTCCTTTGCGGCCGTCCTTCTAGAGTGGTTCCCCGCAAAGTGGGAACGGGTTTTTCAGTCCGAAGCACGGGGTTGCAGCCGCGCCCCGGTCAGCGCACATGGCGATCCATGAACATCCCCTCAGAGATCGAATGGCGCGTCAGCGACACGCCGGTTTCCTATCCCGAAGCGCTGGCCGGGATGGAAGAGCGCGCCGCGGCTGTCGCCGCCGGTGAAGCGGGCGAACTCGTCTGGCTGCTGGAACATCCGCCACTCTACACGGCAGGCACGAGCGCCGACCCGGCCGAACTGATCGATGCGCGCTTCCCCGTCTATCCGGCCGGGCGTGGCGGACGCTACACCTATCACGGCCCCGGCCAGCGCATCGGCTATGTCGTGCTCGATCTGAGCAAGCGCGGGCGCGACGTCCGGTGCTTCGTTCACGCGCTGGAAGGCTGGGTGATCGATGCACTGGCGGAACTGGGCGTCGCGGCCCGGCGCGCGGAGGGGAGGATCGGCATCTGGACCGACGACCAGGGCCAGGAAGCGAAGGTCGGAGCGATCGGCGTGCGGGTTCGCCGCTGGGTGACGATGCACGGCTTTTCGGTCAACGTTGATCCCGACCTGTCCCATTTCGGCGGCATCGTACCCTGTGGCCTGCCGGACTTTCCGGTCACCAGCCTCTCGAAACTGGGCAAGAACAGCGACATGGCCGCGCTGGACGCAGCACTGACGCGCGCTTTTCCGAACTTCCTGACTTCGATGTGCGGTGCACAAAGACAGGGTTGAGGCACATCAAGTTTGTGTTTACGCTGGGCGACGGATTGGGAAAAGGCCAGAGGGCCGCCAGATCCTGGCAACTAGGGAGTTTCAAATGCGTGACATGATCTCGAAGCTGATGACCGGTTCCGCTGTGGCCGGCGCGGCGCTTCTCGTCGCGGCCTGCGGCAGCAGCCAGCCCGCCGAGAACAACACGACCGCCAATGTCGAAGAAATGAACGCCGAAGACGCAATGATGGACGGCACCACGAACGACATGATGACCAACACCGACGCCGCGATGGGCAATGCCGAGAACATGGCTGCCGACAACGCGGTCGACGCCAACGCGACGAGCAGCGCTTCCTGATCGCATGAGATCGGGCCTCCCCACCCGGGGAGTGCTGACGGAAAGGGCCGCCCGGCATGTCGGGCGGCCCTTTTTCTTGGCCATGTCTCGGCGTCGTACGACCGGTCGTGCGAACGACACGACGAAAAGGCGCTTCACGCTTGAGCCTGATTCACCTAATCCTTAGGAATTATGCTGAGCGGAAGGCATTGAATACGATTATGAAGAGTGTGCGTAACATCGTGGCAGTCGCGCTGGCGGCAGCAGGATTCCTGGCATCGACGGGTATCGCCAATGCCCAGATCTTCCTGAAATCCCCTGACTTCAGCGGCGCGCCGGTCACCGGCGGCGAGGCGGGCGTGCTTTCCCCCCTGCCCGGCGCCAAGCCCGAGGAACTTCATGCGGGACTGGTCTGGAGCCTGCGCGCGGCGCTCAACGTCGCGGCGCTGCAATGCCAGTTCGAACCCTCGCTGCTGACGCTGAACCAATATAATTACCTGATCAAGGATCGCGCCGGCGAATTCACCAAGGCGTACAATACGCTCAACGGCTATTTCAAACGCACGAACAAGACGCCGAAGGCGGCGCAGATGGCGATCGACCAATATGGCACGCGCACCTATCTCGGCTTCTCGACGGTGCAGGGCCAGCTGGGCTTCTGCCTGACCGCCAGCCGCGTCGGCCGCGCGGCGCTGTTCGCACCCAGCAACGGCATGGGCGACATCGCGTCGCGGCGCATGCGCGAATTGCGCAACAGCATGATCCCGATGGGAGAACAGCAATTCTCGCGCTTTCTGATGCCGCCCTATCAAGCGAAGCGCGTCACCTATGATCCCAAATGCTGGGACAAGAAGAACCTGCTCAAGAAGAACTGCCCCGGCCTGCAATAAGCAGGCCGTACAGGCGCAGGCCTATCGCAGGCCGAGATGCTTGTGGGTCTGGAGTGAAAGCCGCCATTTCGGGCGCGCCATCGCGAAGTCGATCGCTGCGCGCACATTCTCCTCGCCACGCGCATCGTCCATTGGCTGGACGAGGAGACAGCCGAAATCCCAGCTTTCCATCGCATCGACATCGCTGCCCGGCTGCGGCCAGACCAGCTTGAGTTCGTCTCCCGATCGCTGGACCACTTCCGATCCAGCCTTGGGACTGACACAGATCCAGTCGAGCCCCGGCGGTGCCGCGATCGTGCCATTGGTTTCCACCGCAACCTCGAAGCCCTCGCCGTGCAGCGCGGCGATCAAGGCCTCGTCGAGCTGAAGCAGCGGCTCCCCGCCGGTGCAGACGATATAGGCATAAGCCCTGTCTTCACCCCAGATGGCACCGGCCCTCGCGGCGAGCGCGGCCGCTTCGGGATAGCGGCCGCCATCCGTGCCATCGAGGCCGACAAAATCAGTATCGCAGAAGCGGCAGATCGCATCGGCACGATCCTGTTCGCGCCCCGTCCAGAGATTGCAGCCGGCGAAACGCAGAAAGACGGCGCGGCGCCCGGCCTGACGCCCCTCCCCCTGGAGCGTCAGGAACATCTCCTTGACGGCGTAGCTCATTGGTCGGCGGCGGGCGCGCCGTGATCGACCAGCCCGGCTTCCGCGAAACCCTTGGCGCGCAGCCGACAACTGTCGCAAGTACCGCAGGGTTGCCCCTGTGGCGTCGGATCGTAGCAGGACCAGGCGAGCCCGCTATCCAGGCCCAGCCGATAGGCCTCCCGCGCGATCTCGGCCTTGCCGAGATGCTGGAGCGGCGCATGGATCCGGAAGGGCGCGCCTTCGACGCCCGCCTTGGTCGCGACCTCGGCCAGGCTTTCGAACGCGGCGATGAATTCAGGGCGGCAATCGGGATAACCCGAATAATCGAGCGCATTGACCCCGACGAAGATGTCGCGCGCGCCGGCGGCTTCGGCCCATCCCAGCGCGACCGACAGGAAGATCGTGTTGCGCGCCGGCACATAGGTGACGGGAATGCCGTCCTCCACGCCGTCATGCGGCACCGCGATATCGTCGGTCAGCGCCGATCCGCCGAAACTGCGCAGATCGAGCGGCAAGACCACATGCCGCTCGGCGCCGATCCGGTGCGCGATCCGCCGCGCGGCGGCCAGTTCGACCAGATGGCGCTGATTGTAATTGATGGTGAGCGCGAGCACGCTGAAGCCCGCCTCACGCGCGAGGCCGGCGCAGACCATCGAATCGAGCCCGCCGGACAGCAGGACGACCGCGCGCCGCGCGCCATTGGATGTATCGCTCGTCATGATCGCCGGGGGCTACGCGCTCAACGCCGTGCTGGCAAGGCCGCCAGCCCCCAACAAACGGGCCGCGTCCGGTTTCGGAGCGGCCCAGGTTAGGCTTATAGCCTGCTAGGGAGGAAAGCGTGCCGAACCCGGCACAGTCCCGTTCTAGCGCGAAAGCGTGAACATCCGATTAAGCTTCAGCGGCAGGCGCCGGCGTGCCGCGCCTCGTAACTGACGTTGAACGGCGCGTTGTTCGCGATACCCTGCGATTCGATCTGCAGGATGCGGCTGCTCTCGACGCGAATGCTTGTCCGGCCATGGCCGGCCCCCGGACAGGTATAATGGACGGTCGCGCGATTGGGCTGGCTGTCGATCACGAAGCGAGAGCAAGTCCCGCCGCCATGCTGGATCTGCACCAGCATCGATGGATCGGCGACGCACAGCTTGCGCGGTGGCGCGCTTGAGCCACGCACGCGCAGTTCCCACATGCCGCGCTCGATGCTCCGCAGGGCAGGCAATTCGGCAGGACGCTCCGCCTGCCCCGCAGGCGCGGTGCTGCCCGCCAGAATCGCCAGAGCCAAGCCGGCAACAGGAATCATGAATCGAAAACGGGTCGCGCGCATCATCTGTTTCCCTCGCCGGAACAGTGCCGACCCGCCGCTGCAACCCAGATGCGGCGAATCGTTACGCAGATCACATAATGTCCGCAGGCGCGGCTTCAAGCCCCGTCAGCTTTCCACCTTCTCAAGCGGGATCGGGAAAATCCGCGCGCAAAAGGCGCAGTCGACGCTGATGATCCCGCCCTCACCCGCCATCTCGCGTCGTTCGTCCGCCGGGAAGCGGCCGATGACGTCGCGGATATGCGTCGGATCGCAACGGCATCCCTTGCGGAGCGGCGCCTCGGCCAGCAGCCGGACCTCGTCCTCCTCGTTGAACAGGCGCCAGACCAGGGTCTCCAGCGGCAATTCGGAATCGGTCAGTTCCTCGCCCCGGATGGTTTCGCCAAGCATGCGGACATGCTCCCATTCGGGATGATCGAGCCGGGTATGAAGCCGCTCGCGCCCCTCCTCGCCCTCCGGCAGATGCTGGAGCAGCAGGCCGCCCACACGGCATCCGTCATCGCCGCCTTGCAGCGCGGCGAAACGGACAAGTGTCGGGATTTGTTCGGACTGGCAGAAGTAATTCTCGGCCGCGTCGGCCAGCGACGCGCCCTCCAGTGGCACGATGCCCTGATAGCGCTCGCCCGACACCGCCTGGTCGAAGGTGATGGCGAGATACCCTTTGCCGAACAGCGCGAAAAGCGTCGGTTCGGCCGGGATCTCGGCAAGCCGGTCCCCATCGAACTTCACATAGCCGCGCAGTTCGCCGCCGCGATAGTCGCAGACCAGCAAGTCGATCACGCCATTCTCGGTCTGCGCCTGCAGGGTCATCTGCCCGGCATCGTCCTTCAGCGTCGAACCGAGCAAGGCGGTCAGCGCCAACGCCTCCGCCAGCACCTTCTCGATCGCCGGCGGATAATTGTGCGCGACGAGAACCTCGTCCAGCACCGGCCCGAGCCGCACCAGTCGCCCGCGCGCATGATGGCCGGGGATGGTGAAACCGAGCAAAGTATCGAGATTGGCTGTCATGATCTCATTTCCGCGGGGGCACGCCCCGATGTCCCTCCCGCCCATGCGGGAAGGACAAAGATAGGCTTCAGGTCGCGCGGTTCAACCGATGCGGCCAAGCGCCCAGAGCAGGACGGACTTCTGAGCGTGCAGCCGGTTCTCCGCCTCGTCCCAGATCACCGAACGGGGGCCGTCGATCACGGCGTCGACCACTTCCTCCCCGCGATGCGCGGGCAAACAGTGGAGGAACACCGCATCCGATCGGGCATAGGCCATCAACTCGCTGGTCACCTGATAGGGCATCATCGCCGCCAGCTTCTCTTCGGCATGAGCCTGCCCCATCGAGATCCAGGTATCGGTGACGACCACATCGGCATCGGCGGCGGCGGCGCGCGCGTCGCGGAAGATGCGGATATCGGCGCCGCGCGCGCGCGCCGCCTCCACATAACCACCGCTGGGATCGTAACCCGCCGGGCAACCGATCGCGACCGAGAATTTGAGCAACCCCGCCGCCTCGACGATGGAATGAAGCACATTGTTGCCGTCACCCAGCCATGCCCATTTCGAGCCGGGCAGCGCCTTGCCATGCTCGATCACGGTCAGCAGATCGGCGACGACCTGGCAGGGATGCGAGGCGTCCGTCAGCCCGTTGATCACCGGCACGGTCGCATAATCCGCCATTTCGCGGATCTTCGCATGGTCGTCAGTGCGGATCATGATCGCATCGACATAACGGCTGAGCACACGCGCGGTGTCGGCCACGGTCTCGCCGCGGCCGAGCTGCGTGGTGCCCGCATCCATCACGATACTGGTGCCGCCGAGTTGACGGATCGCCATGTCGAACGAAACGCGCGTACGCGTAGAGTTCTTCTCGAAGATCATGCCCAGCACATGGCCGGCAAGCGGCGCATCACGATCGGCCTGCCCCTTGGGCATGCCCTTGCGCGCGGCCTTGCGGTCGAGCGCATTGGCCAGCATCGCGGCGACCGCGTCGCCGCCCGCATCGGCGAGATCGAGGAAATGCCGGGTCATTCGACAGGTGACCCGTAGGTGGAGGCGCCAAGCGAGAGCTTCTCGATAAACTCCGCGACATGCGCATCCTCGATCACCAGCGGCGGCAGGACGCGAACGACATTGTCGCCCGCCGCCACCGTCAACAGCCCGTACTTGCGCAGATGCGCGACGAAGGCGCGGCTATCGACCTTCATCTTGAGCCCGAGCATCAGCCCGCGACCGCGCACGCCTTCGAACAGGTCGTCATGATTGGGAATGAATTGTTCGAGCGCCTGAACCAGCCGATCGCCCATCCGGTTGACCTGTTCGAGGAAACCCGGTTCCAGAATCACGTCGAAGACCGCCTGACCGGCCGCCATGGCGAGCGGATTGCCGCCATAGGTGGAGCCATGCGTGCCAATGACCATGCCGGCCGCCGCCTTTTCGGTCGCCAGGCACGCGCCCATCGGGAAACCGCCGCCAATGCCCTTGGCGGTCGCCATGATATCGGGCTCGATGCCGTACTGCTCATAGGCATAGAGCGTGCCGCTGCGCGCAACACCGCTCTGAACCTCGTCGAGCACCAGCATCAGGTCGTTCTCGTCGCAGAGCTGGCGCAGCCCCTTCATGAAGGCGTCGCTCGCCGGACGGATGCCGCCCTCGCCCTGGATCGGCTCGACCAGGAAACCGGCGGTGCGCTCGCTCATCAACGCCTTGGCACCTTCGAGGTCGTCGAACTGGGCATAGCCGAAACCGGGCAGCAGCGGCTCGAACCCGTCGCGCATCTTCTCCTGGTTGGTCGCGCTGATCGTGCCGAGCGTGCGGCCGTGGAACGCGTTGGAGAAGGCGATCAGTTCATGCTTGTGACCGTTGCCCTTGACGTGGTGATAGCGGCGCGCGGTCTTGATCGAGCATTCGACCGCTTCCGCCCCCGAATTGGTGAAGAAGACGGTGTCGGCGAAGGTGTTTTCCACCAGCCGCTGCGCAAAGGCCTCACCCTGCGGCGAACCGTAGAGATTGGAGACGTGCATCAACGTCGCCGCCTGATCCTGAATCGCCCTGGTCAGGTGCGGATGGCCGTGCCCCAGCAGGTTCACCGCGATGCCGCTGGCGAAATCGAGATATCGTTCGCCGCGTTCGCCGATCAGGTAGCAGCCCTCGCCTCGGACCGGACGCACCTCACTCCGCGGATAGACGGGCATGAGAGGCGTGATGGTCATCGCTTGGGTACTCCTCCTTGAGATCGGCAAAAACGCAAAAAGGCGACCCGTGACGGTCGCCTCGCGCGTAGCGCGCTATACAGGCGCGCGCGCGGCTCAACAACCCCGCGTATTTTGCCCTACACGACCTTTAGCGCGCGATGGCTGGGATGGGTGTGGAGACCATTTTCGCGGCCTTGCGATCGATGCTCCACAGCGTGCGCGGCGCCACGGGATCCCAGTCGATCGCCTGTCCGGGCGTGGGCACCGGCAGCGTTGCGACCAGTTTGAGCCGCGTGCCCGCCTCGGGCAGCCGCAATGCATAGATTTCGGGCCGGTCATGGCCGCTCACATAAAGCAGCCCATCATCGCCCCAGGCCGCTCCGGAAGCGCTTTTCGGCGCGAAGCGCTCAAGGACAGCATCCGGAAACAGCCAGGATTCGAGCGGCCGAAACGCCGCATCCATCTTCACCAGCGTGGTGAAGCGATGGTCACGCCCGGCCTCGCCGCCGCGATCGTCATAATTGGCGAACACTGCCCACCAGGCGCCGCGATACCAATCGAGCACGGTCAGTGATCCGTACATCCGCCCCAGGCTGTGCGTGCGGATATGGCGCAGCGTCTTCGCGTCGAAGATCTCGACACTGCTCGCCATCGGCACCTGCGGATAGTTGGAAGCGGCGCAAACCAGTCGGGCCTTCACCACCGTGCAACTGTTGATGTGCGGGAACAAGGCGCGATCGCCTTGCCAATGCGCCACGCGTCGGCCGCTGCTCTTGTCGTATTTGCCGATCTCCGCATTGTCGATCGCATAGACATGGGCTGGCCCGGCCGCCACGCCCTGCCCGGCTTCGGGCGCGGCGATGGCGGCGAGCGAAAGAGCGAGCGCGGCGATCAAAAGCGCACCGACGCGCCGGCGTAGAAGGTCCGGCCATAGCGTTCGTTCTGGATGACCCAGTCGCGTCGCTCGCCCTGATATTGGCGGGTCGGCTCGTCGGTCAGGTTCTGCGCCTCGAAGAACAGCTTGATATTCTCGGTGATCGCGAAGCTCGCCTTGGCATCAAGACGGCGGAGAGCGTCATTATGCTGATCGGTCAGTGTATTGGTGCCCAGCGAGATCAAGGCCCGGCCGGTATGGTGATAGGCGATCGACGCCTCGATCGGGCCTTTCTGGTAGAAGAGTTGCGCACCGAAGAGCAGTTCGGACTGTTCGGGGAAGGCGGCGGGATCGACGCGCCCCGGCACGGTCAGGTCGGAGTCGATGAAGGTCACATTGGCTTCGATACCGAAGCCCGACCAAAGACCGGGCAGGAAATCGAATTGCTGGCGATAGGCAGCCTCAAGCCCCAGTATCTCGGCGCTGTCGCCGTTGAGCTTTTGCGAAAAACCCAGGATCGCATAGGTTCGCCCACCATAGGGCGTGTTCAGCAGCGTGTAGCTGCTGGTGTAGATCGGGTTCTTGATGAACTTGGCGAAGGCGCCGATCGAGAGCATGCCGCCCTTGGCGAAATACCATTCCGCGGTCGCGTCGAGCCCGTCGGACACATAGGGCTTGAGCTGTGGATTGCCGAGCGAGACCGATCCGTCGAAGGTTCCGTCGCCATTATCCTCGTAGGAGATCGCGCCGCCCGGCGTCAGGTCCGAATAATTGGGCCGTCCGACGCTGCGCGTGTAGGCGAAGCGCATCACCATGTTCCGCGCCGGTTCGACGCGGATGATCAGGCTGGGCAGGAAATCGGTATATTTGTGGCGCTCGGTCACCGGCACCACATTGGTACCGTTCTGAAGCTGGAAGCCCTGGATGGTCAGGTCGGTGCGTTCGACGCGCAGGCCCGGCGTGACCGTGATCGCGCCGAAATCGAGATTGGCCATGACATAGCCCGAGGCGATATTCTCATCGAGATCGATGTCGAGCAAGGTCGCGTTGGCGAGCGAAGTCGCGGTGTCGAGCACGAAATATTTGGCGTTCGCCGGATCCTTCGTGAAGGCCGCGATCGCATCGGCGCCGATCGTCGGCGTGATCAGATATCCTCGTCCTCGACGCGCATAAGACGTGACCGGATCGCCCTGGAGGTTGAACTGGCCGAGCGTGAAGCGCGTCGCGGCATTGGCGCCGCGCGCATAGACGGTATTGTTTGAATCGAAATCCTTGTCGGTCGCACGATATTTGCCGCCGAGCTTGATGAAGCTGTTCTCTCCCAGCGCCAGCTTGCGCGTCACATCGAGCCGGCCGGTCCAGATATATTCGTCGCCGCTTTCATCCTGCACCGTATATTGGCGGAAACCGAGGCCGGTGGGGGTGAGCGGCGTGCGCGGCGTCGCGGTGAACAGCTTGTCCGAAAAGTCGAAATCGACGGCGCCGGGATTGCCGCGAAACTGCCAGAGCTCGTTGGGCTCCACCACCCGATTGTGCGAGCGCGCAAGACCATAGTCGAAAATCCAGTCGTCCAACTCTGTCTTGCCGCCGAGCATGCCGACCAGGACCGATTTTTCCTTATATTCCAGCCGCAGATCCGAACGTTGCTCGGTCACGGTGGAAACACCGGTCACGCCATCGGGATTGAGTGTCACGGTGCCGGCGGCACGCTGGGCGGCGGTGGCGAAGTCGATCCGGTAACGCTGGCGATACTCATTCTCGGTGAACTTGCTGTAGAGACCGCGAACATAGAGCTGCGTCGTGTCGCCGATCCGCCAGTCGAGCGATCCGACCGCGCCGATGCGCTCGCGTTCAAGCTGATAGTCGGTGAACTTGTTGTTGATCGGCATACCCCCGCGCTTCGCGCCCGGATAATCGGCCCAATCGTCGGGGAAGATGCCGAAGCTCTGGAAATCGCGCTTGGAGTAGGCGGCCCCCACCAGGATGCCGAACTGCTCGTCGGCGCCGAAGCGGCCACCCAGGCTGACATCGCCACGGATCGGCGCCTTGTCGTTGAGCGTCTGATAGCCGACCTGAGCATTGGCGCTGACGATGAAGGGCTCGCGGAAGTCGAACGCGGTCTGGGTGACGAGATTGACGGTGCCGCCGATGCCCTGTCCGTCGAGATCAGCCGTCTTGGCCTTGGTCACCTCGACGCGATTGAGAAGCTGTCCGGAGACCACGTCGAGCGGCAACCGCCGCGTATTGCCATCGGGATTACCCAGTTCAAAGCCGTTGACGGTATAATTGTTGAGGTCGGACGGGATCCCCCGGATCGCGACATACCGCCCTTCGCCCTGGTCATATTGCACGCCGACGCCGGGCAACCGTTCGATCACCTCAGCGACGTTGCGATCGGGCAATTGGCCGATCTCGTCGGCGGCGGCGACGTCGAGGATTCCGATCGCATCGCGCTTGAGCTCGATCGAGCGCTCCTGCTGGGCGCGCTGTCCGGTCACGACGATCTCGTCGCCCGGCGCTTCGCCGCCTGCGTCCTGCGCCAGCGCAGGTGCAGCCGCCAACATCGCAAGCAGCGAGACGCCGCCAGAAAGAATCATGCGCATATCAAACCCCTTTTTGTCGAGGGGGCCGATAGGCAGGCGCGATTGCAGCGCGGTGTTAGATCGGTTGCGCTTTCATGACGATTTGACGGCGACAGCCGTCACAAAGCCTGTTCACAGATCGGGGCCTGTTCACAGATCGGGCGTCAGGCGGCGTCCGCCGTGGCCGTGGCGCTTCTCCCATCCGCGCGCGGATGCGGCTCGGCGCGAGGCGGGCGGATCGCTGCCTCCCCCGCCGAACGGCGATACACGCCGGGCGTCACCCCCGTCGTGCGCTTGAACGCCTTGGAAAAGGCGGACTCGTTCTCATAGCCGATCCGGTGGGCCACTTCCGCCACCGATCCCTGTTTCCGCCGCAGCATCGTGCCGGCGCGGAACATCCGCCAGCGCGTCACGTAATCGAGCGGGGTCAGGCCGACGCGCTCGCGGAAACGCGCGGCGAAGGCGGATCGCGACATGCCCGCGATCCCGGCCAGTTCCTCGACGGTCCAGCCATGTTCGACCGATGTATGGATCGCGCTGAACACCGATGCCAGCCGCGCATCACCGAGCGCTCCCAGCCATCCGCCGGCCTCGTCGCCCGCGCTTTGCGCATAGGCGCGGATCGCCTGGATGAAGAGAATATCCGCCAGCCGGCTCACCACGATCGAGGTGCCCATTTCCCGCCGCCCCGTCTCCGTGGCGAAGAGTTGGAGCGTCGTCTGGATCATCTGCGAACGATCATCGTCCATCCGCGTCAGGATCAGTTCCGGCATCAGGTCGAACAGCGGCTTGGCGCCCAATGTGTCGAACATGAACCAGCCGGTGACCACAGTCGCCGGCTCGCCGCCGCCACCCAACCGCACGACATGATGACTATGCTCGCGCAGCGCATCGAAACAGAATCGCGTCGGAGAATCGGGCCGATCCTGCAGCGAATATTGGGCGCCATGTGCGATGACGTAGCAATCGCCGGCCGTCAGCGCGATCGGTTCGCCGCCATCCACCGTCAGCCAGCATCCGCCGCGCACGACCAGCCCGAAGCGCGCCGCGCGCCCGCGGACAAAGGCGACGCCCCAGGGCGCGCTGCCTTCGATCCGGCAATAGAGCGCGGTGTGAGTCCGCATCGCACCAAACACGTCGTCGATCGCGTCCATTCTCAATCCCCTGGACGATCAGCAAGGAAACACGGTTTTGTACCCATAGATCATCCAGAGTCGCAAGCGTATTGCGCCGATCGCAATCGAACCTGATCGACACTGAATGGGAGTATCCCGATGAAACGCGTCCTTTCCCTCTGCCTTTCCGCGCTCGCGATCGTTCCGGCAACGGCATTCGCAGCGCCCACAGGCATCGCGACCATCGGCGGCGGCGCGGCGCTGCCCGCACAGATCGTGATTGACGGCAAAGTGTGGCGCTGCACCGACGGCAAGTGCCAGGGACCGACGGATCAGCGCCGCGTCGCCGCCGAACGGACCTGCAAGGATCTGGCGCGCAAAGTGGGGACGGTGGAAACCTTCACGATCGGCGAGATGACGCTCGACAGCGAACAACTCGCTGCCTGCAACAAGGGAGCTAGGGCATCCTGACACTCAGGATCAGTCGCCGTTCGGTTCCGAATGGGCCGAACGGCCAACTGTGCTAGCTCTTGATCTTCCAGCCCGAGCGCAGCAGCGCGTAGCATAGCGCGCCAAGCGCAGCGTTCAGCACGAACAGCAACAGCGCACCGAACAGGATCGGCGAATCCGCCTCACTCAGAAATCCGTAGCGAAAGCCCGAGATGACATAGAAGAACGGATTGGCATGGCTGATCCCCTGGAACAGCGGCGCCAGCCGATCGACCGAATAGAAGGTGCCCGACAGCAGCGAGAGCGGCGCGATCACGAAATTGGTGACAGCCGCGGCATGGTCGAATTTCTCCGCCCAGATCGATGTCAGCACACCGAGCAGCGCCAGGAACAACGATCCCATCAGGCCGAACCAGACGATCGCCCAGGGATGGCTGGGTGTCACATGGACGCCAGGCCACAGCGCCATCGCGCCCCAGACCGTGAGCCCGACCAGGATCGCGCGCGTCACCGCCCCGGCGCACAAAGCCGCCAGCAGTTCGCTCGTCGAAAGCGGCGGCATCAGATAATCGACGATCGTTCCCTGGATCTTGCCGACCAGCAGCGAGAAGCTGGAATTGGCGAAGGCGTTCTGCATCATCCCCATGATGATGAGGCCGGGCGCGATGAAATCCGGGAAGGGAACGCCCATCACCGTGCGGCCGGAACCGCCCAGCGCAACCGAGAAAATCACCAGAAACAGCAGCGTTGTGATCGCCGGGGCCCAGATCGTCTGGAGCTGGACCTTGAAGAAACGTCGCACCTCCTTGATATAGAGTGCGCGCAATCCACCCCAGTTCACATTGCGGATCAGCGGCACGCCAGGCTCGCGGCCCATGACGGGGGCGAACCCGCCGGGCGCATCCGTCGTTGAATCGGGGTGGTCGTTCATCGCCTGATCGCCTATCGGCTTCGCATGCAGCCCGCAAGCTGGACGATACGGGCACAGAGATTTGATTTTTTGAGGAGCATCCATGGCCTGGACCGACGAACGCATCGACCAGCTCAAGACCATGTGGGAAGGCGGCATGACCGCCAGCCAGATCGCGGTGGAACTCGGCGGCGTCAGCCGTAATGCCGTGATCGGCAAGGCGCATCGGCTGGGCCTCCAGTCGCGCCCTTCGCCCGTGAAGGAAAAGGACGGCAATCCGCCGCCCAAGAAACCGGCGGCACCCAAGAAAGCGGAGGCGGCACCACAGCCGACCGCCGCCCCGGCTCCGCGCCCGGCACCCGCGCCGCGTCCGCCTGTCGCCGCCGCTCCGGCAGCACCTGCCACCCCGGCGCAGCCGGCCGAACCCATTTTGCGCTCGATCGGCCCCGGCGGTTTCCTGCGCCAGGGCCCGGGCGATCAGCAGGCGCCGATCCCGCCCGCCCCGCCCCGCCGGCTGGTTCCAGCCAAGCCGAGCGCGGACGTGGCGGGCAAGACGAGCCTGCTCGATCTCAACGACAAGATCTGCAAATGGCCGATGGGCCATCCTGGCGAACCCGATTTCCATTTCTGTGGCGATCAGGTGAACCCGGGCTTCCCCTATTGCGTCCAGCATTGCGGCCAGGCCTATCAGGCGCAGCTTCCGCGCCGCGACCGCCGGCCGCCGCCGCCGCTGCCTTTTGGCGGGCCGCGCGTGCGCTGAAACAAAAAAGGCCGGCGGAAACGCCGGCCTTTTTCTTTGCTCGTCAAGCCGCTCAGAACCGGAACGACGCCGTCGCCCGAATGCTGTGGTAGCGGAACTTGTCGTCGCTGCGCTGCATGTCCGTGCCGCTGGAATTCACCAGCAGAAACGGATTGGTCGGCGGCGCGGTGCCGGGACCGGCGCGCACGACATAATCGTCATTGTTGAGATTGGTGTAGAGATATTGGAGGCCGATCGAGAAGTTCGATCCGATCTTCTGATCGACGCCACCACCAGCCGTCCATCCCCATGCATCCGAATTGCCGTTGTCGGTGAAGCTGTTCGCGGTGTTCGTCGTGGTGAAGCTGTTGCGCACCTTGCCATAGGCGCCACCGCCCGTCGCATAGAACAGGGTCTTGCCATTGGGGGTATAGCCCGCGCGCAGACGCAGGCCCGCGCTGTACTTCAGGCTGCGGGTGAAGGTGTAGGACGCAGGCGTCGTGCTGAAGCCGCTCACGCTGTCGCGGATATCGTTCTTGCCGAATTCGCCGACCGCACCGAGCACGAAATTGCCCATCTGCTTGTCGAAGCCGACATGGCCGAAATATTCGATCCCGTCCTTGTCGTTGCGGCACGCGGTGGGCGCCGTACTGGTGGCGGCACCGTTGCAGAAGCCGGGCGAGAACGCATTTGCGCCGCCCGAAGTATTGACGACATTGTTGAAATCGCCGTCCTGATTGGTGTCGAACAGGATCGACGAGCCCTGGTCGTTCGGCTGGACCGTCGCGCCGACCGAACCGCCGACATAAAAGCCGGTCCAGCTATCCTCGCTCGATTGGGCCATGGCCGGCGCGGCCGAAAGCACCGCGGCGATCATCGCCACGGCGGAAAACTGGGTACGCATACGCTACTCCTTACAGGCAAAAGCCCAACCCAAACGCGTGCGGCGCAGCAAATGATCCACACCATTTTGATCTTTATTCCGGCGTTGCACATTTGCCACAAAGGCAGCCGATCGCCAGCAACGGCGGCTTGCCAGCGCGACTCCGCTCCATCATAGCTAGTCCATGTCCGACGATCTGTTCGCCTCCGTTTCCCAGACATCCGGCAATTACGACGCTTCCGCGATCGAAGTTCTGGAAGGGCTGGAACCCGTACGCCGCCGCCCCGGCATGTATGTCGGCGGCACCGACGAACGCGCGCTGCATCACCTGGCCGCCGAAGTGCTCGACAATGCCATGGACGAAGCCGTCGCCGGCCATGCCACGCGCATCGAAGTCATGCTGGAGCCGGGCAACCGGCTCACCATCGTCGACAATGGCCGGGGCATCCCGGTCGACCCCCATCCCAAATTCCCCGGCAAGTCAGCGCTCGAGGTCATCATGACCACGCTCCACTCGGGCGGAAAATTCGCGGGCAAGGCCTATGCGACCTCGGGTGGTCTGCATGGCGTGGGCGTTTCGGTCGTCAACGCGCTCTCCGTCGAGACCGTCATCGAAGTCGCGCGCAACAAGGAAGTGTTCCGTCAGCGCTTCGCCCGGGGGCAAGTGATGTCGCCGCTGGAAAAGCTGGGGCCGACTCAGAACCGGCGCGGCACCAGCGTCTCCTTCGTGCCGGATCACGAGATCTTCGGCGATATCCTGCATTTCAAGCCGCAGCGGCTCTATCGCCTCGCGCGTTCCAAGGCGTACCTGTTCGCGGGCGTCGAAATCCGCTGGAAATGCGCGCCCGAACTGATCAGCGACGACACCCCGGCCGAGGCCGTGTTCCAGTTCCCCGGCGGCCTTGCCGATCATCTGCGCGAACAGCTTGGCGGGCGCGAATGCGCCACCAGCGATTTCTTCGCCGGATCGCAGGATTTTCCGGACGCCCAGGGCCGTGTCGAATGGGCGGTCGCCTGGCCGCTCTGGTCCGAGGGCAGCTATAGCTGGTATTGCAACACCATTCCGACGCCCGATGGCGGTACGCATGAGGCGGGCCTCCGCGCCGCGCTCGTGCGCGGTATCCGGGGCTTCGGCGAACTGGTCGGCCAGAAAAAGGCCAAGGATATCACGGCAGAGGACGTGATGACCGGATCGGAGCTGATGCTCTCGGTCTTCATCCGCGATCCGCAGTTCCAGAGCCAGACCAAGGACCGCCTGACCTCGCCCGAAGCGTCGACACTGGTGGAGCGCGCGGTACGCGACCATTTCGACCATTACCTTGCCGACAACATGGATCGCGGCAAGGCACTGCTCGGCTTCGTGCTCGAACGGATGGACGACCGGCTGCGCCGCAAGGCCGAGCGAGATGTCAAGCGCAAGACCGCGACGTCGGCACGCAAGCTGCGCCTGCCGGGCAAGCTGACCGATTGTTCGGCCGACGACCCCGCCGGCACCGAACTTTTCATCGTGGAGGGTGACAGCGCGGGCGGCAGCGCCAAGCAGGCGCGCGATCGCAAGACGCAGGCGATCCTGCCGATCCGCGGCAAGATCCTGAACGTGGCCTCCGCCAACAGCGCCAAGATCGGCGCAAACCAGGAAATCGCCGACCTGTCGCTGGCGCTGGGTTGCGGCACGCGCGAGAAATGCGTGCCCGACAATCTGCGCTACGAACGCATCGTGATCATGACCGACGCCGATGTCGATGGCGCGCATATCGCAACCTTGCTGATGACCTTTTTCTTTCAGGAAATGCCGGATCTCGTCCGGCGTGGTCATCTCTACCTCGCCCAGCCGCCGCTCTATCGGCTCGTCGCCGGCAGCAAGAGCGCCTATGCTCGCGATGACGCGCATCGCGCCGAACTGGAAAAGACCGAGTTCAAGGGCAAGAAGGTTGAAGTCAGCCGCTTCAAGGGCCTGGGCGAGATGAACCCGCAGCAGCTCCGCGAAACCACGATGGATCCCAAGACGCGCAGCATGATCCGCATCACCCTGCCCAAGGAATATGAGGAACGCGCGCAGGTCCGCGATCTCGTCGACCGGCTGATGGGCAAGAATCCCGAGCACCGCTTCCAGTTCATCCAGGAGAATGCGGCGCAGGTCGATGAAGAGGTGATCGACGCCTGAGCACCTGATCATCGCGCCATTCCGGCCGGTTCGAGCCGCGACGTGGATAATCGCGGCGCTGCTGATGTTGTTCGCCGCGCTGGCGCCCGCGCAGGCGCAGGGAGATCCCGACGCGGCCCTGCGCGCCCGCGCCGCCGAACTTCCGGCAATCCTGAGCGGCCGGGCGGACGCCACCACATATTTTTCCCCGGCGTTCTTCGCTGACGTGCCGATGGCGCGTTTCACAGCAATCGCACGCAGCCTGATCGACCAGAACGGCCCGGTGCTCCGCATCCAGAAGGTCATGCCTGAGGGCAATGGCAATGGCATCGGCACCGTGCAGGTCGGCTATGAGCGCGCCGTGGTGACGATCCGCCTTGTGGTGGAGCGTGATCCACCGCACCGCGTCGGCGGTTTCCTCGTCACCGGCAGCCAGGCAAGGGACGACAGCCTGGGCAAGCTGCTCGATGACATGAAGGCGCTACCCGGCACCAGCGCCTTTGCAATCGCCGAACTTGGCGACGGTCCGCCGCGCTGGATCCTCCAGCACAATCCCGATCGCCAGATGGCGGTCGGATCAGCCTACAAGCTCTATATCCTGGGCGAGATCGCGCGTCAGATCGCCGCCGGCGAACATCGCTGGGACGAAGTGGCAAAGCTTGGCGCCGCGTCGCTGCCATCGGGTATCACGCAAAGATGGCCGAAGGCGTCGCCGCTCACGATCCACAGCCTAGCAACGCTGATGATATCCTTGAGCGACAATACCGCGACCGACACGCTCCTCGATATCGCAGGGCGCGAAAAGGTGGGCGCATATCTGCGCGATACCGGCCATGCGGCGCCGGACAAGGCATTGCCAATCCTGAAGACCGCCGAAGCCTTTTCGCTCAAGATGCCCGCCAATGCCGCGCTGCGCGACCGATGGATCAAGGGCGATGCCGATCAACGCGCCAAGCTCCTCGAAACGGCGGCGGCCGACCTCGTCATCGAACGCATCGATTTCGCCAAGCTCGGCAGCATGCCGCTGCATATCGACACGGTCGAATGGTTCGCATCACCGGCGGACACCACAGCGATCCTGGATCGCCTGCGCAAGACGGCGGGCGCGGATGCGATGGCCATCCTCGGCGTCAGCCCCGGTGTCGATGCGCTCACCGCCGCCCGTTTCGACTATATCGGTTTCAAGGGCGGATCGGAGGCCGGCGTAATCTCGCTCAACTATCTTCTGCGCGACAAGAGGGGGCGCTGGTTCACCGTCACCGGCGCGTGGAACAACACCGCCCGCGACGTGGAGGCCCCTCGCTTCAACGGGCTGATGGTTCGGGCGCTCGCATTGGTCGGGCGCTGACCGCCCCTATCGATCGGTATCGGAGCCCGCGTCCGGCACGTTCATCCGCAATTGGTGATGCATCGCGCGTCGTGCGCTACCGAAGATGATCAGGCCCCCGCCCGCCGCGATCGCCAGGATCGCCCCGAGCCGCCACATCGCTGGATCCTCCGCACGCTTGCTGGCGAGCGCGAGCAGCGCGCCCAGTGCCGCGAGCACAAGTCCGGCAAGCCGGGTCCTGCGTGCGACCCCGCGCAATTCGCTGCGGTAGGCGGCGCGTTCGGCCGGATCGCTCAGATCGGGCGGCCGCAGTTCGGTCACCGCCATTCCTCCCCAAGCATTCCGAAGATCAGGCTGTCGCGCACGCCGATATGCGTGTGCCATTCGGCGCGCAGATGCCCCTCCAGACGAAAGCCGAGGCGTTCGAGCACGCGGATCGACCCCACATTGTCGGGATCGCAATCGGCGAAGATGCGCCGCAAGCCCATCACGGCGAACCCATGATCGACGACAGCGGCGGCCGCTTCGCCGACATAGCCCCGCCCCCAGCGATCACGATGCAGGATATAGCCGAGTTCGCGCACGCCATCGCGATGCGCGCTCAGCACCACCCAGCCAAGCGCCGGTCCACCGCCCTCGGTGATCGCCCAGGTAAGCCATTGATCCTGTTCGGCATTGCCCGCGACATAGTCGCGAGTCTCAGCGATCGCCTCGTGCGGCGGCGTCGCCCAATAACGCATCGTTTCCTCATCGGAGAGGACAGCATGAAGCCCATCGGCATCGTCGGAGACGAGCGGACGCAGGACAAGCCGATCGGTGGTGAATGTCGGGAGGTTCACTGCCCGGCCAGCGCCGCAACCAGCGCCTTCACCTTCTTCTGGCGCCATTGCGGCAAGGGCGCGATCAACCAATAGGCGAGCGGCGACGACTTCACCTCGCCGACCAAGGCCACGCGCCCCGACGCGATGTCGCTCTCGGCGAGCAAGGCCGGAACGCAGGCGCGACCGAAGCCGGCGGCCGCCGCGTCGATCGCCAGGCCAGCATCCGCGACGCTGACCTGCGCGGCGTCGGCATCGGCCGGACAGCCGGGCCAGGAGATCCGCGCATCCGCGCCATCGGGCGCGGCGACGGTGACGAAGCCGCCTTCCGCCAATGCCATGCCTTCGTGCTCGCCCGGCCCCTGGACGAGGCGAATGGCGAGGTCGAGATTGGCCTCGGTGAAGTCGAGATCGCCTTCGGCCGCGATCAGCGTGAAGCGCAGTTCCGGGTCCGAACGGCCATATTCGGCGAGCCGGGGGCTGAGCCATTTCGCGGTGAAGTCGCGCGGAGCGGCGATGGTGAGCGACTTGCTGCTTTGCCCCGCCTGCATCGCGCGAACCGACTCCTCGAACTGGAGGAAGCCGGCGCGCAGCGCGCCGAGGCCGGCATCGCCCTCCGGCGTCAGTTCCAGTCCCTTGGCGGTACGGCGGAACAGCACGACGCCCAGCGTATCCTCTAGCGCGCGGATCTGTTGCCCGACCGCCGCCGGCGTCACCGCAAGCTCGTCCGCCGCGCGCGTGAAGCTGAGATGGCGGGCGGCCGCGTCGAGGACGCGCAGGCCATTCAACGGAAGGTGCGTACGCTTCATGCCGTCACTCCGCCCCGACCGGTGCCAGCAGCGGGAAGCGGGGGATCTTCACGTCGAAGCCCGAACCATCCTCGCCGATCATGTGATAGCTGCCCTGCATCGATCCCGTGGGCGTGCTGAGCGGACAGCCGGAGACATAGTCATAGGCGGCCCCCGGCGCGATCACCGGCTGTTCGCCGACCACGCCCTCACCCTCCACCGAATGGCGGGCGCCGCGCCCGTCGGTGATCACCCAATGGCGCGCGAGAAGCTGGACAGCGGCATCGCCGCCATTCTCGACGCGGATGTGATAGGCCCAGAACCAGCGCCCGCGCTCGGGCTCGGACTGTTCGGGCAGATAGCTCACCGACACCCGCACGGTGACGCCGCGCGTGGTTTCCGCATAGGGAAACAGCGCGTTCATCGAGCGGGAAGGCGTGTTCATAGCCCGACCGCGCGCAGAGCCTGGTCGAAATCCTCGATCAGGTCATCAGGATCTTCCAGGCCGACATTCAGCCGCAACATGCCTTCCTCCACGCCCATCTCCGCGCGCACCTCGGCGGTCAGGCCGGCATGCGTCGTCGAACAGGGGTGCGTCATCAGGCTGCGCGAGTCGCCGATATTGTTCGAGATGTCGACAAGCTTCAGCGCATCGAGCAGGCCGTGCGCCTGGGCGCGGCCGCCATCGAGATAGATCGAGAAGATCGGCCCGCACGCCTTCATCTGGCGCATCGCCAGCGCGTGCTGCGGATGGCTCTCCAGCCCCGGATGCAGGATGCGCGGCACGCGGCCTTCCAGAAAACGGCCGACCTTCATCGCATTCTCGCTCTGCCGATGGATACGAAGATCCAGCGTCTCGAGTCCCTTGAGCACGACCCAGGCGTTGAACGCCGACAGCGTCGGGCCGGTGTTGCGTGTGAAAGGCAGCAGCACATCGTCGATAAAAGCGCGCGTTCCGCAGACCGCGCCGGCCAGCACCCTGCCCTGCCCGTCCATCATCTTCGTCGCCGAATAGGCGACGACATCGGCGCCGAAATCCATCGGCCGCTGCAAGACCGGCGTGGCGAAGGCGTTGTCGACCACCGTGGTGATGCCGTTTTCGCGTGCGATGCCGCACACCGCCGCCATATCGACGATATCCATCGTCGGGTTGGCCGGGGTTTCGAAGAAGAACACCTTGGTGTTGGGCTGGATCGCGTCGCGCCAGGCATCGGTGTCGCGGCCGTCGATAATCGTCGAGGTGATGCCGAAGCGCGGCATCAGCGAGTCGGTGAGCCAGCGGCACGATCCGAACGCCGCGCGACCGGCGACGACATGGTCGCCCTGGCTGAGCTGGCACAGCAGGGCCGCAGTCATCGCCGCCATGCCCGATGCCTGGCAGCGCGCGGCCTCCGCGCCTTCGAGCAGGGCGATGCGCTGTTCCAGCATCTCGACCGTGGGGTTCTGCAGCCGGCTATAGGTCATGCCCTGCTGCTCGCCAGCGAAGCGCGCGGCCGCGTCGCCCGCGCAGTCGTATGCGTAGCCGGAGGTCAGGAAGAGCGCCTCGCTCGTCTCCCCCCATTCCGAACGCGCGGTTCCGCCGCGCACGGCCTGCGTCGCCGGACGCCATGTTTCGGTGATCGAACGATCCTGGCCAGTCTTTCTTTTCATCGCGCGCCGCTTTGCAGCGCGGAGGCCGGGTGCGTCAATGCGCGATGCGCGTCCGACGCCTCCTGAAAACACAAAACCCCGCCGGGCGAGCTGCCGGGCGGGGCTTCGAAAGGGGGTTTTGGCCAAGCCGGGGATGCTCCGCATCCACGCCCTGGAACGCTCAGGCGCCCCGCTGGCCTGACCGGGCTTCGATGAGCAAGCTCATCAAGGCCCGGTTCAAGCCGCGAAGATCACGCCGATGGTGAGCGCCTGGGTGGCGAGAACCAGCACGATGCTGATCGCCGTTTCGAACGACTTCATTTCATTTCTCCTGTGAAGCGTGCCCGTGCAGGCAGGCGTGCGCGAACACGTCCACCTGAGCGGGTATCTTCTTTCCCTGCGAACTGCGGACATTGCCGCGCACCGCAATCTTGTCATGCGGTGAGGTTGAGATAATATTATTTCAAACTATCGCAACTTTGAAACCGGCAATCGCACATGCAGCTTTTGCAACCGGGGATCAGGCGAGCTGTTCGCCGATCGGCAGGCTGCGGATTCTCTTGCCGCTCGCCGCATAGATCGCGTTGGTGAGCGCGGCCGTGAACGGCGGCAGGCTGGGTTCACCCATGCCGCGCGGCGGCGCATCGCTCGGCACGATATGCGTTTCGATCCGCGTCGCGGCGCGATCGATCCGCATCATGGGATAATCGGCGAAGTTGCTCTGCTCCACCCGGCCGCCGCGAATCGTGATCGCCTGGCCCAGGGCGGTCGACAGCGCGTCGTTGATCGATCCCTCGTTCTGCATCGCGATGCCATTGGGATTGACCGCGATGCCGCAATCGATCGCGCTCGTCACGCGATCGACACTGAAGGCCCCGCCCGGCTTCATCGTGACCTGCACGACATGCGCGACATAGGATCCGAAGGAGAAGTGGCCGGCGATACCGCGACCGCTGCCCTTCGACAAAGCCCTTCCCCAATCGCCCTTCTCCGCCGCCAGCCGCAACACACCGGCCAGGCGCCCTGTCGAGAAGATAGGCCCACCATGGCTGTCATAGGGCAGGTCGCGGGCTTCACCGAGCAACGTCAGACGGAATGCCAGCGGATCCTGGCCCGCCGCCTCCGCCACTTCGTCCAGAAAGGCCTGCATCGTCCAGCCATTGATATTGTGGCCGGGCGCGCGCCAGGCGCCGCGCGGCGCCGCGCTCACGATCGGCACATAGTCGAAGCGCCGATTGGGAACGAGCGCGCCAGGATAATCAACGACAGGCACCTCGGACGCCGCGAGCGACGCCGCGCTCTGATCGGCCGGGCCGCGATAGCGGCGCGACTGGCTGGCAACGCCATGCATCCAGCCTGTCAACGCACCCTTGGCATCAAGCGCCGCGCGGAACCGGTGCGCGCCACCGGGCCGGTACAGATCGGTCGCGATATCGCATTCGCGCGTCCAGACCAGCTTCACTGGCACGCCAACCGCCCTGGCGATCAGCGCCGCCTCGGCGGTCATATCGGTATAGAGCCGTCGTCCGAACCCGCCGCCACAGCGCACGGGCACCACTTTCACCTTCTCCACAGGGATGCCGAGTATTTCCGCGACGGTGGCCGCGACACCCATCGGTTGCTGTGTTGGGGTCACCACCGTCGCACCATCGGCGGTCACGTGCGCCAGCGTATTCTGTGGCTCCATCGGCGCATGCGCCACCATCGGAGCGTCATAGCGCGCCTCGACCAGCTTCGCCGCGCGCGCGAAGGCAGCATCGACATCGCCGGCCTCGCCCAGGCGATGTCCCTTGCCTGCCGCCAGATCGGCCCAGGCGGCGGCGATCCGTTCGTCGCCATTCTCGTCCACGGCGCCGCCCGCCCATTCCACCTTGAGCGCCTCGCGCCCCTTGAGCGCCGCCCAATGGCTGTCGGCGACCACCGCCACGCCTTCCGCGAGCGGACGGTTGCGAAAGGCGCTGCCGGCCGTGATCGCGGGCAGGCGGACGATATGGCGAACGCCCGGCACGGCCCTCGCCGCCTTGTCGTCGACCGCGGCGACCGATGCGTCGAGAACAGGCGCACGGAGGATAACCGCATGGAGCATGCCGGGCATTGTCTGGTCGATGCCGAACAGCCGCTCGCCGGTGACGATCGCTCGCGCTTCCTTTTGCTTCTGCGGCGTCCCGATCAGCCGATGTTCGGCGCGCGCCTTCAGTGGTAGCGCTCCGGCGGGCACGGGCCGCCGCGCCGCGCCCTCGGCCAACGCGCCATAGGCCAGCCGCCGCTTGCTCGCGGCATGCATCACGAAACCATCCTGGGTCGACAGGTCAGCGATCGGCACCGACCAGCGCGCCGCCGCCTCCTGCATCAGCAGGTTGCGCGCGACGGCGCCCACCTGGCGCGCCGAATCATAGCTTTCCCAGATCGCAGTCGATCCGCCGGCACCGTCTGCGAAGGCGGCCGACTCGATCCGTCCCTCGGCATTGCGGCGCAGCGGCGGCGCGATATTCTCCACGCCCGTCCGCGCGAACGGAAAATCGAGTTCCTCGACGATCAGCATCGGGATCGACGTGTTCGTGCCCTGCCCGATCTCGGTCGTCGCGGTCCGGATGATCAGCCGGTTGTCGGGCGTCAGCCGGACATGAAGGCCGATATCGGCGCCGCTCCCGGCGGCGGCGAACGAATGGGGGCGCATCGTCAGCACCATCGCGCCCGAAACGGCGGCGACGCGCAGGAAGGCGCGGCGATCGAGCTGGATCGTCATGCCCCCTTCCCCTTCATCAGCGCCGCCGCACGATGGACGCCCTTGCGCAACCGCGCATAGCTGCCGCAACGGCAAAGATTGTTGAGGTTCTGGTCGATTTCCTCGTCGCTCGGATTCGGATTGCGTGCCAGCAGATCGGCGACCGCCATGATCTGCCCGGTCTGGCAATAGCCGCATTGCGCGACATCCTCGTCGATCCAGGCCTGCTGAACCGGATGGAGCATATCGCCCTTCGCCATGCCCTCGATGGTGGTGACCTTCACGCCATCGAGCTCCGACATCGGCGTGGAACAGGACCGGCGCGCCTCGCCCGCGACATGGACAGTGCAGGCCCCGCAGCTCGCGATGCCACAGCCAAACTTGGTGCCGACGAGATCGAGCTCGTCGCGCAGATACCAGAGCAGCGGCATGTCCGGATCGCCGCCATAGCGCCGCTGCGTGCCGTTGACCGTGAGCGTGATCGCCATTGTCGAAGTCCTCCCCAGGCGGATCGTAGCCATCAAAAGCTCCACTTTTGATGGTGGTTCGATCCGCACATCATCATTGCGCGGAGGCTATCGCGCACGATTGCGCCGCGCAAACCCCGTGGCCGCGCGGCGCAACAATTTTCGACGAACGACGCTGCGTTCGATCAGATCGCGATCAGGCGCCGAACACCCGCGCGAAGATCGTATCGACATGCTTGAAGTGATAATCGAGATCGAAGCGCGCCTCGATCTCCTCCGCCGACAGCGCGGCGCTCACTTCGGGATCGGCCTTGAGCAGTTCGAGCAGCGAGAGCTGACCATCCGATTCCCAAACCTTCATCGCGTTGCGCTGCACGAGGCGATAGGCGTCCTCGCGGCTGACACCCGCCTGGGTGAGCGCGAGCAGCACGCGCTGCGAATGAACGAGCCCGCCCATGCGATCGAGATTCTTCTGCATGCGCTCGGGATAGACGACCAGCTTGTCCATCACGCCGGTCAGCCTTGCCAGCGCGAAATCGAGCGTGATCGTGGCGTCGGGGCCGACATAGCGCTCGACCGAGCTGTGGCTGATATCGCGTTCGTGCCACAGCGCCACATTCTCGAGCGCGGGCGTGACATAGCCGCGCACCATCCGCGCCAGACCCGTCAGATTCTCGGTCAACACCGGGTTGCGCTTGTGCGGCATGGCGGAGCTGCCCTTCTGGCCGGGCGAGAAATATTCCTCCGCTTCCAGCACTTCGGTGCGCTGCAGGTGACGGACCTCCGTGGCGAGGCGCTCGATCGAGCTGGCGATGACGCCGAGCGTCGCGAAATACATCGCATGGCGGTCGCGCGGGATCACCTGGGTCGAAACGGGCTCGACGGTCAGCCCCATCTTCTCGGCGACATGCGCCTCGACGCGGGGATCGATATTGGCGAAGGTGCCGACCGCACCGGAAATCGCACAGGTGGCGACGTCGGCGCGCGCCGCGACGAGCCGGTCGCGATTGCGCGCGAACTCGGCATAGGCCTGGGCGAGCTTGAGGCCGAAGGTTACCGGCTCGGCATGGATGCCATGGCTGCGACCGATCGTCGGGGTCAGCTTGTGCTCGATCGCGCGGCGCTTGAGCACGTCGAGCAGCTTGTCGAGATCGTCGAGCAGGATATCGGACGCGCGCGCGAGCTGGACGGCCAGGCAGGTGTCGAGCACGTCGGAACTGGTCATGCCCTGGTGCATGAAGCGCGCTTCGTCACCGACATGCTCGGCGACGTTGGTGAGGAACGCGATCACGTCGTGCTTCACCTCGGCCTCGATCGCATCGATGCGATCGACCTCGAATGCGCCGCGTTCCCAGATCGCCTCGGCCGCCGCCTTGGGCACCACGCCCAGCTCGGCCAGTGCATCGGTGGCATGCGCCTCGATCTCGAACCAGATGCGGAATTTCGATTCGGGTTCCCAGATCGCGGTCATCGCGGGGCGGGCATAACGGGGGACCATGGCTGACCTTCGAATTTCGCCCCATCGCATTTGGAGCACGGTTGTGGACGGGGCGGGCGATAGCAGGGGCCGGACGCGGCATCAATCGAGCCGAACGCTGGCCTTTTCGATCAACGCGCGGCAGTCCATATGAGCGGTGCGCGGATATCCCCGGTCCGCGCGCCGCGCCTGGGGGACCAGTTGGAGCAACGTCATGATCCGTCCTCTCATAGCCCTTCTCGGCATATTGGCTGCGGGGCCGGCGCTTGCACAGACAACGCCCCAGTCCAACGCGGCGAACACCAGCGCCGCGGCTCAGATCGGCGCCGCAGTTGCCGCCGAGTGGCCCAAATATGACCAGGGCGGCAAAGGCCATCTGACCGAAAGCGAATTCGCGACCTGGCTGATCGCCCTGCGCGCCCGCGCTGGGAAGACCGAGGATGCCGCAAAGCTGAAGGCATGGGCCGATGGCGCGTTCCTGCAGGCCGACTCCAATGTTGATGCCAAAGTGACGCCGGAAGAGCTCACCGCGTTCCTGCAGAAGAAAGTGCGCCGTCCCGCCTCCGCAGGCCGCTGAATCCGAACGGATCGCCCCCGAGTCGGTTTTCCCGGACGACGAAGCGTTGCCGGTCTGGAAACCCCCGCCCCTACTGTTGGTTATATACCAAGTGGCGGAAAAACCGCGATTTCCCTTGATCGTTCCGCTGCGGAAAATGAGAATCCAGGAGAATGCAATGATACGCAACCTCATGCTCGTCAGCGCTTTCGCGCTCGCCGCACCCGCCTTTGCCCAGCAGACCCAGCCACCTCAGGAGTCCGCGACGGAAAGCACGGCGACCCAACCGCCAGCCGAAGCGCAGACCGCGCCTGAAGCCACAACGCCGAGCGCGACCACCACGCCGAGCCCGGCACCGGCCGAAGCCGCTCCCGCCAATAGCGCGAATACCGTCGCGGCTGTGGTCGATAATGATTTCCCCGCTTTCGACGCCGACAAGAACGGCGAACTGAGCAAGGAAGAGTTCGCGGCGTGGATGACCAAGCTGCGCGCCGCCCAGCCCAACGCCGCAGCGGCCAGCACTGATACGACAGCTTGGACCGAAGCAGCCTTCGCCCAGGCGGATACCGACAAGAACAAGTCGGTCAGCAAGGGCGAACTCACCACCTTCCTGCAGGGCTGACGCTTCGACAATCGGCTGATGGGGCGGCTCCCGGCGACGGGAGCCGCCCTTCATTTTTCAGGCAACAAGCCCCCAACGATATCGACCGGTGATCCGGTGATCGCCGAGCGCGTCTTCCTCGCGCGCACCTGCGCCGATATTGTGGATGACGAGCCACCCGTTCGCACCACGCCGATCCGAAACCAGACCTATATGCGGTAGCCGCCCATCGATCAGACTCGTGAAGATATCACCCGGCCGCCAGTCGGCCGGATCACGCGGAATCGCAAGCGCCGCGCCCTTGCGCGCCAGCCACGTCCGCAAATTGGGCACGCGGCGATGATCGATACTGCGATCCGGCCCACGCAGGCCCCAAAGTTTCGGATAGGTGGAGAACGCCGCCCGCATATCCGCATTGACCAGCGATTGAAGATCGCGCGCGAAGGCGTCGCGATAGGCGCGGACGATCACATCGGTGCACACACCCTTCGCCCTGGGTACGTCGCCATTGGGAAACGGCAATGTGGTATAGGCCGGATCGTAGCGGAGCGTGACGCCAACCTGTCGCCGCGCGGCGCCGATCAGCCGAGCCGCCGTTCGTTCCGACGCCTGGGCGTGCGCCGGCAGGGCGAATATCGCACCAAGGCCAACCAGAAGATCGCGGCGGTTCATATCAGGCCCAGCGCGCGCAGACTGGCATGGCCCTGCGTGCCGATAATCACATGATCATGCACCGCGATACCGAGGCCGCGCCCGGCCTCGACGATCTCGCGCGTCAGCGCGATGTCCTGGCGGCTGGGCGATGGATCGCCACTCGGATGGTTGTGGACCAAAATAATCGCGGCGGACCCCAGATCGATCGCGCGGCGGATCACCTCGCGAACATGCACCGCGGCTTCGTTGATCGAACCCTCACTCATCAGTTCGTCGCGGATCAGGAGATTGCGGCTGTTGAGGTGGAGCACGCGGACGCGCTCGACCATCGCATGCGCCATGTCCGCCCGCAGATAGTCGAGCAGCGCCTGCCAGCTTCCCAGCACCGGCCGATCGACGATCTCGGCACGAAGCAGGCGAACCGCCGTCGCCTGGACGATCTTGATCGCGGCGACGGCGCCCTCACCCACGCCATCGACGCGCGCCAACGCCTCGGCATCGGCGGCGAAAAGCCCGCCCATGCCACCGAATTCCTTCAGCAGCCTCTTGGCGAGCGGCTTGGTGTCGCGGCGCGGAATCGCGGTGGCCAGCAGATATTCGACGATCTCATGATCGAGCAGGGCTTCGCCGCCCCCTTCCAGCAACCGCTTGCGCAGCCGCGCGCGATGCCCCGTGCCGCCATGATCGCTTCCGCCTTCGTTCATCGCGGCACGCTATCCCACGATATGCGTTGCCACAATTGCGCGATGACGATTGCGGCCTATTCTGGTGGTGGCGCGTTGTGACGATGTCGACGGGGCAGGTGGCCGGGTGAACGAGAGTGAAGAACGCGCAGCAGCGGAGGTGCCGAAACGCCGGCGCGCGCGGCGCGTTGCGCTCGCGACCGGCGCGATTCTGCTCGTCGCGCTCGCCCTGGCCTGGACGCAGCGCAAGCCCATCGCCGACAGTTTCGTGGCCGATGCGCTGGAACAGCGCGGCGTTTCCGCGCGCTACGAGATCGCGGGAATCGGCTTCCGCACGCAGCGGCTGGAAAACATCAGCATCGGCGACCCCGCTCATCCGGACCTGACCGCTGATTGGGCGGAGATATTGATCGCGATTCGCGGCGGCGGCCCGACCGTTACCGGCGTTCGCGCCGGCGGCGTGCGGCTGCGCGGACGGCTGATCGACGGCAGCGTCTCGTTCGGCAGCGTCGATCGACTGCTGCCCGCTCCGTCGGGCAAGCCCTTCGCCCTGCCTGATCTCGATCTCGATCTGAACGACGCGCGTATGCGGCTCGATCTGCCAAACGGCGCTGTCGGCCTGAAGCTCGACGGACGCGGCAATCTGACCGGCGGATTCCGCGGCAAGCTGGCGGCGGTCGCACCCGAACTGACGATCGGCGGCTGCCCCTTGCGCGGCGCGACCGCCTGGCTCGACCTTTCGGTGTCCGACAAGGCGCCGCACGTTGCCGGTCCCGTGCGCGCCGCCGCTTTCGCCTGCCCCGACGCGTCGCTTGGATTGACCGCGCCGCAGGCCCGGGTCGACGCGATTTTCAACGAAGCATTGAACCGCTGGAAAGGATCGATGCGGCTGGACCTGCCGCGCGCGGCGCTGGGCGCCAATCGGCTCGACGGCGTCAGCGGCGCCATCGGTTTCGACGGCGGTCGAGCACGCACCGGCGGCGATTTGCGGATTGCCGCGAAGGCACTGACGCTACCGGGCGGATCGGGACAGGGTCTGACGCTCACCGGCGCCTATCGCATCGGCAACACGCCGCGCGGTTTCCAAGTCGGCCTGGGCGGCAAGGCGGCGATGGACAATGCCGCGCTCGATCGCGCGACTCTCGCACGGCTGGCATCGCTGAGCGGGACGGCCAAGGGCACGCCCGTAGCACCACTCGCCGCCGCGCTGGCCGAGGCGATCGGACGCGCCGGCGCGGGCATGCGCCTCTCCGGCGATTTCACGGTCGCCCAGCTCGGGAACACAGGCTCGCTTCAGCTCAATGCGCTCGACGCATCCAGCCGCAGCGGCGCGCGGTTCGTCATGGCCGGAGGCGTGAAGATCGGCTGGCCAGCCGGACTCCCGCAGGTCAACGGCCGCCTGAACCTGGCGGGCGGCGGTTTTCCCCAAACCATCATCGACCTTACCCAACCCGCTCCCGGCGCCCCCATTCGCGGCAATGCAACGATCGCCCCCTTCGCCTCGGGCGGGGCCCGGCTGGCGTTGAACAGGATCGATTTCACCGCAGCCCCCGATGGCGGAACCCGATTCGCGACCCGCATGACGCTGGACGGTCCCTTGGCGGACGGGCGCGTCACCGGGCTCACCCTGCCACTTGCGGGCCACATCGATGTCCGTGGCGGCTTCGCGCTCAATCCCGGCTGCGCACCGCTCGGCCTGACCTCGCTCAAGGCGGCGGCGCTCACCCTGGGTGCCACGCGACTGACGCTGTGCCCGATCGAAGGCCAGACGCTGTTCGCGCGCAGCGCCGGAGGCGGGATGAGCGGCGGCGCGCGCATCGCGGCGCCAAGGCTGTCGGGCCGATTGGGCGACAACCCGATCGAGATTGCCGCCGCCGATGCGCGCCTTGCGCTCCGCGCCGGCACGCTCGCCGCACAGGATATCGCGATCCGGCTCGGCGCGCCGGACCGGGCGACGCGGCTGGATATCGGCATATTGGAAGGCCGCATTGCCGGTTCGGGAATGGCCGGCCGCTTCGATCGGCTGGGCGGCCAGATCGGCAATGTTCCACTGATCGTGTCCGAAGCGGCCGGCAACTGGCGATTCGCTGGCGGATCACTCAAGCTCGATGGCGGACTCAAGGTTGCCGACACTGCCTCAACACCGCGATTCAACCCGTTGATTTCGGATGATTTCAACCTCAGCCTGATCGACGGAAAGATCGCCGCGAGCGGGTTGCTCCGCGAACCCACAGGGCGAACGCCGGTCACCGCCGTCACTATCGCGCATGATCTGTCGGCCGGAACCGGCCAGGCCATTCTCGACGTCCCCGAGCTCCGCTTCGGCAAGGCGCTCCAGCCCGATGCGCTGACACATCTGGCGTTCGGCGTGGTCGCGAATGTCGACGCACTGGTCAGCGGTCGCGGAGAGATCCGCTGGACGCCGGACGGCGTGACGAGCGACGGCATTTTCCGGACAAGCGGCGCCAATCTCGCGGCGGCGTTCGGCCCCGTCTCCAATCTCAGCGGCGAAATCCGCTTCACCGACCTGCTCGGCCTGGTGACGGCGCCCGGCCAGTCGGTCTCGATCGGCGAGATCAATCCCGGCCTGCCAGTCACCAACGGCGTGCTCCGCTACCATCTGCTTCCCAACCAGCAGGTCGCGATCGAGGGCGGCGAGTGGCCGTTCGCGAGCGGGCGACTGACGCTGGATCCCACCATTCTCGATCTGGGCGCGGCCAAGCCCCGCCACCTGACCTTCCGGGTCAGCGGCATGGACGCCGCCGCCTTCCTCCAGGGCTTCGATTTCGAGAATATCAACGCCACCGGCATCTTCGACGGCGTGTTGCCGATCGTCTTCGACGAGAAGGGCGGCCGGATCGTCGATGGACGACTCACCGTGCGCGAAGGCGGCGGATCGCTCGCCTATGTCGGCCAACTCACGCAGGAGGATCTCGGCAATTGGGGCAATATCGCTTTCCAGGCGCTGCGTGCCGTCCGCTACCGGTCGCTGGAGGTCATCCTCAACGGCGATCTCGATGGCGAAATGGTCACCCAGGTGCGATTCGCCGGACTGGGCCAGGGCGAGGGCACCAAGCAGAATTTCATCACGCGCAAGATCGCGGCGCTGCCGATCCGCTTCAACGTCACGATTCGCGCGCCGTTCCGGCAACTGCTTTTCTCCGCGCGCTCGCTTTACGATCCGACGTTGCTGATCGAGCAGAATCTGCCGGCGCTCATCGACGCGCAGAAGGCGCGCACGCAAGCCGCCCCGCCTCAGCCCGCCCCACCCCAGGCCGATAGCCCCAAGCCGCGCGGGCAAACGGCCGTTCAGCCTGCCGAAAGCGAAAACAAGCGATGAAGAATGCGATGTTGACCGAGGGACCGCAGGGTGAGATTCCCCCTTATATGGGGAAGACAACCGGATCGGCGATCGCCTTGGGCCTGACGTTGGCGGCGGCGTGCGCGGGCCTTGCGGGCTGCGTGACGCTTCAGGCGCCCGACAAGCCCATCGAGATCAACCTGAATATCAACATCAAGCAGGAAGTGGTCTATCGTCTCGATGGCGAGGCGAAGAACCTCATCAAGCAGGAAGCGGACATATTCTGATGAAGCGCATCACTCTGATCGGCCTCGGCCTCTCCATCGCCCTCGCGGCGGCGGCGGGCACTGCTTATGCGCAGCGCGACCCCGCCTATGAAGCCGCGCGCTCGGCCGGCAAGGTCGGCGAGAAGGTAGACGGCTATCTCGGCGTCGTCGGCAGCCAGGGTGCCGATGTCGAGGCGCTCGTCCGCGACATCAACATCAAGCGCAAGGCCGCCTACACGGCAAAGGCCGGATCGACAGGCTCGACGATCGAGCAGTTCGCCTTCACCACGGGCTGCAACCTGATCGCCAACACCAAGCCGGGCGAGAAGTACCAGGCGCCTGATGGAAGTTGGCAGACGCGCGGCAGCGGCGCACCGCAGCGCGACGGCCGCTGCGTATAAGCGGCTGCGATTCGATGGAAACCGGCCCGCCATTCCGATGGGGGCCGGAATCGGGGTGAAACGCCTGCCATGTGAACCGACGACGGAGATTCGCCGATCAAGCACCGATTACGGATAATACCGGAATTTCATGGCATTTGCGGCGGATTCGGCCTTCCCCTCCACTACGGTTGACTTCGCCCCACCCCCTCCCTAAACGGACCGCGCCTTGGCGGGTTCGCTCGTCTTTCATGCTTTGTCGATCGTCCGGAAAGCCTCGGCTCAAGGAGGAACGCGCATGGCGGAACGCGAATCCGGGCAAGACCCAATCGGCGAGAATGCGCGACTCCAGTCCCTCGATGAGCGGCTGAAGCGTGCACAGCACGACGAAGCGGTCAGGACCGGCATTGCACAAAAGGGCCAGGACGAAAGCTATCGTCTCGGCAACCGGGTGCTGGCGGAACTGATCGGGGGCATTGCTGGCGGCGCGCTGATCGGCTGGGTCATAGACCGTTTTGCCGGCACGTCGCCCTGGGGCCTGCTGGTGATGTTGTTCCTTGGGATCATCGTCGCCTTCAGAAACATCATCAGGATTTCGAACCAGCGTCCGAAGTGATATTTCGGGCGCTTTGGTCGCAGGATTTTGGGGTTTTTCGTGGCCGAGCCAGGTAAAGTCGATCCGATGCATCAGTTCACGATCGAGCCGTTGTTCGGCACCGATCATCTGTCCATCGCCGGCTATAATATCGCATTCACCAATTCAGCGCTCTGGATGGCGATCACCGCCGTCGTGCTGTGGGTGTTCATGCTGGGCGGCATGAAGCGCCAGCTCGTTCCCGGTCGCTGGCAGATGGCGGTCGAGAGCATGACCGGTTTCATCGATTCGATGCTGGCGGCCAATATCGGCCCCGCCGGGCGCAAATATGTGCCCTACATCTTTTCGATCTTCATGTTCATCCTGTTCGCCAACCTGCTGGGATTGCTTCCCCTCGGCCTGTTCGGCATCCACCCCTTCACCTTCACCAGCCACTTCACCGTCACCGGTGTGCTCGCGATCATGAGCTTCTCGATCGTGCTCATCGTCGGCTTCTGGCGGCACGGCCTCCACTTCTTCTCGTTGTTCGTGCCGCACGGCACGCCGATCTGGCTGATGTGGCTGATTCCGGTGATCGAGTTGATCTCGTTCCTCGTCCGCCCGTTCAGCCTTGGCCTGCGACTCTTCGTCGCGATGATGGCTGGCCACGTGCTGCTCGAGGTGCTTTCCAGCTTCGTGATCGACAGCGCCAATGCCGGTGCCGCCTATGGCGTGCTGATCGGCGGCCCCAGCTTCATCCTGATGATCGCGATCTGTGCCCTGGAAGTGCTGGTCGCCGGTATCCAGGCCTATGTCTTCGCATTGCTGACGTCGCTGTACCT
This sequence comes from Sphingomonas sp. FG14, assembly GCF_057809675.1. Classification (NCBI taxonomy): domain Bacteria; kingdom Pseudomonadati; phylum Pseudomonadota; class Alphaproteobacteria; order Sphingomonadales; family Sphingomonadaceae; genus Sphingomonas; species Sphingomonas sp. FG14. The sequence continues at coordinate 38,980 of NZ_JBMDKK010000013.1, read as the reverse complement.
CAACGACGCAGAGAATCTTCACTGAGTTTTCAACCCACTGTCATTTGAATTTACGAAGGGAGTTTAGAAATGGACGCAGAAGCAGCAAAGCTCGTCGGTGCCGGCCTGGCAGCCATCGGTGCGGGCATGGCCGCGATCGGCGTGGGCAACGTCTTCGGCTCGTTCCTCGAGAGCGCGCTCCGCAACCCGGCGGCCGCTGACGGCCAGCAGGGCCGCCTGTTCATCGGCTTCGCCGCTGCCGAACTTCTCGGCCTGCTGGCGTTCGTCGTCGCGATGATCCTGATCTTCGTCGCCTGATCACGACGACTCAAACCCTCCGCCCGGCCCCGGCCGGGCGGCAGGACAGGATACAGGTGCAATGCCCCAGATAGCTCAGCTCGCTGCGACCTATTCATCGCAGATTTTCTGGCTGCTGCTGACCTTCGGCTTCGTCTTCTTCGTGATCGGCCTCGGCATGGTGCCGAAGATCCAGGGGACGGTGGACCGCAGGGATCGGCAGATCGCGGACGATCTCGCGGCCGCCGAACGCGCTCGCCAGGAAGCGGACGCGCAGGACGAAGCCTATCGGGCGAAGGCGGAAGCCAGCCGCGCCGAAGCGCTCAAGCTGACGCAGGCCGCCAAGGCCGACGCGACCGCGGAGTCCGACAAGACCCTCGCCAAGGCCGATGCCGAATCGGCCGAGGTCCTGTCGGCTGCCGAAGCCCGTATCGCCGCAGCAACCGCCCAGGCGCTCGGTGAAATCGAGTCCGTCGCGGCCGAAGCCGCGCAGGACATGGTCGCCAAGCTTTCAGGCGCCAAGGTCAACGCGGCGGATGCCGCCAAGGCAGTAAAGGCTGCGCTCGCCAATGGCTGACACGGAAACCAACGGTTCGGCCGAAGTGGCCGCCAACCTGGCGCATGCCGATACCGCCGAAGGCCTGCACGCGGGCACCGAGGCGCATGGCGGCGGCGCGGAACACGCCACGCCTTCCGCCCTGGGGCTCAATCCAACGGCGTGGGTGGCACTGGCGATGGCGGTGTTCATCGTCATCCTGCTGGTGAAGAAGGTGCCGGCGCTGCTCGGCGGCGCGCTCGACAAGAAGATCGCGGCGATCCGTGAACAGCTTGACGAAGCCAAGGCGCTGCGCGCCGAAGCCGAAGCCCTCCGCGCCGAATATGCCGCCAAGGTGAAGGCCGCCGAGGCCGAAACTGTCGCGATGCGCGAACATGCCGAGGCCGAGGCGCAGCAGATCCTGGCCGACGCCCGCACGGCCGCCAAGGATCTCACTGTCCGCCGCGCCCGCATGGCCGAGGACAAGATCGCCGCCGCCGAGCGCGCCGCGATCGCCGAGATCCGCGAAAAGACCGTCAACGCTGCCGCCACGGCCGCCGCGACCCTGATCGCGCAAGGCCATGGCGCCGCGCAGGACAAGGCGCTCGTCGATCAGACCATTTCGGGTCTGGGCACACGCCTCAACTAAGCGGTTCGAACCGAATAACCGGGCCCTCCCCGCGCAAGCGGTGGAGGGCCTTGTTGTTTCAGGTCTCCGCGCGGCCATTCCTTCAGATCGCGACATGAGTTGGAGCGCTGGCATAGGCGCGCCAACCAAAGCTGTTCGCTGTCGCATCGTTTTTGCGGAAAACCGGTTCCCACTTTTCTACACGATGCTCTAAATCCCCTCCATGTCCGCCCCTTCCTCCCCCGATCGCTTCAACGAGGAAACCGCCACCTACGCCGTGCGTGGGGCGGAGAAGCCCGATCTGGATGCCGGCGTCGCGGCAATCCGCAACGTGCTGAAGACGCTGCCGTCGCGCCCCGGCGTCTACCGCATGCTCGATGCGCGCGGCGACGTGCTCTATGTCGGGAAGGCGCGCTCGCTCAAGAACCGGGTCAACAACTATACTCAGCCAGCACGCCTCTCGATCCGGCTGAAGCGGATGGTGGCGCAGACCCGGTCGATGACGATCGTCACGACCAACAACGAGGCGGAAGCGCTGCTGCTCGAAGCACAGCTCATCAAGCGTTATCGCCCCGCCTATAATGTGCTGCTGCGCGACGACAAAAGCTTCCCTTTCATCCTGCTGCGCGCCGACCATGCCTTCCCGCGCATCCAGAAGCATCGCGGCGCGCGCAAGATCAAGGGCGACTATTTCGGCCCGTTCGCCAGCGCCGGAGAGGTCGGCCGAACGCTCAACGCGCTGCAGAAGCTGTTCCTGTTGCGTAGCTGCACCGACAGCTTCTTCTCCAATCGTGACCGCCCCTGCCTCCTCTACCAGATCAAGCGCTGCTCGGCGCCTTGCGTGGGCCGTATCGACGAGGGGGACTATGCCGAACTGGTCGCGGACGCGCGCGACTTCCTGTCGGGCAAGTCGACCAAGGTCCAGGCCAAGCTGGCCGACGCGATGCAGACCGCCAGCGGCAACATGGATTTCGAGATGGCAGCCGTCTATCGCGACCGGCTGAAGGCGCTCACCTTCATCCAGGGCAGTCAGGCGGTGAATGCCGAGGGTGTCGGCGACGCCGATATCTTCGCGCTCGCCTGCAAGGGCGGCACGATGTGCATCCAGGCGTTTTTCATCCGAGGCGGGCAGAATTGGGGCCATCGCAGCTTCTTCCCCGCGCACACCAACGACGTGCCTGAGGACGAGGTGCTGACCAGCTTCCTGGTGCAGTTCTACGAGGATGTGCCGCCACCGCGCACAATCCTGCTCGATCGCGCGCTTGCCGAGGGTGAGTTGCTCGCCGAGGCGCTGGGCGAGGCGGCGGGCGGCAAGGTCGCGATCGCGGTGCCGCAGCGCGGCGACCGCGTCCGCCTGATCAAGCAGGCGACGCGCAATGCGGAGGAAGCGCTCGACCGTCACCTCGCCGAAAGCACCACCCAGGCCAAGATCTTCCGCGAAATGGCCGAACTGTTCGAGCTGGACGGACCACCCGACCGTATCGAAATCTACGACAACAGCCATATCCAGGGCACCAACGCCGTCGGCGCGATGGTCGTCGCGGGGCCAGAAGGCTTTCGCAAGGGCGCCTATCGCAAGTTCAACATCAAGCGCGCCGAGACCGTGCCCGGCGATGACTTCGCGATGATGCGCGAAGTGATGGAGCGCCGGTTCGGCCGCGCCCAGCGCGAGGATCCCGATCGTGAGGGCAAGGAATGGCCCGATCTGGTGCTGATCGACGGGGGCAAGGGGCAGGTCAGCGCGGTGAAGGCGATCCTCGACGAACTCGGGATCGAGGATGTGCCCTTTATCGGTGTCTCCAAGGGGCCGGACCGTAATGCCGGCCGCGAAACCTTTCATTTTCCCGACGGCCGCGAATTCACCCTGCCCGTCAACGCGCCGGTGATGTTCCACCTCCAGCGGCTGCGCGACGAGGCGCATCGCTTCGCGATCGGCGCGCATCGGCAGAAACGTGCCAAGGCGATCGGCGTGAGCACGCTCGACGATGTTCCCGGCATCGGCCCCGCGCGCAAGCGCGCGCTGCTGCTGCATTTCGGCACCGCCCGCGCAGTGCGCAACGCGGCGCTTGAGGATCTGCAAAAGGCGCCCGGCGTCTCCAAGGCGATGGCGCAGGGCATTTACGACTTCTTCCACGGCGGGCGCTGAGCATGCACGTCCGTGCCCGCGCGATCATCTGTTCGGTGCGGGCGCATGGCGAACATGGCGCAATCGTGCGGGCGCTGACCGCCGATGACGGGCTGCTTGCTGGCTATGTCCGCGGCGGACGATCGCGGACGATGCGGCCGGTGCTGATGCCATCGAACGTCGTGGTCGCCGAGTTCCGCGCGCGGACCGAAGACCAGCTCGCCGGATTGACCGTCGAACTCGTCCATAGCCGCGCGCCGCTGATGAGCGAGCCGCTCGCCGCCGCCGCGCTCGACTGGGCGACCGCGCTGAGCGCGAGCGCCTTGCCGGAGGGACTTGGCGACGCGCCGATGTTCCAGGCGCTGGAGGGCGTTCTCGACGCGATCGAGGCCGCCCCCTCCGCGCGGGGCTGGGCGCGGGCACTGGTGCTGTTCGAAGCGCTGGTGCTCGCCCGGTTGGGGCTGGGTCCACCGGCGACCGCCCGCCTCGACGACGAGGCGCAATGGCCCGCGATCCTCGCCGCGCTCGCCGACACCGGCCGACAGCTTGACGCCCATATCTTCGCCGAGCGCAGGATTGACGTCATGGCGGCGCGCGATCGCCTGACCGAACGGCTCAAAAGGACGGTTGCGTAAGCCCGACCATCCGGGCATTGGCGGCGCGACCCACCTGCTCCGTTCATCCCGAACCTGCCGCAGGCGCCGTCCCGCTGATATCGGATCGGCGGGGACAGGGCCTCAGCAGGTTCGATCCGAACGGCCTTTTTGAAAGATCGTGCCGATGCTGATCGCCTTGTTGCCCGGAGATGGAATTGGCCCTGAAGTGATCGCGCAGACGGTGCGCGTGCTCGATGCGGCAGGGTGCGGACTGACCTTCGAGACGGCCCCCGTGGGCGGCGCGGCATACAAGGCGACCGGCCATCCGCTCCCGACGTCGACGCTCGACCTGGCGCGCCGCGCCGACGCGATCCTGTTCGGCGCGGTCGGCGATCCCGAATGCGATGCGCTGGAACGCCATCTGCGCCCCGAACAGGCGATCCTGGGCCTGCGCAAGGAACTGGGCCTGTTCGCCAATCTGCGGCCGGTGAAGCTGTTCGCCGATCTGGCGGATGCGTCCACGCTCCGTCCCGACGTGGCGCGCGGCATCGACATGGTGATCGTCCGCGAGCTCAATGGCGACGTCTATTTCGGCGAGAAGGCGATGCGCACCACCCCTGAGGGGCTGCGCGAGGGCTATGATGTGATGTCGTACGACGAAAGCGAAGTCCGCCGCATCGCGCATAGCGGCTTTCAGACGGCCCGCGCGCGGCGCGGCAAGCTGTGCTCGGTCGACAAGGCCAATGTCCTCGAAACATCTCAGCTCTGGCGCGACGTGGTGATCGAGGTGGCGGCCGAATATCCCGACGTCGCGCTCAGCCATATGTATGTCGATAATGCCGCGATGCAGATCGTGCGCGATCCCGCGCAGTTCGACGTGATCGTCACCGGCAATCTGTTTGGCGACATCCTGTCGGACTTGGCGAGCATGTGCGCGGGATCGATCGGCATGCTGCCCTCGGCCGCGCTCGATACGTCGAGCAAGGGCCTGTACGAGCCCATCCACGGCAGCGCGCCCGATATCGCCGGACAGGGCAAGGCGAATCCGCTGGCGACGATCCTCTCCGCCGCGATGATGCTGCGCTATTCGCTCGGCATGGCCGAAGCCGCCGACCGGATCGAAGCTGCCGTCGCGGGCGCGCTGGCAAGCGGCGCCCGTACGCCCGACCTGGGTGGCGCGATGGACACCGTGACCATGGGCGACGCTGTGATCGCGGCATTGTAATAAGGCGTCATTCCGGCCTTCGTCGGAATGACGCCTATTCTGTGATATCAGGAGCGGACTAGAGCTCGTCCCACATCGTCTTGAGCTTCGAGAAGAAGCCCGTCGATTGCGGGCACTCCTCGCCGGTCTCGGTCTCGCGGAACTCCTCAAGCAGTTCCTTCTGCCGCGCTGAGAGGCGCGACGGCGTTTCCACGTCGATCTGCACGACCATGTCGCCATTGCCCCTGCCCTGCAGCACGGGCATGCCCGCACCACGCTGGCGCAACTGCTTGCCCGACTGGATGCCGGCGGGAATACGGATCTCGTGATCGACCTTGTCGAGACCGGGCACGGTGATCGAGCCGCCCAGCGCGGCGGTCGTGAAGCTGATCGGCGCGCGCGCGAACAGGGTGGTGCCCTCGCGCTGGAACACCGGGTGACGCTTCACATGGATGAAGATGTAGAGATCGCCCGCAGGCGCGCCGCGCGCGCCGGCTTCACCCTCGCCCGACAGGCGGATGCGCGTGCCCTCGTCAACGCCCGCCGGGATGTTGACCTCCAGCGTCTTCTGGCGATCGACCCGGCCTTCACCACGGCATGAGGTGCATGGTTCGGCGATCACCTGCCCCGCGCCATGGCAAGCGGGGCAGGTCCGCTCGACCACGAAGAAGCCCTGCTGTGCCCGCACCTGACCGCGCCCGCCACACTGACTGCATGTGTGGATGCTCGTGCCCGGCTTGGCGCCTGAACCGCTGCAAGGTTCGCACTGCGCCGACACGTCCAGCGCCACGCTGGTGCGCTTGCCGTGATAGGCCTCTTCCAGGCTGATCTCGAGATCGTAGCGCAGATCGGCGCCACGGCGCACATGCTGGCGCTGGTTGCCTCCACCGCCAAAGCCGGCGCCGAAGATCGTTTCGAATATGTCGCTGAAACCTTCGAAGCCGGCGCCCGGGCCGGCACCGCCGCCGCCGCCATTCTGGAAGGCGGCATGGCCGAAACGATCATAGGCGGCGCGCTTCTGCGGGTCCTTCAGGCAATCATAGGCTTCGCTGATCGCCTTGAACTTGCCCTCCGCATCCTTGCATCCGCCATTCTTGTCCGGATGATATTGCATCGCCAGCCGGCGATAGGACGACTTGATCCTGGCGTCGTCCGCTGTCCGCTCGACTTCGAGCAGCTCATAATAATCGACCTGACTGCTCATGCCGCCCCCGGCGCGATGCCCCTCCCCCGCGTACGGGGGAGGGTGTTCACGATGTTCGCCTTCATCGGCTTATGCCTTGTTATCGTCCACTTCCGAGAATTCGGCATCGACGACGTCGTCATCGGCCTTGGGCGCATCGCCTTCGGCAGCCGGAGACGCGGCCGAAGCCTGCTCCTTCTCGTAGATCGCCTGGCCAAGCTTCATCGCGACCTGGGCAAGTGCCTGGGCCTTCTCGGTCATCGCGGCAGCGTCACCACCCTCGACCGCGGACTTCGCCTCGGCGACAGCCGCCTCGATTTCGGACTTGAGCGCCGCATCGACCTTGTCGCCATGCTCCTCGAGCTGGCGCTCGGTCGTGTGGATCAGGCTTTCGGCGTTGTTCTTCGCCTCGGCCGCCTCACGGCGCTTCTTGTCGTCCTCGGCGAACTGCTCGGCGTCGCGAACCATCTGGTCGATGTCTGAATCGCTGAGCCCGCCCGAGGCCTGGATCTTGATCTGTTGTTCCTTGCCTGTGCCCTTGTCCTTGGCAGTCACGTTGACGATGCCATTGGCGTCGATGTCGAAGATGACCTCGATCTGCGGCACGCCGCGCGGCGCGGGCGGAATGCCGACCAGATCGAACTGGCCGAGCAGCTTGTTGTCCGCCGCCATCTCACGTTCGCCCTGAAACACGCGGATCGTCACGGCCTGCTGATTGTCATCTGCGGTCGAATAGACCTGCGACTTCTTGGTCGGGATCGTGGTGTTACGGTCGATCATGCGCGTGAACACGCCGCCCAGCGTCTCGATGCCCAGCGACAGCGGGGTCACGTCGAGCAACAGCACGTCCTTGACGTCGCCCTGGAGCACGCCGGCCTGGATCGCGGCGCCCATCGCGACGACCTCATCGGGGTTGACGCCCGTATGCGGTTCCTTGCCGAAAAAGCCCTTCACGACTTCGCGAACCTTGGGCATGCGCGTCATGCCGCCGACGAGCACCACCTCAGCGATCTCGTCCGCCTTCACGCCGGCATCGGCGAGCGCCTTCTTGCAGGGTTCAAGCGTGCGCTTGATCAGATCGTCGACCAGACGCTCCAGATCGGCGCGCGTGATCGCCTTCACCAAATGCTTGGGACCATTCTGGTCAGCGGTGATGAAAGGCAGGTTCACTTCGGTGCTTGCCGCCGAGCTCAGCTCGATCTTCGCCTTTTCCGAGGCTTCCTTGAGACGCTGGAGAGCCAGCTTGTCCTTGGTGAGGTCGATGCCTTCAGCCTTCTTGAAATCCTCCGCGAGGAAGGAAACCAGCTTGGCGTCGAAATCCTCGCCGCCCAGGAAGGTGTCGCCATTGGTGGCCTTCACCTCGAACACGCCATCGCCGATCTCGAGAATCGAGATGTCGAAGGTACCGCCGCCAAGGTCGTAGACCGCGATGGTCTTGCCGTCCTGCTTATCAAGCCCATAGGCGAGCGCGGCCGCGGTCGGCTCGTTGATGATGCGCAGCACTTCGAGGCCCGCGATCTTGCCGGCATCCTTGGTCGCCTGCCGCTGCGCGTCGTTGAAATAGGCCGGAACGGTGATGACCGCCTGCGTCACCGTCTCACCCAGATAGGATTCGGCGGTTTCCTTCATCTTCTGCAGCGTGAAGGCCGAGATCTGCGACGGCGAATAATCCTCGCCGCCCGCCTTCACCCAGGCGTCGCCATTCGAGCCCTTGACGATCGTATAGGGAACCAGTTCGGTGTCCTTGCGCGTCACCGGATCGTCAAAGCGGCGGCCGATCAGGCGCTTCACCGCGAAAATGGTGTTGTCCGGATTGGTGACCGCCTGGCGCTTGGCCGGCTGGCCGATCAGGCGCTCGCCATCCTTCGCGAACGCGACGATCGAGGGCGTGGTGCGCGCGCCCTCGGCATTTTCGATGACCTTCGGCTTGCCACCTTCCATAACGGCAACGCAGCTATTCGTTGTGCCGAGATCGATCCCGATAACCTTCGCCATATTCTTCCCTCATACCCCGCATAATCATGTGGACGGCCCGGACCTCGAAAGCATCCGAACCGAAGTAACCCGCGCGATATAGGTGGGCTTTTTCTTGTCGCAAGCATAAGCGGGGAGTAGTTGATCGCTATGTCCCATTCAGGAGCCAAATCGATGCGCCTGCCCGTCGTCGTCGCCGCGCTGTTTTCGGCCCTCGCCTTGTCGAGCTGCGCGAAGGATGAGTATCTCTATATCGACAAGGGATGGGTCAATCTCGCCGCGGTGGATGGTAATCCGGCTGCCGCTTATTTCACGATTCACGGCGGGCCGCAGGCGGATACGCTGATCGGCGTCAGCTCTCCTGTCGCGATCCGGTCTGAAATGCACGACATGTCCAACGAGGGCGGCGTGATGAAGATGCAGCCGCTCAAATCCGTGCCGGTTCCAGCCAAGGGCACCGTCGAATTCGCGCCCGGCGGCAAGCATGTGATGCTTTTCGAACTGCGCCCCAACTACAAGACGGGCGACAAGATCCGGCTCGACTTCACCTTCGCCAGCGGCGAACAGGTCTATATCGAGGCACTCGCGCAGTCCGCAGGCGCGCCCTCGCCGCACGATAAGCATTGACCCGCCGCCCCCTGACCGAAGGCGAGCGCGTGCTCGCCGCATCGGTCTTCGGCGACGCGATCGATTATACGCGCGTCACCGTCAACAATCGCAAATGGTGGCCGTTCCAGCCACAGGGCGTCACCATGGCGCCAGATGGCCATTTATGGTTCCACCCGGGTGGCGGCCGCTACTGCGGCGATTTCGCCTGTGCCGACCTGTCCGCACAAGGCCTGTTCATCCATGAAATGACGCATGTCGCGCAGACCGCGCATGGCGGCCGTTGGTATCTTCCGCTGATGCGTCATGCCTTCTGCCGGTATGACTATCGGATCGAGGCGGGAAAGCCCTTTCATCGCTATGGCATCGAGCAACAAGCCGAGATCGTCCGCCATGCCTTCCTGATGCGCCGGGGCATGATCCTGGCGGACAAGCCGCCGCTCGACGTCTATGAGGCGCTGCTGCCGTACGGGCGCTGACCTGCCGTCCCCGGCGTCGTGGATCAACGTTTGCGCCTGAATGTCGGCGCATGGAAATCCGCTGGTTTGTTCGCGATCCATTTGAGGAATTTCGCGATTTCTCCATCCGCGCGAAGCGCCTCGGCCGACGCATGGGCCTTCGCCAGATCCGTATTGCCGAACGATGCGTGGATCGCGCGGTGACAGATCGGATGAAGCGCGGCCACCTCGCGTCCGCCACGGCTTTTGGGCACCCAGTGATGCCATTCGATCCGCCGCCCCAGCGGGCGTTCGCACAGGGCGCAGGTTTCGGGAGCGCTTGTGCTCATCGCCCTGACGATACACACTCCGTTCCAGAACAGGGAGATGCCAGATGCCCCAACCGCTCGACTCGTTCCGCTCGTCCACCTGGGGCTGGCTGCGCGGCACCCTGCTCGGCTGGCTCACGCTGGCGCTCTGCCTCGTCCTGGTCGGTTTCGTCATCATCCTGATCAAATGGGTCCAGAATCTGGCGACCACCTATGAAGTGAGCGAGGATCGACTGATCCTGCGCAAGGGCATCTTCGTGAAGTCGATCGATGAGATCGAACTTTATCGGGTCAAGGATATCCGGATCGATTTCACGTTGATCAACCAATGGGCGGGCATCGGGACGATCACCGTGCTGTCGAGCGACGAGACGACGCGAGACGCGCCGCTCATCATGCCCGACATCGAAAATGCCCAGGCCCGGCGCGAATCGCTCCGCCTGCTTGTCGACACCGCCCGGCAGAAGCGCCGCGTTCGCGAGGTCGACATGGTTCATGAGGATCTCTGATCCCGCGATGTCACATTCCATCGTCCCCGATCGTCTCGGGTGCGAAGGAGACAAGATATGACGATCGATTCGATGAAACCGGCAGCGTTGGCGATGACAGCGCTGGCGCTGCTGCTTGGCGCACTGATGCTGGCAAATGGCATTGCGATGCTGGCAAATCCGCTTGCCTGGTATGGCCACGTGCCCGGTGTGGTCCAGACTGGTCCGTTCAACCAGCATTTCATCCGCGATATCGGACTGATCTATGCGATGACCGGCATCGGTTTCGCCCTGGGCGCCGTGATTGCGCGCCAACGCCTGCTGTTATGGAGCGCCGCGACCGTGTTCCTGACCGGCCATGCCTTGTTCCATTTCTGGGAAGTCGCCGTCGGCATCTGTTCGGCGGATGCCATTCCGCGTGACTTTATCGGCGTCACGCTCCCGGCATTGATCGGTCTGTTGCTGTCAGGCTGGGCGGTCATGCCGCGTCGAAACACGGCATGACCTTTTGAACGGCAATCAGCCTGCCTTCGCTACGCCCACCAGCGCCGGGCGCAGCAGGCGATCCTTGATCATGTAGCCCGCCTGCATTTCCTGTACGATCGTGCCGGGCGCGGCATCGGCGCTCGGAATCTCGACCATCGCCTGGTGGCGATTGGGATCGAGCACCTCACCCAGCGCGGTGATGCGTGTGATGCCGTTACGCTCGAAAACGCTGGTCAGTTCGCGGCCCGTGGCATCCAGGCCGGTCACCAGGCCCTTGAACTTGTCGTCCTCGCGCAGTTCCGCCGGGATCGCATCGAGCGCGCGTTGCAAATTATCAGCCACCGAGAGGATGTCGCGGGCAAAGCCGGTCGCCGCATATGCGCGGGCGTCCTGCGCATCCTTTTCCAGCCTGCGGCGGACATTCTGCGTCTCGGCCTGCGCATAGAGCACTGCCTGCCTGGCTTCCGCCAGATCGCGCTCCAGCCTCACGAGATCGCCTCCAAGGCTCAATGCCTCGTCATGCTCCTTCACCTCGGGCGCGGAGTCCGCGGTCTCGGCGCGCAGCGTGTCGTCAAGCTTCTGTTCTTCGTTCATCCGATCAATCTCGATAATGTCTGTGCGGTGAAATCCACCATGGGAACCACGCGGGCATAGTTCAAGCGCGTCGGCCCGATCACACCGACCACACCGACCACGCGTCCGTCCTGCCCGCGATAAGGAGCGGCTATGACCGACGAACCCGATAACGAAAAGAGCTTGTTTTCGGATCCGATGAAGATCCGCGTCGCGGTTCCCTCACGCGCGCTGTCGAGCAGCCGGGCGATTTCCTCGGCGCTTTCGAGTTCGTCGAGCAGTTGACGGACGCGTTCCAGATCGGCCGATGCAGCCGCGTCGATCAGATTCGCCTGGCCACGCACGATCAGCACCGGGCGCCGCGCCGGATCCTCGGACCAGACCGCCAGACCACGCGAAACCAGTTCCTGCGAAGCCGAATCGAGAGCCGCACGCCCCTGCCCGATCTCGCGCGCGATGCGCATGCGCGCATCGGAGAGGGTCAAGCCCGACAACCGGGCATTCATATAGTTCGCGGCCTCGACGAGCGCGACATGGCCCATGCCCGGCGGAAGATCGACCACACGGTTCTCGACCGAACCATCGGCGCCGACCAACACCGCCAAAGCCTGGGTTTCCGAAAGCGACACGAATCCCACCTGCCGGAGAACCGGCTCGCGCTTGGGTACCAGCACAAGTCCGGCACAGGCGGATAGGCCGGACAGGGTGGCCGTAGCGGCCGCAAGCGCTTCCTCGATCGGGCCACCGCGTTCGACACGCGATTCGATCGCGGCGCGCTCCTCGGCTGAAGGCTCAGCCGCCTGCATCATGCCGTCGACGAACAGACGCAGCCCGGTTTCAGTGGGCATGCGGCCCGCCGAGGTGTGCGGCGCCGCGAGCAGGCCCAGTTCCTCCAGATCCTGCATGACATTGCGGATCGAGGCCGGCGACAGGCTGAGCGCGGACAATTTCGAAATGGTCCGCGAGCCAACGGGAGCGCCGCTCTCCAGATAGCTCTCGACAACGACGCGAAAAATATCGCGCGCGCGGTCGGTCAATTCGGAGACGGGCGGTGTCGTCATGTCCCCGATGTAGGCGCGGCCGGCCCGATGCTCAATCCGCGTCGACCGACCAGCCTATTTCCGCGCCAGCACGATCAGCAGCAGCCCGGCGGCAGCCATCATCGCGCCCCGCACCGTCCATTCCCGCATGCCGATCATGAAGCTGTCCGCCGGCCAGTGCACCAGGCCCAACCCCTGCCCCATCCAGAGCAGTCCGAGCGCCACCGCCAATGTCGCGAGCGCGGTGATCGCGAACTTGAATATCGCCATCGCTTCCCCTCCCCACATGTCCAGTCTATCCGCTTGTCGCGTCATGAAAAGCGGAATGACTGGATTGCAGGGTCCAGCCGGTCTAAAGCCCGCGCCGAACCGTCATAGTCCAGGAGACCAGCATGCGCCCTTCCGGCCGCGCACCCGATCAGATGCGTCCCATCACCATCGAGCCCCGCTTTACCCGCCATGCGGAGGGATCGTGCCTGATCGGATTCGGCGATACCAAGGTGCTGGTGACCGCGTCCGTCGAGGAGCGCCTGCCGCCTTGGCTGCGCGGCAAGGGCGAAGGCTGGGTGACGGCCGAATACGGCATGCTGCCGCGCGCCACCCACACGCGCGGAAATCGCGAGGCGGCCAAGGGCAAGCAATCGGGCCGCACCCAGGAAATCCAGCGGCTCATCGGCCGTTCGCTGCGCGCGGTGGTCGATCTGAAGGCACTGGGTGAGCGCCAGATCACGCTCGATTGCGACGTGATCCAGGCCGATGGCGGCACACGCACCGCCTCGATTTCTGGCGCATGGGTCGCGCTGCGGCTCGCCGTCGATTCGCTGATCGAACGCAAGCTCATCGAAACCGATCCGATCCGCCAGAAGGTCGCCGCGATCTCGTGCGGCATCCATCAGGGCGTGCCTGTGCTCGATCTCGATTATGTCGAGGATTCGAACGCCGGCGCCGACGCCAATTTCGTACTGACCGAGGACGGGAATATCGCAGAGGCGCAGGCGACCGCCGAAGGCGAGACCTATGACGAGGAAGCGCTGCTGCGCCTGCTGCGTCTGGCCCGGATCGGCTGCCGCGAAATCTTCGCCGCGCAGGCGGCGGCAACCGGACGCGCGGCGTGACGATCGCGCCGCAGGCCATCCGCAAGCTCGGCCCCGGCAAGCTTGTCGTGGCCAGCCACAACGAAGGCAAGGTCCGCGAGATCGCGGCCTTGCTTGCGGGGCATGGCGTGGAACCGGTCTCGGCTGCGGCGCTCGATCTGCCTGAACCCGAGGAAACCGGCACGACCTTCATCGCCAATGCGGAATTGAAGGCACGCCAGGCGGCCGATCTCTCGGGTCTTCCCGCACTCGCCGACGATAGCGGCCTGTGCGTCGAGGCGCTGGGTGGCGAACCCGGCATCTTCTCCGCCCGCTGGGCAGGCTCCAAGCGCGATTTCGGCGATGCGATGCGGCTGGTCGAGCAAAAGCTGGAACAGGCGGGCGAGGATGCCGGTCGCGATGCGCACTTCGTCTGCGCGCTCGCGCTCGCCTGGCCAGACGGCCATATCGAAAGCTTCGAAGGGCGCGTCGATGGCGTGATGGTCTGGCCGCCGCGCGGCACACAGGGCTTCGGCTATGATCCGGTGTTCCAGCCGATCGGCCATGACCAGACCTTTGGCGAGATGGAGCCCGAAGCGAAGCATGCGATGAGCCATCGTGCCGACGCCTTCGCCAAGCTTGTGGCGGCGGTGTTCTGACCGAAACCCGATCTCGCGCGGAGCGGAACGGGCCGCTTGCCCTTTATGTCCACTGGCCCTTCTGCGTCTCCAAATGCCCCTATTGCGATTTCAACAGCCATGTTCGCGATACGGTGGACCAAGCGGCATGGCGCGGCGCGCTGCTCGCCGACCTCGCGCATGAAGCCGCGCAGACGCCGGGCCGCGAACTTGGCTCGATCTTCTTCGGTGGCGGCACGCCATCGCTGATGCCTCCCGACACGGTCGCCGCGCTGATCGATGCAGCAGCAGGCCACTGGGCGATCGCCAATGATGTCGAGATCACGCTGGAGGCGAATCCTTCCTCGGTCGAAGCCGCGCGCTTCGGCGATCTCGCGCGCGCCGGCGTCAATCGCGTCTCGCTGGGTCTCCAGGCGCTCGACGACGAGGCGCTTGTCTTTCTCGGTCGCGCGCACGGCGTCGCCGAGGGGCTGGGCGCGCTCGACACCGCTCAGGCAGCCTTTGCGCGGGTCAGTTTCGATCTGATCTATGCCCGGCCGGGCCAGTCGCCCGAGGACTGGGATGCGGAACTCGCCCGCGCGCTCGGCTTCGGCACCGAACACCTTTCGCTCTACCAGCTCACCATCGAACCCGGCACCCGCTTCGCGACGCTGGCAGCGCAAGGCCGGCTCGATCCCGTCGATCCCGATCTCGGCGCGGACCTGTTCGAGCAGACCCGCGCAATGACGGCAACGGCCGGGTTGCCGGCCTATGAGATCTCAAATCATGCCCGCCCCGGCGCGGAAAGCCGCCACAACCTGACCTATTGGCGTTATGGCGATTATGTTGGCGTCGGCCCCGGCGCGCATGGCCGTCGCAGGGGGATGGCCACCATTCGCCGCAAGAAACCGGAAAACTGGATGTCGGCGGTCGAGCGCAATGGCCACGGCACCGAAAGCGAGACCGCGCTCGCCGCGGACGAGCAAGCTTCGGAAGCCCTGCTGATGGGATTGCGGCTCGGCGAGGGCATCGATCTCGCGCGCATCGCCAAACGGAGCGGCATCGCACAGGAAGCACTGCTCGATGGCAAGGCGGTCGCGTCCCTGTCTCGGCAAGGACTGCTCTCGATCGAGGGCAGCCGGCTGATCGTCACCGACGCCGGAATGCCCCTGCTCGACCGCGTGCTCGCTGAAATCGTCGCGGTCTGACCGTCCTACTCGGCGAAGCGTGCAGGTGCGGCGCTTACCGTGGTGAACTTGCCCGCGTCGATCTGCTGCACCTCCAGCGAGCGTTCGGCGATGCCGTCGCGGCCGAAGCGGAATGCGCCATCGATGCCGGAGAAACCGCCCTGATCGGCGAGCGCGCGCGCCGGGAAGGCGGTGCCCGGCTTCCAGTCGCGCGCGACGCGAGTCACCAGCAGCACCGCATCATAACCCAGGCTGGACAGCCGATAGGGCGCCTTCCCGTAACGGGCACGGTATTTGGCGGCGAGCTGGTTGTAGAGACCGTTGGAAACGCTGGCGAACCAGGCGCCACGCAGCGCCGGGCTGGTGGCAAGCGACGGTTCGGTGTTCCACAATTCCGTACCCAGGAAGCGGGCCGAAGGGCCGCTGCCCTTGCGGACGAGCGGTGCGGCCTGAAGCGCCACGCCGCCGCTGTCGGCGATCAACAGCGCATCATAGGAGCTGGTCTGGCCAAGCCGGGTGACCGCCGCCGCGATCGAACGCTGCGACCGGTCGTAATTCTGCATGCCGACCACGCGCCCGCCCGCCCCTTCGACCGCGCGGATGAAGGCGGTGGAGGCGCGCTGGCCATAAACACCGTTGGGCATCAAGCCGGCAAAGCTGGTCACGCCGCGCGAACGCGCATGGCCGACGACGCGCTCGATCGCCTGCGCGGGACTGTAGCCGAGCAGATAGACGCCGTTACCGGCAACCGTCGAATCGTTGGAGAAGCTGAGCAATGGCACGTTCGCCCGCCGGGAGATCGGCGCGACCGCCGCGACATCCTCGCTCAGCAGCGGCCCAAGAATGACCCGATTGCCCTCCGCGATCGCCTTTTGCGCGGCCGCGGCGGCACCCAGCGCCGTGTCGTAGGTGGTGATGCGGATGCGCTGGCCGCCCGTATCGAGCACGGCGAGATTGGCCGCGTTGGCGATCGACTGGCCCACAGCCGCATTGGCGCCGGTCATCGGTACCAGCAGCGCGATACGATGCCGCTCCTGATCGTCCGGGAGGCCCGGCGTGATCGGCGTGTCGACCTGCGGCGGACGATCCGGCCCCTGTGTCGGCGGCTTGTCGCCGCGCGGTACGATCGTCTGGCAGCCGGCGACGAGCAAAGCCGCCACAAGCACCCCCAGGCGCAACCGCATCCTACCTGCCGGTTGCGGCGCAACCCCTGCCTCTGCCATGACATCCTCCGATGAACGCAAAACTTGATCCCGGTCTCTACATCGTTGCCACCCCGATCGGCAATCTGTCCGATCTATCGCCGCGCGCGGGAGCGATCCTGTCGTCCGCCGACGCGATCGCGTGCGAAGACAGCCGTGTAACCGCCAAACTGCTCAACCATCTCGGCGTCAGGCGGCCGATGATCCCCTATCACGATCACAGCACGCCGCATGTGCGCGAGGGACTGATCGCGCGCATGGCGCGCGAATCGATCGCACTCGTCAGCGATGCGGGCACGCCGCTCATCTCCGATCCCGGCTATAAGCTGGTCCGCGAGGCGCGGGCCGCAGGCATAGCGGTGACGACGATTCCCGGCCCCTCGGCGGCGATCGCCGCGCTCACGCTGGCCGGACTCCCCACGGACCGCTTCCTGTTCCTGGGCTTCCTGCCCAACAAGGCGAAAGCGCGCGCCGACACCATTGCGGAGGTGGCGGGCGTGCGCGCCACCCTGATCTTCTACGAATCGGGGCCGCGCCTGGCCGCCACGCTCGCCGCACTGGCCGAAGGACTGGGTGATCGCGAAGCGGGAGTCGCGCGCGAGATCAGCAAACGCTTCGAGGAATGCGTGACCGATACGCTTTCGGCGCTGGCCGAACGCTATGCCGAACATCCGCCCAAGGGTGAGATCGTCGTCGTCGTCGCGCCGCCCGGCGAAGCGCCGCCGCCGGCGGCCGGGGATGCGGACGCCGCGCTGGCCGAGGCATTGACCCGCCTGCCCCCGGCGAAGGCCGCGGGCGAAGTCGCCAAGGCGTTTGGCCTCGACCGCAAGACGCTTTACGCGCGCGCCATGGCGATGAAGAACGCGGGATGACGCGACGCGCCGCCGAACGGCGCGGTCGAGCGGCCGAATCGCTGGCCGCCTGGTGGCTTCGCTTCCATGGCTGGCGCATATTGGACCGGCGGGTACGGACACGGGTGGGTGAAGTCGACCTGATCGTAAGGCGTGGACGCGTCGTCGCCTTTGTCGAGGTGAAGGCGCGCACCACGAGCGCCGCGCTCGATCTGGCTATCGACCGGCACAGGCTGTCACGCGTCGCCGCGGCCGCGAATGCCGTGGCGGCACGCTATGCTTCAGGCGGAGAGGATATCCGCATCGACGTGATCCTGCTCGCGCCATGGCGTTGCCCACGACATATCGTCAACGCGTGGCATGGGTGACAGCTTCGCCACTCTCGCCTAAAGCCGCGCAACCCGCAGGCGGAGCACAAGCATGTCCCTGAATGTCGCCGTCCAGATGGACCCGATGGAGACCATCAACATCGCGGGGGATTCGACCTTCGCTCTCATGCTGTCGGCGCAATCGCGCGGCCATCGCCTATGGCATTATGACGCGTCCGACCTCAGCTATTCAGCCGGAAAGGTCTGGGCGCGCGCGCATCCCGTGATGGTCCAGCGTGTCGCCGGCGATCATTTCGCGTTCGGCGCCGCCGAGAATATCGATCTGGGCGAACAGATCGACGTGGTGCTGATGCGCCAGGATCCACCCTTCGACCTCGGCTACATCACCGCGACTCACCTGCTCGAACGGATCAGCGATCGCACGCTTATCGTCAACGATCCGGAATCGGTGCGCAACGCGCCCGAAAAGATCTTTGTGCTCGATTACGCCCAGTTCATGCCGCCGACACTGGTGACGCGTTCGCTCGACGAAGCGCGTGCCTTCCTGGCCGAACATGGAGAGATCGTCGTCAAGCCGCTGCACGGCAATGGCGGCAAGGCAATCTTCAAGGTCGGCAGCGACGGCGCCAATCTCGCCTCGCTGATCGAGGTGTTCAACACCGCGTATCGCGAACCGCACATGATCCAGGCATTCATTCCGGCAGTCAGCCAGGGCGACAAGCGGATCGTGCTTGTCGACGGCGAAGTTGCCGGCGCGGTCAATCGCATCCCCGGCGAAGGCGAGATCCGCTCCAACCTGGCCGTCGGCGGATCGGCGGCGAAGACCGAACTCACGGAACGCGAGGCGGAGATCTGCGCGGTGCTTGGGCCCGAACTCAAGCGGCGCGGCCTCCTGTTCGTCGGCATCGACGTGATCGGCGGCGAATGGCTGACCGAGATCAATGTGACGAGCCCGACCGGTATCGTCGCGATCGACCGTTTCAACGGCACCGATACCAGGGCGATGATCTGGGATGCGATCGAGCGGAAGGTTGCGGCGAAGCGCTGATGTCCGAGTGGATCGTCAATCTCATCGACCAGTCGGGCTATCTCGGCGTCGCGTTCCTGATGTTCTTGGAGACGATGTTTCCGCCGATCCCGTCGGAAGTGATCATGCCGATCGCCGGAGTGCACGCGGCCAAGGGAGATATGTCGCTTGGTCTCGTCATCGCCAGCGGCACGGCCGGCGCGATGCTCGGCAATTATTTCTGGTATCTCGCCGCGCGCGTGATCGGCGTCGAACGCTTCCGCCCCTTCATCGAGCGGTTCGGCCGCTGGCTCACCATCGACTGGCATGAAGTGGAACGTGCTGAAAAGCTGTTCGGCCGCTATGGATCCGCCTTCGTTTTCTTCGCGCGCATGCTGCCCACGCTGCGGTCGCTGATCTCGATTCCCGCTGGCCTGCTGCACATGCGGCTCTCCACCTTCGTGATCTGGTCGACGATCGGCACGGCGGGATGGACCAGCCTGCTCGCCGTCTCCGGCTGGATGCTCGGGCGCAATGTCGACAAGGTCGATGATTTCGTCGGTCCGGTTTCGAGCGCGGTCATCGTGTTGATCATCGCCGCCTATGTGTGGCGGGTGATCTTTTGGCGCCCCAAGCGCTGATGTGACGCTGGCGCCGGCGCGATTCATAGTTCGATCGAACCATCGACTACAAATCACGGCAGAATAGCAACACGCTTCCGTCTCACCGCTCCGCCAACCAGGAATCGCGAAACATCATCGACATCATAGCAGCCCAGCGCTCGGTGGGGTCGACGATCTTCTGATAACACGGCGGCCCTATTTCCCTGGACGCCACGTCGATATGCCGCAGCTTCGCGCGATGACACCGGCCGTGACGGAGACCTTCAAGGGGGGCGATCGCTTCACGGCAGTTTTGGGCTCTCCGAATTGAGCCCACCCGTAGCCGGTGCCCTGGCCAAAGGAAAAGGGGCGGCCCTTTCGGACCACCCCTGATTCCTGTTCCCGATCTCTACGATCAGAAGTTGCGATACTGCTCGTTGCCGACGAAGCCCATTTTGGTGACTTCGGACTTCTTGATGATCGCAAGCACCTGATCGACCGTGTCGTAACGGGCCTGCGCGTCGGGCGCGAAGTGCAGCTCGGGCTCGGGCTCCATCACCTTGGTGCGGTCGAGATACTGGCGCAGCGTGACCCGATCGATCGGGGCGCCGTTCCAATAGACCACGCCAGCGGGGTCGATGGTGATCTTGTTCTTCTCGGGATCGATCGGCGGCGGGTTCTGCCGCGCATTCGGATCGTCGATCGGAAGGTCGATCTTAACCGCATGGGTCTGGATCGGGATGGTGATGATGAACATGATGAGGAGCACGAGCATGACGTCGATCAACGGCGTCGTGTTCATTTCCATCATCGGCTCGCCGTCGTCGCGGCCACCGCTCATTGCCATGTCAAACTACTCCTGATCTCAGAGGCGCTGGGCCACGAAGCTGCCCGCAGGCGGCTCCGAGATGAAACCGACACGCGCGAAACCGGCCATCTGCATCGTGAAGATCGTACCGCCGATGCAGCGATAAGGTGTGTTCACGTCGCCGCGAATATGCGCTTCGGGCATGTCTTCCGCAGTGAAGTTCTGCAGGCCGCCCTTCTTGTCGATTTCCGCCTTGAGCTTGGTAACCGCACGATCGAGCAGTTCCTGCGAATTGACGCGCGTGAGGTTCCAATAAACCTCGCACTCGCCGTTCGAGCTTGCCCTGACCGAAAGCGAAACGTTTTCGGGCTTGGTGGTCGTCGGATCGTGGCGAACTTCGGGAAGCTTCACGTCGATCGTCTGAATCACGACGGGAACGGCGATCAGGAAGATGATGAGGAGCACCAGCATGACGTCCACGAGAGGCGTCGTGTTGATGTCGGACATCGGGGTTTCGTCGCCACCCGCGTCGCCTACGCTCATTGCCATTGTATTAGGATCCTATCCTGCTGAATTCGGGGAGCCCTTGCGGCCGCCCCCAAATGGCGGCGGCGATACTCCCGAGAGAGCATCGCCGCTGTCCGTTCAGGCCTTGGGCGCACCAGCCGTGGTCGTGCCGACGCCGGGCTTCGGAGCCGCAGCCGGAGGAGCAACCTTGGCGGCGCCACGAGCGGCGACGGTCGGCTTCACAGCGCCGTTCGAAGCCATGTAGCCGAGCACGTCGTTCGCGAAGGCCGACAGGTCTTCGGCGATCGACTTGTTGCGGCGCTGCAGCCAGTTGTACGCGAGCACCGCAGGAACGGCGACGACCAGGCCGAGCGCGGTCATGATGAGCGCTTCACCGACCGGACCGGCGACGACGTCGATCGACGCCTGACCCGACGCACCGATCTTCACGAGCGCGCGGTAGATGCCGACCACGGTACCGAACAGGCCGATGAAGGGAGCCGTCGCGCCGACGGTGGCGAGGAAGGCCAGGCCGCCGTTGAGCTTCGAATTGATCGCAGCCTGGCTGCGGCTGAGCGAACCGTGCAGCCAGTCATGGGCCTCGACGGGATCGGTCAGCTTGCTGTGCTGATCCTGCGCGGTCAGGCCGTCGTCGACGATCTGCTTGTAGGCCGAGTTCTTCTCGAGCTTCGCGGCGCCTTCACGCAGGCTGGGGTTGCCCCAGAAGCTGGCGCGGACGCGCTTCGACTGGTTGATGATCTTCTGCTGATCGAACAGCTTGGTGAACATGATGTAGAACGAGAAGATCGACATCGCGACCAGGATCAGGAACACGGCCCAGGCGATGGCACCGCCCTGCTCGAGCGCGGCCCACAGACCATAGGGGTTCTCCCCGCCATGTGCGGCGGCGGCGTTGGCGGCTCCGGCCGCAGCAGCAAACTGGATCAACATTCGGGTTATTCCTCTTCAAAATCTGAAAATGTTCAGGATGTTCTGGTTTACGTTATTTCGAGAACTCAATCTTCCGGCAGCACCCACCGCACACGGCGCGACGACTTGGAACGGGTCGGTGCTCCATTCGAATCGACGGCTGGCGTGTAGCGGGCGCGGCGCGTCAGCGCGGCACAGGCGGCGCGATCGAGATCGGAGTTGCCGCTCGAAGCGGTCACCACGCAATTCTCGACGCGGCCTTCGGCATTGATATCCCAAGAGATTCCGGTGGTACCCTGCGCGCCGGCGCGGATGGCCGAAGGCGGATAGTCGTCGTTGGTGATCCATTTGGCCGGATCACCCTTGGCGCCGGCGGCCTTGCTGACAGTCGGAGCTGGCGGCGGCGGCGGCGGCGGAGCGACCGGCGTCGGCGGAACCGGCGGACGGATGACCGGAGTCATCTGGATCGGCGGCGGCGGCGCGACGTTCGTCTGGACGATCGGCGGCGGAGTCACGACGGGCGGCGGCTCGATCTGCTTTTCGGGCGGCGGCGGCGGCGGCTCTTCCTCGGGTGGCGGGGGTTCGTCTTCGACATCGAAGACGTTCAGATCCTCGGCCGCCTTCTTGACCACATTGAAGGCCAATCCGGTGACGAAGGCGTAGCCGAGTACCGCATGCAATAGGACGACGATAACAATCGCCACCATGCGGCTCGAACTCATCGATTGATCAGCGTAAGCCATTCAGAAACGACACTCCCTCATATTCCTCGGATCGCGGAGGCTTCGGACGATGGACGCACCAAGGCAAGGCGCCAGGAGAACATCCACGATCCGGTCCCGCCACGATTTTATGTCCTAAGGCAGAACGCGAGTCTCTATCGCTCCGTGCATTTTGACGCAATTGCTTTGTTTCGCCCGCAACGCTCGGCATCTCAGGAGAGTTGCATGCCCCGTTAATCCGATTTTTGCCATAAGCCCGCTGCCACGTTACGGAGAGTTTATGACGTTTGAAAGACTGGCGTTTCCGCTGTTCGCGGCACTCGCCCTCGCCCCCGCGGATCTCCTCGCGCAGACCCCGGCCGCGCCTACCGCCGCGGCATCGGGTTATGCCGCCACGGCATACACCTATGCCGATTTGGCCGATCTTTCGGTCAATGCGCCCGTTGTCATCGACGCACAGATCAAGTCGGCGATTCGCATCGAGGAGGGCGCGCCTGCCGGCATGGCGCGCTTCTATGTGGAAGCGACCGTCCGCTCACTGATTCGCGGCCCGGCGGGCAGCCCGGCACTGGTCACCTATGTCGCCGACGTGCCGATAGACGCGCGCGGGAAGCCACCCAAGCTGAAGAAGATGCGCGTATTGCTGCTTGCCCGTCAGGTTCCGGGCAAGCCCGGGGCGCTGCAATTGCTCGCCCCACACGCCCAGATCCCGTGGAGTCAACCGGTGGACACCCAGCTCCGCGCCATCCTGGGTGAGTTGACCGCGGCCGGCGCGCCGCCCAGGATCACCGGCATCCGCAGCGCCTTCCACGTGCCTGGCACCGTCCAGGGCGAGGGCGAGACACAGATCTTCATTCAGACCGAGACTGGAAATCCCGTTTCCTTCTCGATCCTACGGCGCCCTGGCGAGATCGCGCGCTGGTCGGTCGCGCTCGGCGAGATCGTCGATGAAGCCGCCGGCCCGCCCAAGCCGGGCACGCTGCTCTGGTACAGGCTCGCCTGCTCACTGCCGCCGCAACTGCCCGAACGCGCGATCGATCCCGGCGATCCTGCCAATGCCGCCCGCGCGCGCGAGGATTATCGCGTCGTGCGTGACGGGTTGGGCGCCTGCGAGCGCAAACACCCGGCGATTCAGGCCTCTTCACGCCCCAGATAGAGGAAATCGCGGCCGAAGCTGCGCAGATGCGCGCCGCCATCGACGAAGATCGTCTGACCGGTGACCGCGTTGGCCCCGGCCAGATAGACGACGGCCTCCGCCACATCCTCAGGATCGGGGAGCATGCCCAAGGGCATTTCCTGCTCCAGCCGGACCATCTGCGCGGGCAGATAATCCTCCGTCGGCAGCGTCAGCCCCGGCGCGACCGCACAGACGCGCGCTTGCGGTGCCAGCGCACGCGCGAGCATGTCGGTGGCGCCAGCCAGCGCCAGCTTGGAGAGCGTATAGCTCGCCTGGTCGCCCGCCGGATGGACGATGCGCTGATCCAGGATGTTGACGATCGCCGCCGGCGCGCCCGGTTGCGCGCGCGCCGCCACATCGCGCGCCAGCAGCACTGGCGCGGCACTGTTGATCGTGAAATGCGCGAGCAGCGTATCCGCCGTCATGTCCTCCGGCCCGTCGAGCCCGAACATAGAGGCATTGTTGACCAGCAATGTCGGCGGCTGGCCGAAATGAGCGGTCACGCGATCCACCAGCCCGGCCACCTGTCCGGTATCCGAAAGATCGGCGGCGAAGCCGTCCCAGATCGCACCCCATTGGGTCAACCGGGCACGCAAGGCGGGATCGGGCTCCGGATGCTCGCGCGAATGGAGCGCCAATGCCCAGCCCGACTCGGCGAGACGGCCCGAGATCGCGGCACCCAGCCTGTGGCAACCGCCGGTGACGAGTGCGAGTTTCACCGCGCGCTCACCGCCGGTGCCTCACCAGCGAAATGCCGATCGACTCGTCCGCCTCGGCGATGGCGATCTTGACGATCTCGACTTCGACTCGCTGCACCCGCGCATCCTGCACCATCAGCGTTTCAACGATATGATCGGCGATCGCCTCGACCAGCGTGAAATGCTGCCCCTCCGGCAAGGCCGAGGTCACCGCATGCTTCAGGTCCATGTAGTTCTTCGACGCGGAAAGCGGCGTTTCCGGCGCGAAATGCGCGGGGCAGTCGATATCGACACGCACCGAGATCCGCAGCGGCTGGGGAAGATGCGTTTCCTCTGAATAGATGCCGGTGAGCACCGGAACCTCCAGATCGAGCACGCGCAACTGAAGACGATCGTCCATTGAGACCCTGTTCCAAGGCTGTTTCGGCCTCCGTATCACGGCTGGCGCGCGATTCACGCTTTTCTTGCGTGCCGGAATCGCTAAATGCCCGCGACCGCCGGCCCCTGCCCGGCCCGATGAAAGGATCCAGGTGTCGCATCCCGTAAAGATCGACGCCGCGAACATAAACGCGGCGGACGCGATCGATATCGTCCCTATCGCCCATGTCTCCGAAGACGCGGTCGAAGCCTTGCTCGACGATGCGTTCGGGACCGATCGACACGGCCGCACCGCCTATCGCCTGCGCGCAGGGACCCGCGCGATTCCCGCGCTGAGCTTCGCCGCGCTCGACAGGGCCGGTGCGCTGCTCGGCACGATCCAGTGCTGGCCGGTCAGGATCGGCGACGCAGCGATGGTGATGGTCGGGCCGGTCGCGGTGGAGCCCGCCGTGCAACGCGGGGGCATCGGCCGCGCGCTGATGCAGGCGATGCTCGACGCTGCGGATGCCGGCGGCTGGCCACCGCTGATGATGATCGGCGATCCCGAATATTATGGGCGCTTCTTCGGTTTCAGCGCCGATGGAACCGCGGGCTGGATCGTGGACGGGCCGGTCGAGCGCCGCCGCCTGCTCGCCCGCGCCCGCGCCGGGCAACCGATGCCTGCCGCTGGCGAAGTCCTGCCGCGCCCCGCGTGACGCGCCAATATCCGACCAGATGACAGCCGGATGACATTGCGTACGTCTCGCCGACGCCCTAACTCCGCGCCATGCCTTCGATCGAACCGCCCGCCGACCTGACCGGCCTTTCGCTCGCCGAGATCGCTCGGCTTGCCGAGGAGCGGCGGCTGCCGCCTGTCGAGAAATGGAATCCCACCCATTGCGGCGATAGCGAGATGCG
The DNA here is from genome assembly GCF_057809675.1 of Sphingomonas sp. FG14. Classification (NCBI taxonomy): domain Bacteria; kingdom Pseudomonadati; phylum Pseudomonadota; class Alphaproteobacteria; order Sphingomonadales; family Sphingomonadaceae; genus Sphingomonas; species Sphingomonas sp. FG14. The sequence goes on along the minus strand of NZ_JBMDKK010000013.1, from coordinate 13,516 downwards.
GATTGCGCGCGACGGCACCTGGTATCATCAAGGTTCGCCAATTGGCCGGCCAGCGATGGTGCGGCTCTTCTCGACGATCCTGCGGCGCGAGCCCGATGGCGGCTATGTGCTCGTCACGCCGGTCGAGAAACTCGACATCATGGTCGACGACGCCCCGTTCGTCGCGGTCGAGGTCAGGGCGGAGAGCGAAGCGCTCGCCTTTCGGCTGAATACCGGCGACATCATCGTGGCCGGCCCGGATCATCCGCTGCGTTTCGCCGAAACCGCGGACGGCCCGCATCTCTATCTTCATGTGCGCAGCGGGCTTGAGGCGCTTGTCGCCCGCTCTGTCTGGTATGAACTCGCCGATCTCGCGCTCGATCATGATCCGCCCGGCCTGTGGAGCCGTGACACCTTTTTTCCGATCGAGGAGGCGGCATGATCCTGGTGGACAAATTGCGCCGTGCGCTCGACGCCGGGCACCGAGGATCGCCGATCCTGCTGGCGGGCGACAATCGTGACGCCGTGCCCGGCAAGCAGGATATATTGGTTCCGGCTGCCGTGCTCGTCGCGGTGACAGATCGCACCGATCCCGGCGTGATCCTGACGCAGCGCACCGAGACGCTGCGCAAACATGCCGGCCAGATCGCCTTTCCCGGCGGCAGGATCGACGCCGGAGATACGGGCGCAGTGGGTGCCGCATTGCGCGAGGCCGAGGAAGAGATCGCGCTGCCGCCATCGGCGGTCACGGTGATCGGAGAGACCGATCCCTATCGTACCATCACGGGCTTTCAGGTGACCCCGGTGGTGGGCGTGGTGCGACCCGACATTGTGCTACGCGCCAACGACGCCGAGGTCGCCGACGTCTTCGAAGTGCCCCTTTCCTTCCTGCTCGAACCCATGAACCATCTCGAACAGGCGGTGGAGTGGCAGGGCCGGGAGCGCCATTATTACGAGATCACATATGGTGAACGGCGAATCTGGGGGGCGACCGCAGCGATGATCGTGAACCTGGCGCGGAGGCTCGCTTGGACGGAGTGACGCTGCCTGAAGCCGCGTGGCGGACACGCGAAGGACTGGACAGGCTGCTCCATGCGATGGGCGCCGATGACGGGCTGGCGCGCTATGTCGGCGGCGCCGTGCGCGACACGATCATGGGCATTGCGGTCAACGATATCGATATCGCCACGCCGCTGGCGCCCGACGATGCGATGCGCCGGCTGCAACAGGCGGGAATCAAGGTGATTCCCACCGGCATCGCGCATGGCACGGTGACCGCCGTGCTGGCCGGCGGGCCGATCGAGATCACCACGCTGCGGCGCGACGTTTCCACCGACGGCCGCCGCGCGACCGTCGCCTTTTCCAACGATTGGCGCGAGGACGCGGCACGGCGCGATTTCACGATCAACGCGCTTTACGCCGATCCACTGACTGGCGCCGTGTTCGATTATTTCGGCGGCCTGGCCGATCTGGAGGCCGGACGCATCCGCTTCATCGGCGACGCGCTGACCCGGATCGCCGAGGATCATCTGCGGATCCTGCGCTTCTTCCGTTTCCACGCCCGGTTCGGCCGTGGCGCGCCCGACGCGGAAGCGCTCACCGCCTGCAGGCAACGCGCGCGCGACCTGATGGCGCTTTCGCGCGAGCGCATCGCCGACGAACTGACAAAACTGCTCACGCTGCCCGATCCCTTTCCCACCATCGCGCTGATGCTGGAGAACGGCATATTGGCACCTGCCCTGCCAGAGATCGATCAAGCCGGGCTCGACCGGCTTGGCGCCCTGCTGATCCAGGAACGGGAGATCGGCGCTTCGCCGGATGCGATCCGCCGGCTGATCGCGCTGCTGCCCCAGGATACCGCCGCCGCCGATGGCGTGGCTTCACGGCTGCGCCTGTCCAATGCGCAGCGCAAACGCATCGCCGCCGCGCTTGCACCCGATCCCAGGGATCCGGTGGAAGCCCTCTACCGGCTTGGCGAAGAGGGCGCGCTCGATCGGCTGCTGCTGGATTGTGATGCGGCCACGCAATGGGCGCGCATCCGTGATCGCGATCGCCCAGTCTTCCCGCTGCGCGGCGGCACGCTGGTCGCGCGCGGACTAACCGCCGGCCCGCGCGTGGCGCAGGCAATGCAGGCGATCGAGCGGCGCTGGATCGAGGAAGGCTTTCCGGGAGGAGCACGCATCGACGAAATCGCCGACGCCGAAGTCGATCAGCTGTTGCGCGCGAGCAGATAATTGTAGGCCTGATCCGTATCGAGCGGATCGGAGTAGAAATAGCCCTGCCCCGTCGCGCAGCCCAGCGCGGCTAGGGTTCGCGAAAGCTCGAACGACTCGATGCCTTCCGCGGTGGTCTTCATGCCCAGCGCGTCGGCGAGCGACAGCACGGCGCGGACGATCGCGATCTTGTTCTTGTCGAGCAGCATGCCGGTGATGAAACTGCGGTCGATCTTCAATATGTCGATCGGCAGGCGCTGGAGATAGGCGAGGCTGGAATAACCCGTGCCGAAATCGTCCATCGCGATCGTGGTATCGAGCGCCTTCAGCCCGTCCAGCACGCGCACCGCGCGTTCCGGATCGGCGATGATCGCGCTTTCGGTCAGCTCCAGCGTCAGTCGATTGCCTGCGATGCCCGTCGCTGCCAGCGCTTCCGCCACGGCGGCGCACATATCATCTCGCACGATCTGGATCGCGGACAGGTTGACGCTCATCCGCACCGGCAGCGCCGATCCCGCGCGTCGATCCCATTCAGCAAGAGTGCGGGCAGCATTGGTCAGCGCCCAACGGCCGAGCGGGACGATCAGCCCCGACTCCTCTGCGACGGGGATGAAATCCTGCGGGCCGATCGTGCCATGTTCGGGATGCTCCCAGCGCGCCAGTGCCTCGAAGCCAGACACATTTTCCGAGGAGAGATCGATAAGTGGCTGAAAGGCAAGGTGGAGCTGCCCGACTTCGATCGCGCGGCGCAGTTCGGTCTCCATGCTGAAACGATGGCGCGCGAGATGGAAGGCGGTGGGTTGGTAGATCTCGATCTTGCCGGTTTCCTTCGCGCGCTTGAGCGCGAACTGGGCGTGGCGGACAAGCTTTTCGACATCACTCTGCTCGTCAAGCATCAGCGCGCAGCCGACGCTGCAATCGACGCGAATCTCAAGATCGGTGAGCCTGAACGGCGATGCCAGCGCCTCCTTGATCCGGCGGCCGACATGCAGCGCGTCACCCGGCCCGTCGACAAGCCGGATCAGCATGCCGAACTCATCCCCCCCGGTGCGCGCCAGCCGATCGCCCGAACGCATCGCCTTGAGCAGGCGTCGTGCGACGGTGATGATCAGTTCGTCGCCAGCGATCGCGCCGATACATTCATTGATCCGGCTGAAACGGACCAGATCGATGACAAGCACCGCGAAATGCCCGTCCTGTTCGGCGGCGTCCTCGAGCAACTCGGTGAAACCGGCGCGATTGGGCAAGCCGGTCAGGCTGTCCGACAGCATCTCCCGACGGAGATTCTGTTCGGTCCGCACCTGCGCCGTCTGGTCAAGCAGGAAGACCATACAGCGCCGCTTGTCGTCGGGCGTATCGACCAGCCGCGTCATCTTGACGGTGAAATGGCGCTGTTCGATCGGGCTGCCGTCATTCCAGACGAACTCGTCGCTCGCCTCTCCGCTCGCCAGGAAGGCGCAGACACGCGCGCCCAATCCGTTGCGCTCCAGGATCGGCGCATCGTCGCCATCGAAGGTCGAGATCGGCGTTTCATACCGCTTGAAGATCGGATTGCTGCATTCGACGAACGGCTTGCCGGACTTGCTGACGGCAACCAGCGCGGCGGCGATCGGCAAGGTATCCAGAAGCTGCTGGCGCGCCTCGAAAAACTGCTGAAGCGGGGTTTCGGCCACGCGCAGCCCAAGGGGTAGCTGCGCCGGAATTCCGGCCTGCCGTTCGGGGCGTTTGTCGCCCCTGATTTTCGACACAACACGCATGCAGATCCGGCCTAGCCCGGATCAGGTAAATTCTTCGTGAAACGAGGTTAATGGCAACGATAACACCGCCACATCGAAGAAGGGGCCAAAGCCCCCCTTCTCACACGAAGCGGTTGTTGCGGGGAAAGCCCGTGGGCGGCATGCGGCCTGCCGCGCCGCGGGCGACACGCCATGGCGTCAGATCGGTCTCCGTCCGCGTACGACCGGTCTCGCCGCCCATCGTCCAGCTCAGCCCTTCCTCGAAGCGGAAGGCGATCACATCGGACAGGCCGCCATCGCGATATTTCTGGATGGTGACGCCCTGTCCGCGCCCCATCTCCGGAAGCTCGTTCAGCGGGAATACCACCAGCTTGCGATTATCGCCGATCGCCGCGACATAGTCGGCCTCGGCCGGAACCGCCCTTACCACCTTCAGCTTGGCGCCGGGGCGGAGATTGACGAGTTGCTTGCCCTTGCGCGTCTCCGCGACCGCCTCCGCCGTCGCGGCGACGAAACCGCGACCGTCGGACGATGCGACCAGCAGCTTGGCCGATGCCGAAACCGGCACCAGCGCGACGATTCCCGCATCGCCCTCCATGTCGATCATCAGCCGCACCGGCTCACCGAAGCCGCGACCGCCCGGCAACTTGTCGCCACCCAGCGTGTAGAACCGCCCGGTATCGGCGGCGAGCAGGATCTTGTCGGTGGTCTGCGCGTGAAAAGCGAAGGCGGGCCCATCGCCTTCCTTGAACTTGACCGCATCGGCCGACGCGAGATCGATATGGCCGCGCATCGCACGGATCCAGCCACGCTGCGACATGATCACCGTGATCGGCTCGCGCTCGATCATCGCCTCCAGCGGGATTTCGCGCGCGGGCGCGGCTTCCTCGATCGTGGTCCGTCGCGCACCAAGCGCGGTTTCCAGTCCATAACGTTCGCGCAGCACGCCCAGATCGCGCTTCAGCCGGGTGCGCTGACGCGCCGGGCTTTCGATCAGCGCGACCAGCCCCTCGCGCTCCTTGGCCAGATCGTCACGCTCCTTGCGGATCTCCATTTCCTCAAGCTTGCGCAGCGAACGCAGCCGCATGTTGAGGATCGCTTCGGTCTGACGGTCGGTCAGCCCGAACTCGGCCATCATCACTGCCTTGGGCTCATCCTCCGTCCGGATGATCTCGATCACGCGGTCGAGATTGAGATAGGCGATCAGATAGCCGTCGAGCAGTTCGACGCGGTCGTCGATCTTTGCCAGCCGGTGTTGCGAGCGGCGGATCAGCACTTCGATCTGATGACGAAGCCATGACGTCAGAACCTCCTTCAGCCCCATGACACGGGGTGTCCGGTTCGCATCGAGCACGTTCAGGTTGAGCGAGATGCGCGATTCGAGATCGGTGAGCCGGAACAGGCTTTCCATCAGCATCTCGGGCTCGACGGTGCGGCTGCGCGGTTCGAGCACCAGCCGGATCTTCTCGTCGGATTCGTCACGGACATCCGCCAGGATCGGCAGCTTCTTGTCGTTGATCAGCGTCGCGATCTGCTCGATCAGCTTCGATTTCTGGACGCCATAGGGAATCTCGGTGACCACCGCGACCCAGGTGCCCCGGCCCTCGTCCTGCTTTTCCCAACGCGAGCGGACGCGGAACCCGCCGCGCCCGGTGGCATAGGCCTCCGCGATCGACGCCGCGCTGTCGATCACGATGCCGCCGGTCGGGAAATCGGGCCCCTTCACATATTGCAGCAATTGCGCGGGCTCGGCTGCGGGCTGGTCGATCAGCAGCATCGCGGCGTCGATCAGTTCGGCCGCGTTGTGCGGCGGGATGTTCGTCGCCATGCCCACCGCGATTCCGCTCGCGCCATTGGCGAGCAGATTGGGGAACAGGCCGGGCATCACCTCCGGCTCTTCATCCTCGCCATTATAAGTCGGACGATAATCGACCGTGCCTTCGTCGAGCCCGGCCATCAGATCGATCGCGACCTGGGTCAACCGCGCTTCGGTGTAGCGATAGGCCGCGGCATTATCGCCGTCGATATTGCCGAAATTGCCCTGGCCGTCGACCAGCGGGTACCGCAGCGCGAAATCCTGCGCCAGGCGCACCATCGCGTCATAGACCGAGACGTCGCCATGCGGATGATATTTACCGATCACGTCACCGACGACGCGCGCGCATTTTTTGTAGCCCTGCCCCGGATCGAGCTTGAGCAGCCGCATCGCCCAAAGCAGCCGCCGGTGCACCGGTTTCAGCCCGTCGCGCACATCCGGCAGCGATCGCGCGGTGATGGTCGACAGGGCATAGACCAGATAGCGTTCGCTGAGCGCGGTATCGAAGGGAGCGTCGACGATCTGATCGAAAGGATCGGAAAATTCAGTGGCCATGACCAGGCGATAGCAGCGCGGATTCGGCGTGGCGAGTACCCCCGATCATCTCGACAGCGCTTTCCGGGACCGCCCTATCGAAGACACAATCGCATGTGAGGCTGAGCAGATGACGGCGGGGAGATCCGTGTGGCAGCCTTTTTCCTGTTCGCTTTGCAGGCAACCGCCGCGCTGGCCGCCCCAGACATCCCTGCCGATTTCGACTTGCGCAAGCTGCCCGAACATGAGGAGGAACCGCTTGATCTGACCGGATCGCGGCATTGCCGATCGGAAGACGGCACGGAGATCGTTGTCTGCGCGCGTCGCGGCGGCGAGCAACGCCATCGGCTGCGCGCTCTTTCGGATGCCGCTTATGCAAGCGCGCCAGTGCGCGCCGAAATGAGCGCCTTCGGTAACAGCAAAGTCGCGGTCGAAACCGATAGCGTCACCATGGTTGGAAGCGCCGCGACGAACGGTCTACGGAGCAATCGCTCTATGATCCGGCTCAAGACCCCTTTCTGATCGTTCGACGGTTCGGTACGCGGCTTGGAGCGGTTGACCGCACCGCCTATCTTCACCCGACCCCTTCCCCGGCCCTGGAGACCTGCCATGCGTTACAACCAGTTCGGCAATACCGGCCTGTTCGTTTCGGAAATCTGCCTTGGCGCGATGACCTTCGGCTCCTCGACCCAGGATACTATGTGGGGTCAGATCGCCGGCCTCGATCAGGACGGCGTCGATCGGATCGTCGAACGCGCGCTGGCAGCCGGGGTCAATTTCATCGACACCGCCAATGTCTATTCGGGCGGCGAGTCCGAACGGCTGCTCGGTCAATCGCTCCAGAACCTCCAGGTCAGGCGCAGCGACGTCGTCGTCGCCACAAAGGCGTTCATCCGCATGGGGGCCGGCCCTAACGACGCCGGCGCTTCGCGCGGCCACATCATGGATGCGGTCCAGCAAAGCCTCGACCGACTGCAAACCGACCATATCGATCTCTACCAGATCCACGGCAATGACAGCGTTACCGGCATCGACGAGACGCTGCGCGCGCTGGACGATCTCGTGAGCCGCGGCCTTGTCCGCTATATCGGGGTTTCCAACTGGGCGGCGTGGAAGATGATGAAGGCGCTCGGCATCTCCGAGCGTCGCTGCTTCGCCCGCTTCGAGAGCGTACAGGCCTATTATTCGATCGCGGGCCGCGATCTGGAACGCGAGATCGTGCCCTTCATCGAATCCGAGAAGATGGGATTGATGGTCTGGTCCCCGCTCGCGGGCGGATTGCTGTCAGGCAAATATGGCCCCGGCGGCAGCGAAGGCGAGGGCCGCCGCGCCAATTTCGATTTCCCGCCGGTCGATCGCGGCCGCGCCGACCGGGCGATCGCGGTGATGCGCGATGTGGCCGCAGCCCATGGCGCGACGGTGCCGCAGGTCGCCCTGGCCTGGATCCTCGCCAAACCATTCGTGACCAGCGTCATCATCGGTGCGAAGCGGCTCGACCAGCTCGACGACAATCTGAGCGCATCCGGGCTCACCCTGACCAGCGAGGATATGGCCCGGCTCGACGCCGTGAGCGCGCTTCCCGAGGAATATCCGGGCTGGATGCTCTCGCGCCAGGGCAACGGCCGGATCCCGGCCCCCTTCACGCCCACGTCCACGCGCAAAGAACCCTAACGCCTCGTTCACCGCTGCCGGTTACCATTAGCCAAGTTCGCATCCCCTTATACTGACTCCCGCGCGCTCCGGAGGGGCCGCGCGCCTGGGGATCCGGTATGACGAAGCGGACATGGCTGGCGAAGACTGCGCTGCTGCTGGGGCTGGCCCCGGCACTGACCGGCGCCGTGGCGCCCGATCGCGACACGCTGATCCTGTCGGCACATAATCGCGAGCGCGCGACGCTCGGTCTGCCCGCGATGCACTGGGACACGAAGCTGGCCACTGATGCGCGGGAATGGGCGCAATATCTCGCGGCGAGCGGCGAGTTCGAGCATTTCGAGGAGGAATCGGACGATCCCGACGCGCAGGGCGAAAATCTCTGGATGGGCACGCGCGGTGCGTTCCGGCCCGAAACGATGGTCGGCCACTGGATCGGCGAGAAGAAGGATTTCGTCTACGGCACCTTCCCCGCCAACAGCCGCACCGGCGATCTCGAGGATGTGGGCCACTATACCCAGATCGTCTGGCGCGACACCGGCGCCGTAGGCTGCGCCATCGCGAGCAATGACGAGGACGATTATCTGGTCTGCCGCTACTCGGCGAGCGGCAATGTGATGGGCGAGCGGCCCTTCTGATACGGACGGCTCATGCCGTCCAGCCCGCTTCGTCCTTCGCGATCTCGGCAAGCAGCCATTCTCGGAAGCGCTTGATCTTCGGAACATTGCGGCGCTGTTCCGGGCAGACCAGCCAATAGGCGTAGCCCCGTGACGAGAGCTGGTCCGACAATCGCACGAGCCGCCCTTCCGCCAGGTCGTTGCGCCAGAAGAAGGGCGTCAGCATCGCCACCCCCTGCCCCGCCATCGCCGCATTGCCTTCATTGGCCTGTGAGTCGAGCCTGACGCCCGGCTTGATCGTGCCGTCGGGCACATCGACACCCGCCTCGCGCAGCCAAAAGGCCCACCACGGGTCCTGCGGGCTGATCAGCGGAAGATCGAGCAGGTCGGTGGCGCCGATCCTGCCACCATGGCGCGCCAGGAATTCCGGGCTGCACATCGGCGTGAAATCGATCCGCAGCAGCAGATCCGCCGTCAGCCCCGGCCAGGGGCCGAGCCCGACGCGTACCGCCACATCGACATCGTCACTGAAATCGGTGAGCGCATCACTGGCCAGCAGCCGCACCGCCATATCCGGGTGCTGGACCTGGAAGCCGCCCAATCGCCAGGCGAACCAGGTGTTGGCGAAGGTCTGCGAGGTCGAGATCGTCAGCATCGACTCATCCTCGGCGCGCACACTCGCGAAGGCGCCGTCGAGCGCATCGAACGCGCCAGACACCAGGGGCGCGATGCGACGTCCGACTTCGGTGAGACTGACCTGGCGCCGGACGCGATGAAACAATGCGACGCCCAATCGCTCCTCGAGCAATTTCATCTGATAGCTGACCGCCGCCTGGGTCATGCCGAGTTCCTCGGCCGCACGCGTGAAATTGCCATGACGTGCCGCGGCTTCGAACACCCGGACGGCGGCGAGAGGCGGTAATCTGCGCATGGCCCAATCATAAGGCACACTTATGATATCGGTCCAGCCTTTGATTGGCGAAACCACCAAGGATCCGCCATTTCGGTGTCAGCCGGCCAGTCCGGAAAAACCCGAAAGGAGCATCATCATGCGCGACGCTTATGACGCCCGGATGTGGGGCGAACACCATCAGTCCTTCACGAGCGCAATCAATAACATCATCGCCGCAACCATGGCGGCGATGACCAAGCTGAACGAAATCCAGTTCGAGGCGCCATGGCGAGCACAGCCCCGTGGCGGAAAAATTATCGGCCCCGCGCGGTAAACACCGACCAGCCGGTAGCGTCCGACAGGCGTTCGAGCGCGAGCGATCCCAATTGGGAATTGCCGCGCTCGTTCAGCCCCGGCGACCAGACCGCGACCGACGCCTCCCCCGGCACGATCGCGAGGATGCCGCCGCCGACACCCGATTTCCCCGGAATGCCGACGCGAAAGGCGAATTCGCCCGATCCGTCATAATGGCCGCAGGTGAGCATCAGCGCGTTGATCCGCCGAGCGCGCAACGCCGAGACCACGCGCCGCCCCGTGCCGGGATGCATACCGTCATGCACCAGGAAGCGCCCGGCCATCGCGAGCTGACGGCAGCTCATCGCCAGCGCGCACTGGTTGAAATAGACATTCAGCGCATCCTCGACGCGCCGTTCGATATTGCCGAACGCCTTCATGTAATTGGCGAGCGCGATATTGCGGAATCCGGTCTGTGCCTCCGATCCCGCGACCTCCATGTCGATCTCGATGTCGTCGTCATCCGCCAGATAGCGGACGAAACGCAGGATCTCGCCGATCGTCGCGCGCGGGTCGCCGGTGCCGAGAACCACGTCGCTCACCACCAGCGCACCCGCGTTGATGAAGGGATTGCGCGGTATGCCATGTTCCTGCTCGAGCTGGACGATCGAATTGAACGCCGATCCCGAAGGTTCTCGCCCGACCCGCTTCCACAGGCCCTGCCCGGCCTTGCCCAGCGCCATCGTCAGCGTGAACACCTTGGATATGCTCTGGATCGAGAAGGCGGCATCCGCTTCACCCGCGGTGAAAACCCGCCCATCCGCCGCAACCACCGCGATGCCGAATCGCTTCGGATCGACCTTGGCCAGCGCCGGAATATAATCGGCGACCTCACCGCGATGCGGTGCTGCCATCATCTCGTCAGCGATCATGTCGATGATACGTTGAATATCAGGCACACCGCCTCCCCTTCACCGCCCCCTTAACCGCTTCGCGGCCGCGCATCACTTGATTTGCGAGCGTGGCCTTTGCGCAACAGCTCGTCGACATATTTGCACGATTGACCGCAATCTCAACCAATGAGCTAATATAACATCAACAAGGAGGAGAAGGCGCATGCGCAGGTTTTCCGGACTGGTTCTGGTATCGATGCTCTCCACACTGGCGCTTGCCGGCTGCGACAAGCCGGCGCCATCGGAGAATGCGGTGGAAATGCAGGCGCTGTCCGTCGAAGACGCGAGCGAACCGCCCGCCGCTGGGCGAGCCAGTCCTCCCGGCATCGCGCCCACCGCCGCGCCGGGTGTCGCCTTCAACTATCGCTATGATTTCCGCATGGACGCCGCGAAGATCGGCGGAACCCAGGAAAAACATGCCCAAGCCTGCGAGAAGCTGGGCATCGATCGCTGCCGGATCACCGGCATGTCCTACCGGCTGATCAATGATCGAGATATCGCGGCGATGCTGGCGTTCAAGCTCGAACCGTCACTCGCCAGGCAATTCGGCAAGGACGGGATCGGGCTGGTCAACGCCGCGGAAGGCATGCTCGTTCGCAGCGAGATCAGCGGCGTAGATGCGGGTTCGGCGATCAGCGCGGCCGGCCGCGCGCAAGGACGGCTTCGCGACGAACGCACGCGGCTGGAAGCGCGCCTGAAACAGCCCAAGCTCACCGAGGCGGAACGCGCCGAGATCAACAGCCGGCTGGAGGAGGTCTCGCGCCAGATCGAATCGGCAAGCGTCACGCGCGAGGAGAATCGGGAATCGCTCGCCAGCACGCCAATGGTGTTCAACTACGGATCGGGCGAGATCGTGCCCGGCTTCGATGCCGGTTCGCCGCTGCGCGATGCCTTCCGCACGGCCGGCGAAACCTTTGTCGGCGCGATCGCGGCTTTCATCGTCGTGCTCGGTGCGTTGCTGCCGCTGGCGCTGCTCGCGGCGCTGGGCTGGGGCCTTTGGCGGCTGTTGCTGCGCCCGCTCGTCCGCAAATGGCGGGAATCGGGCACGCCCGCCCCGCTATCGACGGCGGACTGAAACCCCGCAATTGCGCCACCGTTCCCATTGAGCTATAGGCGCCCCCTTCCCGCCCCGGCCTGCGCACCATCCGCGTTGCGCGGCCGGGGCCGCTTTTTTCAGGGGTTCGTGCCGATGTCCCGCCGCCGCCAGATCTACGAAGGCAAGGCCAAGATTCTTTACGAGGGTCCGGAGCCCGGCACCCTGATCCAGTATTTCAAGGACGACGCGACCGCGTTCAATGCCCAGAAAAAGGGCACGATCAACGGCAAGGGCGTGCTCAACAACCGGATTTCCGAGCATATCTTCACGCTGCTCGGCAATATCGGCATTCCGCATCACTTCATCCGCCGGCTCAACATGCGCGAGCAGTTGATCCGCCAGGTCGAGATCGTTCCGATCGAAGTGGTGGTGCGCAACGTCGCGGCGGGTACGCTGTCGAAGCGGCTCGGCATCGAGGAGGGAACCCAGCTTCCCCGCACGATCATCGAATATTGCTACAAGGACGATGCGCTCGGCGATCCGATGATCTCCGACGAGCATATCGCGTGCTTCGGCTGGGCCAGCCAGGAAGAGATGCACGACATCGCCGACATGGCGATCCGCATCAACGATTTCATGAGCGGGCTGTTCGCTGGCATCGGCATCCGCCTGGTCGATTTCAAGCTCGAGTTCGGGCGGATCTGGGACAATGACTATGCCCGGATCATCCTGGCGGACGAGATCAGCCCCGATGGCTGCCGCCTGTGGGACATGACCACCAACGAGAAGCTCGACAAGGACCGGTTCCGCCGCGACTTGGGCGGCGAGGTGGAAGCCTATCAGGAGGTCGCGCGCCGGCTGGGCCTGCTGCCCGAGGGTGGCGATAATCCGGTGCTCGACCTGGAAAGCCACCGCAAGAAGCGCGGCAAGTAAGTCGAGTTCGGTGAGCTGACGCAGCATTTCGGAAGCTCACCGTCCGAAACATCCAATTCCGATTCGCATGTGCACGCTATCGCACCTCCAGGCCTTCGAGCCTGGCGGAGGCGATGCTCATGCGACCCGCATCGCCTCCGCCGATGCTTGCCTGCCGCCCCGCTCCATGCTTGATCGCCCGTCGATGACGCGCCCCACCCTGATCCTGGCCCTGCTAGGCCTGTCACTGCTTTCCGCCTGCCAGTTTCCCGCCCGGGGGCCATCGTCAAACGCCACGATCGCGCCACCTTCAAAACCGGCGGCCAACGCCTGGGGCCTGCGCGGCAGCGATCTGACGCCCGATCCGGATATCCATTACGGCGTGCTCCGCAACGGCATGCGCTATGCCATCCGCCGCAACACTACGCCGCTGCATGCCGCCTCGATCCGGCTGCGCTTCGATGTCGGATCGACCGCCGAGGCCGACGACCAGCGCGGCCTCGCGCATTTCCTCGAACATATGGCGTTCAACGGCTCGAAGCGCGTTCCCGAAGGCGAGATGATCAAGATCCTGGAGCGCCACGGCCTCGCCTTCGGCCCCGACACCAACGCATCCACCTCGTTCACCCAGACCGTTTATTCGCTCGACCTGCCCAATGCCGGCCATGCCACGCTCGACAGCGGCCTGATGCTGATGCGCGAGATCGCGGGCGAATTGACCATTTCCCCCGAAGCCGTCGATCGCGAGCGCGGCGTGATCCTGTCCGAACGCCGCTCACGCGACCAGTTCTCACTGCGGAGACTGGAGCATTTCATCGATTTCGCCCTGCCCGGCGCCCCCGTGTCGCGCGCATTGCCGATCGGCGATCCGCACGTGATCGGGA
>NZ_JBMDKK010000012.1:0-141319 GCF_057809675.1 Sphingomonas sp. FG14 | reverse complement strand
ACTGCAGGAACCAAGTGGCTCACCGCTGCGGTGAGAGGGCATATATGGAGGGGTCCAACCGCCGTCAACCGCCATTTTTGCAAAATTGTTTCAGGCTGCCGTTCTATGCTCTGCAAAGCCGGAAAAACCGGGCTAATGGCACAGTGAAGCGAGAGCGAAGCCAGACGGAGCGATTGGGTGGAAGACGCGGAGATTCAGGACGGCACCTTCGCGAATCGGGTGAGGAGCGCTGTTTTCTGGCGTTCCGGCAGCCAGATCGCGTCGCAGATCGTGATGTGGGGCTCGACCCTGATGGTCATCCGGATCCTCAATCCCAGCGATTACGGGCTTTTCGCGATGACCCAGGTGATTCTCGCGCTCTTCAATTTTCTCAATGGCTATGGATTCGCGAGTTCGATCATCCAGTCCGATTCGGTCGAACCACATCGAATCAGGCAGGCCTTCGGCATGTTGCTGCTGCTGAACGGCGGCCTTGCGATTCTCCAGCTCACGATCGCTCCGCTCGCGGCGGACTATTACAACCAGCCGATGGTGGCGGATCTGCTCCGCGTTCAGGCGCTGCTCTATCTCGCGACGCCCTTCATCGCCCTGCCCGACGTACTGCTCAGCCGCGCGCTCGATTTCCGCAATCAGGCCAAGGCCAATTTCACCTCCGCGATCGTCGGCGCCACCACGGCGCTTGCCTGCGCGCTCGCGGATTGGGGCGTCTGGACACTGGTCGCCGCGCCGATCGCTCTTTTCTATACGCGTGCGATCGCCCTCAACCTGGCGGCGCGCGTTCTCGTTTGGCCCAGTTTCGACTTCCGCGGTGCCGGCGCTATGTTCGGCTATGGCGGCGCGATCCTGATCACCCAGCTCTTCTGGATCGTCCAGAGCCAGTCCGACATCTTCATCGGCGGGCGCACGCTCGATCCCCATGCGCTGGGCATCTATGCCGAAGCGCTGTTCCTGACGCAGATCGTCGCCACCAAATTCGTGCCGCCGCTCAACGACGTCGCCTTTCCCGCCTATTCGCGGCTCCAGCACGATCGTGAGGCCTTTTCTGCCGCCTTCGTGAAAGCGATCAAGCTGATCATGCTGGCGACCATGCCCATATATTTCGGTCTCGCCGCCACCGCGGAGCCGCTGGTGATCGCGATCTTCGGCATCAAATGGGTGGAGATGGTGCCGCTGGTCCGCGTGCTGGCGCTCGCCATGCCCTTCGTGACGTTGCAGATCCTCTATTCACCCGCCACCAACGGCGTCGGCAAGCCCTGGATCGCGGCGCGTTCCTCGATCGCGGGCGCCGCGATCATGACCATCTCCTTCCTGATCGGGGTGCGCCATGGCGGCATGGGCCTGGCGCTCGCCTGGCTGATCGGCTTCCCGCTATTCGCATTGGTCGCCTCGGCGATGTCGCTGCCGGCGATCAGCGTTTCATGGCGCCGGCTGGCGCTGGCGATCGCGCCCGCATTGCTGGTCTCGGCGGCGATGGCCGCTCTGGTCTGGGGACTCGACGGACTGCTGCCCCCGCTCAATCCCTTCGCCCGGCTCGCTTTGCTCGTGCCCGTCGGGGCAGCCGCCTATGGCGCCCTGCTCTTCCTGTTCGCGCGCGCCACGCTCGACGAGTTGCTGCGCCTGGTGATCAAGCGCAAGGCGGCGGCATAAGAATCGCCTCAGGCGCTCTGGATATAATCGCGCATCGCTGCCGCTTCCGATTCGATCCGGTCGATGCGGTGCTTCACCAGATCGCCGATCGAAACGAAGCCGACGAGCGCGCCGCCGTCGATCACCGGCAGATGGCGGATGCGCCGGCGCGTCATCATCGACAACGCACCGATCGCTGGGTAATCCAGATCGACGGTGATGACCGGGGCGGTCATCGCCTCGCGCACCGATCGTCCAAGCGCGGCAGCACCATCGCGCGCCAAGCAATAGATCACGTCACGTTCCGAAAACACGCCGACGACGGCGCCCCCTTCCACCACCGGCAATGCGCCGATCCGCTTGTCAGCGAGCAGCGCGACCGCGTCCGCCACGCTCGCGTCGGCGCCGATGGTGATGACTGTGTGCGGATTGCCCTCGACGACCTTCCTGATGGTCATGGCTCGACTCCTCTCCAATTCCAGTGTCGTGCCCGATTGATGTTCCCACGAACCGGCCGCAAAGGGAAGGCATGACCGACGAGAAGCCCGATCTTTCCGATCCGGATTATGCGCGATTCGCCTGGGCACGCTATCGGCGGCTGATGGCATGGATGGGGCTGGTCGCCGTCCTGTCCGTGATCGCGGCGATCGCCTATCTCCATGCCGTGCACGGCCCGATCCCGATCCATATGCTGATCGCGACGATACTGGGCATCGGCCTGTCGGTGATGCTCGGCGCCGGCCTGATGGGGCTGGTGTTCCTGAGTTCGGGCACCGGCCATGACGAACGCATTCAAGATCATAGCGAGGACGAACCACGATGAGCGCAGATTGCCCCCAAGATCCCGTATTGCGCGTCGTGCCCGGGCCAAGCGACATCAATTCCAACGGCCATATCTTCGGCGGCTGGGTGCTGAGCCAGATGGACATCGCGGCAGGCATCGTCGCCGGCCGGGTGGCGCAGGGGCCGACCGCGACGGTCGCGATCGATTCGATGGCCTTCATCGCGCCGATCCATCTGGGCGACGTGATCTCGGTTTACGCCCATGTCGAGCGCCGGGGGCGGACATCGATCGGCATCCGGATCGAGGTGATCGCGACGCGCGACCGAGGCAACCAGGAAGTGAAGGTGACCGAGGGCCTGTTCACCTTCGTCGCGCTCGACGAGAATCACCGCCCGCGCCCGCTGCCGCCCGCGGCATGATCTACCGTCTCCGTTCGAGCCGGACGACATAGGAAACCGAGGCGGTTCCGTTCTCCGGCACCGTCACCGGCAACACCCACCCCCCGCGCCCGCGCTCGATATCGGGCGAGCGCTCGATCAGGTCATAGGGAACCAGGATCTCTGCCTTCACCGGAAAGGGCCGCGCATTGGTCAAGTCCACGCGCCAGTCCTGGCGTTTCTTCGTCTGCGCGACCTTGATCAGCCGCCATTGCACATCCGGGCTCTGCCCGATCGGCAGCTCGACGCGTTCGTCGATGGCGAGATCGGACAGATCCGCATTGCCCACCAGCAATTCGCGTTCGTCGATGGTCTCGAAGATCGCGACCGCGCCCGCCGGCAGTGGCAGACCCAGCCCTTTCTCCTTGCTGTTCCTGCCTCTGAGCAGGAACGGCATCGCCTGATAGTTCGGCTGCCCCGACGCGGCATTGACCGAATAGACGCGGTCGAACGCCGCATCGGACTGGTCGATCATCGCCACCTGTTTCTGTCCCTGGGCGGCCACGGTCACGCGCTCGGGCACGCGATAGAGCTTCAGATCGCCCAGATCCTCCTGCTGCGCGACCATCGCCACGGGTGCGGGCGGCGGCGGGGGAGGCGGCGGTGGCGGCGCCATCGCATAGGCGACGCGCCCCCGGCGCTGCGAAGTCACCACGATCTCCGTCGACTCCATCGACACATCCTCTTCAGCCGCCTGCGGCCAGGGCAGACGCGTGAAGACATATTTGGGATGCGTGCTGGTGACATCCATCGGCCAGCATTGCAGTTGCAGCGCCGATCTGGGCGGAGCGAGTGGCGGAGCATTGCGCTCCTTGCGCGGTTGTCCGGCGACAACCTGCAACCGGGCATCCTTGAAGCTTTGCACGCCGCCATTCGCGACCGTCAGCCAGGCGAACAGGCCCAGCTTGCCCGTCGTCGCGCTCATCCGCGCGACATAGCTGGCCGACCAGTCGAAGCCCTGCGCCATATAGGTGAGCTGGATCGTCGCGCTTACCGGCCGATCACTGCTCGTCAGCACCGACAATGTCGGGCGCGCCGACAGATCGGCCGGCACCTCGGAATAGAGCATCCGTTCGGGCAGCCCCGAGCACCCCAGCACCTCGAAACCTTCGGCGGTCTGCAGGATCACCCCGCCATTGGGCCCGGCCTGCACGATCGCATCCTGCTCGATCACCTTGCCCGTCTTGCGGTTGGTGCGCTTCAATCGCACGCTGCGCTTGAGATAGGCGTCGACCAGTCCGGCGGGCGAGATCAGCCGCGCATCGCGATTCTTTTCGCGAACGCCGTTGGGCAAACCGGTGACGATCGCCGTTTCCGGCAGCAGTCCTTCCGCCACGCCTTCGAATCGGATTACGCTCTCGCCTGCGGGAATCGTGATCGTTCGCGTCTCGCTGATCAGCGCATAGCCGCGCGGCCAGTTGCGATCCATGGCGCCGCTGCCGCGATTGGGCGCGCGATAGATGGTGACCGACGTGTCGTTCACGTCGCGCGATACCACGGTCTGCGCCGGAGCGGAGACCGCCCAGCCCAGCAGCATCAGGAAAAGCGCGAAGGCGCGCACGCGCTCAGTACCGCGTGTCGAAGGTCGCGGTCAGCTCGGTCGTGCCATTGGCGGCCACCGGCACTTTCCATTCAATGCGATCGGCTGAAACGCGCGTGCCCTCGATGCTCTGCTCGGCGATGCGGACGTCGCCCCACAGCCCGTTCTGCGCGACATCGACCGTCACGGCTTCGGGCCGGGCATTGGTGACGATGTAGCGCATCTTGGTCTGCCAGCGCCGATTGGACAGCTTCGTGCGCGCCTCGACCACGGTCTTCACCTTCACGTCGAAAGCGTCGCCGGTGCGGATCGCCATCGCCGATCCCATCGGCGTGTGATCGATACGGCTTTCGCCGATGAACTGCGGATCGCCGCGCGCGTCGCGCAGATAGACGCGGATCGTGCCGGCCGGTAGCTGATCGCCCAATCCGCCCTGTTTGGAGGTGGAGAATTTGATCGCCGTCACCACGCTGCGCGGCGCATCGTTACTGCCCAGCCAGCCATTGACGAATTCATAGGCCTTGCGCGCCGGG
The DNA here is from genome assembly GCF_057809675.1 of Sphingomonas sp. FG14. NCBI lineage: Bacteria > Pseudomonadati > Pseudomonadota > Alphaproteobacteria > Sphingomonadales > Sphingomonadaceae > Sphingomonas > Sphingomonas sp. FG14. Next base: position 136,399 of record NZ_JBMDKK010000012.1, on the reverse strand, counting down.
GCGCCCTTGACGTCGAGAAAGCTCACCTGCTTCTGCTGCGCATGCGCGATCGTCGTGCGCTCGGCGAGTGGATAGAGATAATAGTCGCCCAGCCGCTCGCGCGTGCCGCTTTCGGTGCCCGCCGCTTCGAGCGTGGCGTTGAGCGCGTTGAAGCGGTTCTGTCCGCCACCAACATTGCCAGCGACCAGCAGCGTATCGGCGTTTGTATAGGTGGTGCCGGTATTGTTGGTGAGCGTGACCCAGCCCTGCATGTCCGCCGCGCCCGATTTCTCGTCGAACAGCATCACATAGTCGCTGGTCCAGCCCATGCCCGGCGTCAGGTAGGAAAGGCGGGTCTGGACGGCCCCCGCCTTCGCCGCATCGATCGTCACCGACAATGTGGGCCGCGCGCGCAGATTCTCCGGCACCTTGTCGAACACGACGCGCACCGGCAGGCCATCATCACGCAACACTTCGATGCGGCCGCCGATCTGGAGGACGATACCGCCATTGGCGGCGAGCACGCGGGCCTGCTCACGTGTCTCCGCGCCCGTCGCCGGATTGGTCCGCACGATGGTGATCATCTGGCCAACGGCTTTTTCCATCAGCTTGTCGGGAGACAGCAGGTCATAGTCGAAATTCTGCTCGACAATCGCGATGCCGGATCCGGCCAGGCTCGCGGTCTCCGGCCTGATTTGCGCCGACACATCCGGGAATTCCTGCCGACTACGCCCCGCCGGCACGGTCAATGTCCGAGAATCCTGAACCAGCGCGATATTATTGTTGTAGATGGTGACCGCGACATCGCCCTGCGCGGTCTGCGCCGCCGCGGCGGCCGGTGTCAGGATCGCCGCCAGGATCAGGCCGTTACGCATCACGCATCTCCCCTTCAGACGCGGCGATGATGCCGCATCGGAAGATCGATGCGAAGCGCAAAAAATGTTTTGACCGCGGAACCTATCCCTCCCGCGAGCGGGAGGAAGGATGGTCAGAATTCCACCTGCGCGCGCAGCACCATCAGGTCGGTGGAATATTGCCGTTTGTCGGCAGGCAAGGCCGATCCCGGCACGACCAACGCCGCCGATGGCCCACCTTCCACTTCGAGATGCGAATATTGCATCAGGAAGCGGATATAATCGACCGGATTCCAGATCGCGCCCAGCGAATAGCCCGTCTGCTTGCCGCCATTGAGCAACACCGTGCCGCCGACAACATCGGTCAGATCGACCATGTCGATACGCGCGTTGAGCTGGAGCGCGCCCCAGCCACCATTCCCCACCGGCCGCAGCACCCTGGTGCGGTCCCAGCGGCCGGTCTTGTACCCCCGCGTCTCTCCGGTCAGATAATAGCCCATCTCGGCATAGCCGCTGACATAGCTGGGGCCGTTCGCGTAAAGGAGACCGCCCTTGTCAAGCGATGCGCGATAATCGTTCACCCACAATTTATGGCCTTCGCCGGCGATGTGGAACGGCCCGAAAATGCCCGCCAACTCCACGCCCAGCACATCATCTCCACCCGCGGTCAGCAGCCCCGAATCGATGAAGCGGAAATCGGTGATCGTCGTCAGCGGACGGGTGCGGTACCGCGCTTGCGGCACATCGGTCCGGTTGCTGCGATGCTGGAAGCTCGCGCCGATATGGAGCCGTGCCTTCTCGCCCAGCTTCGGCGAGAAGGTGCCGCGCACGCTCGCCTGCCAGCCATCGTCGCCGAAATCGCTGGTGATACCCGTCTGATAGAGGCCTGCGGTGATCGTGTAGCGGTCGGCGGGATCGAGCCACGCCAACGACGCACCGATGCGCCGATTGAAATTGAAGGCCTCGGTCGACTGGTCGCGGTCGCCGAACGAAGTCAGCCGCGAGCTCGTCATCACGTCGAGACCCGACAGCGGATAGGCGTTGCCGATCGTCAGCATTAGTGGCGTGCCCTTGGGCTGCCAGGTCAGCACCACATCCTCATAACCGACATTGCCGTCGGCGAAGTTGAATTCGGCCTTATATCCGAAGCCGCCGGGCAACGCCCCTTCGGCGCCGAAGACCGCGCGGCGCAGGCGCGTGCGATTGCCGAAATTGCCCGACGCGTTCAACGCGTCGGACGGATTGTAGACGCGGCCGCTGTCGAACTGGAGGAAACCCTTGGGCTTGAAGCTGAAGCCCGACGCCTTGTCCTCGAACTGCGGCGCCCCCTTCCAGGCGATCGCGGTAGCCGGCGGCGCGGCCGGCGCGGCGGCGGGGGGCGCCGTCGCGATGACCGGCACCGGAATCGCTGCGGCCGCCCGCGATTCGGCGAGCTGCCGTTCGAGCTGATCGACCTTGTTGCGCAACGCATCCAGCTCGGCCCGCAACGCCTGGAAATCGGCGGTCGCGGGATCGGATTGCGCCATGGCCGGCGCATCCCCGAGCAGGGCTGCCGTCACGCTCAGCAGCACCAACGATTTCATCGCACCCTCTCCACCAAAAGGAAGGGCGACGCCTTGCGGTGCCGCCCTTCAAAGTCAATCGATTCGGAGCCTTCAGCCCTCAGCCGCCGGCGCCTCGGCCGCCTTGCGCGGCCGGCCGCGGCGCTTGGTCGCCGGTGCGGGCTCGGCTTCGGCCGCAATGGTTTCCAGCGCAAGCTCGGGCGCGCTTTCCTCTGCACGGATACCGAGCGAAGGCGGCAGGCGATCGGCTTCGATCCCGGCTTCCTCTTCTACGCGATGATGGCCGTTGGCGGCGCCATTGCGGCGCGGACGCAGGCCGCGCGCGGCGCGCGGCGCCTCGACCGGCTGCTCTTCGCGCACTTCGGCGGGCGCTTCCGCGACTTCAGCCTGAACAGGCTGCTGGCGGGGACGACGCTCACGCTGCTCGCGGGGCTGACGCGCCTCGCGAGCTTCACGCGGTTCGCGCGCCTCGACAGGCTCACGCTCTTCCCTGGGCTCACGCGCCTCACGCGGTTCGCGATCGTCGCGGCGCGCGCGTTCACGGCGCGGTTCGCCACGATCCGGATCGCCACGGCCGCGGTCGCCGCGACCCTGATCGCCCCTGGGCTGATCGATATCATCGCTGTCGCCGCCGGCCTCGCCGCGCAGTTCCTCGCCTTCGTCCTCATCGTCCTGATACTCGTCGCGCGGGCGGCGATTCTCTTCGAAGCGGGCGCGGCTTTCGCTCAGCACGCGGAAATAATGGTCCGCGAACTGGAGATAATATTCGGTCATGACGCGATCGCCCTGCATCTGCGCGTCGCGGGCGAGGGTCTTGTACTTTTCGAGCAACTGGCTGGCATTACCGCGCGCACGATTGTCGATGCGATTACCTTGTTCAGGACGGCCAGGACCGCCCTGTGGGCGCTGGCCGCCGCGGCCGCGACGGCGGCCGGACTGCTGACGATTGTTCATCAAGTGACTGGTGTCCTCGCTCTTGGCGTACTTACACGACGCTCCCGGTCTTCCCGTACACAGCCCCCCAATCCGAGCGCGGCGCCAGCTTTACAAAAAGCTGGCGCTTCCCATCCTTCTGCCGCGATCCAGCGGACCTCAGCGACAGCATGACCATGGGGGCAGGGGTACGGCAAATCCAGCGCTATAAGCTGTCGATCTGCCCGTCCCTGCCCCCTATCTAGCGATCCGGATGGCCAAGGCCAAGGGGTAATCTGATCGATCTGTCGCGATTATCGCGCGAACAGGATGGCGCGATCATGCCCCGCCAGATCGCGACGACACGTGACGGCCGCCTCCTCCGCCGCGAACAGCGCCGTGACCGCTTCGCGCTGGCTCGCGCCGATCTCGAGCGCGGCCAGTCCGCCCGGCGCGACGAGCCGGACGATCTGCGGCACGACGATGCGATAGGCATCCAGGCCATCGACACCCGCGAACAGCGCCTCCGCAGGCTCATGCCCGACGACATCGAGGGGAAGCATCTCGTTGATGCCGATATAAGGCGGATTGCAAAGGATCAGATCGAAGGGTTCGTCGATACCCACGGCCCAATCACCTTCGATGAAACGCACGCGTGCACCAAAGCCGAGATCGGCAGCATTGCCCCGCGCGATCGTCAGCGCCTGGGTGGACGCATCCACGCCAATCCCGCTCGCCTGCGGCCATTGATCGAGCGCGGCGAGCAGCAAGGTGCCAGGTCCGGTACCGAGATCGAGGATACGCGCGGGCGGGCGCGACGCAAAATGGTCAACCGCCGCCTCGATCAGCGTCTCGCTGTCGGGACGCGGGATCAGCACACCCGGGGCGACGGTCAGGCTGATCGTCCAAAAGTCGCGCCGCCCGGTCAGATAGGCGATCGGCTCGCCCGCCGCGCGCCGCGCGACGAGTGCGGTGAAGCCCCTGGGTTCGGGCGTGTCGCGTCGCCCCATCAGCAGGGCGCTGCGCGAAATGCCCAATATATGCGCCATCAGCAGCTCGGCATCGAGCCGCGGCGTCGCGCTCGCCTCCGCCAACCGCACCGTCGCGGCGCGCAGTGCCGCGTCAACCGTTTCCGGCATCCAGATTCGCCAGCCGCTCCGCCTGATCCTCGGCGATGAGCGTGGAGATGAGTTCGTCGAGCTGCCCTTCGAGGATCTCGGGCAGCCGGTGCAACGTCAGGTTGATGCGATGATCGGTCACCCGACCCTGCGGGAAATTATAGGTGCGGATTCGTTCGGACCGGTCGCCCGATCCGACCATCGACTTGCGCGCGCCGGCCTGCGCGCTCGCCACGCGCTCGCGCTCCAGCTCGTAAAGCCGCGCGCGCAGCACCTTCATCGCCTTGGCCTTGTTCTTGTGTTGCGACTTCTCGTCCTGCTGGCTGACGACGAGGCCGCTCGGCAAGTGGGTGATGCGCACCGCCGAATCGGTGGTGTTCACATGCTGGCCGCCCGACCCGGACGCGCGGAACACGTCGATGCGCAGATCCTTGTCGTCGATATGGACATCGACTTCCTCGGGTTCGGGCAGCACCGCCACCGTCGCCGCCGACGTATGGATGCGTCCGCCCGATTCGGTGACGGGAACGCGCTGGACGCGGTGGACGCCGCTTTCGAACTTCAGGCGCGCGAACACCCCCTGCCCGGTCACACTGGCGACGACTTCCTTGTAGCCGCCGATGTCGGACGCGTTGGCGGAGATCAGTTCGACGCGCCAGCCCCGGGTTTCGGCATAGCGGCTGTACATGCGGAACAGATCGCCCGCGAACAGCGCCGCCTCGTCACCGCCGGTGCCGGCGCGAATCTCGAGCATGGCCGGGCGCTCGTCCGCCGCGTCGCGCGGCAGCAGCCGGATGGCGAGCGCGCGTTCCGCCTCGGGCATGCGCGCGTTGATCTCCGACAGTTCCTCGCTCGCCATCTGGCGGATATCGCTGTCGGGATCCTGCGCCATCTCGCCCAAGACGACGATTTCAGCCCGCAGCCGGCGCACCTCACCCGCGGCTGCCGCCACGGGCTCGATCTCCGCATATTCCTTGGACGCGGCGACGAAGCGATCGGGCGGCAGATCCGCCGTGGCGAGCATCGCCTGCAGTTCGTCACGCCGCGCCTCGATCGCGGCGATGCGCTCGGCCGAGATTCGCGTCATCCGTTGCCGAGCGCCCCGACGATCGCATCGAGCGCGACTTCGTCCTGCCGTCCTGTCGCCAGGCGCTTGACCGACGCCACGCCCTTGGCGACCTCGTCATCGCCCAGGATCACCGCGAAGGTGGCGCCGCTCGCCGATGCGCGCGTCATCCGCTTCTTCATATTGCCCGAAAAGCCCATATCGGCGGCGATGCCGGCACGGCGCAGATCAGCGATCAGCGCGATCGCCTGCGCCTCGGCGGCCGCCCCCATCGGCACCAGCACCGCGACGGGCGCTTCGGGCGCGGGCTGCGCGATCAGCATGGCGAGCCGTTCGATCCCGGCGGCCCAGCCGACGGCTGGCGTTTCCGGCCCGCCAAGCTGGCCGATCAGTCCGTCATAGCGGCCGCCGCCCAGCACGGTGCCCTGCGCGCCCAGCCGATCGGTGATGAATTCGAACGCGGTGTGGCGATAATAATCGAGGCCGCGCACCAGGCGCGGATCGCGCGTCCAGGGCACCTTCGCGGCATCCAGGCCGCGCGTCACCTTCTCGAAGAAATCGCCCGCCTCAACCGAAAGATAATCGTCGATCGACGGCGCGGAATCGGCGATCGGTCGGTCCTGCGCCTCCTTGCTATCCAGGATGCGTAGCGGATTCTTCTCCAGCCGCTCCAGGCTCTGTTCGGAAAGCTGGTCGCGATTGGCGGTGAAGTGGGCGACGAGCGCATCGCGCCATCCCGTGCGCGTCTCGGCATCGCCCAGCGTGTTGAGATTGAGCGTGACCCCATCAGCAATGCCGAGTTCTTCGAGCAGTTGCTGTCCGAGCACGAGCAATTCGACATCGGCGGCGGGCTGATCGGTGCCGATGATCTCGGCATCGAGCTGGTGGAACTGGCGGAAGCGCCCCTTTTGCGGGCGCTCGTAGCGGAACAGCGGGCCGTGCGTCGCCAGCTTGAGCGGCGTGAATTGCTGCCAGCCCTCGGTCAGATAGGCGCGCGCGATCCCGGCGGTGAATTCCGGCCGCAAGGTCAGCGAATCCCCGCCACGATCCTCGAAGCTGTACATTTCCTTGGAGACAACATCAGTCGTCTCGCCCAGCGAGCGCGCGAACACCGCCGTCGCCTCGAACACCGGCACTTCGACGCGCTGGAATCCATAGAGCCGCCGCACGCGATCGAAGGTGTCGACGACATGCGCGAAGGCGCGCTGGGTTTCTCCCAGCATATCCTGGGTGCCACGGATGCGATTGGGTGTCTGAGCCATAGATTGGGCTCTCTAGTGAAGAGTCGGCGAAACCGCTAGCGTGCTCGACGATGACAGTGCGGCAGACAAACGGCATCGGCAACCGGATCGCGCCGCCGCGATTCCTGCTGTTCGGCGCGACGCTGCTCGCCGGCTTCGCCGTCGCGCTGCAATGGCTGGACTGGCGCCATGCGGTGCTGGCTGCGTTCAGCCCCGCCGCCGCGCTCTTTCTCGCCTCGATCGTGCCGCTGCTCGGGCAGGATGCGGACAGGATGCGCGCCAACGCAGCACGCAACGACGCCAATCGCGTCGTGCTGCTGCTGTTGACCGTGCTGTTGGCGCTGGTCGTGCTCGTCGCGGTCGCGTCGGTCCTTGCCGAACGCGGCACGCCGAGCCCGGCCGCGATCGCGCTGATCGTGACGACGCTGGCACTGGCCTGGACCTTCGCCAACACCGCCTTCGCGCTTCACTATGCGCATCTTCACTACCTGCCCGGCAAGGGCGGCGACCGTGGCGGACTGGAATTTCCGGGGACGAAGGAACCAGACTATCCCGACTTCTTCTATTTCAGCTTCACGCTCGGCATGACCTTCCAGACCTCCGACGTGACGATCGCGACGCGCCATATGCGGCAGGTCGCGCTGCTGCAGAGCGTGGCCGCCTTCGTCTTCAACATCGGCATACTCGCCTTCACGATCAACGCCCTGGGCGGGTGACGGGCTGGACCTTCGGGTCTGGCGGGGTAAATTGGCTGTTTCCCCCCTCCCCATGAAAGCCGTTCATGAAATCCTGCCTGATGTTCCCCCTGCTCCTCGCCGCAACGCCCGCGCTAGCGCAGAACACGCTGCCCCAACCCGCCTTGCTGGTCGATACCATCCCGGCGCCACGCGACATCACCTATCCCGGCACGATGTCGATCGACGTCGACGCAACCGATGTCGATCGCGCGATCCTGAAGGTGAAGCAGGTCATACCCGTCGCCAAATCCGGGCCAATGACCCTGCTCTTCTCCAAATGGCTGCCGGGCAAGCATGCACCGCGCGGCGAGATCGAGAAGCTGGCGGGGCTCCGGATCAGCGCGGGCGGCAAGACGATCGCCTGGCGGCGCGACAATCTGGACGTCTACGCCTTTCACATCGATGTGCCCTCAGGCGCCCGCCAACTCGACATCGCGTTCGACTTCGTCTCCGCCACGCAGGGAGACCAGGGCCGTATCGTCATCACGCCCGCGATGATGAACCTTCAGTTCGAAATGGTCTCGCTCTATCCCGCCGGCTATTTCACGCGCCGCATTCCCGTGCGCGCCACCGTCACCTATCCCGATGGCTGGAAAGCAGCATCAGGCCTGCCCGCGCGCGCGACGGGATCGACCTATGCGTACGAGACCACCGACTATGAGACGCTGATCGATTCACCGGTCTTCGCGGGTAGGCATTTCCGGCAGGAACAGCTTGCCCCACGCGTCCGGCTCAACATCGTCGCCGACGAAGCCGCCAATCTCGCCGCCACCCAGCCGCAGATCGACGCGCATAAAAAGCTCGTCGAGCAGGCGATCAAGCTGTTCGGATCGCAGCCCTACGACCGTTACGAATTCCTGCTGGCGCTGACCAAGCAGATGGGCGGAATCGGCCTGGAGCATCATCGCTCGTCCGAAAACGGCGTGAACCCCGAATATTTCACCGAATGGGACAAAGGGCCGGGCCGGCGTGGGCTGTTGCCGCACGAATTCACGCATAGCTGGAACGGCAAGTTCCGTCGGCCGGCGGGCAACTGGACGCCCAATTTCAACACCCCAATGAACGACGATCTGCTCTGGGTCTATGAAGGGCAGACGCAGCTCTGGGGCTATGTGCTCGCCGCCCGATCGGGCCTGTTCACCAAGCAGGAGGCGCTCGATGCGCTGGCCGCCGTCGCCGCCAGCCTCGACATCCGCCGCGGGCGCGACTGGCGCCCCCTGCGCGACACCACCAACGATCCCGTCATCACCGCGCGCCGGCCCAAGGGCTGGGTGAGCTGGCAGCGATCGGAGGACTATTACAATGAAGGCATGCTCGTCTGGCTCGAGGCAGACGCGATCATCCGCGAAAAGACCAACGGCGCCCGTGGGCTCGACGATTTCGCGCGCGTCTTCTTCAAGGGCCGCGACGGCGACTGGGGCACGAGCACATACGATTTCAATGACGTCGTCGCCGCACTCAACGGCGTGGTCGCTTATGACTGGGCAAATCTCCTGACGCAGCGCCTGACCGAAACCGCCAAGGGCGCGCCGCTGAACGGCTTCACCAAGGGCGGTTACCGCCTGACCTATGGCGAGATACCGACCGGTGCGGTCAAGGACGCGGAACGCACCGGCGAATCGGTCGATCTCGTCTATTCGTTGGGGCTGAGCGTCGGCAAAAGCGGGAAGATCAACCAGGTGATCTGGGATTCTCCCGCCTTCGACAAGGGCATGACAGTCGATGACGAGATCGTGGCGGTCAACAACCGCGCCTATTCGGGCGACGGCATCCGTACCGCGATCACCGGCGCCAAGGACGGCAAGTCGCCGGTCCGGCTGCTGGTGAAATCGGGCGACCGTTATCGCGATGTGACCATCGACTATCGCGGCGGCCTGCGCTATCCGCGCTTCGAAAAAATAGGTGCCGGAGAGGGCAGCCTGGACAAGCTTCTGTCACCACGATCCTGAAACGGAATAGCATGAATATCGATCTGATCCCGGTGGGCGACAATCCGCCGGAAAGCCTGAACGTCATCATCGAAGTTCCCGTCGGCGGCGAGCCGGTGAAGTATGAGTTCGACAAGAAGTCGGGCGCGCTGTTCGTCGATCGCATCCTCCATACGCCGATGCGCTATCCGGCCAATTACGGCTTCGTTCCCCACACCCTGTCGCCCGACGGCGATCCGCTCGACGCGCTGGTCGTGGCGCGCTCGCCCTTCATCCCCGGCAGCGTCGTCCGCGTCCGCCCGATCGCGGTGCTCAAGCTCGAAGACGAAGCCGGCGGCGACGAGAAGCTGCTGACCGTGCCGGTCGACGGCACCTTTCCCTATTATGAGAATGTCGACGAGAAGGAGCATCTGCCCGCGATCGTGATGCAGCAGATCGAGCACTTCTTTACCCACTACAAGGATCTGGAACCCAAGAAATGGGTGCGGATCGGTAGCTGGGGCGACGCCACCGAAGCCCGCCGGATCGTCATCGAGGCGATCGAGGCGGCCGAAGCCGCCAAGCAGGCGAAGTAAGACACCTCACCAAACCCATTCCACGTCATGCCGGCGCAAGCTGGCATCTCCCAACCAGATCGCGTCATAGTCTGTGGGAGACCCCAGCTTTCGCTGGGGTGACGTGATCGGAATGGCGCCCTACCGCCCCTCGAAGGCCAGGATCGTTTCCAGAAACGCCTCACCATAGGCTTCGAGCTTGCGGGCGCCGATGCCCGAGATCCGCCCGAGCGCGGCGAGATTGATCGGGCGGATCATCGCCATTTCGCGCAACGTCGAATCATGGAAGATCACATAGGGCGGCACGTCCGCCGCCTGCGCCAGGTCGCGGCGCCTGGCGCGCAGCGCCTCGAACAGCGGATCGCCGATCGGATTGGCCGAACCATCGCGCTTGCGCCGGCGCTCGCGCTTGGGCGGCAGCACCAGATCCACCGTCTGCTCGCCCTTCAGGATCGCGCGCGCTTCCGGCCCGAACTCCAGCCCGCCATGTTCGGACGTGCGCAGCGCATCACGCAGCTGCAGCGCGCGGGCGACAGGCTTGATCAGCAATGCCTCCTCGCCGTCGACGATGCCGAACACCGAAAGCGCATCGTGCCCGCGCTGCATCACCTTCTCGGTCGACTGGCCGAGCAGCACCGCTTCGATATGACCGACGCCGAAACTCTGACCGGTACGGTAGACCGCCGAGAGGAATTTTCGCGCGGTTTCGGTCGCATCGATCGCGGCGGGCGGATTGAGACAATTATCGCAATTGCCGCAGGTCTCCGCCGGCTCCTCGCCGAAATGCTTGAGCAGGATGCGTCGGCGACATCCGCCGGTTTCGACCAGCGCGCCGAGCGCGCCCAGCCTGGCCCGTTCGCCCGGCTGACGCTGTGGTTCGACCTCACCGATGCGCTGGCGGGCGCGCACGAAATCCTCGGCGCCCCAGAACAGATGCGCGACCGAGGGTTCGCCATCGCGGCCCGCGCGGCCAGTTTCCTGATAATAGGCCTCGATCGACTTGGGCAGGCCGGCATGCGCGACGAAGCGGACATCGGGCTTGTCGATGCCCATGCCGAAGGCAATCGTCGCCACCATCACCATATCCTCGCTCGCGACGAAATCATGCTGGTTCCTCGCGCGCACGGCGGGATCGAGCCCCGCATGATAGGCGCGAACCTCCCGCCCCTTGCCCGACAGGCTGGCGGCGAGCTTCTCGGTCGCGGCACGTGTCTGCACATAGATGATGCCGGGGCCGGGCTGTTCGGCGACGAGATCGGCGATCTGCTGCGTCGTGCCCTGCCGGGGCGTGATATGGTAACGGATATTGGGCCGGTCGAAGCCTGCGACGATCAACCCGTCATGCGGGATGCCGAGCTGGACGAGGATATCCTCACGCGTGTGCGCATCCGCCGTCGCGGTCAGCGCCAGCCGCGGAACGTCCGGAAACTCGTCGAGCAAGGGGCGAAGCAGGCGATAATCGGGGCGGAAATCATGCCCCCATTCGGACACGCAATGCGCCTCGTCGATCGCGAAGAGCGACACCCTCGCGTCGCGCAACAGGTTGCGGAACCCCTCTCCGGTCGCGCGCTCGGGCGCGGCGTAGAGCAGGTCGAGTTCGCCCGCGCGGAACCTTGCCAGCGTCTCCGCGCGATTATCGTCGGCGGACGTCAATGTCGCCGCGCGGATCCCGATCGCGGTCGCGGCGCGCAGCTGGTCGTGCATCAGCGCGATCAGCGGAGACAGCACGATGCATGTGCCCTCCAGCGCGACGGCGGGAAGCTGGTAGCAGAGCGACTTGCCGGCGCCGGTCGGCATGACCGCCAGCGTATGGCGATTGCCCATGACCCGATCGACGACATCGCGCTGGACGCCGCGAAAACCCGGGAAGCCGAATGTGGTGTGGAGGATCGCCTCGGGGGATTGCATGGCTTCCCCTAACCGCGCCCGCCGGATTCGTCATGCTGAAACAAGTTCGGCATGACGATGGCGATCACGCCTCTTCCATCTCCGCCTCTGCCTGCTGCCGCGCCCACATTTCGGCATAGAGCCCATTCTTCCTGAGCAGGCTGCGATGCGTGCCGCGTTCGGCGATACGGCCGGCTTCGAGCACGACGATCTCGTCGGCATCGACCACCGTCGACAGCCGGTGCGCGATCACGATCGTCGTGCGCCGTGCCGCCACCGCGTTCAGCGTGGCCTGGATCTCCGCCTCGGTACGACTGTCGAGTGCGCTGGTCGCTTCGTCGAGGATCAGGATCGGCGGGTCCTTGAGCAAGGTGCGCGCGATCGCGACGCGCTGCTTCTCTCCACCCGAAAGCTTCAGGCCGCGCTCACCCACCTTGGCGTCATAACCATCGGGCAAACTCTCGATGAAGCCATGGATGGCGGCGCCCCGCGCCGCCGCTTCGATCTCCGTCTGCGCCGCGCCTTCGCGGCCATAGCCGATATTATAGCCGATCGTGTCGTTAAACAGCACGGTATCCTGCGGGACGATGCCGATCGCGGCGCGCAGCGATGTCTGCGTCACCGCCGCGATATCCTGCCCGTCGATCAGGATGCGTCCGCCCGTCGCGTCGTAGAAGCGGAAGATCAGGCGCGCGAGCGTCGATTTGCCCGCGCCGGACGGTCCCACCACCGCAAGCGTCCCGCCAGCCGGAATCTCGAAGCTCACACCCTTCAGGATCGGGCGCTCGACGTCATAGGCGAACGACACATCCTCGAAGGTCAATCGCGCATCCGTCACCACCAGTGGCGGCGCGCCCGGCCGGTCGGTCACCTCCGCTTGCGTGTCGATCAGGTTGAACATCGCATCCATATCGATCAGCCCCTGGCGCACGGTGCGATAGACCATGCCGAGCAAGTCGAGTGGGCGGAAAAGCTGGGCGAGCAGCGTGTTGACGAGCACGACATCGCCTGTGGTGAAACGCCCCGTGCTCCAGCCCCAGACGGTATAGCCCATCGCCCCCGCCATCATCAGGTTGGTGATCAGCGACTGGCCGACATTGAGCATCGCGAGCGACGTCTCGTTCTTCACCGCCGCATCGGCATAGGCCTTGACCGCCTTGCCATAGCGCCTGGCCTCGCGGTGCTCGGCATTGAAGTATTTGACGGTCTCGTAATTGAGCAGCGAATCCACCGCGCGCGCGACCGCGCCGGTGTCGAGTTCGTTCATCTTCTCACGCAGCTTGGCGCGCCAATCGGTCACCGCGCGCGTGAACCAGATATAGGCGATGACCATGGCGAAGGTCGCGGCGACCAGCCCGAAACCGAACTTCACCTGGAAGATGATCGCGACCGCGCCAAGCTCGATCACCGTCGGCGCGATGTTGAACAGCAGGAAATAGAGCATCACGTCGATGCTCTTGGTGCCGCGCTCGACCACCTTGGTAACCGCACCGGTCCGTCTTTCGAGATGGAAGCGCAACGATAGGCCGTGGAGATGTTCGAAGACGTGGGCCGACAGGCGCCGCGTCGCATCCTGACCGACACGCTCGAAGATCGCATTGCGGATATTATCGAACAACACGCCACCGAAGCGCGCGGCGGCATAGGCGACGACGAGTGCGATCGCCAACGATGCGGCCGGCTCCAGACCCGGCGCCATCCGGTCGATCGCCGCCTTGTAGGCGAATGGCATGACCAGCGTCATGCCCTTGGCGATCAGCACAAGGAGCAGCGAAACGACGACGCGCACGCGCAGCGCCGGATCCTCCTTGGGCCAGAGATAGGGCAGAAAGCGGCGGAGCGGTGCGAAGCCGGTCGGCGGACGGTCTGTGGAATCGGTGGCGAGCGGCGGCATCGCGCTTATCTAGGATGTGACGGACCTTCCGCCAATGGATGGAACCCGTCCCGCCATCATCGGTTGTTTCCGTGGAAGGAGCGGCCACGATGGAAGCACTGACCTATGTGATGGCGATACTCGGTTGCGGCGACGGCGGCGGCGCGTGCACGGAGGTTCGCCTGTCGCGCTATCGCTTCGCGGATCGCGCGCAGTGCGAACGCGCAATCGTTCCGATCCTCTCCGGCTCCACCGATGTCAGCTACCCTACCATCGCCGCGCGCTGCATCTCGGAACGGCATTATGCCACGCGCAACGGCACGGCCGCGACCCGCGCGACGCTTGCTGGCCTGCAGCATTTCACGGACTGAAATCCGCTCGGCGCGCTGACATTTCTATGATGTGAGGGGAAGTGAGCCGGCGACGGTATTGTGGGGATAACCGCCGCCGGCTCGAAGATGCGCACATCTGCCGCCTGAGCGCGTCCGGTGGGGACTGAACGCAAGGTTTCAGGCATTATCCGCACACATCGGCTCAGACCCTCGAACCAGTGAGAACGGCAAGACCAGAATCGCCGCAATCACAGGCTCGCGCATCAGAGCCGGATCAGATCCTTCGCCACCGTTCCCGGCCGCTAACGGACACCGTTACCGCGCCCGTTGAAACCCAACAGTTGCCGAACGGTGGTTCAGAACATCCGATCGAGTATGAATATGACCACTCTCACTCAAGGAGGGGAGTTTCAGACCGTCTCATACCGTTACTTCACGTCTCCCCGCCCACCGTCAACCGCCTCCGCGAAAAGGTCTCGTTAAGTATTTTCTTTAGCGTTCCGTTACTTCCGGGACCTTCTGGCCCATGATATCACGCCCGTGAGGCAACCGGTTCGAACAGCTCGTCGAACGCCCAGAGGGTTACGTTATCGAAATGACCACCGATTTCCCTGGGTTTCGTCGTCGATTCCGTCCCATATGGTCCGGTCACCGAAAAAGATTGTCTTTCGGCATGTTGGATGTCGCGTGATATGATCGCGAATGTAACCTGCAAATGATGTGCGATGTAACGGTTACATGGTGTCCGAAACCGCGCTGGAGCGGAAAGGAAGCGGATGGCCGCTGAGGAAAAGCCTCAGGAACATGGACCCGAGTCAGGCCGGATCATGGCCGAACTCGACGCGATCTTCCGCACGCCCGAATTCGAGCGCGCTCCCGTCATGCGCCAATTGCTGGGCTTCCTCGTCCGCACCACGCTTGCGGGCGGCGGCGACGATCTCAAGGCCTATACAGTGGCGGTCGAGGGACTGGGCCGCGATCCCGACTTCGATTCACAATCGGACAGCTATCCCCGCGTTCAGGTCGGACGGTTGCGCAAGATGCTCGATGCCTATTATGCCAACGGCGCTCCCGAGGACGGCGTCCGTTTTCATGTGAAGCAAGGCTCTTACAGGGTCCATTTCGTCCAGCCCGGCGCGCCGCCCACGGTGATGCGGCCGCCTGTCTGGGAGCAGGGCGGCGAAGATGTTCCAGCCAAGCCGCTGTTCCCGGAAGGGCCGCGCCGCTCGTCCCCTCCCAGATTGCCGAAGCCGCCCTTTCCATGGCGGCTCGTCGCGATCGGGACGGTGCTGCTCCTCGCCTTTGTCGCGCTGATCTGGATCGTCCGCAGCGCCAGTGATCTGCGCGCGCCACTTCGCCAGGTGTCGCAGGCGCCGGTGCTCGAGCTTGGAGAGATCACCGCCAATGGCGGACCGGAAGCGAGGATGCTCGCCGCCGCCGGCCGCACCCTGCTTGAAGACGCACTGCACCGCGCATGGCTGATCAGGGTTCGCGAAAGCGATCCGACCAGCAGTCGCGACGCGCCCGATGTCGACGCGCCGGTCTATCGCCTGATCGGCCGCGCCGACACCAGCGGCGCCCTTGGCGGGCGGCAGATCGTGCTGACCCTGCTCGACCTTCAGTCGGGCGACCAGATCTGGTCGGACGTGATCGACGTGCCGGTGCAGGCACAGCCCGCTCCGGGCCAGATCGCGCCGTCGGCATCGACGCTGACAGATCGAATGCGGCCTGCCATTATCGCGCTGATCTCGCCCTTCGGCGTCATCGCCTCCCATCAACGAAGCCTGCTCCAGCCGACCGGCGAGCCGGGCTATGCCTGCATGCTCGATTATGAAAGCTATTTTCGGTATCGCGACCCGAACATGCGCGCCCGGGTGCGCGATTGCGTACGCGAGACCGTCGCGCGCGAACCGATGGATCCGGTCGCACTTGCCGCAGCCACCTTCATCAGCCTCGACCCGACCATCAGCGGCGGCGCCAACGGCCTCGCGCGCTCAGCCGACTATGCGCGTCGGGCGGTCGCCGCGAACTCCAAGAGCGCTGAAGCCCAGATCGCCGATGCACGCGTCGCGATGATGCACGGGCAATGCGTGCGCGGCCGCGATCTCGGCCTGCGCGGCATCTCGCTCAACCCCTATAATCCCGAACTGGCCGGCATGGTTGGCTATCTCCTGATCTCGTGCAATGATCCGGAAGGGCCGCCGCTGCTACAGCGCGCCATTGCGGAAGATCCCGACGTACCGGCCTTTTACGGCGCAGCGCTGATCCTGGCCCTCGTCGAACAGGGCGATACCGCGACGGCGCTGCATGTCGCCGACACGATCAGGCCGCCGGGCGCGGGCATGTACGGACAATATGAAGTGACGCAAACCTTCGCGCAGGCCGCGCGCGGCAACATCCCAGCGGCACGCGAACATTGGGCGAAGGCTAGCCAGAACGCGCGCCAGTCGGCCGACCAGGTCAATGCGGTCCTGTCCCGCTATTTTTACGTCGAATCTCTGCGCACACGGATGGTGGCCTATCTGAGACGCACAGGCGTCATCGCGGGCGGCGCGCCCATTTCGGATGGGCCGGCACCCACATCCTGAACGCAAGAAAAAGGGCGCCTCGCATCATGCGAGGCACCCTTCGCCCGAGCCCCTGCGGGCTTACCAGAAGAAGTCGTGGATCACATCGACAACATAACCTGTCCGGACATCGACCAGGATGACGTCGTCATAATAGCGGACCCAGCGATACGGGCCATAGGCTGGCGGCAAGCGATACGACCAGGGATCATCCAGCCAATAGCTGGAGCCGAACAGCAGCGAGTTCAGCGTGACGCCGATCGAGAAGCGGCGATAGCCATAGCCCCATCCGCGCGGCGCATAATAGCGCCCGACCCGATAGGCGTTGCTATTATACTGACGATAGCGCTGCCAGTCGTAGCGATTGTCGCTACGCCAGTTGCGATCCCAGCGGCGATTGTCGTTCCGATCCCAACGACGGTCATTGTTGCCGTCCCAGCGACGATTGTCACCACGGTCCCAACGACGATCGTTATTGCCGTCCCAGCGACGGTTGTCGCCACGGTCCCAGCGCCCGTCATTGTTATTGCGCCAGTCGCGGCGGTCATCCTGCCGATCGCGCCGGAAGTCCTGGCTATCGTCGCGGCGATCCGCCCGGAAGTCGCGGCGGTCGCCCTGGCGATCCGCGCGGAACTGTTCCCGCGTCACCACGCCATTGCGGAGGTCGCGACGATCGTCACGCCGCTCCGTACGGAAACCGCGCTGATCGTCGCGGCGCTCACGGCGGAAATCCTGCCGATCGTCGCGACGTTCCTGGCGGAAGCCCTGGCGCTGGCCGTCAAATTGCGGCCGTGCCTGCACGGGTGCGGCCGGCGCGGCCTGCGGCGAGGGCGCCTGGCGCTGGAAGCGTTCGGCACGGGCCTGAGCGCGCTCGGCGCGAAACTGGCCGCGATCCGCGCGCGGGGTGTACCCCTGGTTCTGGCCTTGGCTACGCTCCGCGCGCGGGCCGCGATCGCCACCGCGATCACCACGATCGCCGCGCTGTGCCATCGCCGGGGTCGCTGCCGTCGCGGCAAGCAGCGCCAGGATCATCAATTTCCTCATCACTGATACTCCACCGGCGACACCCTTGGCCGCCATCCATATCTTAATGGCCGACCATGCATGAGCGCGCGCTGAACCGGGTTGAAAGCGCGCTGAAAGCTTTCCGATCAGCGTTTCCTGGCTTTTGGCGGCGGCGAGAGTGCCGGAACGGCGCGCGCGGCATCCTCCGGGTCGATGCCGGGTGGCGGCGCGGCGGCGATCCTTTCGCTGCCGGACGCGATACCCGCAGCGTGCCGGATCGCGCGGCGGATGCGCGGATAGGTGCCGCACGGGCAGATATTGGTGATCGCCGCGTCGATATCCGCGTCGGTCGGATTGGGGTTCTTGTCGAGCAATACCGCCGCCGCCATGATCATGCCCGACTGGCAATAGCCGCATTGCGGCACATTCTCCGCCGCCCAGGCCTGCTGCACGGCATGGCTGCGATCGCGCGACAGCGCCTCGATCGTCGTCACGAAGCTGCCTTCGAGCTGCGCGATCGTGACAGTGCAGCTCCGCACCGCCTCACCATCGACGATCACGGTGCAGGCGCCGCAATCGCCGCGTCCGCAGCCATATTTGGTGCCAGTCAGGTTGGACGCGTCGCGCAATGCCCAGAGCAACGGGGTCTGCGGGTCCATCCGGTACTGGACGGGCTGGTTGTTGACGGTGAAGCGGGTCATGGAGTCTTGTAGAGCATCGTACGGAAAAGTGGGAACCGGTTTTCCGTATCAAACGATGCGACCACAAACATCTGGAGCGGACTGCGCGGGCCGAATTCCGCACAGTCCGCTCCAAATCGGGAAACGATGGTTTTCCAATCCCGATCTCACCCGAGCATTGATGCGACGGCGTGCCGGGCCGATATTTCGGTCATGACACTGCCCACCCTCTTCATTCCGCACGGTGGCGGCCCGTGCTTCTTCATGAATCCCGGCGCGGCGCCCGATCCGATGTGGCGCCCGATGGAGGCCTATCTCAAGGGCCTGATCGCATCGCTGCCCGAACGCCCCCGGGCAATCCTGCTGGTCTCGGGCCATTGGGAGGAAGCCGCCTTCACCGTTCATGTCGGCGACCGGCCCGATCTGTATTTCGACTATTACAACTTCCCGCCACACACCTATGAGCTCCGCTGGGATGCGCCCGGCGCCCCCGGCCTGGCACGGCGCGCGGCGGGCCTGCTCGAAGCCGCCGGCTTCGCGACCGGCGAGGAAGCGACACGCGGCTGGGACCATGGCGTCTTCATCCCCATGATGGTCGCCCTGCCAGATGCGGACATTCCCGTGGCGCAACTCTCGCTCCGGCACGATCTCGATCCAGTGGCCCACATCGCCGCCGGCCGCACGCTCGCGCCACTGCGCGACGAAGGCGTATTGATCGTCGGGTCGGGCATGAGCTTTCACAATCTGCGCGAACGTGGCCCTCACGTCACCACACGCGCCGATATCTGGGACGATGCGCTGACCGCCGCCGCCACTGACCCCGATCCGCAGTCGCGTGCGAATCGCGTCGCCGCCTGGGCCGATCTGCCCGGCGCTCATTTCGCACACCCACGCGAAGAGCATCTGCTCCCGCTGATGGTCGCGCTCGGCGCCGGTGGCGGCGACCCCGCTACCCGCGACTTCACCGATCACGTCCTGGGCTGGACCGTATCAGGCTACCGATTCGGCTGATTCGACCTTCTGGCAGGCCATATTCGACCTGCTGACGGGTCGCATTTCGGGTCAGGCCGTCGCGAGAATGGTGCCGCGCAAGAACCGGAGCGCAGCGTACTTCAGTACGTGAGCACCGGAAGCGCAGCGCGGCGCCGTTCGCAGCAAGGCATCACCCGAAAGGCGGCCCGTCAGTCGCGCCAGCTTGGGTCGATTCGATCAACCTTCCTCACCATCGCGTCGAAATCGGCCTTGCCCGGTTCGGCATGCGCCTGCGCCATGTAGAGATCGCGCTGATGGACGGCGACGACCTCGGCCGGCACTTCGATCGGCGTGCCCATGGCGGCGGTGGCGGCCTGAATCTCGCAGGCGCGCTGCAGCGCCCAGTGCTTGACGAAGGCCTCGGGCAAGGTGCGCCCCATGACAAGGATGCCGTGGTTGCGCAGCAGCATCACCCTTTTTTCGCCCAGCGCCTCGACCAGCCTCGGCCCTTCCTCGTCCCGCACGGTGACGCCCTCGAAATCATGATAGGCGATCTGGCCGGCGAAATTGCAGGCATAGAAATTGGTCGGACGCAGCCCACCTTCGACCGAGCTCACCGCCATGCCTGCCGTGGTGTGGGTGTGCATGATGCAATGGGCGTCGGGCAAATGGCGGTGGAACACGCTGTGCTGGACGAAACCGGCGCGGTTCACCGGCCAGGGATTATCGTCCAGCTTGTTCCCATCGATGTCGATCTTCACAAGGTTCGACGCCGTCACCTCGCTGAAGTGCAGGCCGAACGGATTGATCAGGAAGGCGCCCTCCTCGGGCAGCTTCACGGTGATGTGGTTATAGATCATCTCGGACCAGCCGAGCATGTCGAAGACCCGGTAACAGGCGGCGAGCTGCTGCCGCGCCTGCCATTCCGACTCGCTCCACTGCATGTTGCGCCTGATTGCGGTCGCCATCACGATCTCTCCTCGATCCACAGCATTTCGTTGCCCCGATCCATATCGCATCGCGGGCCGGACGGGCAAATACGCTACGAGAAATGCCGCTTGCGGCTTGAAAATCGGTGGCCGCGCTGTTAGGGGCCGCGCGATACGGCGCGGACTCGGTTCGCGGCGACCCCGAATTATTGCTTTTCGACTCACACAGAGCGTGAGTCGTTCGATGGATTGGAGATAGACGGCCTTATGCAAATCCTCGTTCGCGACAACAATGTCGACCAGGCGCTGCGCGCGCTCAAGAAGAAGCTGCAGCGCGAAGGCGTCTACCGCGAGATGAAGCTGCGCCGTCATTACGAGAAGCCTTCAGAAAAGCGTGCGCGCGAGCGCGCCGCCGCGATTCGCCGCGCCCGCAAGCTGGAGCGCAAGCGCATGGAGCGCGACGGCGTCCGTTAAGCGTTAAGGCCCTTTCGGGGAAGTTCAGTCCATGTCGGTGACCGCCGTTCCGCTTCGCCCGATCAAGAAGGGCGTGCTCCGTACTCTGTGGATCGGCGTCGGCCTGGCCGTCGCCACCGCGGCGGGCGCCGCCTGGTACGGCACACAGTCACCGGCATTGCTCAATGCGGCGACGCCCGAGCAGTTCCTGGCCTGGAATGCGAAGCAGGACGGCGTGGTCACCACCGGCTCCGGCCTGCAGTACAAGGTCCTGACGGCCGGCACGGGCGGTAGCCCCACCGATTCGGACGCGGTGCTGGTCGGTTACAAAGGCACGCTGCGCGACGGCACCGTGTTCGACGAGAATCCGCAGGCCAGCTTCCCGGTCGCGGGTGTCGTTCCCGGCTTTTCGGAAGCGCTCAAGCTGATGAAGCGTGGCGGCAAATACCGCCTCTGGATCCCGCCCGCGCTCGGCTATGGAGATCATGCGCAGGGCGACGCGATCCCGGCGAATTCGCTGCTGGTCTTCGAGGTCGACCTGATCGACTATAAGTCGATCGCGGAAATCCAGGCCGAGATGGAGCGCCTTCGCGCGCAGGGCGCGCTGCCTTCGCAGGGTGGAATGCCGCCGGGTGGAATGCCCCCGGGCGTTCAGTAACAGCCAATTCCATTGTGAAACGAAAAGCCCGGAAGAAGCCCCTCAAAGGCGTCTTCCGGGCTTTTCGTTTAAGCGAATCGTGACTGGGCGCACATGTCACAAGAAATGCGCTTCGGCCGAGAGAGCGATGGATCCGATTGAATCAGACCGACCGCTCCAAGCTTTTGCTTCGCCGCGATTTCCGAGTCGTCAGATGAAACCATCTGACTGGAAATCGCTCTAACCTCCGCCGCGCCGTGCGACCCGCTGGCCCGCTGCCGCCGCGCCGGCGGGCACCTGCTCCGCCCGGCGCTCGAGCGCGACGCGGATCATCGCGACGATCGGATCGGCCAGCGCCAGACCGTAGATGCCGAACAACGTGCCGAAGATGATCTGCGTGCCCAATGTCAGCGCGGGCGGCATGTCCACCGTGCGCTTCGCGACCATCGGGATCAGCACATAGCCGTCGAAGGTCTGGACGACGAAATAAGTGCCGATCGCCCATAGCCCGGTCTCAACCCCGGCGCTGAAGCCGACCGCGACCATCAGCACGCCACTGACGAACGCGCCAATATTGGGAATGAAGGCGAGCATGCCGGTCAGGATGCCCAGGATCAGCGCCATCGGAACGCCGCCCATCACCAGCGCGATCCAGGTCAATATGCCTTCGGCGACCATGCCGATGATCCGCCCGAACATCAGCCGGCGCATCGTCTGGCCGATACGCTCGAGCGTGATGCGCGCATCGTTGCGCTTGTCGGCTGGCAGCAGCCACTGGAAGCCACGGTCATAGACGCGCGGCTCCATCGCCAGGAACAGGCCGATCACGACGATCATGAACAGGCTGGTGAGTGCCCCGAATGCCGTGCTGACAAACCCGGTCACCCGGCCGATCGAGCCCAGCGCCTCGCGCGCCAGCCCCTTCATGTCCTCGGCGCCGGGCATGATGCCCATCTGCTCGGCCCATTGGAGCAGCCGGTCGCCCTGCACTTCCACTGTGTCCCGCAACTGACCGGCCTGCTGCGCCAATTCGACGCCCGTCATGTAAAGTGTGCCGAACAGGAAGGCCACGGCGGCGATCATCAGGATCGCGATCCGCCAGCCGCGCCCGATCGGCAACGCCCGCCCAAGCAACCGCGCGCCACCATCCAGGATGATCGCGAAGATGATCCCGCCCAGGATCAGCAGCAGCGGCTGGATCAGCAGAACGACCAGCGCGAACGCGCTCGCCATGCTCAGCCAGATAAAGGCGCGTTTGATCTCCTGGCGGGTTTCGGGATCGCGAACCTCGCTCGGCCCCGGAGCCTTGACGGTCTTGGCGCGCTCTCCGGTCATGCTGTCTGCGTCCTATTCCTTGTCGGGATGAAGGCCGGTCCAGGCCCGCCCGCCGCGCAAGGCGGTGAACCAGCTGATCGGGTTCCACCAGGCGGCGGAACCGTCGAGCGAGAAGGTGATGAACTCGGCGCGACCGCCGACATTCTCCCACGGCACCGGGCCGCCGAGCCCCTTGCCTTCGACCGGAAAACGGCTGTCGGCCGAATGATCGCGATTGTCGCCCATCAGGAACACATGATCCTTCGGAACCGCCACTGGGCCATAATCGTCGCCCGGCGACCAGCCCGTATCGAGCACGACATAGTTGCGCCCATCTGGCAGATATTCGCGGAAGGCGGGCAGCTCGCAATAGAGCTTGCCGTCAGGGCCCGGGCGGCGCGCCATCGGATAGTCGTCCGGGCTGCACGGCGAATTGACGTCGACCGGGATTCGCGTGGCACCGAGCGAAACGCGGCGCAATGGCTGATCGTTGAGCAGCACGATACCGTTACGGACTTCGATCTTGTCACCACCCACGCCGATGACGCGCTTGATATAGTCTTCGCGCTTGCCCGGCGGGCTCGCGATCACGACGTCGCCGCGCTCGGGCATGCGGCCGAACAGGCGCCCATCGACAGGGGGCATCACATGGAAGCTCGGCGAGACATAGGACCAGCCATAGGGATATTTGGAAACGACGAGCCGATCGCCGGTCAACAGGCCCGGCATCATCGATTCGGAGGGAATGTAGAACGGCTTGGCGATGAAGCTGTGAAAGCCGAGCACCGCCAGGATCAGCCAGAAGATCGCCCGCATCTCCGCCCACCAGTCGGTTCCGCCCTTGGGTTTGACGGGATCGGTTGCGGGGGCGTCCTTGTCGGCGACCTCATTCTCGACGATTTCGGTCAAGCGTCTGCATCCTTGATGGGAATGGCTTCCAGGATCACGAAGGCCTGGGCCCAGGGGTGGTCGTCGGTCAGCGTCAGGTGCACCGCCATGGCGTGGCCCGGCGGCGTCAGCGCGTCAAGCCTCGCCTTCGCGCCGCCGGTGAGCGCGAGTGTCGGTGCGCCGCTGGGCGCGTTGATCACGCCGATATCCTTCATGAATACTCCGGCCTTGAAGCCGGTGCCGACCGCCTTGGAAAAGGCCTCCTTGGCGGCGAAGCGCTTCGCCAGCGTTCCCGCCTTGGTGAACGGGCGGCGCGCGGCCTTCGCGCGTTCGAGATCGGTGAAGACACGTTTTTCGAAGCGTTCGCCGAATCTGTCGAGAGAGGCCTGGATACGCTCGATATTGCACAGATCGGATCCCAGGCCGATGATCATGCGAGCCTCACCGCGCCAGATCCATCAATTCGCGCATCCGCGCCACGCTCGCGTCCAGGCCGGTGAAGATCGCTTCGCCGATCAGGAAATGGCCGATATTGAGCTCGGCGAGCTGGGGAATCGCAGCCACCGGTGAAACATTGTCGAAGGTCAGGCCGTGGCCTGCATGGGGCTCGATGCCGTTCTTCGCGGCCAGTGCCGCGGCGTCGGCGATGCGGCGCAACTCCTGCACCCGAGCCTCGCCGTCCAGATGCGCGTAGCGACCGGTGTGGAATTCAACCACCGGCGCCTTCAGCCGGATCGCGGCCTCGATCTGGCGGGGATCCGGCTCGATGAACAGGCTCACGCGGATGTTCGCCGCCGAAAGCCGTTCGATGAAGGGCTTCAGGTGATTGTCCTGGCCCGCTGCATCCAGCCCGCCTTCGGTCGTCCGCTCCTCGCGCCGTTCGGGCACGATGCAGGCGGCATGCGGCCGATGCCGCAACGCGATCTCGAGCATTTCCTCGGTCGCCGCCATCTCCAGGTTGAGCGGGATGGTCAGCGCCGCCATCAGCGCATCGATATCCGCGTCGGTGATATGGCGCCGGTCCTCGCGCAGGTGCGCGGTGATGCCGTCGGCGCCCGATTCGGCGGCGATCAGCGCCGCCTTCACCGGATCGGGATGTGCCCCTCCGCGCGCATTGCGGATCGTGGCGACATGATCGATGTTGACGCCGAGCCGGAGAGTCACGCCGCTTCCTTGCGGCTGCCCGGCTTCACCGCCGGGATCGCCTCCAGTTCGGGGGGCAGCGCATCGGGCGCATAAGTGGGAACCGCGAGCGCCAGCAACGGGAAGAACGGCACGTCGAACTGCGCGGCGCCGTTCGAACGGTCAACCAGCGCGGCAGCCGCGATCACCTCGCCTCCTGCCGCCTCGATCGCCTTGATCGCCTCGCGCGAGGACAGACCGGTGGTGACGACATCCTCCATCATCAGCACCTTCTGCCCCGGCTTCAGGCGAAAGCCGCGGCGCAGTTCGAAAACGCCCTCGGGCCGCTCGAGGAACATCGCCTCGACGCCCAGCGCGCGCGCCATTTCATGCCCAGCGATCACCCCGCCCATCGCGGGCGAAACCACCGCTTCCACCGCCGAGCGAATGTCGCGCGGCATGCGCGCCACCAGCGCCGACGACAGCCGCGCACCGCGCATCGGGTCCATCAGCACGCGCGCACATTGCAGGTAGCGCGAACTGCGCAAACCTGACGAGAGAATGAAATGCCCTTCCAGCAGCGCGTCTGCAGCGCGGAATTCCGCCAGAATCTCGTCGTCGTTCATGCCTTTGCCCCGGTGTTTCTACGAAGGGGGCCTTATAGTGGCTGGCGCGCAAGCGGCAACGGGGTCAATAAATCGTCACGCATGCTTGAGACACGCGAATAGCGTGCCTATAAGCCGCCGCAAAATGACCGGTCGATCCGAGGAATCGGCGCGCCCGGTCCTCCAGGGGACAAGTGAGATCGAGACGCCTATGAACATGCTGAAGACAGCCCTGGCCGCACTTTGCATGGCGCTCGCGCCAGCAGCGGCGCAGGCGCAGCAGCCGGCCCCCGCGCCGGCCGCGGCGGCACCCGCCGCCGAGGCCGAAGCCGGCACGGCCGCCGAGAACGCGGTGGCGTCGGCAGCCGCCGACAACGCGGCAGCGCCCGCCAACGTGGAAGCGGCGAAGCCCGCCTTCCCCGAAGCGAAGCCAGTCGATGGCATCGGCCAGCCGGTCAACGGCGCGATCGGCCTTCAGCCGCAGGTGACCAAGCTGGGCGGTGAAGCGCACTGGATGCACGATTACATCCTGATGCCGCTCATGACGATCATATCGCTTTTCGTGCTCCTGCTCATGCTCTGGGTCGTCGCGCGCTATCGCGCCAAGGCGAATCCGGTTCCCTCGAAGACCACGCACAACACCTTCATCGAGGTGATCTGGACGCTGGTGCCGGTGCTGATCCTGGTCGGCATCGCGATTCCCTCGATCAGCCTGCTGGCGCGTCAGTACAAGCCGGCGCCCAAGGACGCGGTGACGCTCAAGGCGATCGGCAACCAGTGGTATTGGGGTTACGAATATCCCGATCATGGCATCGAGCTGACCGCGAACATGCTGCCGGAAGACGAAGCGAAGAAGCGCGGCGAGCCCGGTCTGCTCGCGGTCGACAATCGCGTCATCCTGCCAGTCGGCGTGCCCATCAAGGTTCTCGTCACCGCCAACGATGTGATCCATAGCTGGGCGGTTCCCGCCTTCTGGATCAAGATGGACGCGGTTCCCGGCCGCACCAACGAGGTGACCTTCACCATCGACAAGCCCGGCGTCTATTACGGCCAGTGCTCGGAACTGTGCGGCGCGCGTCACGCCTATATGCCGATCGCCGTCGAGGCCGTTTCGCCCGAGCAGTTCGCTGCCTGGGTCAAGACCAAGGGCGGCAAGATGCCCGCCGAAAAGGCTGCCGAGGAAGCGGCTGCGGCCGCCGCCGAGGCTGCGAACGCGGCCAATGCCGCGAACGCCGCCGCAGCGAGCAACGCCGCAGAGGCCGCACCTGCCGCGAACGCCACCAATGCCGCCGCCGCGGCCACCGGAAGCTGAACCCATGACCGATATCGCTGCAACACCTGCCGAGTTTCATGACGCACACGCGCATGATCATCATCACGACGCCGACCATAAGCCGGGCTTCTTCGCCCGCTGGTTCATGTCCACCAACCATAAGGACATCGGCACCCTCTACCTGATCTTCGCGATCATCGCGGGCATCATCGGCGGCGGCATTTCGGGCCTCATGCGCCTCGAACTCGCCGAGCCGGGCGTCCAGTATCTCCAGGCCTGGGCGGCGACGCTCGAAGGCCCGGGCGCCACGGCCGACCAGGCCAACCATCTCTGGAACGTGCTCATCACCGCGCACGGCCTGATCATGGTGTTCTTCATGGTCATGCCAGCCATGATCGGCGGCTTCGGCAACTGGTTCGTCCCGATCATGATCGGCGCGCCGGACATGGCGTTCCCGCGGATGAACAACATCAGCTTCTGGCTGCTCGTTCCCGCGTTCAGCCTCTTGCTCGGCTCGACCTTTGTTTCGGGCGGCACCGGCCTCGGCGCCGGCACCGGCTGGACGGTCTATGCACCGCTCTCCACCTCGGGTTCGGCCGGTCCGGCGGTCGACATGGCGATCCTGTCGCTCCACCTCGCGGGCGCCAGCTCGATCCTGGGCGCGATCAACTTCATCACCACCATCTTCAACATGCGCGCACCCGGCATGACCCTGCACAAGATGCCGCTGTTCGTGTGGTCGGTGCTCGTCACCGCCTTCCTGCTGCTGCTCGCGCTGCCCGTGCTCGCCGCGGCGATCACGATGCTGCTGACCGACCGTAACTTCGGCACCACCTTCTTCGACGCGGCCGGCGGCGGCGATCCGCTGCTCTACCAGCACCTGTTCTGGTTCTTCGGCCACCCCGAAGTGTACATCATGATCCTGCCGGGCTTCGGCATCGTCAGCCAGATCGTCGCGACCTTCTCCAAGAAGCCGGTCTTCGGCTATCTCGGCATGGCCTATGCCATGGTCGCGATCGGCGTGGTCGGCTTCGTCGTGTGGGCGCACCATATGTTCACCGTCGGCCTGACCGTGAACATGAAGATGTACTTCACCGCCGCGACGATGGTGATCGCGGTGCCGACCGGCATCAAGATCTTCTCGTGGATCGCCACCATGTGGGGCGGTTCGCTGAGCTTCAAGACGCCGATGGTGTGGTCGCTGGGCTTCATCTTCATGTTCACCGTCGGTGGCGTCACCGGCGTGCTGCTCGCCAATGGCGGCATCGACAACTACATGCACGACACCTATTACGTCGTCGCGCACTTCCACTATGTGCTCTCGCTGGGCGCCGTGTTCTCGCTCTTCGCCGGCTTCTACTATTGGTTCGCCAAGATGTCGGGCAAGAACTACAACGAGTTCCTGGGCCAGTTGCACTTCTGGCTGTTCTTCATCGGCGTGAACATCCTGTTCTTCCCGATGCACTTCCTGGGCCTTCAGGGCATGCCGCGTCGCTACCCGGACTATCCGGCTGCCTATGAGTACTGGAACCACATCGCCAGCACCTATGGCTACACGCTGATGCTGGCCGGCATGGTGGTGTTCTTCGTGAACGTCATCATCTCGCTCGCCGCGGGCAAGAAAGCCGCCGGCAATCCCTGGGGCGAAGGCGCGACGACGCTGGAATGGACGCTCTCCAGCCCGCCGCCCTACCACCAGTTCGAGACGCTGCCCAAGGTCGACTGACCGCAGCGAAACGGCAAAGAAAGAACGCCCCGATGAAAATCGGGGCGTTTTTTTGTGCGCCGGAATGAAGGCGACCGTTCTCTGGGTGGCCTGGCCCGATGAACCATGACGATCCGAATCGCCTACACCCTTTTCTCCGCGCCGCCTTCGGCCTATAGGCCCGGCTGAAATGACCCCGGCGACTTTGCCCTCCACCTTGATTCCAGCCGACTGGCGGGATTTCCTGGCGCTCACCAAACCCTCGGTGATGCGCCTGGTGGTGTTCACGGGCCTCTGCGGCCTGCTCGTCGCCCCCGGCGGCATTCATCCGGTGCTCGGCTTCACCGCGATTCTCTGCATCGCGCTGGGCGCGGGCGCGGCTGGCGCGCTCAACCAGTGGTACGAGGCGGACGTCGACGCGAAGATGAAGCGGACAGAGCAGCGACCGCTGCCCGCCGGGCGGATGGATCGCCAGTCCGCGCTCCATTTCGGTGTCGGCCTGTCCTTCTTCTCCGTGATCCTGATGGGGGTTGCGACCAACTGGCTCGCCGCCGGCATCCTGGCGGTTTCGATCCTGTTCTACGTCGTCGTCTATACGATGTGGCTGAAGCCACGCACGCCGCAGAATATCGTGATCGGCGGCGCCGCCGGCGCGTTCCCGCCGCTGATCGGCTGGGCCGCCGTCACCGGCGACGTCTCCGCGCTGCCGGCCCTGCTGTTCCTGATCGTCTTCCTGTGGACGCCACCACATTTCTGGGCGCTCGCGCTATGGGTGCGCATCGATTACGCCGCCGCCGGCATTCCGATGCTGCCCGTCGTCGCGGGCGAACGCACCACGCGCCGCCAGATCTTCCTTTACAGCTTGCCGATGGCCGCCGCCGCGATCGCGCCGTGGCCGCTCGGCCTTGCCGGCCCGGTCTACGGCATCTCGGCGATCGCGCTCACCGGCTGGTTCCTGGTCCGCGCCGCGATCGTCGGCTTCCGCCAGAGCACACCCGATGATGCGATGAAGCCCGAAAAGGCGCTGTTCGCATGGTCGATCCTCTATCTTTTCCTCATATTCGGCGCGCTCGTCGCCGACCATTGGCTGTCATGACCCCCGAAGAACAGAATCTCGTCCGCAAGCGCCAGAAGTCGCGCGCGATCGTCATGGGGCTGCTGCTCGTCGGCTTCGTCGTGCTGATCTACGGCATCACCATCGCGAAGCTGGCCGGTTCATGACCGACATGACGGCAGGCACGCTGGAGCGCGGCAAGCGCCGCACGGCCGTTTCGATGGTCATGCTCGTCACAGGCATGGTGTGCCTGGGCTATGCCTCCGTGCCGCTCTATCGCCTGTTCTGCCAAGTCACCGGCTTCGGCGGGACGACGCAGCGCGCAGAGGCCGGCACATTGGTCAAGCCCGTCGCTGGCAAGACGATCTCGATCCGCTTCGACGCGAATCACGCGCCGGCGCTGCCCTGGAGCTTCGAGCCGGAAAAACACGTCGAGACCGTGACGATCGGCGCCAACGAAATGGCGTTCTATTCGGCGAAGAATCTGTCCGACAAGCCGGTGACCGGTATCGCCAGCTACAATGTCAGCCCGACTCAGGCGGGCAAATATTTCACCAAAGTCGAGTGCTTCTGCTTCAGCCAGCAGACGTTGGAGCCGGGCCAGCAGGTGCGCATGCCCGTGATCTTCTTCGTCGATCCGAAGATCCTGGACGATCCGGACGCAAACGATATCAGCGAAATCACCCTCTCCTACACCTTCTTCCCGGTGGACCCGGAAAAAGGTTGAGGTTAGGGAACAGCCAAACAGGGTAAGGGACACGCCAAAATGGCCGGAGCGAAGAACCACGACTATCATATTCTGGCGCCGAGCCCGTGGCCGATCATCGGCTCGTTCTCGGCGCTCGCCATGGCGGCGGGCGGCATCATGTGGATGCACGACGTCGCGGGCGGCGGCTGGGTGTTCCTGGCCGGCCTGGCGGGCGTGCTCTTCACGATGTTCTCCTGGTGGTCCGATGTGATCAAGGAAGCCAATTCGGGCGATCACACGCCCGTCGTGCAGCTTCACCTGCGCTACGGCATGATCATGTTCATCGCCTCCGAAGTGATGTTCTTCGTCGGCTGGTTCTGGGCCTGGTTCGACTTTTCGCTCTTCCCCCGCCCCATCCAATATGTCGAAGGCGCGGTTGAAGTCATGGCGACCGGGATTGGCCAGTGGCCGCCCAAGGGCCTGGAAGTCCTGAACGCCTTCGAACTGCCCCTGCTCAACACGCTGATCCTGCTCTGCTCGGGCTGCACCGTCACCTGGGCGCACCACGCGCTGATCCATGGCGATCGCGAAGGCCTGAAGAAGGGCCTGTGGCTCACCATCCTGCTCGGCGCGCTGTTCTCCGCCATCCAGGCCTATGAATATGCGCATGCGCCGTTCGGTTTCGGCGGCAGCACCTACAGCTCGGCCTTCTACATGGCGACGGGTTTCCACGGCTTCCACGTGCTGATCGGCACGATCTTCCTGATCGTCTGCCTCGTCCGCGCCTATCGCGGCGATTTCACGCCCCGCCAGCATTTCGGCTTCGAAGCCGCCGCCTGGTACTGGCACTTCGTCGACGTAGTGTGGCTGTTCCTCTTCGTCGCCGTCTATGTCTGGGGCGGCTGGGGCGCGCCGGTTCACGGCTGACCTGATTGAAGTACCTCCAATGACCCATCAGGCCCCCGATGTCGCGCACGCCGCGCTCGGGGGCCTTTGTCCGCGCTGCGGCGCGAAGACCTTGTTTTCAGGCTGGGTGAAATTCGCGCCCGCCTGCGGGAACTGCGGCCTCGACCTCGCCCAGTTCAATGTCGGCGACGGGCCGGCAGCTTTTCTCATCATGATCGTCGGTGCGATCGTCACGATCGGCGCCGTCGTCCTCCAGCTTTCCGTCGAACCACCCTTCTGGCTGCATATCCTGATCTGGGTGCCGCTGACTCTGGCGCTGGTGATCGGCCTGCTCCGTATCGCCAAGGGCGCGCTCGTCTTGCTCGAATATCGCAGTCGCGCACGTGAAGGCCGGCTGGTCGAATGAAACGCTGGCCCATCATCCCGACGATCATCGTCGCGGCCGCGATCCTCGTCATGATCGCGCTCGGCATCTGGCAGTTGCGGCGCGCCGACGAGAAGAACGCGCTGATAGCGGTCTATGCCGCGAATCAGAAACAGGGTGAGATCGCCTATCCCGCGCTGGCGCCGATCCCCGAATATGCGCTGTTCAGGCCTTCGTCCGCCAACTGCCTGGAAGTGACCGGCTGGCGTAAGGAGGCGGGCCGCAGCGCCGATGGCCAATCCGGATACCGTTTCATCGCCGAATGCCGCACCGGCGCGGAAGGGCCCGGCCTGCTCGCGGATATGGGCGTGGGCCGCGATCCGCAGGCGGTGCCGGAATGGGCCGGAGGCATGGTGCATGGGCGAATCGCCACCGAGCCTCAGCATGGCAGCCTGATCGGCCAATTGGCAGGCAATGCGCCTCCGCCCCGCCCCATGCTGATCGCTACCGAAGCGGCGCCCGGCCTCAGCCCGAGCGCACCGCCGTCGATCGAGGACGTTCCGAACAATCATCTGGCCTATGCGGTCCAGTGGTTCCTGTTCGCGGGGATCGCGGGAATCATCTATTGGCTGGCACTGAAACGGCGCGGGCGCGTCCAAACGCCCTGAGTTCGGTTGCGCGCCCGCGCGCGCGCCGCTAAGGCCGCGCGGTCATGCGATATGTCAGCACCAGGGGGAGCGCACCTGCGCTCGATTTCGAGAGCGTCACGCTCGCCGGGCTCGCCACGGACGGGGGACTCTACGTCCCGGAAAAATGGCCATCGCTGTCGCATGAGGAGATCGCCGGCATGGCCGGGCTCTCCTATGTCGAAACCGCCGTGCGCGTCATGACGCCCTTTGTCGGCGACGCGCTGGACGAAGATGCTCTGCGCGCGCTCTGCACCCAGGCCTATGGCCGGTTCGAGCATGACGCGGTCACGCCGCTCGTCCAGCTCGATCACCGCCATTGGCTGCTCGAACTGTTCCACGGCCCGACGCTTGCCTTCAAGGACGTTGCCCTCCAGTTGCTCGGCCTGCTGTTCGAGCGTTTCCTGAGCAATCGCGACACGCACCTGACGGTCGTCGGCGCGACATCGGGCGATACCGGCTCGGCGGCGATCGACGCACTCGCCGGCCGGGCGAAGGTCGACATCTTCATGCTCCATCCCGATGGCCGCGTGTCCGATGTCCAGCGCCGCCAGATGACGACGGTGCTCGCGCCCAACGTCCACAACATCGCGATACAGGGCGATTTCGATCAGGCCCAGGCGATGGTGAAGGCGATGTTCGCCGATCCCGCCTTCTCGGGCCGCTTCGCGCTCTCGGCGGTCAATTCGATCAACTGGGCGCGGCTGATGGCGCAGGTGGTCTATTATTTCTACGCTGCCGTGCGCCTGGGCGCACCGCACCGCCCGGTCGCCTTCTCGGTGCCGACCGGCAATTTCGGCGACGTCTTCGCCGGTTATGTCGCGGCGAAGATGGGCCTGCCGGTGGCGCGGCTGATCGTCGCCACCAACATCAACGACATCCTGCATCGCGCACTCTCCGCCGGCGATTATTCGCAGGGCACTGTGGTGCCGACGGCGACGCCGTCGATGGACATCCAGGTCAGCTCCAACTTCGAACGGCTGTTGTTCGACCTGAACGGTCGCGACGCCTTCCAGCTCGCCGAATCGATGCGCGAATTCGAAACCAATCGCGCGATCTCGCTGACCACACGCCAGCGCGAGGGTGCAAACGCACTCTTCACAAGCGCGCGCGTCGATGGTGACGATATGCAGATGGCGATGCGCTGGGCCTGCGAACGGGCCGGCCAGGTGATCGATCCGCACAGCGCAATCGGCCTCGCCGCCGCCGCGCGCGCCGAGGATCTGGGCGCGGGCGTACCGATCGTTACGCTCGCGACCGCGCATCCGGCCAAATTCCCCGATGCGGTCGAACGCGCGACGGGCGCCCGCCCGGCCCTGCCACCGCGCGTCGCCAATCTGTTCGAACGCGAGGAGCGCTATACGGTGCTGCCGGCGACGCTCGACGCGGTCACCGCCTATATCGCAGAGCGCGCGACACCGCGGGGATGACGCTCGAAACCCTGATCGCGGAACCCTGGGCCGATTACGGGCTGATCGACTGCGGTCATGGCCGCAAGCTGGAACGCTACGGCCGCTATCGCTTCATCCGGCCTGAGCCGCAGGCGATGTGGGCACCGGCATCCGACGATTGGGACGCGCACGGCGAATTCGTGCCCGGATCCGACGAGGATGGCGGCGGGCGCTGGGAATTCGCCAAGCCGGTTCCGCGCGAGGGCTGGCCGCTCGCCTGGGACGAGGTTCGCTTCACCGCGCATTGCACGCCGTTCCGCCACCTCGGCTTCTTCCCGGACATGAGCCCGGTCTGGTCGTGGATGCGCGACCAGACCGGCGATCTGCCCAACCCCGCGATCATGAACCTGTTCGGCTATACCGGTGTCGGCACACTCGCCATGGCCGCGCGCGGCGGCGAGATGGTGCATGTTGATGCGTCGAAGAAATCGGTCGAGGCGGGCCGACGCAACGCGACGCTGTCCGGCCTGGCGGATCGCCCGGTGCGCTGGATCATCGACGACGCCGCCAAGTTCACCGCACGCGAGGTGCGGCGCGGCCGCCGCTATGACGGCATCCTGCTCGATCCGCCCAAATATGGCCGCGGCCCCGAAGGCGAAGTCTGGAAGCTGGAAGAAGGGCTGCCCGGCCTGATCGGCGACTGCAGCAAGCTGCTCGATGCCGAATCGCGCTTCTGCTTCCTCACCGTCTATGCCGTGCGCATGTCCGCGCTCGCGATCGGCGAACTGATGCGTCAGGCCATGGCTGGCCTGCCCGGCAAGGTCGAGGCCGGCGAACTCGCGGTGCGCGAAGAGCGTCGCGGATTGCTGCTGCCCACCGCGATCTGGGCGCGCTGGTCGCGGTAATCGGCGGCCTCAGTCTCAGCGCCAGAGCGATTTCCAGTTCGATGGAATCGTCGAACGACTCGGAAATCGCGGTAAAATAGAAAACCTAGAGCATGTGATCCGCTTCCAGTGGATCACATGCTCTAAGGCACGTCGATCACGCTCAGCCGCTGCGGCAAGGTGCCCGCCGGAACTTTCCTGATCTCCTTCAACCCGTCGAGATCGACGACGGAGATGCTGTTCGATTTGCGGTTGCTGACGAAGGCCACCTTCGAATCGGCACGGACCGCGATCCAGTTGGGATCCTCGCCGACCGGCACGGTGCCGCGCAGCTTGAGATCGGGCAGGCTGTAGACCGCGACATAATTGCCGGTCGATGCCGCGGCGACGATCGCGCTGCCGTCGGGCGTGATCGCCAGCCCGTGGTCGACGGTATGCGGATAGGCCTCCGGAGCCGGCACGCTGGCGGGCAGCTTCGGCAGCTCGACGACCTTTTCGAGCGCGCCGGTCGCGAGATCGCGCACCTCGAAGCCGTGGAAGCGCGAGAGCTGGTAATAGACCTTGCCGCGTTTATCGAACTGGAAGGGGCGCACACCTTCCCGCGTATTGATCGTACGGACGACATCGCCGCTGGCCGCGTCGTAGACAAGCATCGCATCGATGAACATGTTGCCGACCACAAGATGCTTGCCGTCCGGCGTCATCTTCGCGCCGTGATTGCCCATCACGCTGAACAGGCGCTTCAGGATACGCCCGGTTCGCGTGTCGAGCACGACGATCCAGCTCCGGTCGGCGAGCGTCACATAGAGTTCGCGGCCATTGCTGTTGACCGCCATGTGATTGGGCAGGCCGTCGACGAAGGTTTCCCAGACCAGCTTGTTCGTCGCGGTATCGATGCCATGGACGAGACCGCCTTCGCCCACGGTGCTCCCCAACGGACTGTTGTTGGACAGCATGACGTTGGTGAATGCCATCGTTCCGTCGGGCAGCCCCACGACATCGTCGGTATAGCCGCCGATCGGAATCCGGGTGACCGGCTCGAACGTGTTGGCATCGATCACGACGACTTCTTCGGACTTGCTGGCCTGCACATAGACCAGTTCTCGCGCGCTGCCGGCGCTCGCCATGAAAGGCGCCATCGCCAGGGCGAGCAACGTCGCGCATCGGCGTCCACAGAACCTCATGCTTCCCTCCGTCTTATTGTCCTGTCGTCGCGGCGCTCAGAATTCGTAGCGCGCGGAAATGCCCATGGTGCGCGGGGCGCCGATGGTCTTCACCGTGTATCCCAGGCCGGCACCCGCAACCGACACGCCGCTGGTATAATATTTCTTGTCGGCGATGTTGCGGACCCAGACGCCCAGATCGAGCGGCTGGCCGAAGGGTTGGCGCCATTCCAGCCGCGCATTCATCGTCGTGTATCCGGGATTGATGCCTTCAGGCAGGATATTGTCGTCGGACAACTGGGTCTTCGACTGGCTGTAGACATCGAACTGCGCCGTCGCCTCACCGGCGTTGCCGCCAAGTTCATGGCGCAGCAGGATGCTGCCGCCGCCCGAATGCTTGGGCGTGTTGGCGAACATGAAGCCCGATCGATCCTGCACGCCGCCGCCCACGATCGGCACCAGCCAGCTCTTATATTTGGCGTCGGCCAGGCTGTAATAGCCCCGGATCTGAATCGCGCGGATCGGCGACCAGAGGACATCCGCCTCGAAGCCGCGCACTCGCGCCGACGCCGCGTTGACGACGCGCGTGATGAGAATGGTCGAACTGCCGGTCGAGACCGTCTGGGTCTGCGTCCGCTGGATGTCCTCATAATCCTGATGGAAGAACGCCAGATTGGTGCGCAGCGTGCCGCCGCCGATGTGCCAGTCCGCCTTCAGGCCGATTTCATAGTCGGTGACGAATTCGGGTTCGAACGGCGCGAACTGCGCGGGGATGTTCGCGCGCTGGTTGACGCCGCCCGACCGGTAACCCTTGCGGCTCGCCACATAGAGCAGGTGATCGGGGCTGATCTGCCAATCCAGGCCCAAGGTCCAGGTCGGCGCGTCGGCCTTGTAACCGGCCTCGCGAACGCAGGGGGAAAGCGGGGTGCCGCCGACATCGGCGGTCAGCAGCGCACAATTGCCGTTGTTGAACGACGTGCGCGCGATCTCCCGCTGATCCCAGGTATAGCGCAGGCCCGCCGTCGCGGAGAGCCCGTCCAGCCCCGGTATCTTCAACGTCGCCTGCGCGAAGAGCGACTGGCTCTCGTTCTTGACGCGGCCGATGCTCTGCGCGTTCTGGATGAAGGTGGGGCGGTAATCGAGCAGCGTGTTCTGCCGTTCGGTGCCCTTCTCCATGAACAGATAGCCGCCGCCGATCCACTCCAGCGCGCCACCGAACGACGATCCGCTGATCTGCAATTCGTTGCTGTACTGGTTGCCGCGCAGGTTGACGGTACCGTTATACTGGTTCTGCGTGGTGCCGTCATAATCGAAGGCGGTCGTCGAGCGGACCCGGCGATATCCGAATATGTTCTTGATCGTGACATCGTCCAGATCGAACGCGGTGGTGTTGGCGATGGTGAGCGTTTTCACGTCGGTGCTGTCCGCGGGTATGGCGGTGCGCACCGAATGGAAGGGTTCGGTCCGGCTCGACGCGAGTTCGCCCAGCGCGAGCTGGCCGAGCGTGGTCGACGACAGCGTCGAACGCGCATTGAAGAGCTTGAAGGCGGTGCCGTTTTCGCTGGCCGCGAAATTGGTCACGAACAGCGTATTGGTCAGCCGGTCGCTGAGCTTCGCCTTGATGCCGAGGCGCAGCGAATAATTGTCGGCATCGTCATAGCGAATGCCGGTACCGATGCCCCGCGTATAACCGCGATGCGCATAGGTGCGGCCCGACAGACGGATCTGGATGGCATCGCTCAGCGGGACGTTCACCGCCCCTTCGAAAGAGCGCAGTCCGTAATCGCCCAGTTCGGTCGCGACATAGCCCTCGAACGAGTCCGTCGGCGCCTGGGGCACGATCAGGATCGCACCGCCCGTCGAATTGCGGCCGAACAATGTGCCCTGCGGGCCTTTCAGCACCTGCACCGAAGCCAGATCGTACATCGCGCCATTAAGACCGTGCGCTCGCGCCTGGATGACATCGGCGAAATAGACCGCGACCGACGGATCCTGCGAGAAGAGCGGCTCGAATTGCGATTGGGCGCGGATCACGAAGCGCGGGATGTTCGCGCTGAAGGCGCTCGGCAGCACCTGCAGCGACGGCACCGTGCGGGTGAGGTCGGACAATGACACGACCGACTGTCGCGCGAGATCCGCGCCGGCGATCGCGGTGACCGCGACCGGTACGTTCTGAAGCTGCTCTTCCTTGCGCCGCGCGACGACGACAATTTCCTCGAAGCCCGGAGCGCGTTCCTCAGCGGCGGTTTCGCTCTGTGCGGCGGCGCCCCCCTCCTGCGCATGCGCCGTCGCGGCGGCGAACAGCGCGCCCGGACAGACCGACGCAGACAGCATGAAACGAACGACCGGGTGCTGGATGAAGCATGTCATGAAATCTGATCCCCCGAAATGTGAAGCTGACGGCCGGCAAGGAAGCCCGCGAGCAGGCAAGCCGGCGACACGGCGACAGAGAAACGCGAGACGGGCGACAGGCATCGACGCAAGCCGAAACCGGCGGCGTGAACCATGTTCGGATGATCCATGACACCCTCCCTATTCGCGGCCTCTCTGGGCTGCTCGAGACTCAATATGACCAATATGATATCAATCGTCAACCAGGATAACGATTCTTCCGGCAACCATGCTCATGCCATAATCCCGCGTATTTCTAGATAATATGTATTAGTATCATATACTTATCTCTATTTTTAGAATCGGCGCCATGCAAGTTTTTTGCTCGCCACTGATATTTAATCGTATTGCTGGTTTACGATCTCGACGCGACACGATAGGTCGCCGCCGCAACGAGGGAGACAGGAATTGCGGGAATTGCCCAAGACCATGCGCGCGATCGAGATCGTCGCCCATGGCGCGCCCGAGATGCTACAGCCGACCGAACGCCCCTGCCCCCGGCCCGGATCCGGCGAGTTGCTGATCGAAGTCGCGGCCGCGGGCGTCAACCGGCCGGACGTGTTGCAGCGGGAAGGGAATTATCCGCCGCCGCCCGGTGCGAGCGACCTGCCGGGGCTGGAAGTCGCGGGAATCGTGCGCGCTTGCGGCGACGGCGTTTCCCCGTCCTGGCTCGGCCAGACCGTGTGCGCACTGGTGCCCGGCGGCGGCTATGCCGAATATTGCGTCGCGGCACCCGCGCTGTGCCTGCCCGGTATTGCGGGATTCAGCGTCGCGGAAATGGCGGCGATCCCTGAAAACTGGTTCACCGCCTATGACCATGTCGTACGTGGCTGCGGGCTGGCTAAGGGCGAGAGCCTGCTGGTGCATGGCGGCACGAGCGGCGTGGGCATCGCCGCGATCCAGCTCGGGCTGGCAACGGGCGCGCGCGTCTTCGCGACCGCCGGCAGCGACGCCAAGACCGCCTGGCTTGAGCGCATCGGTTGCGCGCAGGCCGTCAATTACCGCGAGACGGATTTCGTGTCGGCGCTGCGACAGGCCACCGATGATGCCGGCATCGATGTGATCATCGACATGGTCGCCGGGCCCTATCTTGCGCGCAATATCGATCTGCTGGCCCAGCGCGGGCGCATTTCACTGATCGGCGGGATTGGCGGCGTGGTCGCCGACGGGATCTCGATCGCACCGATCATGCTCAAACAGGCGATGGTGACGGGCAATGTGCTGCGCACCCGCCCCGCCGCCTACAAGGCGGAACTCGCCGCCTCGCTTCACCGCGCGGTCTGGCCGCTGTTCGAGCGCGGCGACGCGCGCCCGGTGATCGATCGCAGCTTCCCGCTCGACCGCGCCGCCGACGCACACCGGCTGATGGAAAGCTCAACGCATATCGGCAAGATCATCCTCACGCCCTGATCGCCTCCACAGCGACACCGGCCTCTTCGTCCAGCGCCGCGAGATACGCCTTGCGGCCGGACATCAGCAGGAAGATCGCGATCGTCAGGACGACGCCGCCCACCAGCGCGATCGATTTGCCGACGGCCAGCGGATCGCCGAAAAGACGGTCGGTCGCCAGCGCGATCAGCAAGGGACCGACACCCAGGCCGACGGCATTGTTCACGATCAGATAGACCGCCGAGACGCGCCCCCTGAACCTGCCCGGCGTCATGAGTTGCAGCGACGCCGCGGTGATGCCGCTCCACACCGCGCCGAACAGCGCGAACAGCAACACGCCGGCGATGACGAGCGCATGCGACGTCGCAAGCCCCATGGTCACGCCGGCGACGCCAAGGCCGAGCCCGATGATCGGCCCCAGGACAAAAGGCGCGTCACGACGCCCCTTGCTCACCAGCCGATCGTTGAAAGCGCCCCAGAAGAGCGTTCCCGAAGCGCCGAGAATGATCGTGCCCAGGCCGATGAGCAGGCCGACCTGATGCACCGGGAAGCCGTGACTGCGCATCAGATAGGTCGGAAGCCAGGCGCCGGCGCCATAGCCGAACAGGGAGAACAGCCCGAAACCGCCCATCAACGCCAGATAGGCATGACGGCGCCGCGACAATTGCCGCCACAGACCGCCAGCCTCGACAGCGGCTACGGGAGCACGGCGCGACGGCTCGCGCACCGCCATCATCAGCGCGGCGAGCAGCAGCCCCGGAAGCCCCACGCTGACGAACACCACCTGCCAGGGGCGCAGCACGCCGAGCAGCGGCACCGCCACCTCCCCCACCGACATCGAGGCTTCGATGACATAGCCGCCGATAATCGACGCTAGCCCGCTGCCGAAGACGACGCCAAGGCCGAAGACGGACATCGCGCGCGACAAATGGCTGGCGCGGAAATAATCGGTGATCATCGAATAGGCGCCCGGCCCCAGCGTCGCCTCCCCCACGCCCACGCCCATGCGCATCAGGAACAATTGTGCGTAGCTGGATGACAGCCCGCACCCGGCGGTGAAGAGCGACCAGGCGGCGACCCCGGTCGCGATCACGCCCTTGCGCGAGACGCGATCGACCAGCGCGCCCATCGGCAACCCCATCAAGGCGAAGAAGATGGCGAAGGCCGGACCGAGCAACAGGCTCATCTGCGTGTCGCTGAGCGCCAGATCCCGCTGGATCGGCACCACCATCAGCGCGATGATCTGCCGATCGATGAACGAGCAGGCATAAAGCGCACTCAGGACGCCGACCGCGAACCATCCCTGCGACGCACGCGGATAATCTTCAGCCCTTTGCACACCGGTTGACGCTTCTTCCATGCCCCATGGCTCCTCTGCCCAGACGCGTCATGGCTGACCAGATCGGCCATTTCCCGCACATCATGTACTGACACTAGAAGAAAATTTCGGCGATCAAAACCACCAAATGGCTACCCGGTTGACCCTTGCCAAGAACGACTTCAATATCTATTCGCAGCCACCAATCGGATCGAAAGGCAACTGGGTTGACGATAGATATCGCGACATTGGGCTTCTGGATGCACGACGAGGTCGCGGCACTGCTGGGCGACGGATTCCGCCTGCACAAGCTGTGGAACGCGAGCGATCTCGACGCCGCCGGCCCCGCGCTGGACGGGATGCGCGCCATTCTGACCTATGCCGGCGCCCAGCCCGTCGGCCGCGCATTGCTGGATCGCCTGCCCGCGCTGGAACTGATCGTCGTCATGGGTGCGGGGATCGACGCGATCGACGTCCAGGCGACCTCGGAACGCGGCATCACCGTCCTCAACACGCCCGGCACCAATGCCGACGACGTCGCCGAGCTGGCGATCGGCCTGATGATCGCGGCGGGCCGAGGCATCGTTTCGGCCGACGCCGCGATGCGCGCGGGCGACTGGATCAACCGCACCAGCGATCGATTGAGCGGGCGGTCGATCGGGCTTCTCGGCATGGGCAATATCGGCAGGGCGATCGCACGCCGCGCCGCCGCCTTCGACATGCCGGTGCATTACCACGCACGCACGCCGCAGCCCGATCTGCCCTATGATTTCCATGCCGAGCCCGGCGCGCTCACACGGGCGGTCGACGTGCTTGTCGTGGCCGCCCCCGCGACACCCGAAACATATCATGTCGTCGACGACGCGATGCTGACGGCGCTGGGCCCCAGGGGCATATTGGTCAATATCGCGCGCGGCTCGCTGGTGGACGAGGATGCGTTGCTCGCGGCGCTTTCCGAAGGACGGCTCGGCGCGGCGGGCCTCGACGTGTTCGAGCATGAGCCCGTTTATGCCCCCGCATTCCGGACGCTGCCGAACGTCGTGCTGAGCCCGCACAATGGCGCCAACACCTTCCAGGCGTTCGCCGCGACCCGGACGCTCGCCACCGCGCTGATGCGCGCGCATTTCGAGCAGGAAATAATCGAGGGAGAGGTGTGAGATGACCCTGACCGCCGTTGCGCCCGTCGAGCGCCACAACATCAAGATCGAAAGCATCCCGATCGGCGACCCGGAAAGCTTCGTCACGCCACAGCGCCAGAGCGTCGAGGAGGAACGGCTTTCGCGCAAGCAGCGCCTGGCCGCCGCCTATCGCATTTTCGGCCGCTTTCGGTTCGACATGGGCGGCGCCGGCCACATCACCGTGCGCGATCCCGAGCATCTCGATCATTTCTGGGTCAACCCGTTCGGCGTGCATTTCACCAAGATCCGCGTATCGGATCTGATGCTCGTCAATCATACGGGCGAAATCGTGACCCCGCCGGCACGGGTGAAACCATGGCTCAACCAGGCGGCGTTCGCGATCCATTCGCGCCTGCACGCCATGCGCCCGGACATTACCGCCGCCGCGCATTCCCACTCGCTCTACGGCAAGGCCTTCGCGTCGCTCGGCCGCCTGCTCGACCCGATCAGCCAGGATTCCGCGGCATTTTTCGAAGCGCATGCGCTCTACGACGAATTCACCGGCGTGGTGTTCGACACCAGCGAAGGCGAACGGATCGGCACGGCGCTGGGCCGGCACAATGCC
This sequence comes from Sphingomonas sp. FG14, assembly GCF_057809675.1. NCBI lineage: Bacteria > Pseudomonadati > Pseudomonadota > Alphaproteobacteria > Sphingomonadales > Sphingomonadaceae > Sphingomonas > Sphingomonas sp. FG14. Next base: position 94,229 of record NZ_JBMDKK010000012.1, on the reverse strand, counting down.
GCCATCCTGCAGAATCACGGGCTGCTCACCGTCGGCCAGTCGGTGGAGGCGGCGACCTGGCGCTATCTGGCGATGGAGAATGCCTGCCAGACGCAATTGCTGGCGGAAGCCGCCGGCACGCCCATCAAGATGTCGCCGGAGATCGCCCGCCACACCCGCGATCAGCTTGGCGGCGAATGCGGCGCCTATTGCGGCTTCCAGCCCTATTGGGAGCAGATCACCGCCGAGGAGCCCGACCTGCTGGATTGAGCGCACCGATCAGGGACGAACGCCAAACAAAAGAACAGGGAGAGATCATGCCGGACGCCACATCCCCGCTTGTCCTGTACGACGACGAAACACCGGGCGTCGCCCGGATCAGGCTCAACCGCCCGGAACAGCGCAATGCGCAGGACTTCCCTCTGCTCTACGCGCTCAACGACGCATTCGATCGCGCGATCGCGGATGAAACGGTGCGCTGCATCATCCTGGGTGGCGAGGGCCGCGATTTCTCGGCCGGCCACGACCTCAAGGGTGCAGGCATGGCGCTCGGCCGGGATCGCCCCGCGACCGGCCATTGGGGCGGCTTCGACGAAGCCGGCGCGCATGGCTGGTATGCGAGCGAACAGGAGATCTATCTCGGCCTCACCAAGCGCTGGCGCAATCTGGCCAAACCCACCATCGCCGCGGTCAGGGGCAATTGCCTCGGCGCCGGGCTCGCGCTCGCCTGGGCCTGCGACCTGATCGTCGCCGCCGACGATGCGCGCTTCGCCGATCCTGTCGTCACCTTCGGCATGATGGGCATCGAATGGTTCGCCCATCCCTGGGAACTGGGCCCGCGCAAGGCCAAGGAACATCTGTTCACCTCCGATTCCTGGGATGCGCAGGAGGCGTGGCGGCTGGGCATGGTGAACCATGTCGTTCCCGTCGAAACGCTCGACGCCTTCGTGCTCGACATGGCCTCCAGGATCGCCGCCAAACCGGCCTTCGCGCTCAAGCTGGCGAAGGAAGCGGTCAATCGCTGCGTCGATACCGGGCAGCAGGCCACCGCGATCGACTCCGTCTTCGCGCTCCATCACCTGTGCCACCAGCACAACCAGCTCCTGTTCGGCCAGCTCATGGACCCGACCAACGCGCCGTCCTTCCTGCGCAAACCCACCGGCCAGGGCCAATCCGGCCGATGAGACTGGAGACGACGCCCGAACAACGGATGCTGGAAGACAGCATCCGTCGGCTCCTTGATGATTACGATGATCCGGCCGCGCGCCCAGCACCGGGCGAATTTCGACCGGACCTGTGGAGCGCGCTGGCGGAGCTCGGCATTCTCGGCATCGGGATCGCCGGCGAACATGGCGGCAGCGAGGGCGGATGCGACGAGATCGCGATCGTGGCGCGATTGCTGGGTAAGGCGCAGGTCCGCGCGCCGTTCGTGGAAACCGTCATCACCTGTGGCGGACTGATCGACCGGATCGGGACCGACACGCAACGCGAGACGCTCATACCGGCGCTTGTGGCCGGAAAGACCGTGATGGCGCTGGCGACGGGAGCGATCGACGCGCACCCTGCCGGCGACGGCGCGGTCCGGATCACGGGCGCGGCACGACTCGTCCCTGCCGGGGGATGGGCGGACATGTTCCTGGTGGCCGCCCGGGAAGCGGATGGAACGACCGCCATCTATCTCACCGGCCGCGACCAACCGGGCCTGTCGCTCTCCCCGGTGGCGACGATCGACGGGCGCCTTTCGGCCGATCTCGATTTCGATCTTCCGCTCGCCGCCGGCCATCGGCTGGGAACGGGTGACGCCGCCGGAATCCTCGCCCGCATCGCCGATCGCACCATCGCAGCACAGGCCGCCATGATATCGGGCGCGATCGACGCGATGCTCGACGCGACCCTGCAACACAGCCGTATCCGGGAACAGTTCGGCCGGCCGATCGGCGCCTTCCAGACGGTGCAGCACCGTATCGCACGCATGGCGGTGCTCGCCCAGGAAGCGCGCGCGGCCGCCGCCCTCGCGGCCGTGGGAGAGCGCGAACGCCCGGCATTCCGCGCACGCGCGATTGCCAGCGCCGTGCTCAGGGTGGCGGCGGTCGGCGATCATGTCGCGCGCGAGGCGGTGCACCTCCATGGCGCGCTCGGCATGACCGAGGCGCTCGGCATCGGCAGGCATTTGAAGGCGGTGTTCGCCTTCGCGCATATGCACGATCTGCGCGGCAGGCGACGCATGCTGGCGACCGCGATGCGCGACGCGGATACCGCACGCGCGCCCCTCGCCCAGCCCCCCGACCCGGACGATGACGGCATCGGCAGGACGCTCGCGCTTTCCCGCGACGAAGACCTGTTTCGCGCCGGCATCGCCGATTTCCTCGAAGACGCCCTTGATGCGGACACGAAGCGCGGCGCCAGGCTGACCGTGGGCGTATTCGCCGAACCGGCGGTGGCGCAGCCCTGGCATGCGACACTGTTCGAACGCGGCTGGATCGCACCCTATCTTCCCGCCGAAGCCGGCGGCACCGGCTGGAGCCCACTCCAGGCCTATCTGTTCGAGAGCGAATATGGCCGCGCCGGCGCGCCGCCCTTGCAGTTGCAGGGCATTCGCATGCTTGCGCCCGTGCTGCTCCGCTTCGGCACCGATGAGCAACAGCGCCGCCATCTGCCCGGCATATTTTCGGGCAAGGACATATGGTGCCAGGGCTATTCGGAGCCGGGCGCGGGATCGGACCTTGCCGCGCTGCGCACGACGGCGGTGCGTGACGGCGATCATTATGTCGTCAACGGATCGAAGATCTGGACCACCCAGGCCCAGCATGCGAACCGGATGTTCGCGCTTGTGCGCACCGCAAGCACGGGGCGGCGGCAGGACGGCATCAGCTTCCTGCTGATCGACATGGCCACCCCCGGCATCACCGTCAGGCCGATCGAGACGATCCCCGGCGAGCATGAGGTGAACGAGGTCTTTTTCGACGATGTCCGCGTGCCCGTCACCAACCGAGTCGGCGAAGAGCATCACGGCTGGGCTTGCGCCAAATTCCTGCTCGAGCACGAACGCGGCGGCAGCGTGGTCGCGCCGTCGCTGCGCGGCTATCTGGCCGGGGCGCTCGAATGCGTCGACGGTGATGCGTTCGATGATCGCATCGCCGATATCGCGGCCGCGATCGACGCGATCGAGATGCTGGAACTGCTCGCGATTGCCCAGCCCGAGGACGGGCTGGAGCCCGGCCTGTCGGCTTCCGCCCGCAAATTGCGGATGGCGGAGATCCGGCAGCAGATCGGCGCGCTCGCCTGCGATGCCCTTGGCCCGGACGCATTGCGCTGGCCGCTCGCCCGGCCACTGCACGAACAGCCGGCCAGCGATCCGATAGCGGAACGCCGGCGCGCGGCGGTGCCGATCGCGCTCAACGACCTCGCTTATTCGATTTTCGCCGGATCGAACGAGATCCAGCTTTCCATTCTTGCGCGCGGCATCGGGATGCCCGACCCGCGATGAGGGGCACGACCATGCCGGACGATTCCACGAGCACACGCGACCTTTCGGCCCTGCTCGATCCGAAAAGCATCGCGATTGTCGGCGCTTCACCCAATCCCCTGCGCATCGGCGGTATTCCGCTCGCCAACCTGCTGGCGCGAGGTTTTCCGGCGGACCGGATCCTGCCGGTCAATCCCAATCATGGCGAGATCCAGGGGCTGTGCTGCTACGCCGATATCGATGCCCTGCCATGGGCGCCCGACCTGGCGATCGTGGCGGTCGCCGCCGACGCGGCGCTCGACGCGCTCGACGCGCTCGATCGGCTGGGCGCCCGCGCCGCGATCCTGTTCGCCGCCGGCTTCGGCGAGGATCCGACCCCGGAAGGCCTGGCGCGCGATGCGAAGCTGAAGGCCTTCATCGCCGGCAGCGCGATGGCGATCGCCGGGCCGAACACGATCGGCATCGGCAATATCGCGACCGGGACCACCGCGTCCTTCCTCACCACATTGGGCGAGCCCCTGCCTGCCGGGCCACTCGCGCTGATCGGGCAGAGCGGCAACAGCGTGAGCATGATGGCCAGCGACGCGCGCGATTTCGGGATCGGCATGTCCTATTTCGTTTCGACCGGAAACGAGGCGGGCGTCGATTTCGCCGCCTATCTCGATCATTTCGCGGCCGATCCCGCGACCGGGGCCGTGCTCGGCTATTGCGAACAGGTGCGCGACGGCGCCGCGTTCATGAACGCCGCCCTCCGCCTCCGCGACGCCGGCAAGCCGTTGTTCCTCGCCAAGGTCGGACGATCGGAGAAGGGACGCGAAGCGACGATATCGCACACCGGGGCGATGGCGGGGGACGCGATCGTGACCCAGGCCGCGTTCCGCCAGCTCGGCATCGGCATGGGCCGCGATCCGGCCGAAGTCATGGATCTCGCCCGGCTGTGGAACACCGGCGCCCGCCCGGTCCGGCCCGGCGTCTGCATCGTCTCGCTGTCGGGCGCCGGCTGCGCCTTTCTTTCGGACATGTTCGACGATGCCGGCGTCCCCGTCCCGACCCTGCCCGATACGGTGCAGGCGCGATTGCGCACCGCCATTCCCAGCTATGGCATGGTCAGCAATCCCGTCGATCTGACCGGCAATGTCATCAACGACATGAATCATCTGCGCACGGTTCTGGACGCACTGATCGAATCCGACGCGATCGATTGCATCCTGATCTACATCATGGGCTCGCTGCTCGATGCGGCCGCGCCGATCCTGCTCGAGATCCGCCAGCGCACGGACAAGCTCATCGTCGCGCTCGATCCGTCGCATGCGCGCTCGGCAACGTCCTTGCGCGCCGCCGGAGTCGAGGTGTTCGCCGACGCGCTCCGCGCCGTTTCCGGCATCGCCGCCTATCTTCGCTGGGCGCAGGACATGGCGGACGGCCAGTGGCGACCGGCCGCACGACGCGCGATCGCGCGCCCGGACTGGCTTGAAGGCCTCCATGCAGGCGGCAGGCGGAGCCTCACCGAAGTGGAAGGCAAGAAATGGCTCGCCGAAGCCGGCATCCCGACCGTCGACGAGGTCGAGGCGGCGGACGAAGCGGCGGCACTCACCGCCGCCGAAGCGCTCGGCTATCCGGTAGTGATCAAGCTCTCCAGCCCGGACGTGGCACACAAGACCGAGATTGGCGGCGTCGCGCTCGACATCCGCGATGCCGACCAGCTTCGAACGGCATTCCGGTCGATCATCGCACGCGCGACCGCCGAACGGCCCGATGCGGAGATCAGGGGCGTCGTGGTGCAGAAACAACTTGCCGGGCAGGACATGCTGATCGGCATCACCCGCGATCCGACTTTCGGACCGGTGATGACATTGGGGCTGGGCGGCGTGCTGACCGAGCTCTATCGCGACATCGCCGTGCGCCTGCTGCCGGTGGATCGCCGGACGGCCAGGGCGATGCTGGAAGAACTCACCTGCGCGCCGTTGCTGACGGGCTTTCGCGGCCGGCCCATGGCCGATATCGACGCGCTGGCGGACGCGATGGCAGCAATTTCGGACCTGGCGCTCGCAACCCCGTATATCGCCGAACTGGAAGTCAATCCGATGATCGTGCGTCCCGCAGGCGAAGGCTGTTTCGCGGTCGATGCGCTCGTGCGATTAGCCGGTTGAACGGTCCTGCGGCCGATCCCCGCTATCGCGACAGAAATTCGAGCGCGGCCGCGTTCACCGTTTCCGGCCGCTCGGTCATCGGCCAATGGCCGACCCCTGAATAGACGATCACGGTCGCGTCGCTGCAACCGGTCGCGAATTTCAGCGCGCCCGAAACCGGGCAGATGCCATCCGCCGCGCCCCAGATCACAAGAACCGGCAGGTTCAGCGCACCGAGGCGGGCGGTGAGATCGGGCAATCGCATCGTGCCCAGCACTTCGGGCGGCTGCGTGCGTGCCACCAGCGTGCGCGCGGCCACAGCCCCGTCGCTGACGGCCGACGGGTCGGTGACGAAGCTTTCGAGCATGGTCCGCATGCGGGCTTCGTCCATCGCGCCCGGCTGCGGAGCCAGCATGCGCTGCACCATCGGCTGCGCGAAATAGGTTTCCCGGCTTTCGAGCGCGCCGGGCGCGATCAGCACGGCACGCGACACCAGATCGGGATAGCGCAGCGCCGCATCGATCGAGACCGCCCCACCAAGCGAATTGCCCAGGAAAGCGGCGCGGGCGATGCCGGCACGCGCCAGCGCCTCGACAAGGGTGTCGGTGAAGCGCTCGAGCGGATAGCCCTGATCGTCGACCGGTTTGCCGGAGGCGCCGAAACCGATCAGGTCCGGCACGACCACCCGGTATCCGGCATCGACAAATGCGTCGATATTGGCATGAAAATGCACCGGCCCACTGGCGCCGAGCCCCGCCCCGTGCACCATGACGACGGGTGTGCCCTGGCCGAATTCGGCCAGGCGGATATGCCCGCCGCCGTCGAGAGGCACGTCGCCAACACGCGGCTCGGCGCGAATCCTCATCGCGATGCGAGCTCGGCGGCCTTGCGCTGCTGTTCCCACAGCGCGAATTCCTGCGCCACGCCCTTGTCGCGCTCTTCCATGCCGCTCAGATGATTGGCTTCCGCCCAATCCCAGGACCGGCTGCGCGCGTCGTTCATGCGCTGGATATGCGGGATCACATATTCGGCGATCAGCTCATAGTGCCGCTTGGTCGCCGGATAGTCGGCCCAGTTGTGCGCACAATCGAGAATGGCGCCGAAGCCGCCGTTCGACTGTTCCCACAATTTGTCGATGCGCGCGATCAGATCGTCGGGCGTGCCGATCACGGTATGCTGCGCGATCATCGCGTCGATCTGTTCGTCCAGCGTCGCCGCATGCGCGCCGGGCTTGGCCACCGGGAAGGTCGCGACGCGCTGGAAATAATCCAGCCACTGGCCCAGCCCGTGGCGCACATTGGCACGCGCCTGCTCGCGCGTTTCGGCGATGTGGAAGTTCCCGACCACGCGCCAGTCGGCGCGGTTGATCATCTGGCCGTTCTGCCGCGCCGCATCGTTCCAGATGTCATAGGCGGCCTGGAGCGCATTGAACGCCGCGTCGGAAGAGGTGGTGGCCGAAAGCAGCCCCAGGCCATAGGTGCCCGCGATGCGCGGGCCGCCCGGCGACACCGCCGACGACATGAAGATCTGCGGGTGCGGCCGGGTATAGGGCAGGATGTGGCAGCGCGCGTCCTTGAGCTCCCAATGATCGGTCTTCATCGACACCGTCTCGCCGCGCAGCAGCGGCAGCAGCGCATCGAAGCCCTGCATCACATTGGTGCGCAATTCGGTCTGCGCCCGGCCGATCATATGCACGTCGGAGGGCAGGGCGCCGGGTCCGAAGCCGAACATGACGCGGCCGCGCGTCTGGTGATCGAGCTGGATGATGCGATCCGCCGTCATCAGCGGATTGTGATAGGGCAGAGAGATCACGCCGGTTCCGAAGCGGATATGCTTGGTGCGTTCGGCGGCGGCGGCGATGAAGATCTCGGGCGAGGCGATCACTTCGACGCCGGCGGAATGATGCTCGCCGATCCACGCCTCGTCATAACCCAGCCGATCGAGATGTTCGACAAGGTCGAGATCGCGATGGAGCGCCAGATGGACGCTCTTGTTCAGATTGGCGTGATAAGGCGCCATGAACGCACCGAACCGCAGACCCTGTTTTTCCAACACCTCGCGCATCGCGCCACTCTCCCATGACGCCGGACGCTCCTCGACGCCGGCACGGGAAAACTATGTCCGCACGCATCAATCGTCAACCCGGTTTATCTATCGCGAAATATCGCTTCGATTTCCAGGCCTTGGATCAGCCCCGGCCGATAAAGGGCATGGTGGTCGGCATGATCGTGAGCGACGCGATGTTCGCTCCGAGGGGAAGCGCGGCCATCTGCGCGACCGCCTGGGCGACGAGATCCACGGGGATCGTCGGTTCGCTGGCGATCCGCCCGTCCGCCTGCATCACGCCGGATGCCATCTGGCCGGTCATGACGGTCGCCGCATTGCCGATATCGATCTGTCCGCACGCGATGCCGTGGCGGCGACCTTCGAGCGCCGTCGCCTTGGTCAATCCGCTGACCGCATGCTTGCTGGCAGTATAGGCCGCCGCATCCGGGCGCGGCGAATGCGCCGAGATCGAACCGTTGTTGATGATGCGGCCGCCCTGCGGATCCTGCGCCCGCATCATCCGCATCGCGGCGCGCGTGCACAGGAAAACGCCGGTCAGGTTGGTATCCACCACCCGGCGCCAGTCCGCCGGATCCATGTCCGCGATCGGCGTTGGCGCCATGCCGGTGCCGGCGTTGTTGAACAGCAGGTCGAGCCGGCCGAAGCGCGCCGAAACATCGGCGAACAGTCGGTCGACGGAGGCCGCATCCGCCACGTCCGCGGCGATGGCGTGCGCACCCGATATCTCTCCGGCGGCCAGATCGATCGCGTCGCGCCGCCGTCCCGTCAATATGCAGGTGAAGCCGAGTTTCGCGAGTTCCATCGCCGCTGCCCGGCCGATCCCGCTGCCGCCGCCCGTTATCAGTGCCACCTTCATCCGCCGCCTCCCTGATCGATCGCGGATCGGTGGCATCGGCCATCGAAAAAGTCGACCAAAAAGACATCCGGGTTGACGAATCGATATTCGACGACATCATTCGGGAAGAAGCGAGGGGAATGACGTGAACGAAAATCGAAGCGGCCGGCGCTCGTCGGCATGGTTCGGGCTCGACAGCCCGACCGGGCTGATCCACCGATCCTGGCTGCGCAATCAGGGCATTCCCGCATCGATGCTGGATGGCCGGCCGGTCATCGGCATCTGCAACAGCTGGTCCGAACTGACGCCCTGCAACGCCCATCTCCGGGACCTTGCGGACTATGTGAAGCGCGGGGTCTACGAAGCCGGAGGCTTGCCGCTCGAATTTCCGGTCATGTCGCTCGGCGAGACGCTGATGCGGCCGACGACCATGCTGTACCGGAACCTCGTCAGCATGGATGTCGAGGAATCGATCCGCGCCAATCCGATCGACGGCGTCGTGCTGCTGTGCGGCTGCGACAAGACCACGCCCGCACTGGCGATGGGTGCGGCGAGCGTCGACCTGCCGACGATCGTGGTCTCCGGCGGCCCCATGCTCAACGGCAAGTTCGAAGGCGCCACGATCGGTTCAGGCACCAGCCTGTGGAGCATGTCGGACGATGTGCGCGCAGGGCGGATGACGATGGCGGAGATGGCGGGCGTCGAAGCCGCGATCTCGCGCTCGGCGGGAAGCTGCATGACGATGGGCACCGCCTCCAGCATGGCGGCGATGATGGAGGCCATGGGGCTGGCCTTGCCGCAGAACGGCGCCATCCCGGCGGTCGATTCGCGCCGCCGCATGCTCGCGCATGAATCGGGCCGGACGATCGTCGACCTGGTCGAGCGCGACATTCGCATGTCGCGCCTGCTCACGCGCCGCGCCTTCGAAAACGCGTTGCGGGTGAACGCGGCGCTCGGCGGATCGACGAATGTGGCCATTCACCTGCTCGCCATTGCCGGTCGCATCGGCGTTCCGCTCGACCTGGACGATATCGACCGTCTCAATCGCGACATCCCCTTGCTGGCGGACGTGATGCCCGGCGGCAGCCGGTTGATGGAGGATTTCTATTATGCCGGGGGCGTGCCCGCGGTGATGCGGCGGCTGGGCGGATCGATCGACCATGACGCACCCAGCGTCATCGGCCGGATCGGGGATATGGTGTCGGACGCGCCCTGCTGGGACGACACGATGATCCGTCCCGTCACCGATCCGATCAAACCCGCCGGCGGGATCGCCGTGCTGCGCGGAAATCTCGCGCCAGACGGCGCCGTCATCAAGCTTTCGGCGGCAAGCCCCGCCCTGCTGGCACATCGTGGTCCCGCGCTCGTGTTCGACGGCGTCGCCGATCTCAAGCGCCGGATCGACGATCCGTCGCTCGGCGCCACGGCGGACAGCGTCCTGATCCTTCGCGGCGCCGGCCCGCGCGGTTATCCCGGCATGCCGGAAGCGGGCAGCATCCCCATTCCCGCATCCCTTCTGGCGCAGGGCGTGAAGGATATGGTTCGGATCTCGGACGCGCGGATGAGCGGCACCTCCGGGGGCACCGCCATTCTCCATGTCGCACCGGAAGCGGCTATCGGCGGACCGCTGGCATTGGTCCGCGATGGCGACATGATCGAACTCGACGTCGCGGCGCGACGCCTGCACCTGGACATATCGCCGGAGGAACTTGCACGACGCGGCGCAAAGGCCTGGCAGGCCCCGTCACCCGTCTATGCCGGCGGCTATGCCGATCTCTACCAGATGCATGTGCAGCAGGCCGACCGCGGCGCGGATTTCGATTTCCTGATCGGCTGCCGCGGTTCGGATCCGCCGCCCGCCTATTGACCTTAGAGTCCGTTTGAGAAAGCCGGTACCAGCCCGCTCCCCCGCCCAACCTCCCGATCCAGTATGATCCTGTCGGGAGGTTGGGCGGGGGAGCGGGCGGAGCAGCCGAAGGTTCCGGCGATGCGAAGCATCGGTGGAATGGCTGCGGAGGGCGGTACCGCCATCAGAAAGCGCTCTTCCGCGCTTTCTCAAACCGACTATCCGTCAGGCGCGGCTGGCCGCCACGGCGCGCGCCTGTCCGCCCGAGCGCGCGGGGCCCTGCTGCGTGACTTCCTCGATATTCCACGCGTCCTTCGCAAGGTTCGGCGCGGCGGCGATTTCCACCATTACCTCCGCCCATATCTCCATCTTCTCCTGGCCGACGCGTTCGGCGACCGCCTCGAGCACGCTTTCCTGGCAGCGATCCAGCGCAGCCTCGAATTTACGGCCGGCGGGCGTGAGCTTCACCGATTTGGCGCGCCGATGCAGCGGATCGACTTCGACCTGGACCAGATTTGCGCGGAGCAGTCCGTGAATTGATTTGTGGAGCGCCTGTTTCGACGTGCCGTTCCGCACCGCCAATTCGCTGAGTGATCGAGCAACCCCCTTGCTCAGCGAATCCATCACGCGATGATGGTTGCGCCATAATTTGCGGCGCGTAAGCAAAACATCCGATTCCTTCGCGACGTTCATCAGCGCGAACCAGACGAGATGTACGTAGCGCTTGAGATCGTCGCTACCAGCAGTGCTCGGCACGATTCATTGTCCTGTCAGACCAATATCATAAAATGCGATAGGGCAGTCGAATGCCATTGTCGATTGGAGCGCATGGCGGAGCACGCCGGGCTTTCAATCGAATATATTGCTATCGGACGCCTTTCTCATGGTCCGACGCCCGCTTCAGCTCGCGAAATAGCCGTACCACAACAGAAGCAGGATCAGCCGGGGCGCGAAGGCCGACCGGCTGAAGCCCGTCAGGGTCGCGGCGACCAGCGCCGCGACCAGACCCGTGCCCAGTGCAAGCAGAAGCGGAGCGGCCGAGAACTGCGTGATCGCGGCGGGCAGCGCCATCACCACCGCCCACGCCGTTCCCGCCATGACAAAGGCGATCCGGCGCGACATCGGCGCCAGCATCGCCACCCCGCCAAGCGTGTGGAGCCGCTCGCTGCGCGACGCATGAGCGACCAGGCCAAAGATCAGCGGCAATAATGCCGCCGGACTGCCGATATGGCGATAATCGCCGAGCAGGCCGAGCAGGGCGGCGCCAGCCGCCAGGACCAGGAATGCGCGCCCGTCGCCGATCAGGCGGAACTCGGCTTTGAGCAGCCCGATCAACGGATGCGCGGAGATCCCCGCCGGCATTGTGGAGGGCGTGGCCGGCGCTGCAGGACGGAAGGCGAGGAGGCGCGTGAAAAGCCCCGGCCTCGACGGTTTCGGCCTGGCGATATGCGGGGCATGGATCAATCCAGATAGCGCGGCAAGCGCCACCGCGAGAGCCGCCCAGGTGACGCGCGAAGCCAGATAGCCGGGGGCGACCAGCCCGGCCATCGCGTCGAGCGGGGCACGGCCCGGCAGGATGCGGGTGACCCCAATGCTGAAATCGCCCATCGCCAGCGGCTGCGGCCCGGTCAGCGGACGGACGAAGCCCGTCATGTCGAGCATGTTGACCGCATAGGAGGATGGCAAGCTGCTGAGCACCGCCGGCACCGAGATCATGGTCAGCCACGCGATGAAGAACAGCGTCTCACCCCATCCGCCCCGCGTGAAACGCAACGAATCGACAAAAGTGCGGATCGCCGCGAGCATCATCAGGCTTGGCGCCGCCACGACCCATAACGTCAGCGCGATATGCCCGATATTGAGCGGACCGCTCCCGACCAGCCAGCCCAGGAACCAGCCCGCGACCGTCAGCGCGGCCAGGACCGCGAACAGCACCGCCACGTCCGCGTCGAAACGCCCGAGCGCGATCGCCACGCGCGATGCCGGGGTCACTTCCTCGATCTGCCAGGGCTGGATGCGCGTGACGTTCGAGCGGAGATACAAGAAACCGACGGGCAGCAACAATGTCGAGACGATGATGCCCAGGGTCACGCCCAGCGTGGCGGAGGTCATCACCGGCAGATGCCCACCTATGGCAACCTGCAGCCCCGTCCCGTCATCCTGCGCGACCATATAGCGCGCACCGATCGGCGCGATCAGCAGCAACAGCCACAGGCCGCGGCTGTACGAATATCGGGTCAGCGCGGTCCGGAGCGTCGAACGGACGACTGCGGCCATGCTCATGCCGGCCGCACCTGCCCACCCTCGACCCGCAGCACCGCGACGGCATGCGGCGCGAGTTCATCGGCAAGATGCGTGGTCATCACCACGGCTGCGGTCCGCGCACGCTCGACGACGAGAGCGCCGAGCAACCGGGCGGTCTCGCGATCGAGCTCGGCCGTCGGCTCATCCAGCGCCAGCAGTCGCGGCGCGCCGAGCAGCGCCTGAGCGAAGATCAGCCGCCGCCGCATGCCGCCCGAATAGGTGCCGATACGGTTGCCGATATCGGGGCCCAGGCCGATCGCTTCCGCAATGCCCGCGAACTGCGCGTCGGCCGCCGCAAGATCGAGCCCCTTCAGCGCGGCCATATGCATCGCGAAGGCGCGCGCGCTCAGATCGTCGGGCAGATCGACCGCCTGCGGCGCATAGCCGAGCGACCGGCGCAGCGCCGCGCGGCCGGCGGGAAGCGGTGTGCCGTCCCAGATCACCCGGCCCGCGCTGGGCCGTTCGGCGCTCGCCACCAGACGCAAAAGAGTCGATTTGCCCGCACCGCTGGGGCCGGTGAGCAAGGTGAGGCCGATCGGAAAATCGATCGTCACGTCATCAAGCACATGCTTGCGCCCGTACGATTTACGAACCTGATCAAGCTCAAGAATTTTCATATCAGGTGTCTTATATAAATAAGACAGCTCAGACAAGCGATATCGCGGCTATTCCCGGCCCGCCCGGATCGCCGCACCGGCGGCGAAAGGCCCCATGCCGACAAGGATCAGGCTCGCCGCCGCGAGCAGCTTGAGCCCGCCCCCGCCGAACTCACCGAGCGAGCCGGCGCCGAAGATGATCAGCGGCACCGCAAGCGGCAGCAGCAACAGCCCGGCAAGCGCGCCGGCGCCGCGCAGACCGGCGGTGATCGCGCCGATCATGACGCCCAGCGCAGCAAGGCCGGGCGTGCCCACCGCCAGGCCGATCTCAAGCCGCCACAATGTCACGCCGTCGAGATTGAGCAGGGCGGACGCAGGCAGGGTCGCCAGCATCAATGGCGGCCCGAAGCTCAGCCAGTGCGACAGGATCCGGGTTGCGGCGACAGCCTCGTCGCTGACGCCACGAATCGCAATCTGGTCGAGCACGCCGGCGCGCGTATCGGGCTCGATCAGTCGCTCGATCGGCAGCAGCGCCGCGAGCAAAGCCGCGATCCAGACCACGCCGCCGCCGGTTCGCGCGAGCAGTTGCGCATCCGGCCCTACCGCGAAGGGAAACAGCGTGGCGACCAGCAGGAAGAAGGCGACGGGCAGCAATGCTCCGCCCGCGCGATAGGCCAGCGCAACATCCCGGCGCACGAGCAGCAGCAACAGCCTCATCGCGCCGCTCCCAACGAGATCGTGCGCACGCCATCCAGCTTCAACGGCTGGTGCGATGCAACAAGCAGCAGCCCGCCACCCGCGCGATGCGCGGCCATCGCGGCTTCCAGCCGGCCGATCGATTCGGCATCGAGCCCGTTTCCGGGTTCGTCCAGCAGCCAGATCGGCGCGCCGCTCGCGATCACGCGCGCCAAAGTCGCGCGCTTGCGCTGCCCGGTCGAGAGCATCCTTACCGGCACCGATGCGAGCCGCGCCAGCCCCATCGCGTCCAGCGCGGACGCGACACGATCCATGCCATTGTCCAGCCGAGCCCAGAAGGCGATCGCGGCACCAAGGCTCGCCTGCGGATCGAGCGCAATATTCTCGTCGGCAAGCGCGATCCCGCCATCGCGCTCGACGGCGCCGACCGCCGGCTGCAACAGCCCGGCGGCAAGCCGGAGCAGGCTCGACTTGCCGATGCCGTTGGGTCCCGTCACCAGCGCCGCATCGCCGGGGCCAAGCGCGAAACCCAGCCCTTCGAACAGCAGCCGCCCGCCGCGCATGCAGGCGGCGTCCCGGAATTCGAGCCGCGCGCCGGTCACCCGCGCTCGACCTCTCGAACCTCGTCCTCCAGCGCATGCATGTCGGCATCCGACAGGCCGAAATGATGGCCGACCTCATGGATCAGGACATGCGTCACCAGCGCTTCAAGCGACACGCCGGTATCGACCCATTCGTCGAGCAGCGGCCGGCGATAGAGATGGATGGTGGCGGGCATGTCGCCGGTGGCGGCGGGCTGGCCGACCGGACGCCCCGAATAGAGGCCGGTCAGGTCGAACGGATCCTCGATTCCCATCTCGTCGAGAATCGCCTCTTCCGCGAAATCCTCGACGATCAGCAGCACACCCGAGAGATGGATGCGAAACCCCTCCGGCAATCGCTCCATCGCATCACGCGCCAGCGCCTCGATATCCGCCGCGCTCGGCGCATGGCGCGCCTGTTGACCTGTTCCCGACATGCCGCGACATAAGCAGAATAGCCGAGAGATGCCTAGGGAGGGATGCATGGTTGATCAGCTCAGCGAAGCGGAACGCGAAGACGCACTCGACGGGCTGCCCGACTGGGATCATGACGAAGGCCGTGACGCGATCTCACGCAGCTTCACCTTCGAGAATTTCTCCGAAGCCTTCGCATTCATGACGCGCGTCGCGCTGCTCGCCGAAGCGGCCGACCATCATCCCGAATGGTCAAACGTCTACAATCGCGTCGATATCCTGCTCACCACGCATGACGCGGGCGGGCTTTCCGAACGCGACATCGAGATGGCCGAGGCGATCGACGCACTGGTGGATTAAGGCTCGCCGGCCGTCAGGCCTATCTCCTGCCCAACCGCGTCCCAAGCTGCTTGCGCAGCATGCGCGGCATCCAGCGCGCAGCGAAGGCCATCGACTTCGCGGTCTTGCCGACGACGGTATGAACGCGGTCGCCATGCACGGCATCCCAAGCCGCCTGCGCCACATCCTCGACGGGCGTGAATTCCAGCCCCGCCGCCGCGACATTCTCACGCGCGGTGCCATTGCTGCCCGCCGTCACCGCATCGAGCAACGGCGTATCGATGAAGCTGGGCATGATCGATCGCACCTTGATGCCCAGCGGACGCCATTCGATGTCGAGCGCTTCGGTGAAGCCGCGCACGCCGAACTTGCTGGCCGCATAGACGGCCAGGCCAGGCCCGCCATAAAGGCCAGCCGCCGAACAGGTGTTGAGCATGCACGACCCCGGCGTCGCGCGCAGCAGCGGCAATCCGACATGCGCGCCGTTGATCACCCCCTTCAGGTTGATGTCGATCAACCGGTCGCTGTCCAATGGATCGCTGACGTCGAACTGGCCGCCAGCGGCAATCCCGGCATTGTTGAACAATATGTCGAGCCGTCCGCCGCTCGCCACCGAGAAGCCGTCGAGCGCACTCTGCCATTGGGCACGATCGCGTACATCCATCCGGTGCGTGCTCGACCGGCCCGGCGGCAGCATCGCGGCGGTTTCGGCGAGCCCGGCCTCGTTGATGTCGGCCAGCCCAACGAACCAGCCACGATCCGCGAACAGCTTCGCCGTCGCCCGCCCGATTCCCGATCCGCCGCCGGTGATGAAGATCGCCTTCATGATCGCCTCCCAGTCTCGCACACAACCATGACGACGGTGCGATTCCGGCTATTACTTACACAATGGTCAGTTAGTTCAAGCCACGCGCTACCGGAATCGTGAGGAGACCCGCTGGTCATTGATATCGCTTCGCTTTGTGCGCCCAATTTTCCGCGCGATGCATTAAGCAATGACGATGGCCGACGCTTCAGCAGTCCGTTTCGATACCGTGACCAAGGCCTATGACGGCCGGACCGCGGTCGATTCGCTGTCTCTCTCGATCGCGCGTGGCAGCTTCGTCGCGCTGGTCGGCGGGTCGGGATCGGGCAAGACGACATTGCTCAAGACCGCCAACCGGCTGGTCCGGCCCGACAGCGGCAGCGTCTCGATCGACGGTGAGGACGTGGCCGGGCTCGCGCCGCATCTGCTGCGGCGACGGATCGGCTATGTCTTCCAGAATATCGGGCTGTTCCCGCATATGAGCGTCGCGGAGAATATCGCTATCGGCTTCCGCCTGGAACGACGCGATCCCGGCGAGCGTGTCGCGCGCCTTCTCGATCTGGTCGACCTGCCCCGCGACATGGCGGTTCGCATGCCCGACGCGCTGTCCGGCGGCCAACGCCAGCGCGTCGGTGTCGCACGCGCATTGGCTCCCGAACCCACGCTGATGCTGATGGACGAACCGTTCGGCGCGCTGGATCCGGTGACGCGCGATCAGTTGGGCAGCGCCTATCGATCGCTTCATACGCGATTGGGGCTTACCACCATCCTCGTCACCCATGACATGGCGGAGGCGTTGCTCCTGGCCGATCGGGTGCTGGTGATGGCGGCGGGCCGGATCGTCGCCGATGCGACACCGCGGGATTTGCTGACCGGCAGGGCCGGTGCCATCGCCGATGCATTGGTCGCGGTGCCGCGCGCGCAGGCCGAACGGCTGTATCGGCTGGAGCATGGCGGATGAGCGAGGCGCTTGCCCGCCTGCCCGCGCTGCTCGCCGCGCATGTGCTGTTGTCGGCGGCGGCGCTGCTACTGGCGCTCGCGATCAGTCTACCGCTCGCCGTGATCGCGGCACGCCGACCGGCCGTCGCGCGGATCGCACTCGCCACCGCCAGCCTGATCCAGACGATCCCGGCGCTGGCGTTGCTGGCGCTTTTCTATCCCATATTGCTTGGCCTGTCGGCATTGATCGGAACGCGGATCCCGGCGCTCGGCTTCCTTCCCTCACTGCTCGCGCTGACGCTTTACGCGCTGCTCCCCATTCTCCGCAACGCGGTGACCGGGCTGACCGGCCTCGATCCGGCAGTGATCGAGGCGGCGGACGGTGTCGGCATGACGCCAGGGCAGAAATTGCGGCTGGTCGAAGCCCCGCTCGCCACGCCCGTGGTGATGGCCGGCATCCGCATGGCGGCGGTCTGGACGATCGGCGCGGCGACGCTTTCCACCACGGTCGGGCAACCCGGCCTGGGCGACCTGATCTTCGCTGGGCTGCAAACACAGGATTGGACGCTCGTTCTCATAGGCTGCCTCGCATCCGCCGCGCTGGCCCTGATCGCGGATGCGCTGCTCGGCCTGATCGCGCTCGGTCTCGCGAAACGGCGCCGGTTCGCGGTGTGGACCGGGCTTGTCCTGCTTGCGGGCGGCATCATTGCAGCCGCCCTGCCCCGGCTGCTCCCGGCGCCCGCGCGTGACACGGTGGTGATCGGCGCCAAGAATTTCTCCGAGCAATATATCCTTGCCCGACTGATCGGCGAACGCCTCAACGCGGCGGGCTATGCTGTCGAATATCGTGAGGGGCTGGGCTCGGCGGTGATCTTCCGCGCGCTCGCGGCGGGCGATATCGATGTCTATGTCGATTATTCGGGGACGCTCTGGACCAACGAGATGAAGCGCGGCGACGCGCCAGAGCGGGGTGCGATGATCGCCGCGATCGGCGACTGGACAAGGCGCGACCATGGCGTGGTGCTGGTCGGGCCGCTGGGCTTCGAGAACGCCTATGCGCTGGCGATGCGCGGGGCGGATGCGAAACGGCTGGGCCTGCGCACGATCGACGATCTCGCACGGACGAGCCCCAACATGACGCTGGGCGCCGATCTCGAATTTCTCGATCGCCCCGAATGGGCGATGCTGCGCGATGCCTATCCGCTGCGCTTCGCGGCGCAGCGTGCCTACAGCCCCACTTTCATGTTCCGCGCGCTCGCGAGCGGACAGGCGGACGTCATCTCCGCTTTTTCATCGGACGGGCGGATCGCGGCGATGAAGCTGGCGGTGCTTGCCGATCCGAAGGGCGCGATCCCAGGCTATGACGCACTGCTGCTCGCGGCCCCCCAGCGCGCCGGGGACGCACGCTTCCTCGCCGCGATCAGGCCGCTGGTGAACGCGATCCCTGTCGAGACAATGCGCGAGGCCAATTACCGCGTCGATCGCGATACCGACAAGCAAAGCCCGCAGGCTGTCGCACGCTGGCTCGACGCGCGGATTCGTCAACGGTAGAAAGCGCCCGATGCGTCCGTACATCCCGCGCCTGCTACTCCCGCTGCTGCTGATCGCCTTGCCCTGGCCGGTCGCGGCGCAGGTGGTGGCCACCTTTTACAGCCATGAATTCGGCGAGCATTTTCCGCACGCCTTCTTCATCCTGAAGGGCAAGACGATCGCCGAGGGCACGCCGGTCGACATCAACTACGGCTTCACGCCCAAATCGGTGACGCCGGCGATCCTGTTCGGATCGGTCGCGGGTCGCCTGGATACCGCCGATGCCCGCTATATCGCGCAAAGCGATCCCCAGTTCGCGGTGACGCTGAGCGATGCGCAATATCGCGCGATGCTGGCGGTGGTCGAACGCTGGCGGACACGGAAAAGCCCGAGCTACAATCTCAACAACGCCAATTGCGTTCATTTCGTCGGCGAAGCCGCTCAGGCGGCCGGACTGAAGGTGAGCTTTCCCAAGGCGCTGATGAAGAAGCCACGCAGCTATCTCCAGTCGCTGATCGCGCTCAATCCCCAGGTGACCATCATCAAGGGTTGACCGCAAGAAACAGGATGTTCCCGTCCTGTTCCCTTGCTATATTACCGCCATGAGCACCACGCAGACCGAGCGCGCCCGCGCCTTCGCCGCCCTCCACGTCAAGGGCGATCCTGTCATCCTTTACAATATCTGGGACGCCGGCAGCGCCGCCGTGGTCGCGCAGGCGGGCGCCAGGGCACTGGCGACCGGTAGCGCCTCGGTCGCCGGCGCCAACGGCTTCACCGACGCGCAAGGGCTGCCAATGGCTGCGGCGCTCGCCAATCTCGAACGGATCACGGCGGTGGTGGACCTGCCGGTGACACTCGATTTCGAAGGCGGCTATGCGACCGATCCCGCCGAGGTGGCCGAGAATGTCGCCAAGGTGGCCGCCGCCGGGGGCGTGGGCATCAATTTCGAGGATCAGGTGATCGGCGGCGAAGGGCTTCACGGCATCGCGGATCAGTCAGCGAAGATCGCCGCGATCCGCGCCGCGCTGGGCGCCGACTTCTTCATCAACGCCCGCACCGACATCTTCCTGAAGGCATCGGCCGATACGCATGACGAAGCGATGGTCGACGCGGCGCTGGAACGCGCGCGCGCCTATGCCGATGCCGGGGCCAGCGGCTTCTTCGCGCCCGGCATGAAGGACGAGGCGCTGATCGCCCGGCTGACCGAGGGCACGGCGCTCCCCGTCAACATCATGGATTATCCGGGCGTGCCCGCCGCCGGGCGCCTCGCCGCGCTGGGCGTGGCGCGGATCAGCCACGGCCCCTTCCCCTGGCGGCTGGCGATGAAGGCGCTGGAGGACGGCGCCAGAGCCGCCTTCGCCTAAGGTTTTTCAGTATTTGTCATTCCCGCGAACGCGGGAATGACAAGTGAGGTTGGTTATCTCCCCCCAACCCGTTCCAGCGGGTTACTGTGGCTCCAGACGCGGACCGGCTTGCCGTCCTTGCCCATCTCGAAGGTCAGCGGCTCGGCAAGCGTGTCGTCGGGCCGGATGCGGCGGAACACATTGCCTTCGACATGCCGGTAACGATCGAGATCCTCGACCGGATTGCCCGCATAAAGGCCGATGCCGACCAGTTCCTCGCCATAGGGCAGGATATAGGTGTCGTAATCATAGCCGGGACGGTTGTAGACGCCCTCATAGACCGACAGATCGACGTTGGGCGCGGGCTTGGCGGCGGTCGGCGTCGCCGGCTTGTCCGGGAACGTCGCATTGATGTCTCCCGCGACCAGATCGTAGAGCCCGCGCGTGATCGCTTCCGGACTGACGTCGTTGACGTTGACCATCGCGATCACCGCAACCTTGTCTTGCGGGCGCATCATCAGGCTTGTGCGATAGCCAGGGCAATAGCCGCCATGGCCGACCAGGGTCTTGCCCTTGTAGTTATAGACCGCGAAGCCGAGACCCCAGGTTTCGTCGGTCTTGTCGGGCGACATCCAGTGGACGCGCTGCATCTCGCGCAAGGTCGAGGACTTGATCACCGGATCGCCGCCGTCGAGCGCGCGGAACTGCCATGAGGCGAAACGGCCAAGATCCTCGACCGTCGAGGCGAAGCCGGCCGCCGGCGCGATCGCGTTGACCGTGTAGAAGGGGAAGGTCGCGCGCTCACCCTTGCCGTTGCGCGTCTTGTAGCCGACGGCGAACGCCTTGCCGTGAAGCGCTCTCGGCAGTTCGGACGTGGTGCTCGAAAGCCCGATCGGATCGAGCAGCCGCGCCTTTATATAAGCATGATAATCCTGGCCCGACGCCGCCTCCACCTGCTGGCCCAGCAGCGTGAGGCCCAGGTTCGAATATTGGAGATAGTCGTAGGCGCGATAGAGATTGGTCTGTTCGGACAGCCGCTTCTTCACGGTATCGAGATCGGGAAAGGATGCTGTCGACCAATAAGGCGTGTCCGACTCACGCGGCAGCCCGGCGACATGCGACATGATCGCGCGCGCGGTGACCGGACCATCGGGCTTGTCGACGTCGTGGATATTGTACCAGGGCAGATAGTCCCCAACGGGCTTGTCGATGTCTAGCTTGCCCTGATCGCGCAACTGCATCGCCGCGAGCGCGGTGAACAGCTTCGAGACCGAACAGATGCTGTAGCGCGTCTGCGGGGTCGCCGGCACTTTTGCGGCCAGATTTGCGTAGCCGAAGCCCTTCGACCAGATGATCTTCTGATCGTGGACGATCGCGACCGAGGCGCCCGGCACGGCTTCCTGCTCCAGATAGGTTTCGAGCCATTTTTCCGCGGCGCGCAATTTCGCGTCCAGCTTCGCCTGTCCTGCCGCATCCTGCGCCTGTGCCGGAACCGCCAGCCCCAACATGGCCGCGGTCGAAAGAAAATGCCCGAATTTCATGCCTGTTTCCCCGCTGCGAAAGGCACAGGCTAGGGCGCCGTGAAGCCGTTGAGAAGTGGGCCACTGTTACAATTTGCGACAGAGGCTTTCGGGATGCTGACCGATCCATTCCCGGAACGTTCAGCGCGAATCGCGCATTGAGTGCTCGTGCCGGCGGTCACCGCCTCTCGAATCGGGGGCGAGCCGGCAGGAGAATGAGGAGTAAGATCATGCGTAAGTTGATCATCGGCATCCTGATGGCGGCCACCGTCATGCCCGCCACCGCCATGGCCCAGTCGCCCGGCGAACTGCGCCGCGACCGGCAGGATATCCGCCAGGAACAGCGCGAGCTCAACCGCTCGATCCGCCGTGGCGACCACCCGCGCGAAGTGCGCGAGCAGGCCCGCGATGTCCGCGACGCCCGCCGCGAATATCGCGAGGATCTGCGCGACCGCGATCGCGCCTGGGGCCGCAACGACTGGCGCAATCATCGCCAGGGCAATCGTGGGCTCTACGCCCGTGGCAATTGGCGCGCGCCCTTCCGCTACCAGCAGTTCCGGGCCGGCGTTCGTATCCAGCCGACCTATTACAACCAGCGCTACTGGATCGCAGATCCCTGGCGCTATCGCCTGCCGCGCCCCTCGATGAACCAGCGCTGGGTGCGCAACTATGACGATCTGATGCTCGTCGACATCCGTCGCGGTATCGTGATCGACGTGATCCGCGGCTTCTACTGGTAACGGCGGACGCCCGCTGAACAGGCGGCTCCGGGGAAGTATCCCCGGGGCCGCTTGCCGTTAAAGGCCATGGCGTTATATCCGGGCAATACACGAGTTCCGGAGTTTCCAATGTCCATGTTCCCCATCCGCGCGCTGCTTATCGCCGCGGCGGCCACACTTCCCGTTCCGTTGCTTTCCCAGCCCCCGGCCGCGCCGGCCGTCGCGGAATCGCCCGACGCCGCACTCAAGCGACTGTTCGCCGAAAGCGACGAAGCCAGCCTGAAGCGCAACCCGATCTCCGCGATCTTCCGCGGCGACCTGCGCTATGCCGACAGGCTCGGCGATTTCGGGTCCGATGCCTATTTCGACGCCGAACGCGCCGCCGCGCAGCAGGATCTGAAGCGCCTGAAGGCGATCGACCGCGCCGCGCTGACGCCCGTCAACCAGATCGCCTATGACGTGTTCGAATATAATATGCTCGACACGCTGGAGACGCTGACCCCCGAATATCTGGCGGTGACGGCGGTGCGGCCGATCGACCATTTCTTCGGCCTGCACGTCTTCTATCCCGGTTTCGCATCGGGCAAGGGCGCCGCGCCGTTCAAGACGCTGACGGACTATGAGAACAATCTGAAGCGCCACAGGGACTATGTCGCCGCGCTCGACCGTTCGATCACCCGTTTCCGCGAAGGCATGAAGAGCGGCGTCACCCAGCCCAAGCTGATCGTCAACAACATGATCGACCAGTTCGACCTGCAAATCGCGCAGGGCGTCGAGGGATCGACCTTCTACGAGCCGGTCAACCAGTTCCCCGCCGGCATCTCCGCCGCCGATCAGGCGCGGCTGAAGCGTGACTATGCCGCCGCCATCCGCGACGGCATCCTTCCCGCCTATGTGCGGATGCGCGATTTCCTGAAGACCGAGTATCTGCCCGCCGCGCGCGACGGCGTCGGCCTGGTCCATATGAAGGGCGGCGCCTGGCTTTATGAGAAGCTGATCAAGAGCAACACCACGCTGCCGATGACCGCGGACCAGATCCATCAGCTCGGCCTGTCCGAAGTCGCGCGGATCCGGGGCGAGATGGAAACGATCAAGAACAAGGTCGGCTTCAAGGGCACGCTCGCCCAGTTCTTCGACCACATCCGCACCGATCCCAAGTTCAAGATGACCTCGCGCGACGCGATGCTCCAGCGCTATTACGATATCGGCAAGCGGGTCGATGCGCGGGTGCGTGAGCAATTCTCGACCATCCCGAAGATGCCGCTTGAGATCCGCTATTACGAAGCCTATCGCGAAAAGACCTCGGCGGGCGGTTCCTACGAGTCCGGCCTGGCGGACGGATCGCGCCCCGGTGTCTTCTATTTCAACGCCTATGATCTGCCGTCGCGCACGACGCCGGGCATGGAGACTCTGTTCCTCCACGAAGGCGTGCCCGGCCATCACTTCCAGATCGCCTTGTCGATCGAGAACACCGATCTCCCCGCCTTCATGCGCTTCGGCGGCAACACGGCCTATAACGAAGGCTGGGGGCTCTATGCCGAAACGCTGTGGAAGGAACTCGGCATGGAAACCGATCCCTATCAGCGCTTCGGCGGGCTCGACGACGAAATGCTGCGCGCGATGCGGCTGGTGGTCGATAGCGGCATCCACGCCAAGGGCTGGACCCGCGATCAGGCGATCCAGTACATGCTCGACAATTCGAGCATGGGGAAGACCGACGCCACCGCCGAGGTGGAGCGCTATATCGCCATTCCCGGTCAGGCGCTCGCCTATAAGGTCGGCCAGCTCACCATTTCGCGACTGAAGGCCAAGGCGCAGCAGGCGCTGGGCGCGAAATTCGATCCGCGCGAATTCCACGCGGAAGTGCTGATGACCGGATCGCTGCCGATGCCGGTGCTGGAAAAGAAGATCGACGACTGGATCGCGTCGAAGAAATAGCCTCTCCAGTCCCGTTCGGGCTGAGCCTGTCGAAGCCCCCCCGTCCTTTCTTCTGCTTCCGCGGCGAAGAAGGACAGGGCTTCGACAGGCTCAGCCCGAACGGTTGTCATATCCGTACGAGATTCCGTCCTTCACATTGCATTTCATCGACGCTCGTCCGCCGTCGATCGACCAATAGTCCCGCTCTCCCGGCGACCGCGCTATCCGCGCGCGACCATGAGACCGCAGCCTGCCCCGACATCGCATCCACTGATCCGCGCGCTGATCGCCGCGGCATTGCTGCTGCCGATCGCCGCGCTGCCCCTCGCTTATCCCGACGATCGGCCGGCTGAAGTGGTTCGGGGCTGAATCTACGCAAGCGCCGAACATGCGGCGCTTTCCCGTTCACTTCGAGCAGCATCGAGCGAAGTCGAGATGCGCCCGTCGAGAAGCGCTGCACCGGACTTCTCGACTACGGTTCTCGACAAGCTCGAACCTGCGCTCGAAGCAAACGGTAGGGGCAGCCTCAAACCCGCTTGTAGAAGATCGTCGTCGCTTCCGGTGTGCCCGCTACATTCAGCGCATAGTCCGGAATGCTGCCGACCTCGATCCAGCCCATCCGCCGATAGATACGCTCGGCGGCAACGCCCGCGGTATCGAGCACGAGCAGGCTGAGCTCCATGGCGCGCGCCTGTGCTTCCGCCGCCGCCATCAACACCACGCCCGCGCCCTGCCCTCGCGCATCGGGATGAACGAGCAGCTTGGCGATATCGCCGCGATGCGGCTGATTGTCGGTACCCGCGCGCACCACCATCACGGTACCGACCGGCGCTTCTCCGTCAAAAGCGACGAGCAGCGCGCATCCGCCATCCGCGATGCCGGCACGGCGTGCGCGCCAGAAATCGGCCGCGCGATCCTGCGTCAGATCCGCGAGAAAACTGACAGAAGCCCCATCCGCCACGCAGGCGAACAGCACTGCGCCGAGCGCGTCCGCATTGGCGTCGACCCATTCGGCATCGACGGCGCGGACCGCGATCACGCCGCCAGCGCCTCTGCGATCAGCTTGCGGCTGTTCTCCATGCCGTAGAGCGCGATGAAGCTGCCCATGCGCGGCCCCTGTTCGGCGCCCAGCAACGTCTCGTAGAGCGCTTTGAACCAGTCGCGCAGGTTTTCGAACCCGCCTTCCTTGCCGACCGCATAGACCTCGTTCTGAATCGTCTCCGCATCGGCATCGGCGGGCAGCGCCGCCAGCCGCGTGTCGAGATCGCGCAGCGCCCTGGCCTCCAATTCGGTCGGGGCGCGGCGCTTGAGCGTCGGCGCGACGAAATCGCGATGATAGGCGAGCGCATGGTCGATCAACCGGTCGAGCGCCGGATATTTCGCGGGATCGGCATCAGGCACATAATTGCCCAGATAGCCCCAGACCTGATCCTTGCCCGCCTCGCCCATCACGCCGACCAGATTGAGCAGCAGGCCAAAGGTCACCGGCAGCGCCTCCGTCGGAACATCGCCATTATGGATGTGATGGACGGGATTGCCGAGCTTCTGTTCGATCGGCTGGTTGGGCCAGTTGGCGCGGAACTGCCAATAATCGTCCACCGCGCGCGGGATCACGCCCATGTGCAGCGCCTTCGCCTTGCGCGGCTCGCGATAGATATAGAATGCCAGGCTCTCGTCCGGACCATAGGTCAGCCACTGCTCCAGCGTCAGGCCATTGCCCTTGGACTTGGAGATCTTCTCGCCCTTCTCGTCGAGGAACATCTCGTAATTGAAGCCCTCGGGCGGGCGGGCGCCGAGCACGCGCGCGATCTTCGAGCTTTGGGTGACCGAGTCGATCAGGTCCTTGCCCGACATTTCGTAATCGACGCCCAGCGCGACCCAGCGCATCGCCCAGTCGACCTTCCATTGCAGCTTGGCCGCACCCGACAGGATCGACTGCTCGACCGTCTCGCCCTCATCCTCGAAGCGGACGATGCCGTTCTCCGCGTCCACCACGGTAACGGGCACCTGAAGGACAATGCTCGACTTCTTCGAGATCGGCAGCACCGGCGAATAGGTCGCCTGACGCTCCTTGCCGAGCGTGGGCAACATCACCCCCATGATCGCGTCATAGTGCCTCAGGATCAGCTTGAGCGTCTCGTCGAAACGGCCGGAGGCATAGACCTCGGTCGAGCTCATGAATTCATAGTCGAAGCCGAAGCGGTCGAGAAACTCGCGCAGCATCGCATTGTTGTGATGCGCGAAGCTCTCATGCGTGCCGAAAGGATCGGGAATCTGGGTCAGCGGCTTGCCGAGATGACCGCGCAGCATCTCCTGATTCGGCACATTGTCCGGCACCTTGCGCAGGCCGTCCATATCGTCGCTGAACGCGATCAGCCGTGTCGGCACGTCCGAAATCGCCTGATAGGCTTGGCGCACCAGCGTGGTACGCAGCACTTCGTTGAAGGTGCCGATATGCGGCAGGCCTGACGGTCCATATCCGGTTTCGAACAGGATATGGCCCTTGGCCGGCGCGCCATCGGGATAACGCTTGAGCAATTTGCGCGCTTCCTCGAATGGCCAAGCCTTCGAATCGATCGCTGCGGCGCGCAAGTCACTCACTGGTGTTGCCCTTTCGTTCTTGTTCGGCATAACGGGGATGAATGGCCGCCTCTTTGCCCTATCCCGCGCTGCATGCAAGCCATGCCGGCATCTGGATCGCATCTCCCGATGGGGAGACGCGCGGCGTGAGCCGTGGCGAGGCGATCGCGCTGGCCGCCGAAACGCCGATGATCGTGCTCAACGCGCCACTTATCGGCCAGCGGCTGGGCTATCCCGAACTCTCCGGGCTCGACCTGTTGGAGCTGTTCGCCTTCATCCATCCGGCGCGTTTCGCGGTGCCGACACCCAAGGGTCTGGCGCGCGCGATCGGGCTGGCTCCGCCCGAGGATGATGCGAGCGCCGCCGAATTCCTGCGCCGCGCCGCGCAGGCGCTGCTGGCACGATCCGACGATCCGCACTGGGCTGAGCGCGAAGGCGCCTATGGCATGGCGCAATCGCTGCAGCGATTGCGCTGGCCATGGGGCGGGATCCTGCTCGACACGCTGAAGCGGCCCGACAGCAACGAGCGCTGGCTGTTCGCCCGGCTTCCCGAATGGGAGGAGAAGGCGCCACGCGCGGCACCGCGCACCGTTTCGCTCGCCGTACCCGACGTGATCGACCGACTCGACCTGCTGACCGGCCATGGCGCGGAGATCCGGCCGGGCCAGCGCGGTTATGCCGAGGTCGTGACCCAGACCTTCGAGCCGCGCGCGCGGCGGGACGAGCCCAATATGATCCTGGCCGAGGCCGGCACCGGCATCGGCAAGACGCTGGGTTATCTCGCCCCCGCCTCGCTCTGGGCCGAGCGGGCGGACGGCGCGGTGTGGATATCCACCTACACCAAGGCGCTGCAACGCCAGCTCAGTCGCGAGAGCGAGCGCCTGTTTCCCGATCCCAAGCTGCGCCGCCACAAGGTGGTGGTCCGCAAGGGCCGCGAGAATTATCTGTGTCTGCTCAACCTAGAGGACGCGCTGCAAGGCGGCTTTGCCGGGCGCGCGGCGATCCTGGCGCAGCTCGTCGCGCGCTGGGCCGCCTATTCGGCCGATGGCGACATGGTGGGTGGCGACCTGCCGGGCTGGCTGCCCTCGCTGTTCCGCCGCAACGGATCGACCGCGCTGACCGACCGGCGGGGCGAATGCGTCTATGCCGGCTGCCCGCACTACCGGAAATGCTTCATCGAGCGCGCGGCGCGCGCGAGCGCGGACGCCGACATAGTCATCGCCAACCATGCGCTGGTGATGGTCAATGCGGCGCGCGGGCGCGAGGCGGCGAACCGGCCGAGCCGGATCGTCTTCGACGAAGGCCATCATCTGTTCGACGCGGCCGACGCGATGTTCTCGACCGCGCTGTCGGGCCAGGAGGCGATCGAATTGCGGCGCTGGATCACCGGTCCTGAAGGATCGTCGCGCGGGCGCCGTCGGGGCCTTGCCGCCCGCCTGTCCGACGTGGCGAGTTATGACGACGAAGGGAGCCGCGCGATCTCCGCCGCCGTCAGCGCGGCACAGGCGCTGCCCTCGGACGGCTGGCTCCAACGACTCAATGAGGGCGCGCCATTCGGTGCGATCGAAGCGCTGCTCGCGGCTGTGCGCGGCACCGTGTTCGGCCGCGATGCCGGCGAGGATGCCGGCTATGGCCTGGAAACCGAGATGGCCGAGCTCGACGGTGCGATCGTCGAAGCCGCGCAGCCCGCGGCGGCAGCGCTCGATGCGATCCTGCGCCCGCTGGTGGCGCTCGGGCGTCGGCTGGAAGCGGTGATGGAGGACGGCCCGGACTGGCTCGACGGTCAGGCGCGCGCGCGCGTCGAAGGCGCGATCGCCAGTCTCGGCTGGCGCGCAGACATGCTCGGTGGCTGGCTGTCGCTGCTTTCGCGCATCGGCGGCCCCGCCGATCCCGATTTCGTCGACTGGCTGGCGGTCGACCGGATCGAGGGTCGCGAGATTGATATCGGCCTGCATCGCCACTGGCTCGACCCGACACGCCCGGTCGCGGAGATCGTGCTGAAACCGGCGCATGGCGTGCTCGTCACCTCCGCTACGCTCAAGGGCGGCGGCGACTGGGACACCGCCGAGGCGCGCACAGGCGCCCCGCACCTCGCCCATCCGCCGCATCGATTCGAGGCGCCGAGCCCGTTCGACTATGCGGCGCAGGCTGAAGTGCTGATCGTCACCGATGTGAAGAAGGGCGACATCGCGCAGCTCGCCGGCGCCTTCGGCAAGCTGATCGTCGCGGCCGAGGGCGGTACCCTGGGCCTGTTCACCGCGATCCGGCGGCTGCGCGCCGTCCACGCCCGCATCGCCGACCGGCTGGCGCGCGACCGGCTGCCGCTTTACGCTCAGCATGTCGATCCGATCGACACCGGCACGTTGGTCGATATCTTCCGCGACGATCCCCGTGCCTCGCTGCTCGGCACCGACGCCCTGCGCGACGGCGTCGACGTGCCCGGCGAATCGCTGCGCATGGTGGTGATGGAGGGTGTGCCCTGGCCCAAGCCCACCGTGCTCCATGCCGCGCGGCGGCTGGCGGGCGGCGGCAGCGCCTATGACGACCGGCTCATCCGCGCGCGGCTGGCGCAGGCGTTCGGGCGGCTTATCCGCCGCGCCGACGATCGCGGGCTGTTCGTGATGCTGTCTTCCGCCATGCCCTCCCGGCTGCTCACAGCCTTTCCCGCCGGCACCCCGATCAACCGCGTCACGCTGGACGAAGCCGCAGCGCGCGTGCGCCAGCGACTTTCATCCGTCACGATTTCGGGGCAAGAGGCCGCGACAAGGATCACGGAGAGGAAATGAAGACGCTCAGCCTGCTGCGCCACGCGAAATCGAGCTGGGACGACCCGGTGGCGCGCGATTTCGACCGTGCGCTCAACAAGCGCGGCATTCGCGGCGCGCGGCTGATGGGCGAATATATGCGGCGCGAGGGGCTGGAGTACGACCATGTCGTCTCGTCACCCGCCGTGCGCTGCACTGAAACGCTCGACTATCTGTGGGAGGGCATGGGCCGCACGCTTCACGCGACCTGGGACCGGCGCATCTATCTCGCATCCTGCGTCACTCTGCTCGACGTGGTGAACGATCGGCCTGATTCAGCCGATCATGTGATGATGTGCGGCCATAATCCGGGGCTGGAAGACCTGATCCTGCTGCTCGTCCCCGATCGCGCCGGCGATGCACTGCGCGACTCGGTCGAGGAGAAATTCCCGACCGCCGCGCTCGCCGAGATCAATTTCGATGTCAGCCGCTGGGCCGATGTGAAGGCGGGAAGCGGAAGCTTCGTCCGCCTGATGCGACCGCGCGACCTGGATGCCGCGCTGGGCCCCGAAATCGATGGCTGAGCCACTGCTGCGCCGTGCCACCGCCGCCGACGCCGACCGGCTTTCGCTGCTGGGCCAAACCACCTTCCTCGTTGCCTTCTCGTTCGACCATCCTGGCGATGCGCTGGTCACGCATTGCCGCACCCAGCATTCGCCCGAACTCTATGCCGATTGGGCCGAGCGCGCCGATCATGCGCTCTGGCTGGTCGAAACCGAGCTCGGCGCGCCGATCGGTTATGCCGCGATGACCCCGCCCGCGCTCGACATCCCGGTCGATGAAGGCGATCTCGAACTCAAGCGCATCTATGCGCTCACCGGCTGGCAGAATGTGGGGCTGGGGCGACGGCTGATGGACGCGGTGATCGCCGAGGCGCGGACGCGCGGCGCGAAACGGCTCTATCTGTGCGTCTACGAGATCAACGAAGCCGCACAGCGCTTCTATGCGCGCTGCGGCTTCGCCCGGGTCGGCCGGCAGGATTTTCGAGTCGGCGACGTGATCTTCAACGACTGGATCCTGGCGCTCGAACTATAACGCGAGCCCGACTCGGTTCAGCGAATCAGGCGTCGGCGAGCGCGCGAGCCAGATCGGTCCGAACCTGACGCAGTGCCGGCAGCATGCCTGTGGCCACTGCCGGCACGGATGGCTGCGGAGCGGCGGCGGGCGCGGCCACTGGCGCCATCTCGGCAGGGGGCCCCATGCGCTGGCTCAGCAGCTTTTGGACGCCCTTGATCGTATAGCCTTCCTGGTTGAGCAGCCGATTGATCCGCTGCGCCAGCGCAACATCCTCGGGCCGATAATAACGCCGCTTACCGGCGCGCTGGAGCGGCCGAAGCTGGGGAAAGCGCGTTTCCCAATAGCGCAGGATATGCTGCGGCAGGCCGAGCGAATCGGAAAGCTCGCCGATGGTCAGGAACGCGCCGGCAGCCTTGTCGCTCATGGCGGGGTCACCCGGCCTTGACGATGCGGTCGCGCAGCATCTGGCTGGCGCGGAAGGTGAGCACGCGCCGGGGCGCGATCGGTACCTCTACGCCCGTCTTCGGATTGCGGCCGACGCGCTGGCCCTTATCGCGCAACACGAAGCTTCCGAAGCCCGAAATCTTCACGTTCTGGCCGTCGGACAGGGCACCGCACATATGGGCCAGGATCTGTTCGACAAGCTTGGACGATTCCGCGCGCGACAGCCCGATTTCGCGGTGTACCGAATCGGCGAGATCGGCCCGGGTCAAAGTGGGTGCAGCCATGGAGAATCCCTCAGTCTAAGCGCCGATTTTCATCTTATCGTCACAGTGCCGCACGTCAATTCACCGACTGCCCCTATAACGGGACTGTCTCACCAGCGGACAACCGCGGCACCCCAGGTGAATCCGCCGCCCATCGCTTCCAGGACGACGATGTCGCCGCGCTTGATGCGACCATCGGAAACCGCGGTATCCAGCGCCAGAGGCACCGACGCCGCCGATGTATTGGCGTGCTGGTCCACCGTCACCACGACCTTGTCGGGCGACAGGCCAAGCTTGCGCGCGGTCGCATCCAGGATGCGCGCATTCGCCTGATGCGGCACCATCCAGTCGATATCGGCGGACGAAAGCCCGGCGGCCTCAAGCGACTCACCCAGCACCGACGCCAGGTTGACCACCGCGTGCCGGAACACCTCGCGCCCCTTCATCCGCACCTTGCCGACGGTTCCCGTCGTCGAAGGGCCGCCATCGACATAGAGCAGCTCGTTATGGCGGCCGTCGGCATGGAGCTTCGACGAAAGCACGCCGCGCTCACCCTCTTGCGCGCTCATCACGACCGCGCCGGCGCCATCGCCGAACAGCACGCAGGTATTGCGGTCTTCCCAGTCGAGAATGCGGCTGAAGGTCTCGGCGCCGATCACCAGCGCATTGTTCGCGGCCCCCGAGCGAATCATGCTGTCGGCGACCGAAACGGCATAGAGGAAGCCCGAGCAGACCGCCTGGACGTCGAACGCCACGCAATCGTCGATGCCGAGCGCCGCCTGCACCCTGGTGGCGGTGGCGGGAAAGGTCTGGTCGGGTGTCGCGGTTGCGAGCACGATCAGGTCGATCGAGGCGGCATCCAGCCCGGCCGCGGCGAGCGCCTTTCGCGAAGCGTCGGTGGCGAGCGTCGAGGTGGTCTCGTCGGGACCGGCGATATGGCGGAACCGGATGCCAGTGCGCTCGACGATCCATTCGTCGGACGTATCGACCGTCTCCGCGAGTTCGGCATTCGAGACACGGCGCTTGGGCAGTGCCGATCCAGTCCCAACAATCGCCGCGCGACGCGTCATGCCTTATGTGTCTCCGGGCGCTGATGCGCCTTGAAATTGGCGAGATCCTCGGTGATCCGCGCCGTCAGATTGTCCCGAACCATGCGCGCGGCCACACCGATCGCATTGGCCACACCGATCTCGTTCGCACTGCCGTGACTTTTCACCACCAGCCCGTTGAGGCCGAGGAAGACCGCGCCATTGTGATTGTTGGGATCGAGATGGTGGCGCAGCAACTCGGCGGCAGGCCGCGAGATGATGAAGCCGAGCTTGGACCGCAGCGAACTGGTGAAGGCCCGGCGCAGCAGGTCGGTCACGAATCGCGCCGTGCCCTCGGCGGTCTTGAGCGCGATATTGCCCGAGAAGCCGTCGCAGACGATCACATCGACTTCACCGCGCGACAGCCGGTCACCCTCGATGAAACCGGTGAAGTTCATCGGCAGATGCGTCGCCTCACGCAACATCGCGGCGGCATCCTTGATCTCGTCGGTGCCCTTCAATTCCTCGGTGCCGATGTTGAGCAGCGCGACGCGCGGGCGCTCAAGCTCGAGCGCGGAGCGCGCATAGGCGGCGCCCATCACCGCGAACTGAATGAGGTTTTCGGTGTCGCACTCGGTATTGGCGCCGAGATCGAGCATCACAACGTCGTTCTCGCCCAGGCTGGGGAGCAACGCGGCAAGCGCCGGACGATCAATGCCCGGCATGGTGCGCAGCGCGAGCTTGGACATCGCCATCAGCGCGCCGGTATTGCCCGACGACACGGCGGCGCCGGCCTCGCCAGACTTCACCGCCTGGATGGCAAGCCCCATCGACGTGGTCTTGGCGCGACGAATCGCCTGGCTGGGCTTTTCGGCGCCCGCCACGGTTTCAGGCGCGTGGACGATCTCCGACGCGGCGCTGAGATTGGGATGATTCTTCAGCCCTTCGCGGATCTGCGCTTCGTCGCCGACCAGCAGGAAGCGCATCCCGTCATTGGCGCGGCGCGCACGCGCCACACCCGCCAGCATGACCGCAAGGCCCTCATCGCCGCCCATCGCGTCGATTGCGATCCGCGGCGATGTAGACACCGGTCAGTGCTCCTCGAAAGGGTGCGGCGTCAGCCTTCGGCCGAGACGATCTCGCGACCGTTATAGTGGCCGCAGGCCGTGCACAGATTGTGCGGGCGCTTCAGTTCGCCGCAATTCGGGCATTCCTGGTACGACTCGACCTTGAGCGCATCATGGCTGCGACGCATGCCGCGCTTGGACGGCGAGGTTTTTCTCTTGGGGACAGCCATTCCGGCACCTGTTCCAGTTCTTCAAAGCCTTGGGTGCGACTACGCCTGCGCCATGATAACCAACGGCGGATGAAGGCCGCAGGCCATGCGGCCGGCTCGTCGCGAGCGAACCGCGCCTATAGCGATTCTGGCCGGAGTTGCAAGGGCTCAGCATCCATGCAAGTTTCCCATCGCAACGGACGGGGGTGCGCGAATGATCATATTGCCGGTGACGCTAACGATCGCGGGCGCCGCGGCGCTGCTCAACATCTGGCTCGCGATGCGCACGGGGCGCCTGCGCGTGAGCGAGAAGGTGTCGATCGGGGACGGCGGCAATCCCAGGCTGCTCGCACGGATGCGCGCCCACGCCAATTTCGTCGAATATACCCCGTTCTTCCTGATCCTGCTGGGCCTGATCGAACTCGCGCGCGGCACCTCCCTCTGGCTGTGGGGAATCGGCGTGGTCTATGTGCTGGCGCGAATCGCGCACGCATTCGGCATGGATGCGGAGAAGCCCGGCAAGCTGCGGCTGATCGGCATCGCGGTGACCTTCATCGCCCTGATCGCCCTTGCTGGTTGGGCGCTCACCATTCCCTATTTCGGATTCAAGCCGACGGTGACGGAGATCGCGGCGGTCGGCTGACGCCATTTGCCAAAGCGCGGGGATGCCGCCCCATCCACACCTTGGAACGCTCAAGCGGCGCGCGGCCTGATATCACAACCGGAACGCGATGCTCTCCAGCCGCCAGCGATCGTCCAGTCCGGGTATCTCGAATGTCTCCGAATCGAAATTTTTCGGCGGGTGTGCACCCACGACTTCGGCGCGGATGTAACGCCCGGTTTCCCGCATCAGGATGCGGGCGCCGGGAAAGCGCTTGCGCAATGCCCTGGCGATGGCCGCCGCCTCCTCCGACTGTCTCGAACTGTCCAGAGCGCAGGGCACACCGTCGACCAGTTCGGAAGTCGCGACGCGCAACGCCTTGATGCCGTCGGCGATGATGCTGAGCGAAATGATCGCCGCCGCCACCGAATCGGCCCACCACCAGCCCATGCCGAGCCCGGCAACGCCCAGGAATCCAGCCACGCCGGTCTGCCAATTGGCCTTGTTCATCAGCGCATCGGTATGGAGCAGCTTGTCGCGCAGCCTTTTGGCCAGCGGCAATTCCATATGGCCGATCACGAGCGGCGGAATGGTGGCATAGGCCTGCGCCGCGAGCATGAACCACCCCAGCCAGATATCGTGCCCGAACAGCCGGGCCGAACCGATCGAGACATGCTCGGCGGTGACCAGCGCCACCACGGCGTCGCGCAGCAGGAACAGGCCGACAGCCGCAAGCGCGACGGCGGCGATCAGGAAACCCAGGCCGTTCACCCGATCGAAGCCATAATGGAAGCGCGCATTGGACGAGCGCCGCTCGAACCGCGCGGCGACCAGGAAAGCGATCGGCGGAACCAGGCCGAGCATATCCTCCACCCAGGCGGTCTTCATCGCCTGGCTCGATCCCATCGCCAGTCCCATCGCGACGATGATGCTGATGGACCAGCCGACATTCCACCATTCAAGGCGGACCGCCGCCGCCATGTCGGCACGGATTTCCGCCGGATGACCTCGCCTTTCGCTCATACGTCGTTCTTCGGATGACCGTCGCGGACCGCGCGTTCGAGCAGCATGATCCAGCGATTCTCGCCATTGCGTGCGATCGGGCTGAGCAGGATACGATCCTTGCCGAGCATCGTCTCCGAAATCGGCTCGATCACCATCGCATCAGCGATCCAGGGAGAGTCCTCCGTCATATCGCCGATCACAAGGTCGAGCTGCCCATGATCGAGCCGCAGTAATAGAGGCTCGGCGGCGGCGCGCACGATCTCCGGCCTCGCGCCCGCCGCCCTGCCGACCCGATCGAGATAGGCGGCGATCACCGCGCGGTCGCGCGTTTCCGCCTCGCCCGCGACCAGCCCGACGCGCATCACCCGTTCGGCGCGGATATGATCGAGCGTTCCGCCGATATCGCGCGGATAATCCTGGCAGGCCGCCAGCATCGCCATGAACAAGACGGGCAAATATTTCATTGCGCAGGCCCAACGGCCCGCGCGCCATCCCGGTTCCGTCAGCGCCCGATCGCGGCGTCGCCCACAAAGGGATTGGTGCGCCGCTCATGCGCGAAATTGCTCATGGGACCATGGCCCGGCACGAAGGCGGTATCGCCGCCCAGCGGCCACAGCTTGCCGGTGATCGCATCGAGCAGGTCCTGATGATTGCCCATCGGGAAATCGGTGCGCCCGATCGATCCCTGGAACAGCACGTCCCCGACGATCGCCAGCTTCGATTCGGGGTGATGGAAGACGACATGTCCCGGCGTGTGGCCGGGGCAGTGGATGACGTCGAACACCAGATTGCCAACGGTCACGGTGTCGCCATCCTCCAGCCAGCGATCGGGCTCGAAGACCTTGCCGTTGACGCCATAGTTGCGGCCGTCATCCTCCAGGCGCGAGATCCAGAAGCGATCGGCCTCGTGCGGCCCCTCGATCGGCACGCCGAGTTCCTTCGCCAACGTCCCCGCTTCGCCGCAATGATCGATATGACCATGGGTGATCAGAATCTTCTCGATCTCGACGCCCGCCTGCGCCGCGGCGGCCTTCAGCCGCGACAGATCGCCGCCCGGATCGACGAACGCCGCCTTGTTGGTTTCGGTGCACCACAACAGCGTACAATTCTGCTGGAGCGGCGTGACCGGCACGATCGCGGCCTTGAGCGGAGGATTAGGCGTGTTCATGCCGCCGGACATGGCGGCGAACGTCCGGTGATGCAAGGCGCGCCGCATCGGGCGGGCATGGGAGCTGCTTTCAGGGTGCGCTCCGCTCCGCATGCGCGCCAGCCAGGATCAGCGCGAACATATTGTCGGGATCGGTCCACTCCCTGAGCGGCGTCCAGCCGCCCGCGCGCAACAGCAGCCGGGCGTCGCGCTCGCCATATTTATGGCTGTTCTCGGTATGGACGCTCTCGCCCGCCTTCATCGAGAAACACGCGCCCTCAATACGGAATTCGACATCGCGAACCGCCTCGAGATGCATCTCGATCCGGGCATAGAGGTCGTTCCAGATCGCCAGATGGCGGAAAGCCTCCACCGGAATCGTCCCGTCAAGCTCGCGATTGATGCGATGGAGCAGGTTGAGGTTGAAGGCGGCGGTGACGCCCTGCGCGTCGTCATAGGCGGGTACCAGCACATCCTCGCCCTTCACGCGATCCATCCCGATCAGCAACAGCGATCCGACGCCCAGCGAGCGCCGCATCGCGCGCAGCAGGTCGACCGAGGTGCGCGCGATCATGTTGCCGATGGTCGACCCCGGAAAGAAGCCGAGCTTGGGCATCGCCTCGATCGCGGGGGGCAGCGGGATCGGCTGCATGAAATCCGCCTCGACGGGCTCGATCCTCAGCCCGGGAAAGTCCCGCGCGAGCGCGGCCGCGGATTCGCGCAGGAACGCGCCCGAAATATCGATGGGCACATAGGCGCCGGGATCGACCGCGCGGAGCAGATGCGGAGTCTTGGTCGACGACCCCGATCCGAATTCGATCACCGCGCGTCCCGGCCCGGCAATCTCTCCGACATCGGCGCAATACCGCGCCAGCAGGCCGGTTTCGATCCGCGTCGGATAATATTCGGGCAGCCTGGTGATCTGCTCGAACAATTCGGACCCGCGTCGATCGTAGAACCAGCGCGCAGGGATGGCGCGGCGGCGGGTATTGGCGAAGCCCTTCAGCACATCGGCGCGAAAGGCGGGGTCGGCGGTCTCCGCCGGGCGCGGCGGGGCATCCTGCTCGAGCAACATGGCTAGAGATCCTTCGCGAGGCGGACGCCGGCGAATTGCCAGCGCTGATGGGGATAGAAGAAATTACGATAGGACGCGCGCGAATGACCGCGCGGCGTGGCGCAGCTCGCCCCGCGCAGCACGCACTGCCCGCTCATGAACTTGCCGTTATATTCGCCGACCGCGCCGGCGGCCGCGCGAAAGCCGGGATAGGGCAGATAGGCCGATCCGGTCCATTGCCAGACATCGCCGAACATCTGCCGCAGGCCGGTGCCGGCGGCGGCCGCGCGCGGGCGCACCGGCCCCGCCTGGTCGAGCTGGTTGCCCGATGCGGAATCGACGGCGGCGGCCGCGCTTTCCCATTCCGCTTCGGTCGGTAGCCGTGCGCCCGCCCAACGGGCGAAGGCGTCCGCCTCGTAAAAGCTGATATGCGAAACCGGTGCGGCGGGGCGGACGGGATGGAGGCCGTCGAGCGCGAAATCCGCCCAGTCGCCATCGATGCGGCGCCAATGGAGCGGCGCTTCGATCCCCTCGCGCCGCACCCAGGCCCAGCCATCGGACAGCCAATGTTCGGGCCGTTGATAGCCGCCATCGTCGATAAAGGCCCGCCATTCGCTATTCGTGACCGGCCGGTCCGCCAGCGCATGACGGCGCAGCAACGCCGGATGACGCGGGCCTTCGCAATCGAAAGCGAAATCCCCCTCTTCCGCCGCCATGTCGCGGCCGATCTCGACGATGCCGTGCGCGCCCTCGATCCAGCGGATCGGCGCGGGCGGCGGCGCCGGCGGATCACGCTCGACACGCCACATCGCCGGCGCCAGCGGATTGAGCGCGAACAGGCTCAATATGTCAGTCTGCAACAATTCCTGATGCTGCTGCTCATGATGGCAACCCAATTCCACCAGCGCGCGCGCCTGATCCGACAGGCCCGGCAGCGCGACCTCCAATGCCGCGTCAACATGCGCGCGCCAGGCCCGAATCTCGTCCAGAGACGGGCGAGTGAGCATACCCCGCAAGGGCCGGGCATGGCGCGCGCCTTCCGCCTCGTAATAGCTGTTGAACAGGAAGGGCCAGCGTTCGTCGTAAAGCCGGTAATTCGCGACATGATCGCGCAACACGAAGGTTTCGAAGAACCAGGTGGTGTGCGCCAGATGCCATTTCGCGGGCGATGCATCCTCCATCGACTGGACGCTGGAATCGGCATCGGACAGCGGCGCCGCCAGCGCCTCGCTCAGCCCGCGCACCCGCCGGAACAGCGCGTGCAGCGCATCGGGAAACGCGGTGTCGAGACGAGTCGCCATGTCAGTCCCCTATTTCCAGGATCCCCGTTGCGCCGGTTCGGCCGCAAGATCAGTCATTTAACGCACGATCGATCCAAGGGGTCCTGCCATACGGCATAGCGGCGCTTCTAGCGCGTGAACATACCAAGAACAATAGCCTTGAGGAGCGGCCCTCGAATCAGCGCGACGCGCCGGGAACCCACAATATATCGCCACCATTCGCCGCGTTGATCGCGCGCGTCATGACGAAGAGGTGATCGGACAGCCGATTGAGATAGGCGAGCGCCTGAGGATTGAGGCTGACGGCGCGCGCCGCGCCCACGGCGGTCCGCTCAGCGCGGCGCACGATTGCGCGAGCGAGATGGAGCGCCGCCGCCCCCTGGCTGCCGCCCGGCAGGATGAAGCTCCTGAGCGGTTCCAGCGCCTCGTTCATCGCGTCGATCTCGGCCTCAAGGCGGGCGACCTGCGCGGGCACGATGCGCAATTCCATCTCGGACGGCTCGAAGCTTTCGCCCGGCGTCGCCAGATCCGCGCCCAGATCGAACAGATCGTTCTGGATGCGGCGCAGCATCACGGCGTGATCGCCCTCGCCCAGTGCGGCGACGGCGATGCCGATCGCGCTATTCGCCTCGTCGACATCACCGATCGCCTGCATGCGCGGATCGTGCTTGGCCGTACGCGATCCATCGACAAGGCCCGTCGTGCCGTCGTCACCCGTCCGTGTGTAGATCTTGTTGAGCTTGACCAGCGGATCAGCCCTTGCCGCCCGCCGCCACCATCAGCAGCACCACCAGGATCACCGCGAGCGCCTGGAACAGGATGCGCATCTGCATCGCCTTGTTCTGCTTGCGGCCGGAGAGGCTCGGCCCCGTACCGTTCAGATCCGCCTCGGTCGTGCGCAGGAAGATCACGATCCCGCGCACCAACGCGCCGACCGTCGCGACCATGGCGAGGATGAGGAGGAGGGTGAGGAATGTGCCCATCGCATTGATGTAGGCGCTTCGGGGCGCGAATCCAAGCGGCTAGAGCATGCGGTAATCTTCGGGAAACCGCCCCGCGCGCATCGCTTCGACCAGCGCCGCCGGGTCCGTCCCGCCCGCGCGGAGATCGGCGATCGCGGGTGCACCGTTGCGCTTGGCCAGCCGCTCGCCGGATGCGGTGCCGAGCAGCGGATGATGGATATAGACGGGCGTCGGCAGATCGAGCAGCGCCTGCAACAGCCGGTGGACATGCGTCGCCTCCAGCAAGTCGCGGCCGCGCACGACATGGCTGATCGCCTGCGCGGCATCGTCGATCGTGACCGCGAGATGATAGGAGACCGGCGCATCCTTGCGCGCCAGCACGACGTCACCATGCGCCGCCGGGCTTGCCGGATGCGCGGCGGCGTCGCCATCGATCCAGTGAAGCGGCCCGGCCTCGTCGATCGCGGACGCCATGGCGAGCCGCCAGCAATGCGGCTCCGCCGCCATCCGGCGCATGCGGGTTTCAGGATCGAGTGAACGGCAGGTGCCGGGATAGACCGGCCCATCCGGGCCATGCGGCGCGCTGGCGCTCGCTGCGATGTCCTTGCGCGTGCAAAAGCAGGGATAGGCGAGGCCGCGCCGCTTCAGATCCTCCAGCGCCATCGCATAAAGCGCCGTCCGCTCGGACTGGAAGACGATTTCTCCTTCCCAGTCGAGCCCAAGCCACAGCAGATCCTCGATGATGCCCGAAACATGCTCGGGCCGCGCGCGGCCGGGGTCGATGTCCTCGATCCGCAGCAGAAAATGGCCACCCCGCGCCGCTGCGAAGTCATGAGCGCACAGGGCCGACCAGGCATGGCCGAGATGCAACCGCCCGGTTGGCGACGGTGCGAAGCGGGTGGCGACCTCGGTCAAGCGTCGATCGTCCAATTTGGCTCTTGACCACGAGTCGCGGGAAATGCTGTCATGACGGCGTCATCATTTTACCTGATTGGGACGATGGCAATGGGGGAGCGTGTGGCGTCATGTACCATCCCGACCTGATCCGACACCCGGACAGTTGTCCAGCGCTTGTGCTCAACGCGGACTACAAGCCGCTATCCTATTATCCATTGTCGCTCTGGCCGTGGCAAACCGCGGTGAAGGCGGTGTTCCTCGATCGAGTCGCGATCGTCGACGAATATCAGCGCGAGGTGCGAAGTCCCACCAGCGCGATGCGGCTGCCCTCCGTCATCGCGCTCAAGCAATATGTGAAACCATCCGAACACCCCGCTTTCACCCGCTTCAACCTGTTCCTGCGCGATCGCTTCCAGTGCCAATATTGCGGCGTCTCCAGCGACCTGACCTTCGATCATGTCATTCCCCGCGCACAGGGCGGCCGCACCACCTGGGAGAATGTCGCCACCGCCTGCGCGCCATGCAACCTGAAAAAGGGCGGCCGCACGCCACGTCAGGCGGGCATGCAGCTCCATATCGCGCCGATCCGGCCGACGAGCTGGCAGCTTCAGGAACATGGCCGCGCCTTTCCGCCCAACTACCTCCACGAAAGCTGGCGCGACTGGCTGTATTGGGACATCGAACTGCTCGCCTGAGCGCCATACATATTGTTTGATTATAATAATTGAACAATCAATAATATAATTTCACAATCAACGTGCATTGCGATACCGCAATGATATTGACGTCGAATGTGTTGCGGTGCAGCAACGCTGCCATGCCACGTCCAGCGATCAGCCAGAACCCCGACATCCGCTATCTCGGCAAGCTGCTGGGCGATGTGATCCGCGCCTATGGCGGGGAGACATTGTTCCGGCGCACCGAATATATCCGCTCGACATCGGTCGACCGTCATCGCGGCGTGGCTGGCGCCGATGCGATCGATCCCGGGCTCGACGCGCTCGACCTGGATGAGACCACCGCGTTCGTGCGCGGCTTCATGCTGTTCTCGATGCTCGCCAATCTGGCGGAGGACCGCCAGGGAATCGCGGCCGAGCCGGGCGCGGATCTGGCGCATGCGCTCGAACGACTGGCGGCCGAGGGCATCGACGGCGATCAGGCGATCGAACTTCTCGGCCATGCCCTGATCGCGCCGGTGCTGACCGCCCACCCGACCGAAGTGCGCCGCAAGTCGATGATCGATCATCGCAACCGTATCGCGGAGCTGATGAAGCTGCGCGACAACGGCGCGACGGAGACGCCCGAAGGCGATCTGATAGAGGAAGCGATCCATCGCCAGATCGCGCTGCTCTGGCAGACGCGGACGCTGCGCCGCGAACGCCTCTTCGTTGCCGACGAGGTGGAAACAGCCCTCGCTTATCTGCGCGACACCTTCCTCCCGGTGCTGCCCGCGCTCTATGCGCGCTGGGAGCGCGCACTCGGCAAGCGCCCCGCCAGCTTCCTGCGGCCGGGAAGCTGGATCGGCGGTGATCGCGACGGCAATCCCTTCGTCACGGCGGACTCGCTGACGCTCGCGCTGTCGCGCTCGGCGGAGACGGTGGTCACCTGGTATCTCGACGCCCTCCATGGGTTGGGTGCGGAACTGTCGATCTCGACCGAGCTGGCCGAAGCGAGCGACGCAGTGCTGGCTCTGGCCGACGCCAGCAGCGACACGGCGAAGAGCCGACAGGACGAACCCTATCGCCGCGCCATCACCGGTCTCTATGCACGGCTGAGCGCGACACATCTCGCGCTGACCGGCAAGGCACCGCCCCGCCCCTCTCCGCTCCGCGCGGAAAGCTATGATGGGCCCGAAGCCTTCCGCGCCGATCTGGTCGAGATCGCGCACGGACTGGCAGGCGTCGGTGGTGGAGCGCTATCCTCCGGCGGCGCGCTCGGCCGTCTGATCCGCGCGGTGGAGACCTTCGGCTTTCATCTCGCCACGCTGGACATGCGCCAGAACAGCGCGGTGCACGAGCGCGTCGTCGCTGAGCTGCTGAGCGTGGCGGGCGTCGAAGCCGATTATGGCGCGCTCGACGAGGACGCGCGGGTCACACTTCTGCGCCGCGAACTGGCAACGCCGCGTCCGCTCTCCAGCCCGCATTTCGCCTATTCGGAGGAAACGGCGGGCGAACTCGCCATCGTGCGCGCCGCCGCCGAGGCGCATCGCCGCTACGGAGCGGACTGCATCCGAAACTATATCGTTTCGATGGCGCAGGATGTGTCGGACTTGCTCGAAGTCCATGTCCTGCTCAAGGAAGCCGGGCTCTATCGTCCGGGAGAGACACCCGAGGCGGATATCATGGCGGTGCCGCTGTTCGAGACGATCGGCGACCTTGAAAACGCCACCGTGGTGATGGGCAAATGGTTCGCGCTGCCAGAGATCGCGACGATCACGCGCACGCGCGGTCACCAGGAAGTGATGATCGGCTATTCGGACAGCAATAAGGACGGCGGCTATCTGACATCGACCTGGGGCCTGCATCAGGCCAGCCGGGCGCTTGCACCGGTCTTTGCCGAAGCCGGCATCGGCATGCAGCTCTTCCACGGTCGCGGCGGCGCGGTCGGGCGCGGTGGCGGATCGAGCTTCGCCGCGATCCTCGCCCAGCCACGCGGCACCGTGCAGGGCCGCATCCGCATCACCGAACAGGGCGAGGTGATCGCCGCCAAATACGGCACGCGCGAGAGCGCCGCCGCCAATCTTGAAGCGATCGCATCGGCGACCTTGCTCGCGAGCCTTGAACCCGACGCATTGGCCGAGGCCGATCGCGCGCGTTTCGGCGCCGCGATGGACGCGCTCTCGGCCGACGCCTTCCGCGCCTATCGCGGACTGGTCTATGAAACCGAAGGTTTTCGCAGCTTTTTCCGCCAGATGACGCCGATCGCGGAGATCGCGACGCTCAAGATCGGATCGCGCCCGTCAAGCCGCAAGAAGACCGACGCGATCGAGGATTTGCGTGCGATCCCCTGGGTGTTCTCATGGGCGCAGGCGCGCGTGATGCTGCCGGGCTGGTATGGGGTCGGCCAGGCATTGACCGCGTTCAAGGATCAGGGGCTGCTGCGCGAAATGGTCCAGAGCTGGCCATTCCTGCAGGCCGCGCTCGCCAATATGGAGATGGTGCTCGCGAAATCCGACATGGGAATCGCGGCGCGCTATGCCGGGCTGGTCGAGGACAAGGCGGCGGGTGAGGCGATCTTCGGCCGGATCAGGGATGGCTGGCAAACCGCGCATGACGGGCTGCTGTCGGTCACGCGCCAGACCCGCCTGCTCGCCAAATCGCCAGCGCTCGACGCGTCGATCCGACTGCGCCTGCCCTATATCGAGCCATTGAACCTGCTCCAGGTGGAGCTGCTCAAGCGCCACCGCGCGGGCGAGGCCGATCCCCGGATCGCAGAAGGCATCCAGCTTTCGATCAACGCGATCGCCACCGCCTTGCGCAACAGTGGCTGAACCGCTCGCTTATTTCTTCGCCGCCCCGCAATAGACCTGCCCCGATCCC
This sequence comes from Sphingomonas sp. FG14, assembly GCF_057809675.1. Taxonomy (NCBI): domain Bacteria; kingdom Pseudomonadati; phylum Pseudomonadota; class Alphaproteobacteria; order Sphingomonadales; family Sphingomonadaceae; genus Sphingomonas; species Sphingomonas sp. FG14. The sequence continues at coordinate 50,307 of NZ_JBMDKK010000012.1, read as the reverse complement.
AGCGCCGTCACAGTGCAAGCTGGCGTGCCGGCGACTCGGACCTCGCCCGAGCCTGCGGACTTCACCGTCGCGCTGGTCCGCGCGCCAAGCCCGACATTGCCGGCGCTCTCACTGTTGACGCTCAGATCATTGGCGATGAACGTCGCGCCATCGATCGAGGCAGATCCGCGCACGATCGCGTTCGCCGCTTTTGCCGTGCCGGCGATCGCGATGGCGCCCGATCCAAGCAGGGTCATGTCGATCCGGTCGACTTCGGCCCGCGCCACCTTCAACTGGCCCGAACCTTCGACACCAAGCTGAATGCGGGGGCCACGAACGCGATCGATCGCGATCGAACCGCTGCCGCTGATCGAAGCGGAACGCAACTCGCCGGTGGTGAGGCGAATGATGACCGGCCCGGCCTTGTCCTCCCCCGGCCAGCCCCCGGTCCATCCGGTACGATTCGTGCGGATCGTCAGCGAGGTGCCTTGCACGCTCACGGTGACCCGGTCGAGTGCGTCACGCGTTCCCGAGAGGCGCGCGGAAGCGCCGCGACCGGTGACGACCTCCACTTGATAAGCACCATCGACGCGAATCCGGTCGAAGCTGGTAATGGTTTCCACACGCTCGGCAGCGATCGCCGGCCCCGCCGACGGGACAAGGACAAGTGCGACCAGAAGTTGCCGAATGTTCATGCGCGCATGATGACGGCGCGGCTTCCGGTGGGCAAGCGCGCTTTACTGCTTCGGCGTTGATGGTGCGGCAGGGGTGCAGCGCACATCGCCCGACCCCATTTTCGACACCTTGCACTGCGCATCGCCGATGATGTCGACATCGCCCGAGCCAAGAATCGAAACATCGGCGCGTTCGGACACGCCAGCCTTCACATCGCCCGAACCGGCGATGGAAATATCCGCCGTCCGCGCCGCCAGTCCGGCCGCATCGACATTGCCAGAGCCCGCGATCGACATGCCGGCATCGGCCGCGGTGCCGGCGGCGAAATTGGCATTGCCCGATCCCGCGATCGAGACATTGAGGCGATCCGCCTTGAGCGCGCCCACCTTGAGCGAACCCGAGCCCGCAACAGACGCGTTGAATTTCTGCGCTTCGGCATGGTCGACATCCATGTCACCCGATCCCGCGACCGACGCGCCAGTCAGCACCGGCAACGTGACGGTGACGACAGCGCCCGAATTCTTGCCCCAATTGAAATGGACGCCATTGCGCCGCTTGCGGCCGATACGCAGATCGCCATCGACCACCTCGATCTCGAGGCGATCGAGTATCGCGGTGTCGCCAACCGCCTTGACCGACATCGCCTTGCCGACCTGCACGATCACATTGTCCGGTCCGCTGAGGGAAACCGACTCGAAGCCCTTCACGTCGAAGCTGCGCGAACCCGAAACGCCGCTCAACTTGCCCGCACCATCGTCAGCCGAGGCGGAGCAGGCCGTCGCGAAGGCCAGGATCGGAAAGGCGAGATAGCGCATGGCATCGGCTCCTACTGTATTGCAATAATAATACAGTCGGGTGAGGCCAGTGGCAAGCGCAAAAGAAAAGGCGGCCCGAAGGCCGCCTTTTCATGTCCGTGCAGCGGCGGATAGCGCCAGCTACTCGCCCTTGTCCTTGTTATGGATCAGCGCGGCCTTGTTGAGGATCTCAAGGATCTTCTGCTGCGCGCCAGGCTCGTCGGTTTCTTCCATCGCGGCCAGCTCACGCGCGAGGCGGCTGGTGGCGGCTTCAAAGATTTGCCGCTCGGAATAGCTCTGCTCGGGCTGGTCGTCGGCGCGGAACAGATCACGTACCACCTCGGCGATCGACACGAGGTCGCCCGAGTTGATCTTCGCTTCATATTCCTGGGCACGGCGCGACCACATGGTGCGCTTCACCTTCGGCTTGCCCTTCAGCGTGTCGAGTGCTTCCTTCAGCGTCTTGTCGGACGACAGCTTACGCATGCCGACGCTTTCGGCCTTGTTGGTGGGCACGCGGAGCGTCATCCGCTCCTTTTCGAAACGCAGCACATAGAGTTCGAGCTGCATGCCCGCGATGTCGGTGCTCTGCAGTTCGATGACACGGCCGACACCGTGCTTGGGATAAACGACATAATCGCCAACGTCGAAGGACAAGGCCTTGGATGCCATGCTTTACAACCTTTCCGTGGAATGCCGCCGATATGGTGATGCCGGCCCGCTGTTAAAGCCAGTGGCCGGTCCAATCGGGGCTTGCAGGTGGTGAGTCTCCTCTAGCGGCGCGGTGACCCCGCGCGCTCACAGTGAGTCTCTTTAACAGAGTCGCAACAAAAATGCCAGCCCGCAGTCTTTTGTTACGACGCAGCAATCGGCGCCGGCCATCCGGCGCCGAATCCGGCCGGCACCGGCATGTCGATATTACTTGATGGCAACTATGCGCGGGGACGACGACCTCAGTCGCCGGTGCCGGGCTCGGGCGAGAAATATTTGTCGTACTTGCCCTCTTCGCCCTTATGCTCGTCGGCATCAGCGGGCGTCTGATCGGCCTTGCGAGTGACATTGGGCCATTGCGACGAGAAGGTCGCGTTCAACTCCAGCCACTGCTCCAGGCCGTTCTCGGTATCGGGCAGAATCGCCTCGGCCGGGCATTCGGGCTCGCAAACGCCGCAATCGATGCATTCGCTGGGATTGATCACCAGCATATTCTCACCCTCGTAGAAGCAATCCACGGGGCACACCTCCACGCAATCCATATATTTGCAGCGGATGCAGGCATCGGTGACGACGTAAGTCATGGAATAGCTCCCTCCAATTCGGCCCTGCTATGGATGCGATTCGCCCGCGTCAATATTCCCCGCACTGCTGCAAGTCGTTCGCATTTCGGCAGGCGCGGAAAGGTCGGTATAACAGGCCTGCGCTTCCGGCGCGGGACCACGACGCACCGGCAGCGCGTCGATCCGAATCGCGCGGACGCGGCCATGGACGAACAGGCTGACGACATTGCCGACGCGAACGGGTGCATGCGCGCGCTCGATCCTGCGCCCGTCAACGCGGATATGCCCCTCGCCACACAGCGCCTGAGCCTGGCTCCGCGTCTTGGTCAGTCGCGCGAACCACAGGAAGCGATCGATGCGCTGGTTGGAACCTGCGTCAGCGGCCATGCGCGACCAGCCTTTCAAGATCGGCGAAGGCGCTGCCCGGCCGCACCGCGCGCGCCGCGCGTGGCTTGACCCGACCGCGATAGCGCCAGGCCTGCTCGTGCGCCTCAAACCCGAGAAGACGCATGAGCCGCGCGAGCGCATCCGCGCCCAGCCCCATCGACACCGCCAGAGACGGATCGGGCACGAAGGGACGCCGGCCATCGCGCGCGTCGTGCGCAGCACGGGCGATCCGTTCGACCAGGTCGACGCGAAGCGCCTGGCTGCCCAAGGTCCGGAAATCCGATCCGGGCGACGGCGCCGCAACCACCGCCGCCCCCGGAGGGGCGGTCGGCGGCATAGTTGCGTCGGCGCGGATCGCCACGAGCGCCGCGCGCCATCGCATCGCCTCCGGCTTCAGCAACTGGGCGTGGAACAGGTCAAGCGCCCCGATGGTCAAACCCAGCCGGCGCGCGCCATGGCGCCCGGCCTTGTCAAGCGCGCCCAGCGCCGTTTCGAGCGCCGACCGCTCGATCACGCCGCCCGCCTCAGCCAGCGGCGCGAGCAGCGCGCGCAGAGGCGGCGGCGTCGCCGGATCGGCGGCCGCCGCCGTCATCCGCACGAGAGGCCGCAGGACATGATCGATCCGCCCGACCAGCCAGCGTTCGAGCCGCACCGCGACCGCCTTGCGGTCCGCCCCGTTAAGCATGTCGAGCGCGCGATCCAGCCGGAGGCGCGGCGTGAGCAATGAACGGCCGGCCTGTGGCTGCGCGACGACATGCTCATCCCAGACGATCGCCGGCCGTTCGCCCGCGATCGTGGTCAAGGTCAACGCCGCGTCAGGCGCGTCCGTCAGCGATCGCGCACGCCGAGACAATTCGCGCCCAAGCCGGCGTTCGGCGACGGCGAGCAGCTTGCGCCGATCGGCCAGCCGCGCATCGGGCGCCACGCTGAACCGAAAGCCGACCAGCCGGCCGATCGGTTCGTCGTCAACCGACACCTCGCCATTTTCGGCGATCGTCACCGGCATGGCATCGGGATCACTGCCGATCTCGCGCATCAGCACCGCCGTCCGCCGGTCGACGAAGCGCTGGGTGAGCTTGGCATGCAGCGCGTCGGACAATTTCTCCTCGACCCCGCGTGTGCGCTCCGCCCAATGTGCGGGATCGGCCAGCCAATCGTTACGATGCGCGATATAGGCCCAGGTGCGAGCCGCCGCGATCCGGTCCGCCAGCGTTTCGACATCGCCCTGAATGGTATCGAGCCGGGCGATCTCGTCGGCGAACCATGCCACCGGGACATGACCGGCGCCCTCGCTCAGATGCTTGAATACCCGTCCGACCAGCCGGGCATGATGATCAGCGCCGGTCTTGCGGAAATCAGGCAGGCCGCAGGCAGCCCATAGCCGACGGACCAGCACGGGCTCGCGGACGCGATCGCGCACCCAGGGTTCATCGGCCAGCCGGCGCAACACGGCCAGGTCCACCGCTTCCGGCGCGGCGCGCAGCAGCGGTTCGGTCGGCCGCGCCTCCAGCGCGGCGATCAGCGCGTCGAGGCTCGACAGATCGGGTAGGCCGTCGCGCCAGTAGAGATGATCGAGCGGCGGGAAGCGATGCTCCTCGATCCGTTCGATCTCCTCGGGCGTGAAGGCGATACCGCCCTCCTCCGCCCCCAATGTGCCGAACGTGCCGTCGCGTTGATGACGGCCCGCACGGCCCGCGATCTGCGCCATTTCGGCCAGCGTTAGCCGCCGGCGGCGATGGCCGTCGAACTTGGCGAGCCCGGCGAACGCGACATGCGCCACATCCATGTTGAGGCCCATGCCGATCGCGTCGGTCGCGACCAGATAATCAACCTCCCCGGCCTGGAACATCGCGACCTGCGCGTTGCGGGTGCGCGGCGACAAGGCCCCCATCACCACGGCCGCGCCGCCCTTGGTCCGGCGCAGCATCTCCGCGACGGCGTAAACCTCTTCGGCCGAGAAGGCGACGATCGCCGAACGCGGCGGCAGTTTCGAAAGCTTCTTCGCGCCGGCATAGCTGAGCGTCGAGAAACGCGGACGACCAATCACCTCGGCATCGGGAACAAGCGCGCGGATCAGCGGCTTCAGACTCTCCGACCCCAGGATCATCGTCTCCTCGCGCCCCCGCGCGCGCAGCAGCCGATCGGTGAAGACATGCCCCCGCGACGGATCGGCGCCCAACTGCGCCTCGTCGAGCGCGACGAAGGCGACCTCGCGATCGAGCGGCATGCTTTCGGCGGTGCAAAGGAACCAGCGCGCCTTGTCGGGCAGGATCTTCTCCTCGCCGGTGATCAGCGCCACCTGCTCCCTGCCCTTGATCCCGACGACGCGATCATAGACCTCTCGCGCCAGCAGGCGCAGCGGGAAACCGATCATGCCACTGGCATGACCGCACATCCGCTCGACGGCGAGATGGGTCTTGCCGGTATTGGTCGGCCCGAGAATGGCGGTAACCGGCGAACGCGCGAAACGGCTCATGCAGCCAAGATCGGCAATCGTGCGGCTCCGCGCAAGCACCGGCGAGAAAGATTTGCGCCCGCCGACCGATCGGCACGGCCCGCCGCAGTTCTTGCAGAAACATACCGGCTTAATTTGACTTTAACCCTCTGCCTTCACAGACATGCTATAGCTCATTGGGAGTCGCGGTGTGCGGGCACCGCTTTTGAGGGGCGCAACTTGTACCAGCGCAACGACCATGGTTTCGGTGATGGAGGGCCTGTCGCGGCCCTGACGCTCGACAACGCGCTGTCAGGAACCGCGCTGACCCGGCCGTTCGGTCGCAAGGCCCAACCCGAAGGCCGGTGGAACAAGCTGGAGGCGCGGCTCGCCGATGTCGAACTGGTTCCCGATCTGGGCGCCGGCATCGGATCGCGAGAATGGTTCCGCGGCCTCGCCACCTGCGTCGTCCTGATCTCCTCGGCCTGGGCGCTTTCACCCGGTTTCCGCCCGGTCGCCGGGCTCAGCCCGCAACCGATGAGCCCGGATAGCTGGGACGAAGCGCGCGCCCAATCGATCGCGCCGCTGGCACTCGGCGGCGATACCGGGCGCCGCATGTCGTCGACCGATGTGGTCGTTCCGCTGACGAACACGCCCGAACGCCCGTCGATCGATCTTGTCGCGACGCTCGGCCAGGGCGACGGTTTCAAGCGCGTGCTTGAACGCGCCGGCGTTGCCGAGAACGAAGCCGCCAAAGTCGCCGATATGGTCGCCGGCGTGGTCGCGCTGGGCGATATCAAGCCGGGCACGCGCATGGACGTCACACTCGGCCGGCGCGCCAACCGCAACGTCGCCCGGCCGCTAGACTATCTGGCGTTCCGCGCCCGCTTCGACCTTCGCCTGGAGATCTCGCGCGTCAACGGCGTGCTTACGCTCAACCGCGTGCCGATCGCCGTCGACAACACCCCGCTGCGCATCCAGGGCCGGGTGGGCGACAGTCTTTATCGGTCCGCGCGCGCCGCCGGCGTGCCCGGCAAGGCAGTCGAGGCCTATATCCGCGCCTTGGCAACCAAGGTTTCGATCGGCGGCGACATCCGTTCGGACGACCGGTTCGACATCATCGTCGAACAGGCCCGCGCCGAAACCGGCGAGGTCGAGATCGGCAAGCTGCTTTATGCCGGGCTCGACCAGGGCCGCCGGCGCATCCAGTTGCTCGAATGGACGATCGGCGGACGCACCGAATGGTTCGAGGCGTCGGGCGTCGGCCAGAAGCGCGGCGTGATGGCGACGCCGGTGGCCGGACGCATGACCTCCGGCTTCGGCATGCGGCGCCATCCGCTGCTGGGTTATTCGCGCCTGCACAAGGGCATCGATTTCGGCGCGCCTTCCGGCGCCCCGATCTATGCCGCCACCGACGGCGTCGTTTCCTTTGCCGGCCGCCATGGCGGCCACGGCAATTATGTGCGCCTCAACCATGTCGGCGGACTGGGCACGGGCTATGCGCATATGAGCCGGATCGCGGTCGGCGTCGGAACGCGCGTCCGCCAGGGCCAGGTGATCGGCTATGTCGGGTCGACGGGCCTCTCGACCGGTCCGCACCTTCATTACGAACTCTACAAGAACGGCATCGCGATCAATCCGCGTTCGGTGTCCTTCATCCAGACGTCACTGCTCGCCGGTGCCGATCTCGCCGCTTTCCGCGGCAAGCTCAGCAAGCTGCTCTCGCTACGCACAGGCGGCGGCGCCGCACCGCAATCGGCGCAGGTGGCGGCGCGCTGAATCCGTTCCGGCGGGAATGACAGCGGGCCGAAATTCGCCTATCGGCCTCGCCATGGCTTTTCCCTTCACAACCTCGCGTCCGCTCTGGCTGCTCGGCTGCGGCAACATGGCCGGCGCCATGCTCTCCTGCTGGCTTGAATCGGGGCTCGATCCCGCCGCGGTCACGATCATCGATCCGATGCGCGGCGAAGCGCCCGAGGGTACCCGCCTGTGCGCTGCGCCACCGGCTGGCGAACCTGCCCCTGCCGCGCTGCTGGTCGGCATCAAGCCGCAGATCTTCGCTGAGGCCGCCGGCGCGATCGACGCGCTCACTGGCCCGGAAACCGTGGTGATCTCGATCATGGCTGGCGTCGACGGCGCGACGCTCGGTGATCGCTTCGCACGGGCCGGCGGGATCGTCCGGCTGATGCCCAATCTGCCCGCCGCACTTGGCCAAGGTGCCTCGATCCTCCACACCTGCCGCGACGGCGCCGACGCCCACGGCGTCGCGGATGCGCTGGCGCGGCCGCTCGGCCTTGCGCTGTGGGTCGATCGCGAAGCGCTGATCGATGCCGGCACGGCCGTTTCGGGATCGGGACCTGCCTTCGTCTATCGCTTCATCGATGCGATCGCCAAGGGCGCCGAGAAACTTGGCTTCGCGCCGGATCAGGCGGCAGCGCTCGCGCTGGCCACGGTGGGCGGGGCGGCGGCGCTTGCTGCCGCATCCGACGTCAGCCCTGCCGCGCTGGCGGATCGGGTCGCCAGCCCCGGCGGCACCACGCGTGCCGGGCTCGACATACTCGACGCAGACCGGTCGATCGATATGCTCGTGGCGCGCACGCTGCAGGCGGCATCGGATCGCGCCGTCGAACTGGCGGAAATGGCGCGCGGCTAGATCTTGCTGGCCACGAACTTCATGGCCGTGCCGTTCATGCAATAGCGCTTGCCGGTCGGGCGCGGGCCATCATCGAAGACATGACCGAGATGGCCGCCGCACCGGCGGCAATGGACTTCGATGCGCAACACGCCCAGGTCGAAATCCCGACCGGTGCCCACCGCATTGGGCAGCGGCGCCCAGAAGCTCGGCCAGCCCGTTCCGCTGTCGAATTTGGTCTTCGAAGAAAAAAGCGGCAGCGCGCATCCCGCGCAGACGAAGGTACCGGTGCGATGCTCCTTGTCGAGCGGGCTGCTGAAGGCGCGTTCGGTATGCGCCTGACGCAGCACCGCATATTGGGCGGGGCTCAATCGCTTGCGCCACTCGGCGTCGCTGAGCGTCAGCGCAAATCGCTCCCTGGGCGCCGCCAGCGCACGCAAGCCCAGAAATCCCGCACCGGCACCCACGGCAACCGCCGAACCGATCAGCACGCGCCTGTTCATCACCGTCATCATCGACCGCCTCCGCAGCCCAGCGGTTTCAATAACGGCTGAGCGTCACCGGCAGTTTCTTATAGCCATTGACGAAGCAGGCCGGAACCCGCTCGACCGGCCCCGAGACATTCGCGCGCATCCGCCGCTTCGCCATCTCCTCCAACAGGATCGAGATCTGGAGTTCTGCCAGCCGCGCACCCACGCAACGGTGAATGCCATAGCCGAACGACAAATGCCGCCGCGCATTCTCACGGTCCACCTTCAGCCGGTCGGCATCCTCGAACACGCTTTCGTCACGATTGCCGGAAATATACCAGAGCGCCAGCTTGTCGCCCTTGGCGATCCTATGGCCGAACAGTTCGCTATCCTGCGCCGCCGTCCGGCGCATATGCGCGAGCGGCGTCTGCCAGCGGATGATCTCCGAGGTCGCGTTGGCGATCAGGCCGGGATCACTCTCCAGCCTGGCGCGCTCATCGGGGAACTGATCGAGGCCGTAGACGAGACCGGACATCGAATTGCGCGTCGTATCGTTGCCGCCGACGATCAGCAGCACGAGATTTCCGATGAATTCGTTCTGCTCCATGTGGCTCATCGCTTCGGAATGCGCCATCATCGAGATCAGATCGGGCTGCGGCGGCGCACCCGCCTTCGAGGCCCAAAGCCTGGCGAAATAGCCCGCCATCTCGAACATGATGTCCAGCCGCTGTCGGCGCGTCTCCTCATTATGGACAAGCTCGATATTGCCCGCCCAGTCGGACCAATAGGGCAGCAGCCGGCGATCCTCCCAGGGGAAATCGAAGAGGATCGCCAGCATCTGCGTCGTCAGTTCGATCGAGACATTGTCGACCCAGTCGAACTCTTTATCCCAGGGCAGTTCATCGAGCAGGTCGGCGGTGCGGTGCCGGATCGAATCGGCAAGCCGCGCGATCTCGCTGGGCGTAAAGGCGGGCGCGACGGTGCGGCGCTGCTCGGTATGTTTGGGCCGGTCCATCGCGATGAACATCGGCATCGAGAAATTCGCTGTCTCCTTGGGATCAGCCAGCGTGATCCCGCCATATTCCCATGACGACGAATAAAGCTCGGGCAGCGACTCGACATGGACGATCGGCTTGTAGGTCGAGATCGACCAATAGGGGCCGAAGGCGCTGTCCTCGCAGCGGTGGATCGGCGCCTCCGCACGCAGCCGACGGAACGGTTCCTGCCAGCGATGTTCGGTGTAAAGCTCGGCTCGACTGACATCGAGCGGGTCGGCGGGCGCGAGCGGCGCGGCTGCGGGGGCAAGCGTGGCCATCGGCATTTCTCCTGTATCGCGCCTTGGCTGGCGCGTTGAGTTGCAGAATGCCACTATTTACATCTGTGTCAACGAATCCGCGCCGGCATCGTCCGGCCCTTCGTTCCGCTTGCGGCCGAACAGCCCCTTGAAACCGCCCGAGCCAGATTTGAGCACGCCGCGACGGAAGAGGCGGGCGGCCACGGTGATGGTGAGCGCGACCCAGAGCAATTGCCAGCCCAAGGCCAGGAGATGCGGCCAGAGCCGCGGATCGGTGGCACCCCGCGCCGCCATCGCGAAGGGCGAACTGAGCGGAAAGAGCTGCGCGAAGAAGGCAAGCGTCGATCCCGGCGACGACGCGGCGGCCGAGGACAGGCCGAACATGCCGACCTGGACGATGGTGATCGGCAGCGACAGCATCTGGATCTCACGCACCGTCGAGGCCTGGGCGCCAACCCCCAGGAACACCGCGCCGAGCAGCATATAGGCCATGGTGAAATAGGCGGCGCCCAGCAGGAAGAAGAGCGGGAATCCGATGGCCGGGACCGAGGCGGCGATCGACGCGGCGTCGGGCTGGATCAATACCGCACCGCCGGCGATCGTTCCCCAGAACGCGATGAAGAGCAGCGCCACGCCGAACATGCCGATCAGCTTGCCCAGGAACACCGTCTCCAGCGGCACCGCCGCCGCCAGGATTTCGATCACCTTGTTGCCCTTCTCCTCCGCCATCATGCCGACCGCCTGGCCGGCGAGCAGCAGGGTCAGGAAGAAGATAACGAAGACCGCGCCGAAGCCGATGCTCTGGCGGCCGCTGCGGCTGGGGGCCTCGCGGGTGACGGCGGAAATATCGGGATGACTCAGCCGCTCCCCGGCGGCAAGGCCGGCGCGATCGTTACGCAGCGCCTGTTCCGCCAGTTCGGCCAGATAGGGCGCCGAAATCTCGCTGGTCGACGCGCGCAGGATCCTCGGGCGATCGAGCGGCCCGTAGAGCACGGCATAGACGTCGGTATCCTTGTCCGCCATCAGCGCGCGCGCCTGCGCATCGGGATCGGCGGCGGGCGCCAGCACGCGCAATTCGGCCGGCTTGTTCTCCGATCGATAGGTGGCGCGCAGCGTCGCATCCGCGCGCTGCAGTTTCGCGCCGTCCACGGCAGGCACCAGCGCCGCGATCGCCGCCCGCTCGGTGACGTTCGACGCCATTTTCGATGCGCCCAGGCCACCGATCAGGCCGAAACCGATCATGAAGAGCGGCGCGAGCAGGAAGACGAGGAAGGTCGGCGTCGCCACCGTGGCGACGAAATCGCGCCGCGCGATCACCGCGGTCTGGCGGAACAGGCGCTTCATTCGACGTCCCCGATATTGGCTTGGCCAACGATGCGCACAAAGGCGTCGTGCAGGCCCGGCCGCTCGATCGACAGGCCAGCAATGCCATGGCCGCGCGCGATCAGCTTTTCCAGCAGTGGCTCCACTCCATCGTCGGGCACGTTGAAGCGCCAGCGATCGTCACGATGCTCGGCGCCGGGGGGCAGCAGCGCCGCCACACCCTCGCTGTCATTGCGCGGCGTATAGGTGGCGCGCATGGGCAGCATCGCGCGCGCATCGTCGACCGTGCCTTCGAAACGCCGCTTGCCGCCGGCGATGATCGCCAGCCGATCGCAGAGGCGTTCGGCATGCGCCATGACATGAGTGGAAAAGAGGATGGTCGCGCCGCGCGCGCGCTCCGCGACGATCAGCGCCTCCAGCCGTTCCTGATTGACGGGGTCGAGCCCCGAAAAGGGCTCGTCGAGGACGATCAGATCGGGACGATGCACCAGTGAGCCGAGCAACTGGACGAGCTGCGCCATCCCTTTCGAGAGCTTGCGGATCTTCTCATCCACCGCATGGCCGAGCCCCGCATTCTCCAGCAGCGTCGCCGCGCGGGCGCGGCCCTCCTGCCAGTCCAGCCCGCGCAGCGCCCCCATGAACGCGATCGCCTCGCGCGCTTTCATCGCCGGATACAGGCCGCGTTCCTCGGGCAGATAGCCGATCCTGTCGCCCACCGCGCGCGGACGCGGATTGCCGAAGATCGCGCGCGAACCGCGATCGGGCTCGATGATGCCGAGCACCATGCGCAATGTCGTCGTCTTGCCCGCGCCATTGGGGCCCAGCACGCCGTAGATCATGCCCTGGGGCACCGAAAGATCGACACCGTCCACCGCGGTACGGTTGCCGAAATATTTGGTGAGCCCTGATGCGCGCACCGCCGGCTGATCGGCCATCAAATCTCCCTGGATGCGCGTCCGCCGATCGGCGATTTGGTTACTCCGCCGGTATAATGGCGGATCGCGGCGATGATCGCCAGCCCGGTCACCAGCAGCGAACAACCGGCGAAGAGCCACCATTTCGCCTGTGTCGCCAATGTCTTCGCCGGAATCACCGCGGCATCACCCTGAAGCATCAGCGCGATCAGCACATTTTCGGTCAGATCGACCAGGATCAGCGCCAGCCCCGGTGCCGCGACCAGCAGCTTGTTGCGATCGACGAGCCGCGCCGAGAGATTGGCGAAGCCGCCGCCATAGGCGATCGGATAGATGACATCGAGCGTCAGCGTGATCAGCAGGTGAGTCGAGCGCTGGTCCACCGACATCGCCGCCAGCCGCGCTTCATTGGCGGCGGGATCAGACAGCATGTCGAGCAACGGCCCGCCAAGCTGTCCGCCGAAATAGCCGAACGCCATGCCGACCAGAATCGCCACGGCAAGCAGAAAGATCAGGAAGCGGCCGCTTCCCACATACGAAATACAGGCCTTCATCGTCCGTTTGTGTCCCCACACACATCCGCGATAGGCGGATCAACCGGCTGGTCTCGAACCGTTGTCGCGTCTTATGCTAGCAAGCGGTTAGTTTATGATAAACAGCGACTTCCCATCCGCCCTGAAAAAGGAAGCGGCCCGGATCGGCTTCGCGGCCTGCGGAATCGCGCGCGCCGACGCCGCGCCGGAAAGCGCGGCACGCCTTGCCCAATGGCTGGCGGAGGGCCGCCATGGCGACATGATCTGGATGGAAAGCCGCGCGACAGAGCGCGCAAGACCAACGGGATTATGGGCACAGGCGCGATCGGTGATCATGCTGGGCATGAGCTATGCGCCCGGCACCGATCCGCTGCGACTGGAAGATGAGGGCGGAATCGGCCGAATCTCCGTCTATGCGCAGGGCGCGGATTATCACGACGTCGTCAAGCGCGCACTGAAGGAACTCGCGCGCTGGATCGTCGCAAATGCCGCCGCCACACCGGAACTCAAGGTCTTCGTCGATACCGCCCCGGTGATGGAAAAGCCGCTCGCCGAAGCCGCCGGTATCGGCTGGCAGGGCAAGCACAGCAATCTGGTCAACCGCGCACATGGCAGTTGGCTGTTTCTGGGAGCGATCTACACAACGCTGGAACTGGCGCCCGATACCCCGGGGGGTGGGCGTTGCGGATCCTGCGACGCCTGCCAGCGCGTTTGCCCGACCGATGCCTTTCCGGCGCCCTATCGGGTCGATGCGCGGCGCTGCATCTCTTATCTCACGATCGAGCATAAGGGACCGATCCCCGAGGAGTTTCGCGCCAAGCTCGGCAATCGCATCTACGGCTGTGACGATTGCCTGGCGGTCTGCCCCTGGAACAAGTTCGCCGCCGCCGCCGCGGCCAATCGCGCCTTCCTGCCGCGCGCCGAGCTGACGGCGCCCGCGCTCGACGATTTGCTGGCACTCGACGATGCCAGCTTCCGCCAGGTTTTCGCCGGCTCGCCGATCAAGCGGATCGGCCGCAACCGCATGGTACGCAACGCCGCGATCGCGGCGGGCAATAGCGGTGATCCGGGTCTGCTCAAGCGCCTGTCACCTTTGACGGCGGACGAGGATGAAGCGGTGGCCGAGGCGGCGCGCTGGGCGATCGCAAGGCTGGCCCCCGATCCTGTTTGAGCTGATTCAGCGGCGCGTGAACGATGCGACGCACGACGCGCGATCGATGTCCGAACCGTCGAGCTGGCGCGCGTCGACATACGTGACCACCGGCTCCTGCCCGTTGCGGCGCGCATAGAGATAGGCGTCGAGCACGCAGACGCCGCTGCCGAACTGGAGCTTGCGGCCATTGGCCTCGCGCACGTCCTGATCGGGGCGGCCGAACATGCTGGTCAGCGATTTCGCGGTCTGGCCCATCACACGCTCCAGCCCCGCCGTCGGGATCGGCACCGGGCGAGACGGCGGAGGTACGGGCGCCGCCACCGGCCGCACCGGCGCGCCGCCACCACATCCCGCGAGCAGCGCCAACATGGCGCCACAGGCCCAGCGGGCTATCCTCATTCATCCCTCCCGTGAAACAGATGCGTCGCCATCGCCGCCCCCAGGATCGGCGCCAGCAGACCGGCGACAGGAACCACGAACAGCCCGGTCACGACAAGCCCCAGCGCGAAGCGGCTGGCTCGCGTCGTCCCGAGCCAGCCCCGGATCGCCGACGAATCCATGTGGCGGGCGGCGACCATCTCGCCCAGATCGCGCCCGAGCAGCAGCGCGTTGACAACCACGAACAGCGCGACGGTGCCGATGCCGGTGACGAGCAACGCCAGATAAACGGGCAACGCCAACAGGTTGAAGAGCAGCGCACGGCCGGCGGAGGCCAATCCCATGTGCACGGTCCGCGCGAGCGAAACCGGGCGCGCGCGCGCCAGCGCTTCGGGGTAATGCCGCCGCTCGACCGCCTCGACCACCGCATCAGCGAACAGGCCGATCACCGCAACGGCGACGACGCGGAACAGCAGCCAGGCGGATATCACCGCGATCATCGCGGCGCCGGCCGCGACCGCGAAGCCGCCATTCGCACCCCACCCCCATGACGCGGCCAGACTGGTCACCCCCCACCAGAACGCTGCGCCGAGGAGAATGACGATGGCGAGCGTGACGGCAAGGCTTTTCCCCAGCACCTTCAGGATCGGCGGATCGGCGAGCTGGCCGAGCGAAGACAGGAAAGCACGAAGCATGACAGAGGGATGCGGCATCATGGCCGCCCCCGTCAACGTGCGGTTGCACCGGTCCCCCTCCCTCACTAGAGGCCGGAAAATATACGCATCGCGCAGGAGTTTTCGAATTGAGCCAGCCCAGCCATGACATCGTCGCCATCGGCAACGCGATCGTCGACGTGATCGCACGCGCCGACGATGGTTTTATCGCGCAGGAAGGGCTGGCCAAGGGCTCGATGCAGTTGCTCTTCACCACCGAGGAAGCCGAGGCGCTTTATGCCAAGATGGGCGCCGGCCTGGAAGCGAGCGGTGGTTCGGCCGCCAACACCGTCGCCGGGCTCGCCGCGCTTGGGCGCAAATGCGGCTTTATCGGTCAGGTCGCCCCCGATCAGCTCGGCGCGGTGTTCGCGCACGACATCCGCGCGCAGGGCGTCTCCTTCACGACCGAGATCCGCGCCGAAGCCGAACCGCCGACGGCGCGCTGCCTGATCCTGGTGACGCCCGACGGCCAGCGCACGATGAACACCTTTCTGGGCGCATCGCAGTTCCTGCCCGCCTCGGCGCTCGACGAGGCACTGATCGCCGATGCGGCGATCCTCTATCTCGAAGGCTATCTCTGGGATCCCGAGGAACCGCGCGCCGCGATGCGCAAGGCGATCGCGATCGCGCGCGGCGCCGGCCGCAAGGTGGCGTTCACGCTGTCCGACACCTTCTGCATCTCGCGCCATCGCGCCGATTTCGTGAGGCTGATCGAGGATGGCGACATCGACATCCTGTTCGCCAACGAGGCCGAGATCACCGCGCTGACCGAACTCGACGATTTCGAGGCGGCGGTGGCCAAGGCGAGCGCGAGCGTGCCGCTGCTGGTGGTGACGCGCAGCGAAAAGGGCGCGATCGCGATCAAGGACGGCGCGCGCTTCGCGGCGCCGGCCGAACCGATCGACACGGTCGTCGACACGACCGGCGCCGGCGACCTGTTCGCCGCCGGCTTCCTCGCCGGGCAGGCCGAGGGCCGCTCGGTCGAGGACAGCCTGACCATGGGCGCGATCTGCGCCGCCGAGATCATCTCGCATTACGGTGCCCGTCCCGAGGCCGATCTCAAGGAACTGGTGACCAGGCGCTTTGGCTGAAGTCAGCACAGTTCGGTAAAGCAAAAAAAGGGGAGGCCGAGGCCTCCCCTTTTCTTTTTGCGTTCAAGCCCGATCAGAATTTGGGAACGGGCGGGACCGGCTGCTGCGGCGTGTCGGCATCGGTTTCATGCACTTCATCATGGCCCAGGCCAACATGGCTCCGGCGACGACCGTAGAGGAAATAGACCACAAGGCCGATCGCCGCCCAGCCGAGGAACATCAGCTTGGTTTCATGACCGAGGCTGATGAAGAGATACATGCAGCCCGCAACCGCGATCGGCGCGGTGATGATAACGGCAGGCGTGCGGAACGGACGGCGGCGGCCGGGATCGGTCCGGCGCAGGATCAGAACCGCGATCGACACGGCGGCAAAGGCGAACAAGGTGCCGCTGTTCGAGATATCCGCCAGCTTCCCGACGGGGAAGAAAGCGGCGAACAGCGCGACGAAGACACCGGTCAGGATCGTGATCACGTGCGGCGTGTGGAACTTCGGATGGATCTTCGAGAAGACCGGCGGCAGCAGACCATCGCGGCTCATGACGAAGAAGATGCGGGTCTGGCCGTACATCATCATCAGGATGACCGAGGGCAGCGCCAGACCGGCGGCGAGGCCGATCAGGTTGCCGATCTGCGGCCAGCCGATCTCGCGCAGCGTCCAGGCCAGCGCCTCCTTCGAGCAGACCACGGCTTCACCACCGGTGGCGGCGGCATGCGCGACGCAGGCCTTGGCGAGATCGGTGCTGCCGGGAGGCAGCGCCGCGCCATCGGGGCCGAGCAGCGGCTGCGCACCGACGCTGCCGATCACGCCAGACGCGACGAGCAGGTAGAAGATGGTGCAGATGGCAAGCGAGCCGATCAGGCCGATCGGCATGTTGCGCTGCGGATTCTTGGTTTCCTCCGCAGCGGTCGAAACCGCGTCGAAGCCGACATAGGCGAAGAAGATGGAGGCTGCGGCTGCCGAAACACCGGCAAAACCGAGTGGCGAGAAGGGCGTGAAGTTCTCCATGTTCATCGCGGGCAGCGCCAGGACGATGAACAGGGTGAGCGCTGCGACCTTGATCGCGACGAGGACCGCGTTGACGAACGCGCTTTCCTTGGTGCCGATCACGAGCAGCCAGGTGACGAGACCGGCGATCGCCATGGCGGGCAGGTTGACGACACCGCCGTCATAGGGCCCGCGCACCAGCATATCCGGTATGTCTATCGAAAAGGCATTTTCTATCAGCCCGACGACATAGCCCGACCATCCGACCGAGACGGCGCCCGCCGCCACGGCATATTCGAGGATCAGGGCCCAGCCGACCATCCAGGCGATCAACTCGCCCATCACGGCATAGCTATAGGTGTAAGCGGAACCGGAAACCGGCACCATCGCCGCCATCTCGGCGTAGCAGAGCGCGGCGACCGCGCAGACCACGCCGGCGATGACGAAGGAGAGCATCATGCCCGGCCCCGCCTTTTGCGCGGCTTCGGCGGTCAGCACGAAGATGCCGGTTCCGATCACGGCGCCGATGCCGAGCATGGTGAGCTGGAAAGCCCCCAGCGAGCGCGTCAGCGATTTTTTCTCGGCGGTTGCAAGAATTGCATCGAGTGACTTGATGCGCCCAAATATCATCAATGATTCCCCCACGCCTTTATCAGGCGCTTTCCTCGTGGTTGTGATGGCGGCGGAGCCTAGTGGCTAATGACCTGAGCGCAATAGTCTATATGGCATAGCCTATCGCGCGATCATCAGCCCCAGCGGCTTGCCTGCGAAGATATGGATATGCAGGTGCGGAACCTCCTGCCCTCCATCCGCGCCGATATTCGCCAGCAGCCGGTATCCCGGCTCGACCATACCGGCTTCGCGCGCGACATGGCCGACCGCGCGAATGAAGCCCGCAATCTCCGCGTCCGAAGCCTTGGCGGAAAAATCGTCCCACGAAACATAGGCTCCTTTCGGGATCACCAGGATATGATGGGGCGCTTGCGGATTGATGTCGTGAAAAGCGAGCGCATGATCGTCTTCATAGACGGTCCGGTTCGGGATTTCCCCACGCAGGATCTTCGCGAAGATATTCTGGTCGTCATAGGGCCGGGTGGCGTCGATCGGCATGTTCGGTCCTTACGTGTTACGATCAGTCTTTCGGGCGCGCGGCTTTTTCGGCCAGCCCCGAAACGCCCTCGCGCCGGTCGAGCTCGGCGAAGACGTCGGCGAAGGACAGGTCGAGATCGGCGAGCAGCACGGCGAGATGGAAGATCAGGTCCGCCGCTTCCGAGGTGACGCCGGCACGATCGCCCGCGATCGCCGCGATCACGGTCTCCACGGCTTCCTCACCGAGCTTCTGCGCCATCTTGGCGCGGCCCTTGGCGGTCAGTTTCGCGACATAGGAGGCGTCGGGATCGGCGTCGCGCCGCTCGCGGATCACCGCTTCAAGCCTGTCGATCGCGTCGCTCATGCCCGTGCGTCTGCCGCGATGCGCGCATCCTGTAAAGGCGCGCGCACCGGAATCCCGGCCGCCGCGAGCGCGGCATGCGCCTCGGCGATGCTGTGCTGGCCGAAATGGAAGATCGAAGCGGCCAGCACGGCGCTGGCATGGCCCTCTACAATCCCCGCGACGAGATGATCGAGCGCGCCGACGCCGCCGCTGGCGACGACGGGCACCGTCACCGCATCGGCGATGGCGCGCGTGAGCGCCAGATCATAGCCGTCGCGCGTGCCGTCGCGGTCCATCGAGGTGACGAGCAGTTCGCCGGCGCCGAGCGCCGCCAGGCGGGCGGCATGTTCAAGCGCGTCGATCCCGGTCTCGCGCCGGCCGCCATGGGTGAAGATCTCCCACCGCCCGGGCGAAACCTGTCGCGCATCGACCGAGGCGACAACGCACTGGCTGCCAAAACGATCGGCCATGTCGGCGACGAGTTCGGGCCGCGCCACCGCAGCGCTGTTGACCGCCACCTTGTCCGCGCCGGCCAGCAACAGCGCACGCGCATCCTCCGGACTGCGCACGCCACCACCGACGGTGAGCGGCATGAAGCACACCTCGGCTGTGCGGCGGACCATGTCGAGCAAGGTGCCCCGCCCTTCATGGCTTGCCGAGATATCGAGGAAGCAGAGTTCGTCGGCGCCCGCCGCGTCATAGGCGCGCGCGGCCTCCACCGGATCGCCCGCATCGCGCAGATCGACGAAATTGACGCCCTTGACGACGCGACCGTTCGCCACGTCGAGGCAGGGAATGACACGCGCGCGAACAGTCATGCGCCAGCGTCCCTCCCACACCGCTTCGACAGGCTCAGCCCGAACGGACTTTTAGAACAGATCATACGCGGGCGATCGACAATGCCGCGGCCAGATCGAGCCGCCCGTCATACAGCGCGCGACCGGTGATCACGCCCTCGATCCCGTCCTTGGCATGGATGGCGAGCATCCGGATGTCACCGATCCCGGCGACACCGCCGCTGGCGATCACGGGGATGTCGCTGCTCCGTG
The DNA here is from genome assembly GCF_057809675.1 of Sphingomonas sp. FG14. NCBI lineage: Bacteria > Pseudomonadati > Pseudomonadota > Alphaproteobacteria > Sphingomonadales > Sphingomonadaceae > Sphingomonas > Sphingomonas sp. FG14. The sequence goes on along the minus strand of NZ_JBMDKK010000012.1, from coordinate 30,797 downwards.
CCAGATCGACCGTCGCCTCGACATTGCAACCCTTGAGCAGGCCGTCGCGACCAACATCGGTGAACAGCAGCGCCGCGACGCCGGCATCCTCGAACCGGCGCGCCATATCGACCGCCGAAACGGTGGAGACGTCGGCCCAGCCCTTGGTCGCGACCATGCCGTCGCGCGCATCGACGGCGACGACGATCCCGCCGGGGAAATCCTTCGCGGCGGCGCGCACAAGCTCCGGATTTTCGAGCGCGGCGGTGCCGATCACGATGCGCGAGACGCCCAGGTCGAACCAGCGCTCGATCGCCGCGCGGTCACGAATGCCGCCGCCCAGTTGTACATGACCGGGAAAGCGCTCGACGATCGCCTTCACCGCCTCGCCATTGACCGACTGGCCGGCAAAGGCGCCGTCGAGATCGACGACATGAAGATGTTCCGCCCCGGCATCAGCGAACAGCATCGCCTGCGCGGCCGGATCGTCGCCATAGATGGTCGCGCGATCCATATCGCCTTCAGCGAGACGGACGACCTGCCCGCCCTTCAGATCGATCGCGGGGAAGACGATAAGGCTCATGGTTTCCAGTCCAGAAAACGTTCGAGGAAGCTGAGCCCGTAGCGCTGGCTCTTCTCGGGGTGGAATTGGACGCCGATCATCGTGTCACGCCCGATCGCGGCAGTCACCGGGCCGCCATGGTCGGTCAGCGCCAGCACATTCGCGCCTTCAAAAGCGAAACCGTGCAGGAAATAGGCCTCACCGGCTTCCAGCAGCGCATGGCCAATCGTCGGCGACACGCTGTTCCATCCCATATGCGGCACTTTCAGCGCGGGATCGGCGGGATCGAGCGCCACGACCTTGCCCTGGATCCAGCCGAGCCCCTCATGGCCGCCCAGTTCCTCGCCATGATCGGCCATCAATTGCATGCCGACGCAGATGCCGAGAAAGGGCCGCGCATTGATACGCACAGCGTCTTCCAGCGCCTCGCGCATGCCGGGCACGGCGTTGAGCGCCGTGGCGCAGGCGGCATAGGCGCCGACGCCGGGCAACACGATCCGGTCGGCGGCACGCACGATCGCGGGATCGGCGGTCACCACGACGCCCTCGGCGCCCGCCGCCTTCAGTGCGTTGTGAACCGAATGGAGATTCCCCGCGCCATAGTCGATCAGCGCGACGGTCTCAGTCACCGGCGGCCGAGCCCCCGAGCGTGCCCTTGGTCGAGGGAATCGCATCGGCCTTGCGCGGATCGATCTCGACCGCCTGGCGCAGCGCGCGCGCCAGCGCCTTGAACGCGCTTTCGATGATATGGTGGTTGTTACGGCCGTAAAGCGCCTCGACATGCAGCGTGATGCCGGCGGCGCCCGAAAAGGCGTGGAACCAGTGTTCGAACAGTTCGGTATCCATCTCGCCCAGTCGCGGCTGGCTGAACGCCGCCTTCCAGACCAGGAAGGGACGGCCCGAAATGTCGATCGCGGCGCGGGTCAGCGTCTCATCCATCGGCGCATAGGCGGTGCCGTAGCGCGTGATGCCGCGACGATCGCCCAATGCGCGGCTGATCGCCTCGCCGATCGCGATCCCCGAATCCTCGGTGGTATGATGCTGGTCGACATGCAGGTCACCGACGATCTTCACATCGAGATCGATCAGCGAATGCCGCGAAAGCTGTTCCAGCATGTGATCGAGAAAGCCGATCCCGGTTGAAACCGTATAGACTCCGGTGCCATCGAGATTGACGGTGACGTCGATCTCGGTCTCCTTGGTCTTGCGGGCTATGGTCGCTGTGCGCATGATGCGCCCCTATAGCGCGCCGGAATGCTGGCGCAATCACTTGACCAGCCGCGCATCAGCGTTCACCACGGCGCGATGAGCGAAGAAACGCCCGACAGCCTGATTCCCTATGACGAGATCGTGCAGGAAGCGCTGCGCGCCGTCGTCGGCCGCGTGCTGGGCGAGGTCGAACGATCGGGCGGCCTGCCCGGCCAGCATCATTTCTACATCACCTTCAAAACCGGCGCACCGGGCGTCGACATCCCCCGCCATCTGAGCGAGCGATTCCCCGACGAGATGACCATCGTCCTGCAGAATCGCTTCTGGGACCTGAAAGTGGCCGAAGATGGCTTCGAAGTCGCGCTGAGCTTCAACCAGGTGCCCGCGCATCTCGTCATCCCCTTCGCGGCGGTGACGGGCTTCCACGACCCGGCCGTCAATTTCGCGCTGCAATTCCAGGCGCAGGGCGACGAGGCGTCCGACGGCGAGCACGAAGCCGAGAACGACCGCCCGGTGGCGGTGCCGGTCGAGGACGGATCGAACGTCGTGACCGTGGATTTCGGGCGGAAGAAATAATCCCCACCGGCCTCTTCGGGGCTGGCATATCCTATCCGTAAACGCCATTTGCCCTCCGCAGCCACGACGGAGGATGGAATGACGGCCACGCGCACCGAAACCGACAGCATCGGCGCCATCGAGGTACCGGCTGACGCCTATTGGGGCGCGCAAACGCAGCGATCGATCGAGAATTTCCCGTTCGGCGAGACCGAGCGGATGCCGATCGGCATCGTCCATGCCCTGGCATTGGTGAAGCAGGCGGCGGCGCGGGTGAACCGGACGCATGGCCTGCCGCACGAGATCGCCAACGCGATCGAGGCAGCGGCGGCCGAAATCGTCGCCGGCGATCATGACGACCAGTTCCCGCTCGTCATCTGGCAGACCGGATCGGGCACGCAATCGAACATGAACGTGAACGAGGTGATTGCGGGCCGCGCCAACGAACTGCTGACGGGCGCGCGCGGCGGCAAGAACCCCGTCCACCCCAATGATCACGTCAATATGGGCCAGTCGTCCAACGACAGTTTCCCGACCGCGATGCACATCGCCGCGGCGCGCGCCGCGACCACGGCGCTGATGCCCGCGCTGACGCGGCTGCACGATGCGCTCGATGCGAAGGCGAAGGCCTGGGATCATATCGTCAAGATCGGCCGCACCCATTTGCAGGACGCGACCCCGCTGACGCTCGGCCAGGAATTTTCGGGCTATGCCAACCAGCTCTATCGTTGCCGCAACCGGATCGAGCCGGCGGTGACGCACGGCATGTGCCAGCTCGCCCAGGGCGGCACCGCCGTCGGCACCGGCCTCAACGCGCCGGCGGGCTTCGGCGCGGCAATCGCCGCCGAACTCGCGGGCCTGACCGGCCTGCCCTTCTTCACCGCCGAGAACAAGTTCGAGGCGCTCGCGTCGAACGACCCGATCGTCCATCTCTCCGGCACGCTTTCGACGCTGGCGGTGGCGCTCACCAAGATCGCCAACGATATCCGCCTGCTCGGATCAGGGCCTCGATCGGGCATCGGCGAGCTGATCCTGCCCGCGAACGAGCCCGGCAGCTCGATCATGCCCGGCAAGGTCAATCCCACCCAATGCGAGATGCTGACGATGGTCGCGGCGCAGGTGATCGGCAATCACCAGGCGATCACGGTCGGCGGTCTGCAAGGCCATCTGGAACTCAACGTCTTCAAGCCGATGATCGGCGCCAACATGCTGCGCTCGATCCACCTGCTCGCGGTCGGCATGGAGAGCTTCGCCGAACGCACCGTCGACGACATGGAAGCCGACGAGACGCGAATCGCAGAGCTGGTCGATCGATCGCTGATGCTGGTCACCGCGCTCGCGCCCGAGATCGGCTATGATAATGCCGCGAAGATCGCCAAGCACGCACATCTCAACGGATTGACGCTCAAACAGGCTGGTTTGGCGCTCGGGCTGGTCGATGAAGCGACCTTCAACCGCCTCGTCCGCCCGGAAACGATGATCGGCCGGTAACAAAATCTCCCCTCCATTTACGGGAGGGGTCGGGGGAGGGCCTGTCAAATTCAGCACCAAGCCCGAACAGGCCCTCCCCTAACCCCTCCCGTAAACGGGAGGGGAAAATCGGATCACCGCACCGTCATCAGATGCGCGCCCGATTCGATCTGCTCGAACACGCACCGCCGCCCCAGGAACCGTTCGATGATGTCCGCCGCAGTCAGCGCGTGCTGGCTCGGCTTGACCGTGGTGAAGCTGCCGCCACCCGCCAGCGCGAAGGGCAGCAGCAACTGGTCCGCCAGATAGGGGCCGGCAAAGGCATCGCTCGCCAGATAACCCTTCATGCGCGACGCCGCGGTCTTGGCGACCGTCTCGGCAGAAACGCCAAGCTTGCCGAAACCGCTGACGATCTCGGTCACATGTTCGAAGCCGGCCTCGAGCAGCAGGATATTGCCCGGCCCCTGTTCGGCGGGAAGCTCACGAACCGCGAAAACCGCTTCCGGCCAGTTGAGCAGCTTGCGCGCCGCTGAAAGCTCACGCTGGGCGATCTCGAACGGCAAGGCCGCGAACAGCGCGGTCGCCGCGCGGTGCAGCGATGCGCCACGCGACAGGCAATCGATCGGCGACAGCGGCGCCGGCGTGATCTCCACCTCGATCCGGCCGCCGCCGCGCGGATAGAAGCCATGCCGCACCAGCCGCGCCTCGACATGAGGTCCCATGCGGTTGACGATCGGCAGGAAGCTGCGGTCGATAAAATCGAACGGCGGCGCGAGCATATTATGCGTGCCGCCTTCGAGCACGATCCGCGACGGCCCGTCCGCCAGCATCAGCGGCGGCAGGATCGTCTGGAGGACCAGCCCCGTGCTGCCGGCGGTGCCGACCGAGAAGCGATAGTCGCCGGGGACAACCCGGCCCGGGCGGAAGGCGATTTCGGATGCGCCAACCGCCAGCCCCTCGCATTCGGCATTGCCGAGCGTGCAGGCCGCCTCGATCGCGGTGACGTGCTGGCGCATCAGCCCCGGCTTCTCGCGCCCGCCACGCACGTTGACGATACGGAACGGCTGGCCAGTGACGAGCGACAGCACGCACGCATTGCGCACCACCTGTCCGCCGCCTTCGCCCTCGGATCCGTCGATGATGATCATGTCTCTTCTTTCATTCTTATTAGTGCTTCAGGTGAGACCGCTCGACCAAGGTGGCATCGAGGTTGTGAAGCGGGAACGGCATGCCGCCTTGACCCCGCTTCACCCCTTCACGCACACCACCTGCTTCAGCGTATGGACGATCTCGACCAGATCCGCCTGCGCGGCCATCACCGCCTCGATCGGCTTGTACGCGCGCGGCGTCTCGTCGATCACGCTTTCGTCCTTGCGGCATTCCACGCCGGCCGTGTCGGCGATGTGCTCGGCGAGCGACACCGCCTTCTTCGCCTGGGTGCGAGACATCACCCGTCCCGCGCCATGGCTGCAGCTATCGAACGATTCGGCATTGCCCAGCCCGCGCACGATGAACGATTTCGCGCCCATCGATCCCGGGATGATGCCCATCACGCCCTTGGCGGCACGCACCGCACCCTTGCGGGTGACCAGCACATTCTCACCGAAGTGATTCTCGCGCTGGACGTAGTTGTGGTGGCAATTCACCGCCTCCAGCTCGGCATCGAACGGCTTGACGATCTGCTTGCGCAGCGCACGGATGACGTTGGTCATCATCATCCGCCGGTTGAGCGCCGCATAATCCTGCGCCCAGCCGACCGCCTCGACATAATCGTCGAAATGATCGGTGCCTTCGGGGAAATAGGCGAGATCCTGATCAGGCAGGTTGATGTGCCATTTGCGCATGTCCTGCTTCGCCAGCTCGATGAAGAAGCTGCCGATCGCGTTGCCGATGCCACGCGACCCCGAATGCAGCATCACCCACACGCGCTGTTCCTCGTCCAGGCACAGCTCAATGAAGTGATTGCCCGTGCCCAGCGTACCGAGATGCACGAGATTGTTCGTGTTCTTCAGCCGCGGATATTTGTCGGTGATCCGATCGAAGCGCGCGACCAGCGTCGCCCAGGCCTCGACGATCGCCGGGGGCGGATCGCCCCAGGCGCCGGTATCGCGTTTGCCGCGCCCGACCGATCGGCCATGCGGCACCGCCTGCTCGATCGCCGCGCGGATGGCTTCCAGATTGTCCGGAAGATCGCTCGCGACCAGCGAGGTCCGCGCCGCCATCATGCCGCAGCCGATATCGACGCCGACGGCGGCGGGAATCACCGCGCCCTTGGTCGGGATCACCGAGCCGACGGTCGCGCCGATGCCGACATGAACGTCGGGCATCGCCGCGACATGCTTGAACACGAACGGCATCTGCGCCGCGCGCGCAAGCTGCGCGCGCGCCTTGTCGTCGACGGGCACGCCGCGCGTCCACATCTTGATCGGCACGCCACCCTCGACATGCTGGTAATCGTACATCGTCTCGGTCATCGCGACCTCCCATTCAAAATCTGGCGCCCCGCGTACCGCGAGGCGGAAAAACTGGTCAGGGCGGCTGGACTCGAACCAGCGGCCTCCGGCTCCCAAGGCCGGCGCTCTCACGCACCTGAGCTACACCCTGTCTGTGCGTCGATCATTGCCGGCGACGAGCGATGGCGAGACATTTCCCTGAGCTATCCGGTTTCCCGGAGGCGGAGTTGAACCGCCGGCCTCCCGCAAGCGGGTGCTCTGACCTGTAGTCCCGCCGGCATTCGCCGGCGCGCATACCGTGGCGACGAGGATTTGACGGACGTTTCCCGCTCTACCGCTGAGCTACGGACCGATTGACGGCCCGGCGGGATTCGAACCCGCGACCAGGGGATTAAGAGTCCATGTAGTCCGTCAGGCATTCGCCTGGATGCACATTCGTTCACGGCGACGAGTTGGTCGTGAAACAGCCTCATGCTCTATCCACTGAGCTACGGGCTTTCGCCCGGCCGGAATCGAACCGGCGACACTGAAGTCCATGTAGTTCCACTGGCATTCGCCATGATGTCGACAGGGCCGTGGCGACGAGTTTCGGCGAGACGGCGGCCCTTAAGCTACGTTCCAGCGGCGGGATTCGAACCCGCATCTCCCGTGATCGCATCGCTGCTTTCCCAGGCGCTTTACTCGTCGGACCTGTCTTCTGGTGGATGTAGTCCCGCCAGCATTCGCCACGACCCTGTTGATCAAACCTCCACTTGCTTGATGATGCCGACCCAGTCGCGCGTCTCGCCGGAGACGAAGCGCGCGATCGTGTCGAACACCGCGTCGGAGAAACCCCCGACATTAATGATATCGGCGCGATCCCGGGCCTGGGTCGTGCCGTAAGGCTGGATGTCGATGCAGACGAGCTTCGCCGCCGGATTGCGGCGCTTCAGCACATCCCATTCGCGCATCGTCGCGGTCGCGCCATAGCGGCTGGCGTCGATCCAGGACTCGTTGTCCGAGACGATCACCACCAGATCCACCGCGGCCTTTTCCGCATTGAGCATCGCCAGCGGCGCCGAGACATTGGTCCCGCCCCCGCCGATCGCCGCCAGCTTCGCCGCGTTGATCGCGACGCGGGCATGCGGCGCGAGCGCCAGCGAAACCACACGCTGCTCGAACGGCATCACCCGAGCCTGTCGGTTGGTCCGCAGCATCGCCGCCGCGACCAACGCCGCGACATCGATGCACCGCACCTTCGACGACGCGCCCGTGCGGTACCCCGTCACCGGTGATGCCATCGAGCCCGACACATCGGGGCAAACGACGATCCGGCCCGGCACCTTCGGCACGCCACGGAGCGAAAGCTCCAGCGCGTCCTCCAGCGCCGCCTGGACCTTGAGCGGCACGCCGGCATCGACCTGACCCAATGCCACCATCAACTGATAGGGCATGGGCCTGACCTTACCGAGCACCTGCGCGTCGGACAGACGCGCGGCGACCATCTCGGTCACGCCGTCGACACCGAACGCACCCTTGCGGGCGAGCGTATTCAGGTTCATCCGCAGCGCCTGCCAGCCCATGCGGGCCGCCAGCTCGCCCCACTGTTCCGCGGCGAGCGGAAAAGCAGTCAGCCATTCGAACGGCACCGCCGGCAACGGCGACGCGGGATTGCGCTTCCACGCCTCGAACGCGGCGATCTCGACGGGCAGCGCGGCGACGTCATAGGGACGGCCGATCAACCAGCCGTAAAAGGCGCGACGCGCGGCATCCGCCGGCTTGGGGTGGACCATCTTCACGATGTCCGCGAGCGACGGATCGCCGCCGGTGGCGGCTGCCATCAGATCGCGCATCGACGCCCGTTCCAGCCAGCGCTGGACCAGCCGCTTCGGGCGGGAACCCAGCGAGTTGCGGCCGACCTGCCCCAAACGCATGATCTGCACGAAGTTGCGCAGCATGCGGCCATTGTCGATCACGCGCCCGAAGACACGGACCGCGAGATCGGGATCGGCGACCGTCAGATACGCGGCCAGCAAGGCCGGCATATCCTTCATCGCACCTGACGTGCGGGCGTAGATGGCGGCCTGCGCAACGAAATATGGATCGGCCGCGCGGGCCGCGTCCAGCACATCCGCAAGCTGGCCATCGGCCCGCCCGTAGAAATTGTCGGCCAGCGTGCCGGTCGCCGCGAGTTGGGCAAGCTTCGCCTCCGGCCCATAGGCATAGGCGGGCGCACCCTGACGGTTCACGGCATCCGCGCGCGGCAAAAGCATCGCGACGGCGGAAGCGAAAAGGCTCTTGTTGGCCATGGGCATCTTCCTTGTTCTTGGGGCGGCCGGCCGATTCCGGCCGCCCATCTGGCTACACTGTCGGCACCCGCATAACGCGCCGTCCGACATGCTCCTCATCAGCACATGCCGTGCCAGTTCGATCAGCCCCGCCCGAAAATTCTCATATCCATCTGATATAAATTGATATTTATTCCAGTTTCACTGAAACCCGCAAAATCGCGTCAGGCGGCAACCTTCAAAAATCCTATCGCTACCGATAGGATTTTATCCTACAGGATAGACATGAGACCGCTTGTGGTGATCGGATTCCTGGGATCGACGCTCGATGCGAGCAAGTTCGGCCCATCGCGCTGGAACAAGTGGCGCCCCTCGGTCGGGCTCGCCATGCACGACGATCTGCGCGTCGACCGCTTCGTCATGCTGCACGGGCCGCAGCATGTGCGGCTGGCCGAATATATCGCGGAAGACGTCGCCGCCGTGTCGCCCGAAACGACGGTCGATCGCCGCCTGCTGAGCTTCGACAATCCCTGGGATTTCGAGGAGGTCTACGGCAAGCTGCTCGACTTCGCGCGCGCCGAGCCCTTCGATCCGGACAGCGAAGATTATCTGATCCACATCACCACCGGCACGCATGTCGCGCAGATCTGCCTGTTCCTGCTGACCGAGGCGCGTTACCTGCCCGGCCGGCTGCTCCAGACCCAACCCAAGCGTGGCATGCCCACGGGTGCGCCGGGAAGCTGGAACGTGATCGACCTCGACCTGTCGCGCTATGACAGCATCGCGACGCGTTTCGCGGCGGCGAGCGCGGAAAGCACGTCCTTCCTGAAATCGGGCATCGACACGCGCAACGCCGGCTTCAACCGGATGATCGACGAGATCGAGCAGGTGGCGATCCGATCGCGCGCACCGATCCTGCTGATGGGGCCGACGGGTGCGGGCAAGAGCCAGCTCGCGCGCCGCATCTACGAGCTCAAGCGGCTCAAGCACCAGGTGAAGGGCCCGTTCGTCGAAGTGAATTGCGCGACGCTGAAGGGCGACGGCGCGATGTCCGCGCTGTTCGGCCATCGCCGCGGCGCCTTCACCGGCGCCGCCGCCGACCGGCCGGGCCTGCTGCGCACCGCCGACACCGGCACCTTGTTCCTCGACGAAATCGGCGAGCTCGGGCTGGACGAGCAGGCGATGATCCTGCGCGCGATCGAGGACAAGCGTTTCCTGCCCGTCGGCGCCGACAAGGAAGCCGGCAGCGATTTCCAGCTGATCGCGGGCACCAATCGCGATCTGGCGCAGGCGGTGGCCGAAGGGCGCTTCCGTGACGACCTGTTCGCGCGGCTCAACCTGTGGACCTTCACCCTGCCCGGCCTCGCCGAGCGGCGCGAGGATATCGCGCCCAATCTCGATTATGAGCTCGATCGCCATGCCGAGCGCGACGGCATGCGCGTCACCTTCAATCGCGAGGCCCGCGAGCGCTATCTTGCTTTCTCATGCAACGCGGAAGCACGCTGGCCCGGCAATTTCCGCGATCTCGCCGCAAGCGTCACACGGATGGCGACCTTTTCGCCCAAGGGGCGGATCGACCTGGATTGTGTCGATACGGAAGTCGCGCGGCTGAAGCGGCTCTGGTCGGCCGGCACGCCGGCATCCGACGATCTCGACCGGTTGCTGACGCAGGACCAGATCGCGGCGCTCGACCCGTTCGACCGCGTCCAGCTCGCCCATGTCGTCGAAATCTGCCGGCACAGCCGCTCTCTCTCCGAAGCCGGGCGCACCCTGTTCGCGGCATCGCGCTCGCGGCGGACTTCGGCCAATGATGCCGACCGGCTGCGCAAATATCTCGCCCGGTTCGACCTGTCCTGGCAACAGATCGCCGACTGACGCGCTCCCGAAACCGCGCAGGGGCGGCGATAGAATGCCCGCTGTGCGCGATTCAGCGCCTTCACACCCTTTCCACCCCCGAAACCCCCTGCTAAAGCCCGCGCGACTCCCGCATTTGCGGGCTTTTCCATAACCCGCACGGGCCGCCTGAACGGCGTATCCCCGCCCGTGCCGCACAGCGAAGGGGCAAAAGCATATGACCGCCATCGGCCAGGACACGCTCTCCACCCGCACCGCGCTTTCCGCGGGCGGACAGACGGTTCATTATTATTCACTGGCCAAGGCGGCCGACAGGCTGGGCGATGTCAGCCGCCTGCCCTTCTCGATGAAGGTGCTGCTCGAAAACCTGCTGCGCTTCGAGGACGGCGTGACCGTCACCGTCGAGGACATCCAGGCGATCGTCGACTGGCAGAAGGACCAGCGCTCCAACCGCGAGATCCAGTATCGCCCCGCGCGCGTGCTGATGCAGGATTTCACGGGCGTTCCCTGCGTCGTCGATCTGGCGGCGATGCGCGACGCGATGAACATGCTGGGCGGCGACGCGCAGAAGATCAATCCGCTGGTGCCCGTCCACCTCGTCATCGACCACTCGGTGATGGTCGATGAGTTCGGCACGCCCAAGGCGTTCGAGGACAATGTCGAGCTGGAATATCAGCGCAACGGTGAACGTTACGAGTTCCTGAAATGGGGATCGAAGGCGCTCGACAATTTCAAGGTCGTGCCCCCGGGCACCGGCATCTGCCACCAGGTCAATCTCGAGCATATCGCGCAGGCGGTCTGGACCTCGGTTGACGGGTCGGGCGAGACCGTCGCCTATCCCGACACCTGCGTTGGCACCGACAGCCACACCACCATGGTCAACGGCCTGGGCGTGCTCGGCTGGGGCGTGGGCGGCATCGAGGCAGAGGCCGCGATGCTTGGCCAGCCCGTCTCGATGCTCATCCCCGAAGTCGTTGGCTTCAAGCTGAGCGGCACGCTGGCGGAAGGCATCACCGCGACCGACCTGGTGCTCACCGTCACCCAGATGCTCCGCGCCAAAGGCGTGGTCGGACGTTTCGTCGAATTCTTCGGCCCCGGCCTCGACGCGCTCAGCCTCGCCGACCGCGCGACCATCGCCAACATGGCGCCCGAATATGGTGCGACCTGCGGCTTCTTCGGCATCGACGACAAGACGCTCGACTATATGCGCCTGACCGGCCGCAGCGAGGAACAGATCGCGCTGACCGAGGCCTATGCGAAGGCGCAGGGCATGTGGTGGTCGGCCGATGCGCCCGATCCGGTGTTCACCGACACGCTCGAACTCGACATGGACAGCGTCCGCCCCAGCCTTGCCGGCCCCAAGCGCCCGCAGGACCGCGTCTCGCTCGACGCGGTGGACGAAGTGTTCAACGGCGACCTCTCCAAGGTCTATTCCAAGCAGCGCCCCGCGCGCGTCGCGGTCGACGGCAAGGATCACGACATCGGTGACGGCGACGTCGTCATCGCCGCGATCACGAGCTGCACCAACACCTCCAACCCGTCGGTGCTCGTCGCCGCCGGCCTGGTTGCGCGCAAGGCCAATGCACTCGGCCTGAAGCCCAAGCCCTGGGTCAAGACCTCGCTCGCCCCCGGCAGCCAGGTCGTCACCGATTATCTGGACAAGGCCGGCCTGACCGCCGACCTGAACGCCGTCGGCTTCAATCTGGTCGGCTATGGCTGCACCACCTGCATCGGCAATTCGGGTCCGCTCGCCGCGCCGATCTCGGCCGCGATCAACGGCAACGACATCGTCGCCGCATCGGTGCTCTCGGGCAATCGCAACTTCGAAGGCCGCGTCTCGCCCGACGTGCGCGCCAACTTCCTCGCCTCGCCGCCGCTCGTCGTCGCCTATGCGCTGAAGGGCACCGTGACCGAGGACATGATCGAAACGCCAATCGGCCAGGGTTCGGACGGTCAGGACGTGTTCCTCAAGGACATCTGGCCCTCCAACGCCGAAGTCCGCGAAGTCATGGACGCCAATATCGATCGCGGCATGTTCCAGGCGCGCTACGCGCACGTGTTCTCGGGCGACGAGAAGTGGCGCGCGATCGAGGTCGAGGGTTCGGACACCTATACGTGGCGCGCGGGCAGCACCTATGTCGCCAACCCGCCCTATTTCGAGGGCATGAGCATGACCCCTGCGCCAGTGCAGGACATCATCGAGGCGCGTCCGCTCGCGATCTTCGCCGATTCGATCACCACCGACCACATCTCGCCCGCGGGCAGCATCAAGGCCGACAGCCCGGCCGGCATCTTCCTGCAGGAGCATCAGGTCAGCAAGGCCGACTTCAACAGCTATGGCGCGCGCCGCGGCAACCATGACGTGATGATGCGCGGCACCTTTGCCAATATCCGCATCAAGAACGAGATGCTGCCGGGCGTCGAAGGCGGTTATTCGGCCTATAAGGGAGAACAGATGGCGATCTATGACGCCGCCATGCGCTACAAGGCGGACGGCACGCCGCTGATCGTGATCGCCGGCAAGGAATATGGCACCGGCTCCAGCCGCGACTGGGCGGCGAAGGGCACCAACCTGCTCGGCGTGCGCGCCGTCATCGCCGAGAGCTTCGAGCGTATCCACCGCTCCAACCTGGTCGGCATGGGCGTGCTGCCGCTGCAGTTCGCCGACGGCGTCGACCGCCAGACGCTGGGCCTGGACGGATCGGAGAGCTTCACGATCGAGAACGTCTCGGCGCTCCGCCCGCGCCAGACCGTCACCGTCAAGCTGACGCGCGCCGACGGTTCGGAGGAGAGCTTCGAGACGCTGTGCCGCATCGATACCGTCAACGAGCTCGACTATTTCCTCAACGGCGGCATCCTGCCGTACGTGCTGAGGAAGCTCGCGGCCTGAGAATGGGCGGGATCGCAAGATCCTGCCATCGCGGCCCGGTGCGGGTGAACATCCCGCACCGGCCGCCATATATCATCGACGACAGCCGCATGCATGACAGCGGTATCCGGGACATATAGGCAGGCGATGCGCAAGCCCGCCAGCGTCGATGCGCTCAACACTCTGGGCCGCGTTCGCCTTTCGCGCTCCTTCTTCATGCGCGATTTCCTGTTTTCGGAGATCGCGGCGATCCATGGGATCGCGAATGTGCCCGACGATCCCGATCTTGCCATCGCGGCGGGCACGCGGTTGTGCGAGAACCTGCTCGAACCGCTGCAGGACGCGTTCGGCCGCATCGCGATTCGCGGCGCCTATCGCTCGGCGGAGGTCAATGGACTTGGCAACCGGCTGATGCGCAAGGGTGCCAAGGGCTATAATTGCTCGATGAGCGAAACGAGCGCCGCCGATCATATCTGGGACCGGCGCGATGCCCATGGCTTCATGGGCGCGACCGCCTGTATCGTCATTCCCGGCTTCATCGAACGCTTCGACCAACCGGGAGACTGGACGCGGCTCGCCTGGTGGATCCACGACCATCTCGATTATTCGAGCCTGTGCTTCTTCCCGATCAACCGGGCGTTCAACATCCAGTGGCACGAAATGCCCGTGCGGCGGATCACCAGCTTCGTCCAACCGCGCGGCTGCCTGACCAAACCCGGCATGGCCAATCACCAGGGAAGCCATGAAGAGGCATGGGCGGGGATATTACCCTGAGTCTCACGACTAACTGTCATTCCCGCGTGCGCGGGAATGACAAGAAGCTACTTCCTTGCAGCCGCGCTCCGCTCGCGGACCGCCTTGAATTCGGATCCGTCCTTCCAGCCGGGCCAGCGATCCGAACCTGCCAGTTCGGCGGCGATGCGGCGGACGAGGTCGATATCCATCACCGCCCCATCGAGATTCCAGTCCGGCGTCCAGGCGTCGCAGGGTTGGTGGTAGCATTTGCCGGTATAGTCATCGACCCAGCGCTGCCCCGCCGCGCGACCGCCATCCACCATATCCGAAGCACCGGCCAGACTCATCATCAGCAGCACCGGCACACCGCGCTTGGCGAAGGGAAAATGATCGGCGCGATAGAATAATCCGCGTTCGGGCAGGCTCTCCGGCGTTAAGGTGCGGCCCTGCGTCGCTGCGAGGCGGGCCAGATCGTCTTCGAGCACCGTCTGCCCCTGCCCGACCAGGATCACATCTCGCGCGCGTCCCGCGGTCTGGAGCACATCGACCGTCAGGTTCGCGACGGTGCTGTCGAGCGGATAGATCGGGTTGGTCGCATAATAGTCCGAACCGAGCAGCCCGCGTTCCTCGGCGGTCCAGGCCGCGAATACCAGGCTGCGCGCGGGTGGCGGCCCGGCCTTGAAGGTGCGCGCGATCTCGAGCAGCGCGGCGATGCCGATCGCATCGTCATTGGCGCCCGCGCGGATCGTCCGGCCCTGGGCATCGGGCGCACCGATGCCATAGGCATCCCAATGCGCGCCGAGCATCACTGTCTCTTGCGGACGCGCCGCGCCGGGAATGCGGGCCAGGACATTGCGGCTTTGCACCGCCTCCTGCGTCACCGGAATATCGGCGGAGAAACCAAGACCGGCAAGCGGCACCGGCCGGAAATCGGCACGGCGCGCGGCGACGCGCAATGCGGCGAGATCAAGCCCGGCATCGCGGAACAGCGCGGTCGACGCCTCGCCGCTCAGCCAGCCCTGCACCTTCAGGCTCGTCACGTCTTTCGCTGGCCGGACGATGCCGTAATTCTCGCCGCCCGGGCTCACCACGACATTCCAGCCATAGCCGACACCGGCCGTGTCATGGACGATCAGCGCGCCGATCGCGCCGCGCCGCGCGGCTTCCTCGAACTTGTAGGTCCAGCGGCCATAATAGGTCATGGTCCGCCCGCCGAACTTGCCGACCGCGTCCTCGCCCGCGACCGCCTCGAAATCGGGATCGTTGATCAGGAAGACCGCGATCTTTCCCTTGAGATCGGCGCCCTTGAAGTCGTCCCAGCCGCGCTCGGCCGCGTCGACGCCATAGCCGACGAACACCAAAGGCGCGCCATCGATCAGCACCCGATCCTTTGGCTGGAGCGTGCTGAGATAAATATCCTTGCCGGTCGCCAGCGGGCGGAACGCGCCGCCGCGCGTGGTGCCGAGCTTCGCCGGCGCGCCCAGCCGAGTGTGGAGCAGCGGCACATCCTGCGTCCAGCCGCCATCGGCGCCACCGGGGTCCAGCCCCAGCGCCTTGAAGCGAGCGATCAGATAATCGATCGTCTTCGCCTCGCCCGGTGTCCCGGGCGCGCGCCCTTCGAACGCATCGGAAGCGAGCGTCCTGACGGTTTCGGTGATCCGGCCGGCATCGATCGGATTGTCCGCGGCCATCACGGATGACGACAGGCAAAGCGCGGAGAGGAACAGGGCAGCGCGGCGCAGCATTTGGAGAAACCCTCGGGGGAACGATGCCCGCCAGCCTTACGCCGCCCGCGACGCGGGGCAAGCGTCATCGCCATGCCATGGCCGTTCAGCCCCCATGCAGCACGCTTCAGCCAGATTCCGGCATTCATTCAGGAGATCGTCGATGATCCGCCCCCTGCTCGTCCTGCTTCCGCTTGCCATGGCAATGCCGGCGCTCGCCCAGTCGGACCGCAATCCCCAGATCGACTATCCGGGCTTTCGCGAGCTGACCATGAAGGTGGAGGCGCAGCGGCGAGACCGGCTGATTGACTTCGCGCGCTTCAAGGCGGAAGCCGCCAGGCCGGGCGTGCTGATCCTGGATGCGCGCTCCGCCGACGCCTATGCGCGCGGCCATATCGCCGGGGCGGTCAACCTGCCCTTCACCGATTTCACCGCCGAAAGCCTGGCGCAGGCGATCGGGCCGGATCGCGATCGCCCGATCCTGATCTATTGCAACAATAATTTCCGCAACGACCAGCCGCCGGTGATGCTCAAATCCCGCCCGCTCGCGCTCAACATCCAGACCTTCATCAACCTGGTCGGCTATGGCTATGGCAATGTCTGGGAATTGAACGAGGTGATCGATTTCAATGATCCCAATGTCGGCTGGGTCAGCGCGCCAGCCTGATCTGATACAGCACCGGCCAGTTCTTGCCCGTCACGAACAGCCGGTCCTTGCGGCTGTCATAGGCGATGCCGTTGGCGACATCGTCACGCCCGCGCCGGCCTGAAGCCGCCGACAGCGCCGAAACGTCGATCCAGCCCTTCACCTTGCCCGTCACCGGATCGATCCGCGCGATCCGGTCGGTCAGCCAGATATTGGCGAATACCTCCCCCTTCACCCATTCGAGCTCGTTGAGCCGGGGCACCGGGCGGCCGTCCGCCGTCACCTGGATCCGGCGTTTCTCCTTGAGCGTTTCGGGGTCGAGGAAGCGCAAAAAGGGTGTGCCATCGCTCATCACGATCTCGCGATCGTTGCGGGTCAGTGCCCAGCCTTCACCGCGATATCTGAAGGTGCCGATCTTCCTGAAGGTCGCACGGTCCCAGATGAAGCCGATGCCGTGCTGCCAGGTCAGGCTGATCAGCCTGTTCTTCCAGTCGACCAGCCCTTCGCCGAAATAGCGCGCATCGATCGCCGCCTCGCGCAGTACCTTGCCGTCCTCCAGCCGTACCTCGCGAACCACCGATTGCCCCTCGAGCCCCGTGCTTTCGAACAGCCGGCCATCGAGATAGATCAACCCTTCGGTGAAGGCGGTGGAGTCATGCGGAAAGGTCGCGATCACCTCGGGCTGCTCGACCGGTAGCGGAGCAGGCGCCGCGCCGAGCAACAGCAACGGCAGTAGCGCCGCGAACAACCGCCTCATGCGACCGCGTCCGCCAGCCAGCCCGGCAGGATCACACCCGGCGTCGCGGCCAGCGACTCGACGCGCAGCCGCATGACGGCAAGGCCGAGTTCGGGATGCCAGGCCATCGCGCCGTCACCCGGATCCGCATCGGCCCGCACCACCGCCAAACGACGATTAACCTTCTGCCGCCAGTTCATGCGCGCGGTGTTCTCCTGGCCGACATAACAGCCCTTGGTGAAACTCACGCCACCCAGTTCAGCGGCATTGCATTCCAGCCAGAGCGTCTTGTCCTGCCCCAGTTCCGCCGCGCCTTCGGCGACGCCCAGCGACAGGCGATGCGCGTGCCAGCTCGTCGCCGGCTCGCCCGGCGGCGCGATCCAGCGATGGCCAAGGCCGCCCAAGCGGGGATCCTCCGGCGCATCGGCCTGGAGCGCCCAGTGGACGGCGAGCGATTCGTCGTGCGCGATCGCGATCTGGCGGCGCAGCCGATAGAGTGACAACCGGCGAATCAGCGCATCGGCCTGCCCGGCTTCACAATCGATCAGCACATCCTCACCGTCGGCCCACAGGATAAAATCGAACAGCGCCTTGCCCTGCGCGGTCAGCAAGCCCGCCCAGGCGGGCAATGCGCCGCCGACGTCGTTGGTGACAAGGC
This sequence comes from Sphingomonas sp. FG14, assembly GCF_057809675.1. Lineage (NCBI taxonomy): Bacteria > Pseudomonadati > Pseudomonadota > Alphaproteobacteria > Sphingomonadales > Sphingomonadaceae > Sphingomonas > Sphingomonas sp. FG14. The sequence goes on along the minus strand of NZ_JBMDKK010000012.1, from coordinate 13,080 downwards.
CTTGAAGGAAGCCGCGGACATCGTCTCCTGAAAGACGGACCACAGCGCGGTCGCTAAGGGTGGTGCCGGTCATCGCCACTAGTTAAGGACGGTCGCGAAGAATCCCAAGCCGGAGCTGCAATGACCGCGACAGAAAATACGCGACTGGAAATCAGGCGCCCCGACGACTGGCACGTCCATCTGCGCGACGGTGAGATGCTGGCCGCCGTCGCCGGCCAGACCGCGCGGCAATTCGCGCGCGCGATCGCGATGCCCAACCTGTCTCCGCCGGTGACCACCGTGTCGGCGGCGGCCGCCTATCGCGACCGCATCCTGGCGGCGCTGCCCGACGATGCCGATTTCACGCCGCTGATGACGAGCTATCTCACCGACGGCGCCGATCCGGACGAACTGGCGCGCGGCTATACCGAGGGCGTGTTCACTGCCGCGAAGCTCTATCCCGCGCATGCGACGACCAATGCCGCGCATGGCGTGACCGATATCCGCGCCATCTATCCCGCACTGGAAGCGATGCAGCGCATCGGCATGCCGCTGCTCGTCCATGGCGAGGTGACCGATTCCGATATCGACATCTTCGACCGTGAAGCGGTGTTCATCGATCGCACCCTCGCAGGGCTGGCGCGCGACCTGCCCGAACTCAAGATCGTCTTCGAACATATCACCACCGCCGAGGCCGCCGATTTCGTGCTCGCCTCCGGCCCGAACATCAGCGCGACGATCACGCCGCAGCACCTGATCATCAACCGCAACGCGATCTTCGCGGGCGGCATCCGTCCCCACGCCTATTGCTTGCCGATCGCCAAGCGCGAGCATCACCGGCTGGCGTTGCGCCGCGCGGCGACCTCGGGTTCGCCCAAATTCTTCCTGGGAACGGACAGCGCGCCGCACGCGATCGATCGCAAGGAAGCAGCGTGCGGCTGCGCCGGCATCTTCAACGCACCCTTCGCACTCGAAAGCTATGCGACGGTGTTCGACGAGGAAGGCGTGCTCGATCGGTTCGAGGCTTTCGCATCGGAAAACGGCCCGCGCTTCTACGGCCTGCCGCTCAACGAAGGCCGCGTCGTGCTGGAGAAGGCGCCGATGGAGGTGCCTGAAACCATCGGCGCGGGCACCACCTCATTGGTGCCATTCCATGCCGGCGAAACGCTTGGCTGGCGCTTCGCCGGACGGATCGACTGATCATCAGAAGGGGACCCAGCGGCCCTTCTCACTGAACTTCATATAACCGATATTGGCGCCGAGCCGCAGGCCGGCGCCAAGCCGGATCGGGATCAGCACGACATCGCCACGCCGCAGATAGCTGGCGGTGAAGCCGCCAACGAAATAGGCGGTGCCTTCACCCTGCGGGTAGCGGCGGTAAAGCTCCTGGCTGTCGTAGAGATTATAGACGAGCACGAAGCTCTTCGACGCATTTCCGCCCATGTCGAAACCGATCGACGGGCCGGTCCAATAGACCTTACGCTCACCCTCCACCTTGTGATGGAGCATGCCCGATCCGTAACGCACCCCGACGACGATCGCGCCGGAAGCCTCCGAACCGGTGATATAGGCGTTGGGCTCGCCCTGATCCTTAAGGATATCCTCGATGATCTTGGCGAGACCCTGGGCGCCGCGACCGAACACGCCTTCAGCCGCGCCGATCAGATCGCCCTTCTGGAACGTATTGGGTTGCGCGGCCACCGGCGCTGAAGTTGCGGCCGATGTCGAGGGTGACGCCGGTTCGGCGACCGAATCGGCGGGGAAGTCGTCACGGGCGGGCGCGGTATTCGCCGGCACCTGGGTCTGCTGGTCGGGCGGCAGCAGATCGGCATCGATCGCCTCGTTGGGATCGACGTCACGCACCTGCGCCGTGGCGGGCACGGCTGCGGCGAACGAGAAAGCCGCGGCCACGATGATCGAGCGCGCGAACAGGGTCTTCAACATCTTCTACCCCCGGAACTATCCATTCCGCAGGTTATCTCCGCCACGCATGAGCCTGCAATGAACGGGCGGCGAACCGAGTCGATCCCGCGCCCACCCGAGTCCGGAGACCTTACCAACATACCAAAAAACTCTTCCAACCCCGGTTGATCACCGCACAACCGCCCGCTATAGCCCCGCTTCGCAGCGCATCCGGAGACGTGGGTGAGTGGCTGAAACCAACGGTTTGCTAAACCGTCGTATGGAGAATTCCGTACCGAGGGTTCGAATCCCTCCGTCTCCGCCAGGCAAAGCGTAACCCACGCTAAACCCTTCAAAAATTCGAGCCGAATACTCAAACTTCGGCTTTTGAGGCAGGCGTTTCCGTATCAAATGCGACTTCGGTGAACTGGCCAATAAGGGCTCGAACAGACCCGAATTGACCTCTCTTGTGGTAACATTTGTGGTGACGTTTTATCGCTGACGGGGCCGACATGGAGTCGGTATGTCACGGAAGGAAATGTTGACCGCATCGGCGATCGACGCACTAAAGGAAGGGGTCCTTCACGACCCACAAACCCTTGGATTATCGATCTTTGTATCGCCCAACGGCAATAAGGTCTGGCGATACAGGCGACGGATCGCAGACCTTGGCAAGATCCTCGATCTCCGCCTCGGAAACTATCCCACCCATAGCATCGCGGCTGCCCGTGTGTGGACACAGGACCTCAACACCAAGGTCGAAGCCGGTATTGACCCTCGCATAGAGGCGCGGGAGGAAGAAAAGAGGCGGCGCATGACAGTCGCGCGTGCCCACGCGCTCTACATGATCGCCGTCCGCCAAGGCCGCGCGACGACCGCGAGAAAGCCCAACAAACCTCGAACGATCAAGGACAAGCTGGACATATTCAAGCGCGACATCGAACCGTCGCTCGGGTCGCGAGTCATCTACGACATCGTCGAATCCGACCTGACCGCGCTGATCGAGGCCAAGGGGAAGGTCGCCAAGGTCCGTGCCAATCGCCTGGCTGGCGAACTCAAGGTGTTCTTCGCCTGGGCAGCCTCGCTGCGAGGGCAGGAAGTAGGCCTGACCACCAACCCGTCGATTCGCCTTGGCGACCTAAAATTCCCGGAGACACCCCGCATCCGGAAACTCAGTCATCAGGAACTAGCCTGGTTTCTTCAAGCGTTGGCCGAGGAAGCGCGGGATGTGCAGCGCGGGATGCTGCTATGGCTGCTCACCGCGGCCCGGATTTCCGAAGTGGTGGAGGCCAGGAGCGACGAGATTCAAGACGGCATCTGGACGATACCAGCCTCACGCACCAAGAATTCGAACGCTCACAGCATCGCGCTCGGCCCGTGGGGACTGCTCCTGATACGCTCGAATCACGAATGGGTGCTTCCCGCCGACCGCGTCGAAGGCCCCAAGACCAGCATATGGTATCATGCGAGAGATCGGGTCAAAGCCCGGATGGAGGAGATCGCCGGTCATCCGATCGAGCAGTTCACACCGCACGACTTCCGGCGCACGGCCCGATCCAACACCAAGCGGCTGAAGGTCGATTTCGAAACCGCGGAGGCAATGCTCAACCACGTCAAACGAGGCCTCGAGAGAACCTATGACCAATACGAGTTCGACGAGGAGAAGCGAGACTGGTTCCACCGCTGGGAACAGGAGGTCATTGCGATCGCAATCAAGGCGGGCGTGGCGGACGCGCTTGGCGTCCCGCCTCCTGTCGTGCCGAATCCCCGGCGTGCGATGCGAACGAACAAGCTGAAATTCAGGCTCGCACCCACTCACCAAAGGGCACGGGCATCAAACCATGCCTGAACTTCGACAAGCTTGAAGCGGGGGCGCTTGCGCCGGGTTCCTATCCCGAAGTCGTACTCGGTCGGGAATCCGGCGGGGCGTGTCTCGCGCAGCCGATCGATGTGACGCCGTGATAGCCGGGTCATGCGCGCAAAATCCGCGACGGTGATGAACTGGATCTCTTCGGAAAGCTCGGCGGCTTTTGCTCGCGGCCGCCGGCTCATTTCGTCCGCCGCGCAAAATCCCGATCGCTTTCCAGAAATGCCGCGAGCATCGCCGGCACCAATTCGGTCAAGGGCTCCTCGGTCCCATAGGCTTCCATATAAGCCGCCGCATATGCCAGTAGCCGCAGGTGAAGATCAGGTTGCAGGCTGATCGAGAGCTTCACGGGCACACGGTCCGGAATCTTCGCCAGCTTGAGCGTCGCCATAAGATGCTCCTATCCGCGCCAGGGCGCCAGAATGAGGTCGCGGGTGACGAGCAGCCTGACCGGTGCTCCGGGCCGAATCGCGATCGTCGGCTGGATGTCGAGGTTGCGCTGGGTGATCTGGTCACCCGCTCGTGCCGTGTTCGACTGTGCCGATTCGCGGATCGCTTGCACGAGATCGCTCTCGCCACTGATCGTCAGCTCCGAACCGACGCCGAGCAGGGTCGCGATCGCCACGCCCTTGAGCAGCGCCCAGCTATGGAAATCGACCTTGTCGGCAAGTCCCGCATATCCCGACGGATCGGTCGCCGGCATGTTATCGAGTTGGACTGAACTGCCGTCCGGCAGGATCAGCCGCTGCCAGATGACCAGCGCGCGTTTCTGACCGAAAGCGACGACGCTGTCATATTTGCCGATCAGCCGAGCGCCCTGCGGCACAAGCAATATGCTGCCGGTGACCGTGTCGAAGACATTCTGCGTGACCTGCGCTGTCACCATGCCCGGCAAGTCGGAGTTGAGCCCGGTGATGAGACTCGCCGCGATGACGCTGCCGGCAAGCAAGCTGTTCGGCGAGACCGGCGTCACCAGCCTGCCGGTGTTGAGCGTGCCGCCAGTATCCTGGATCTTGGCGAAGCGCTCCTTCCGACTCTGTTCCGTAGGTGGCGCACCGCTGCCGACCGCAGGATCCGATACGTCCGCCTCCAGTGAAAGGGCAGACGCGCGCCCTCTCCCCGTCGAGCCCTGGACGATCAACCCCGACTCGCGTGCCGCCTTGAGATCGGCGAGCCGTTGCTGACGAGCCGCTTCGGCGGGATCGACGCGTGCCGGTTCGACCTGCGCCTCCGCCCCACCCTGCGCGCGCAGGATCGGCCGGCCAAGGTCGCCGGGAAGCGGCGCCCCCAGCCTGGGCGCATCGTCATAGCTCGTCGGCAACCCTGACAGCGAGTCGGACACCGGCTTCGCCATGGGCTGCGACAGTTCACTGTCCTGCATGACTTGCTGGAAAACGCGCGGCTTGAGTGCCATCCAGGCGATGCCCATCAAGCTCGCCGATCCGAGCGCCGCCGCACCGATGATCGCGCCCCGCTTGAATCGGATCGCGCGCGCCGGGCGTGACCTGAGCGCAAGCATTTCGGGATCGAGCTTCGCCGACGCCGTATGGGCCGGCGCTTCAGCTGCCGCAGCCTCGGTCATGCCCCCCTCCTGCGCCCACGCGGGGCGACCCGATCGATGCGCACGACCTGCTGCTTCTTGAGACCGAGCCGCAATTCGGCGGCATCGAAGATGCGATCGACGACATAATAGCGGTCGCGCTGGCGGTAGTTGACGAGTTGCGCCTGCCCCTCCCCGTCCACGATGAACAGCGGCGGCGCCTCGCCCTGACCCAGCGTTGCCGGAAACTCCAGATAGGTTCGCGCACCGTCATCGAATGCGCGCAGCGGCCGCCAACTGGGCCGGTCGCCACTGATCGCATAATCGAAGTGCAACTGCTCGACCGCGATCCCGGCTGCGACCGATGCGGCGGCCTGCTCGGCTTCAACCTTGCGCCTGAGCGCCAGCAACGCGTCCTGCGGATATGACCAGCGCAGCGACGACAGCGCCGTACCCGCGGTGCTCACCAACCGGATATGATAGGCGCGACGATCGGTTGTGATGACGAGATTGGTCATGAGACCCGCCGAAAAGGGCTTCACCAGCACATGCGTCTGCCGGGCTTCGCCCGAGCCGCTGGTCGTGTCGCCGATCACCCACCGCGCCGTGTCCCCGCTCGCCACGGACACCAGAGTTTCGCCGGGCTGGAGCATGATATCGGTGACGAGGCCCGGTGCGGTAAAGGCCTGGAATATCGCGCCCTCACTCCAGGGATAGACCTGCGTGCCGCCGACGAACCCGCTCGCGATCGGCTGGACCACCGCCGCCTGTGTCGCACTTGCCACTTGCCCAAGCGGCGGCGTGGGTGACGCGTGCGCGGACGTGTCGCGGGCGATCGCGGGGAACGCGAGCCCCAGGCCGAGAATGGCCGGCAGAACGGTCGACTTCATGGGATGATCTCCTGGGCGTTGGACGGCGAAGCACCGAGACTGGGATCGAGCGGCGAACCAAGCGGCAGGTTCGGCGGTGACGCTGGCGCGGGGCGGACAAGGGGCGGCGCGGTCTCGAGCTCACGGCTCCAGTCGATCGCGTCGACATAGATGCCGAGAGGATTCCGGCGCAGGACCTCGGCCGAGGCCGGCGGACGGGTCACGATGGTGACGATCGCCGTCCAGCGGCTGGTGCCCGCCTGGCTTCCGCGCTCGAACGCTGTCTCCATCCATTTGACCTGGAACGACCTGTCCGACGCGCGGACGACGCTGGTTACCTGCACCGAGACGGTGCGATCTCCGACATTGGCGAATGGCGACGCCGAGCGAACATAGTCGCCAAGGAACTGCGCACCGCGCTTCGTCACGAAGTCATAAGCCTCGAGCCAGTCACGGCGCATCAGCACCGGATCGAGCGAGACCGACCGCACATTGGTGACGAAATGCGACAGGTGCCAGGCGACCTGGCTGTCGGTCGGCCGATAAGCGACGTCGGCGGGTCGCACGGCCCGCGATTCGCCAAGCCGGTCGACCTCGACCACATAGGGAATGACTCGGCTTTGCATCGACTGCCATGCGAGTCCCACCGACGTTCCGGCGGTCAGGGCCAGGCATCCGAACGCCATCAGCCGCCAGTTGCGCGCCTGGACCCGCGCCGAGCCGATCCGGTCGTCCCAGAGCTGGCCCGCCCGCTGATAAGGCGTCTCGGGAGATGACGTGCGCCCATATCGCTGCACGCTGCGCTTGAAGAACATGGGTCAGTCATTGCAGCCATTGTTCGTCTCCTTCCAGTCGCCGCCGGAACCATTTCCGGGGCGTGGGCGGACAAGGGGCGGGCAGGGCGCGGCGCGCACCCGTAGGGCCGCAGCAACGCGGAGGACCGGCGCGCCCGCGCTTTTTGGACGCGGAGCGGGGCGCGAGGAGCCCGCGCCAGCGGGCGGGGAAAAAGCGCGGGGACGCCGGTTGCGCGCCGGGCCGTGCCCGCCCAGACCGCACACACGGCACCGCAATGGTCCGCCGCGATCGGGGCAGGCACACATGGTCCGGTGCAATGCGTGCAGAACGGCGCATCGAAAGCCATGGCCAGACGCGCGGTTTCGATCCATGGGATCGAGCCAAAATCGCCATGCGTTCGGGACGCGTCGCCCCGCCGACGATCGGACCGAAAGGCACCAACAGGAATGGTCATGACCGAAGAATCCGCGCAATTTTCGTTCGCGGCTGCCGCCCACGAGCCGGCCACGCTTGCGGCGCGCAGCGTCGAGCTGTGGGCGGAACTGGCGTTCGACCAGGATGCACATGCGATCCTCAGGCGTGATGGGCTCGACCCCGCCGCGCTGCGCCTGTCGGGGCCGCATCCCTTCGCTTACGAAGCCGCGCCCGGCCACGCCATCGCCGTGACCGCGCGCGCCGCCGACCAGCCATCCGCCGAGGCGCTGCTCGACCTTTTCCGCATCTATTTCCTGCGCCGCCTCACTGCCTGAAGGCAGCGCATCACCGGCCTTCCAGTCGCAAAGCCTGTCGGAACGGATCCCGCGAGCGGCGACCGGATAGCCCACCCGGCTCCCGCTGCCGCGCCGTCAAGGCGAGCGCCGGTTTCGCATGCGCGGATGCCCCGTCCCATCGTGCCTTGCTGCGGGCGGCGCATCTCCGGGACCGCATGCTGTGACCGGACATGCCTGCGCGGCGCGGCGCCTGAAAGGCCCGCGCCGCGCGAAATTTTTCCGAGCCAGCCGCCCCGCAGGCGGCGGCGTGGCCACGCACAGTAAGGAGGGACGGCGATGCGCCGTCCCTCCGACCAGTCAAGCGGCGAGCGGGACCGACCCGCTCGGTGGACGACCTTCCCCAGCCTGCGGCCCGGCCTCACCGCGTTGCGCGGCATCGACGATGCGCGCGTTCGCGGTATCCGTTCGGGAGTCGGGATCCGGGACGGGATCGGTGAGAGACGCACCGTCCGCCTCCACCTTCTTCTCTTCCGCCCGCGCTGCCTGCGCCTCGGCATAGCGCATATGCGCCTCGACGCTCCTCACCCCGCCGCGTGCCGTATAGGCTGCCGGCGGGAAGCGCATCCAGCGCGGGACCCAGCGTGCGACCCGTCCGCGCCCTTCATTGCCCTCCAGATGATCGCGGACGATGCGCTTCAAGGTCTTGGCGTTCCCCCCGGCATTGGCGCGCGCGACGAGGTCGCCCGCGACCTCATGGGTGACCGCTTCCATCACCGCGCGATCACGGATCAGGTCGAACAGCGCATCATCGGCCTCCCACCAGTCGGCCATGTCGAGCCGACAGGCGGCTCCGGCGGCCTCAAGCCCGACGCTGCCCGCCGCAAGGCTCTCGCCCATCACGACTGCAACGACGTCGAGAACGGCGGCGTCGGGCAGGTCGAGCAGCCGCAGGAACAGGCCGGGCAGTTCGTCGTGATCGTGGAACCGCCGCGTCAGTCCCCGGCGCTCGGCGTCATGACCCAGCAGGTCGAGCACCGCGTGGCGGCGCTCGCCGAACAGCGCTTCGCCACGGCTCGCTTCGACGCTCATGGTGATCGCCTCGTTGCGCGCCGCCTGCGGTTCAGGTTCGACCCGCCACAGGGTGGAGCCCGCGACCGCATGGGCCACCATCAACCGCAGCGCGACGCCGGGATGGCCGGTGAGCGCGGCGCGCACGGCGGCATGGCGATGCAGATCGACATAGGCGTTGAGCGGCCCGCTCGCTTCCGGCCTGGATGGACGGACGACCGGATCGCCCGCTTCGCCGGATGCTCGGGCACGCGCTTCGCGGCGGGTGAGCCAGCCCTCATGAAAGCTGACCTCGCCCGTGGCGCGGACCTCGACATAGACCCGCCCACCCTTGCGTTTCGCCGCCTTCTCATGCTCCCAGCTCTCGAACCGGTGCCCCTTGGGCAATATCGCCACATCGCTCCAGCCATCGGCCAGATAAGCGGCGCGGCGCGCCTCGATCTCGGCGTCCTGCGCGATCCAGAAGGCGTCGGTATCGGCGACATAGCGATCCTCGCCGAACAGGTCCGCGACGACGGCCAGCCCCGAGGCCTCGATATCGAACAGCGCGTGCGCCGCCTTGATCGCGGTCCCGCCGAACAGCCATGATTTCAGCTGATGGCCGGTCGGCGCATAGGCGTCCTTGTCGTCATGGAGCGACAGCCATGCGCGTTGCTGTGATTTGCTCGCGAGCGTCAGGTGACGGACAGTCGCCCGGTCGACGACCTCGCGGCGGTAGAGGTCGCGGATGCGCGGCAACAGGTTCCCGAGCGCGAGGATGCGGCGAACGGTCAGGTCGGGAAGCCCGAAGGTCGCGGCGATATCGTCGGCGCTGCGGCCTTCCTTGACCAGCCGGACGAAGCTTTCCCACTGGGTCACCTCGTCGGGATCGAGCCGGGCGTAATTCTCGATCATCGAGGCTTCGAGCGCGTCGGCATCGTCGCCCGCTTCGAGAATGGCGCAGGGCAGCGGACCATGATCGACGCCTTCGCCACGGACGATGCCGTTGGCGGTCCAGCGCCTGAGCCCGGCGACGATGCCGAACGCGCCGTCGGGATCGTCGGACGGGCGGACGATCAGAGGCACGAGGATGCCGCGCTGGCGGACGGTCGGCAGCAGGTCGGCGACGTCGGGAGATTTGCGGGCGAGGCGCATGTTGGTTTTCGCCGGGATCAGCCGGTCATGGTCGATAAAGTCGAGTTTCATGGGATAGGACTCCTTGGCGGATGCCGGGCCGCGCGAATGGATGATCAGCGCAGCCGGGCACGATGATGCGGCGGAAGCGCGCCGCGCGCGAGCCGGATCGAGGGCGGCGCCCTCAGCCCGGTTTTCCGGGATCGGGCGGCGTGCCCGGGCGCATGGGCGGTGCGCGCAGTTGCGCCTCGGCGCTCAGGATCGAGCCAGTGCGGCGCGCCATGGCCGCCCATTCGGAGAGCGGATGCGCCGTGGAGAAGCCGATATCGCGCTCGATACGGAGGCCGAAAGGCAACGATATGCTTGCGATTTCGTGAAGAGAGAACGACCCGAGTTCCGGACAACCGAATCCGAGATCGGCCAGCCCGAACAATGTGTCGCCATCCTCGTCCAGCTCGGTCGCGAGCCATGTCGCGGCCCCGACGGGATTGAAGAATTTGACGATGGGCGCGGGATCGAAGCGCGCCCCGCGCGCTTCGAGCGCGTATCCGGCGACCGCATTGGCGCTGAGCGCGAAGCGGAGTGCGTGCGGGAGCAGGATCATGCCGCCACCTCCAGCGCCTGGGTCACGGCGGCATCGCGCAGCGCCAGCAGATAGTCGGCCGCCTTGCCGGCGGCGCTCGCGGCCCGGAAGATGGCGCGGCTGTCGCTGCGGAGCAGGTCGAGCCAGCCGCCAAGATAATCGGCATGGCGGACGGTGGGGACGATGCCGAGCGCCGCGCAGAGAAAGGCCGATCCCATTTCGGCGGCGAGTTCCTCACGCGCGTATCTTTCGGTCGCGAACGCGCCGGAAAGATCGCGCGCGAGCCGGGCCTGATGGCCGGTCCAGTGGGTCAATTCATGAAGACAGGTGCGGTAATAGTTGATCTGTTCGTAGAAGGCCGTCTGGTGCGGTACCTGGATGAAGTCCTGCGACGGCACATAGAAGGCACGGTCGCCCCCGATCCGGAAATCCGCGCCACTGGCTTCGATCAGGGCTTCGGCGGCGGGCACCATTTCGCGTTCGGGCAATGGCGCGGGATCGGTCGCGAGTCCTTCGCGCAGCCCCTCGCATTGCGCGACATTGAAAACGGTGAAGCGCTTGAGGAACGGGACGACGCGCGCATCGTCACCCGTCTCGGCGGCCAGTTCGGCCTCGCCCTTCGGCGTGAACCGATCGGCATAGAAGATCGTCGTGCCGCGCTCGCCCTTGCGCACGCTGCCCCCGGCACCCAGCGCCTGCCGGAACGTCAGCCAGCTTTGCGAGGGATATCCGGCGTCGATGACTTCGTGCCAGAGGATCAGGACATTGATTCCCGAATAGGGCCGGGCAGTGAGCGCATTGCGCGGCATGCCGGGAGCCGGGCCCCGGGGGTGCCCGGGCGCGCCCTCGGCGGCCCAGGGCTGCACCCATGGGAAACGCCCTGCCTCCAATTCGACGATGATGCGGGCGGTCACCTCGTCATAGAGATTGGCGCGGATCGTGTCGGGCTCCGGACGGCGGCGCGCACCGGAGGGTAGGGGATGTGCCACGATGATCTCCTCACGCTCCCCTCCTCGCAAGGCCGCCCCGGGAAGCGGGGGTGGGCGGCACGCGCGAACGGAAGGGCCCGCAGGAGCGGGCGGAGGCACCCGCAAGGGGCGCAACGTCAGTGGAGCAGCCCGAGCAGGCGAGGGCTTGCGGCCGAACGCGGCGGGCCCAGGAGCGAGCGCCGCCCGCACCCGCTTCACCGGCAAGGCCAAAAAATGAGCCGTCGCCCCGCCAGAGGGCGGCGACCTCAACCTCGCCTAAATCGTCGCTTGCATACCGAGACGCCGTGATGTGACATCAGGGCAATCCGGCCGGCATAGGGTACGCGCACCTGAAGCGCTGAGCGCGGATCAGATGCGCGGACGACGTTCATCCTCCCGGCGACATGGAGCACGCATTGGTCTATCCGCCGCTCGAGCTCGATCGGCCGGTGATCCAAACCGCCCGGCAGGCCGCCTGCGCGCGCCCCGAATTCGATCCTGCCAGCGTCATAGCTGCCACCGATTGGTTGCCTGGGAGACGGAATTGGAAGGAGACAGGCATCAACCGCCTCAGGCCCGGTCCCTTCTAGCGGGCAAGCGTGACGCTCACCGGGCAATGGTCCGAATAATGCTTCTCGCCTTCGGCATACCGCGTCTCGACGAACCCGATCATGTCAGCCCCTGCCCGCTTGTCGAGGACGACATGGTCGATGAAACTGTCGTAACGCGGATCACACCCTGGCGACACGCCGTCACCCGCCAGCCTGAGATCGGCATCGACCGGCTCGGCATCGTCGATCTCGTTCCAGACACTGTCGCCGGCCAGCGCCAGACGACGGTTCCAGTCGCCCATCACCGCGAAACGCACCGGCCCCGCCGCCACCGCATCGATCCAGGCCTCGAGCGCCGGCACCTGCCGCATCAGGACGGGACAAGCCTTCGCGTCGCTGCCCGAGAAACAGCCCGACTTGAGATGCACGCCGAGCAACCGGATCGGCGCCCGCCCGTGCGGCCGCAAGGTGATGTCGACACCCGAACGGAGCTGCGGGTCGCCAAGGCTCAGCGACACCAGATCGGGATTGCGATCGAACGCCATCCCCTTGCGCACGGCGAATCCGACAGCCTGGCGGATCAGCGCCTTGTCGGGATGCCGCCCGCCACAGCTTCCCGTCGGTGCACCTGCCCGCGACTCCATGACGAGTACATAGTGGGCGGGATCGAACACGCGCGCCGCTGCGGCCTCGTTCTCGGCTTCCTGGAAAGCGATCACATCGGCGTCGAGGCCGTCGGCGATCCGGCGCATTGCTGCATAATCAGCAGCACCACGCGGCGCGCAGCCCTCCCCGTCCCGTTCGGCGAGGAATTCGAGATTCCAGCTCGCCAGGCGAAGCGGACGCACGACCCTGTCGTCCGCCATGCGGCCGGACATCGACGCGCAACCGGCAAGCGCGAGCAGCAGGCCCCCCAGCAGCAGGCGTCTCGTCGCGCCCTTCGCCGGATCCGCACGAGCAACCAGGCAATTCGCCGTCCAGGAAATCATTGTCGTTAGCTCCGTGGCTCTTGAACCGCATCCACCCGACCCGCATCATCATTAAAGCATGCCGGCGACGATGCCACAGCATGGCCGATGGCGATCGCGCGTCCTCTACAAACGGCCTGGAGAGCCGGTCGAGGGGGGGGCGCCCC
>NZ_JBMDKK010000011.1:0-142086 GCF_057809675.1 Sphingomonas sp. FG14 | reverse complement strand
CTGCCAACCAGATCGCGCTTGATTCTGCGGGAGATGCCAGCCTGCGCTGGCATGACGAGGCCAGTTGAAGGTTACCGCCCCTTCGCTGTCCCCAGGATCGCCTCGCCGGGGAAGACCTTCTCCACCAGCTTGCCGTCGCGCACCACGGGTTGCCCGTTCACCAGCACATGGCGGAAGCCGACAGAGGCCTGCATCGGTTTCTGGAAGGTGGCGACATCGCTGACGGTGGCGGGATCGAAGATGGCGATGTCCGCATCGGCGCCCACCTTCAGCCGCCCCTTCCTCGCCATTTGCGGCGAGACCGCCTCCAGCCGCTGCGCGGGCATCAGCGCCATCTTGCGCAGCGCCGCCATCAGGTCCAGCGTCTTGCGTTCGCGGACATAGCGGCCAAGCACGCGGCCATAGGTGCCGGCGCCGCGCGGATGCTCGCCGGAGGTGACCCAGGGCATGCCGTCCGACGCGATCGAGATCTCGGGCTCCGCGATGATCGCGTCGACCACATCCTCCGGGATCATGTGGATGACCACCGCCGCATTGGGCTGTTCGCGGCGATAGCGTTCGAAGCTGTCCTTGGTCAGCCGCTCGCCCGTCGCGGGCCATTGCAGGTCGCCATAGCTGATGCCCGAGCGCTCCTGCCAGCCGTCGCGGAAGAATTCCGATCCGATCAGCGTGCTGCCCGCCGTGTAGGGATAGGCTTCCGACGTGATGTCCATTCCGCGCGCGCGCGCGCGCTTCACCATGTCGATCAGCGTCGGCGTGTCACGCAGGCCGGTCGAATGGAGATGGACGATCTGGAGCGGCGCGCCCGTCACCGCCGCATTGGCGATCACTTCCTGCGCCACCGCGATCGGCACGCCCGGCGCGGGATCGAGCGGACGGCTGCGGACATGCACGAAGACGGGCGCGCGCGTCACCGCCGCCGCCTTGAAGATGTCGTAGATCTCGCTCCGCCCTGCGCCCGGCGTATATTCGATGCCCAGGCCATAGCCGAGCGCGCCCGCCGCGACCTCGCGGTCGAGCGCGGCGACGATCGCGCGTTGCTGTTCCGGCGTCGCGGGCGCGGTATAGGCCCTGCGGTCGCTGGTCTCGCCGCCCGGGTTGATCGCGAAATGGCCATGACAGGGCGCATTGGCGATCACTTCCATCCGCGCGCACTGGTGCGAGGCGGTGGCGCCGAAATTGACGAGCGCCTTGCCCGACAGCGCGGCGACGAAGGGCGCGATCGGCATCGCCCCGCCCTCCGCGTCGATCGCGGTCGTGACGCCGTCGAGCACCTGATAATATTCGCCCTTGGGATTCTGCCCGTGCGCGTGGAGATCGACGAAGCCCGGCGCGACCACCAGGTTTCTCGCGTCGATGGTGCGCCGGCCCTTCAGCGCCTCGCCGCTGATCGCCGCGATGCTGCGGCCGTTGATGCCGATATTGGCGATCTCGTCGCGCCCGCTTTCGGGGTCCATCACGCGGCCATTGGCGATCACCACGTCATAGGTCTGCTGCGCGGCGGCGGGGGCCGCGAGCGCGGCCAGCCCGGCGGCCGCCAGGAACATCGTCTTCATATATCGGCCCCTCACTTCGCGGGCACGGAGAACAGGAAATAATCGTGCACCGATCGCGCGATCTCCGCGATGGCGCGCTCGCGGTCCTCCACGGGCGCCGCGCTCTTCTTCACATAGACCGCGATCACGATCTCGCCCGCGCCGTCCGGCAGGGTGAGCACGCCCGTATCGTTGACGGTGCCGCCGATCGTGCCCGTCTTGTTGGCGACCTTGGTGCCCGGCGGCATCTTGCCGCGCAGGCGCGCGCCGCCGGTGCGGCAGCGTTCCATGATCCCGATCAGCGCCTTGGTGCTCGCCGCCGACAGCGCCTTGCCGGAAAAGATGCGGGTGAGCAGCGTGCCCATCGCCTCGGGCGTGCTGGTGTCGCGCGGATCATTGTCGAACGCCGGATCGGGCAGGCTTCCCTTGCGCTCGAGATCGGGATTGGCCTTCGCCGCCGCTTCGAACGCTTCGGTCAGCGGGCCGGGGCCGACGCCGAAGAAATCGCGCAGCAGGCCGGCGGTGTCGCGATCGATGCGCTGGCCGGTCACGCCCTGCGCGCGCACCCAGGCGGTGACGGCGGCGGGGCCGCCCGCCGCCTTGGTCAGCACGTCGGTCGCGGTGTTGTCGCTTTGCGTCAGCATCAGTTCGAGCAGGTTGTAGACCGACAGGCTCACGCCGGGATGGATCAGCCGGTCGGCGATCACCTCGGACGGCGAGAACATGTCCATCGGCACGTCGAGCATCTGGTCGAGCTTCAGTTCGCCCTTGTCGACGCGCTCGAAGATCCTGCCCGCCACCGCGACCTTGAAGGTGCTGGCCATCGGAAAAGCCTCGCCGCCATTGTACAGCACGCGTGGCCCCTTGCCGTCGAGCCGCCACGCCGCGACGCCGACCACGCCGCCCGAACCCTTGGCGAGACGTGCGATCTGCTGATCGAGCCCGGCGGTGGCCGCGGATTGAGTCGCCGGCTGCGCCGCCAGCGGCTGCGCGACTCCGGTCGCGGCCAGCAACAACGGCAGCAACGCGCGGCGAAGCGTTTGATTCGACATGGAAACCCTCCCTAGAATCCGGCGTGCATATGCGAGTGAGCGGGCGGGCCGCGCCGGTCGGGCTCCCCGATTATTCTCTGATCAGGACATTCGCCGCAACGACGGGCGATTGCAACAAAAAGAATATTCGATTGTAACACTATGATATTATTATATTTCAATCTCGTTTCGAAAATTTTTCACCAATCTGTCAATATCCTGATAGGAAAATTGCATCCCGATGTGTAGCGTCCGCGCCGCACAAGGTTATCGCGACAAGAGGGAGAGTCGGGTGAGGAACGGGTTTGGCGCACGATCGAAATCCTTGACGGGAACGGCGATCGCGCTGTCGCTGCTGCTCGGCGCGGCCGGCCCCGCCATGTCGCAGACCGCGCCGGCGCAGACCGCCAGGGTCGCGATCGATCCCGCGCGGCTCGCCGGCCTTGGCGAATTCGTCGACGGCGTGATGGCGCAGCAGATCGCGACGCGCGAGATCGCGGGCGCGGTCGTCACCGTCGTCTCGAAGGGCAAGGTGCTGTTCTCGCGCGGCTATGGCTTCGCCGATGTCGATCGCCGGATTCCCGTCGATGGCGAAAAGACGCTGTTCCGCCCCGGATCGGTTTCCAAGCTGTTCACCTGGACCGCGCTGATGCAGCAGGTCGAACTCGGCAAGGTGAAGCTCGACGATCCGATCGACAAATATCTCGACTTCACGATCCCGACCAACGGGATGAAGAGCCCGATCCTGGTTCGCCACCTCCTCGATCACTCGCTGGGCTTCGAGGATCTGGGCGGCATCACCGCCGACAGCGTTTCCGACCTGATCCCGCTCGACAGCTTCCTCAAGAATCCGAAGAACATTCCGACGCGCGTGCGCGAGCCGGGCGTCGAGACCTCCTATTCCAACTATGGCTCGGCGCTTGCCGGCTATATCGTCCAGCGCGTCTCGGGCGAGAATTTCGCGGATTATATCGACAAGCACATCTTCGGCCCGCTCGGCATGAAGAGCGCTACCTTCCGCGAGCCGCTGACCGGCGACCGCGCCGCGAACATGGCGACGGGCTACAAGCTGGTCGACGGCAAGCTCGTCGCCAAGCCCTACGAACTCTATTCGAACATCATGCCCGCGGGTTCGGTGTCCGCCACCGGGCCTGATCTGGCGCGCTTCATGCTCGCGCATCTCGGCGACGGGCGGCTGGGCAATGTCCAGATCCTGAAGCCGGAGACGATGCGCCTGATGCGCACCGGCCTTACCCGCAACGCCCCCTCGCTCCAGCCGATGGCGCACGGCTACATGGTCGTGCGCGAGCAGGGCCCGCGCCTGATCGGCCATGGCGGCAACACCGCCGATTTCCATTCCTACATGGTGCTCGCGCCCGAGGCCGATTTCGGTTTCTTCGTCTCCACCACCGGCGGCCAGGGCAGCTATGGCGGCCGCACCGAGCTGATGAACGCGATGATCGGCCGCGTCTTCCCCGTGGCGCCCGCGGCGCGCTGGACGGGCAAGGCGGCGCCCACGGTGGGATCCTACCGCACCAATCGCCGCACCTATAGCGAGACGCCGAATCCCGCTTACGACATCAAGGTCTCGGCGCAGGGCGAACATGGCCTCGTCACCGAAATGGGCGGCAGCAAGACCTATTGGGAACAGATCGGCCCCGAAATCTACGAGCAGGTGACCGGCGCGCGCGCGGGCGGCCCGTTCGAGCGGCTGGAATTCTACGGCCCCGCCGATGACCGCAAATTGTCGTTCAGCTCGCAGCCGCACGTGCTTTTCCGGCTGGTCAAGCCGTAACGGCTTGCCGTTTGTGACTTTCTAATTTAGAAACTTAAATCCTGATTGGGCCAGGTTTTCGGCCCGATGTCCGGCTTCGGCCAAAACGGGCGTTAGTGAGCGCAAGATTCGCACAGATGAATCCAGCTCATGGCGCCATGCATAAAAGGGAACCACTGCATGACCTCCCCAACCCAACCCCGTTGGCATATATTGTCGCGTAGCGGCAGTGCCGTCGCTCTCGGCATCGCACTCGCCTTCGCCGGCCCCGCGTTCGCGCAGGAAGCCGCCGACGATACCGAATCCACGTCGAGCGAAATCGTCGTCACCGGTTCGCGCATCAGCACCGCCGGCTTCGAGGCGCCGACCCCGACGACCGTGATCGGCGTCGCCGAACTCCAGCAGGCCGGCCGCACCGACATCGCCGCCTCGCTGGCCGATCTTCCGCAGTTCCGCCAGACGCAGAGCGCGACCTCGACCAACACGGTTACCTCCTCCGGCCAGTCGCCCGCCGATCTTCGCGGCCTCGGCTCGGCCCGTACGCTGGTGCTGATCAACGGCCGCCGCAGCGTCAGCTCGAACGATCTTCAGACCATCCCCTATTCGCTGGTCAAGCAGATCGACATCGTCACCGGCGGCGCATCGGCCGCCTATGGCTCGGGTGCTGTCGCCGGCGTGGTCAACATCCTGCTCGACGACAACAAGCAAGGCTTCGAGCTCGGCGCCCAGACCGGCGTTTCCGAGCGCGGTGACGCCCAGAAATATCTTTTCGAAGCATCCGCCGGCTTCAAGTTCGCCGACGGCCGCGGCCACTTCATGATCGGCGGCGACTATCTGAAGGACAAGGGCGTCATCCCCGGCAACGCGCGTCCACGCATCGGCTCGACGGGCTTCTTCCCGAATGCGGCCGGCAAGCTGGTGCCGACCGGCAACCTGCGCGAACTGACGCGCAGCGAAGGCGGCCTGATCCGCACCGGCGTGCTCGCCGGGCAGACCTTCAATCCCGACGGCAGCCTGCGCCCCTTCCAGTTCGGCACCATCAGCCCCGGTTCGGCGTCGCTGATGATCGGCGGCGAAGGCTACAACATCGACCAGTATCGTTCGCTTTCGGCGCCGATCGAGCGCACGAACGTCTTCGCGCGCCTCAGCTACGACCTGACCGACAATCTGAAGGTCTGGGTTGAGGGCAGCTACAACCGCGTGTTCGACGAGCGCGTGTTCTTCCCCGATCTGGGCGTGACGCAGCTCACCTTCTCGGCCACGAACCCCTATCTGACGGCGGCGCAGCGCGCGACCTTGGCGGCGGCGGGCGAGACGAGCTTCACCATGGGCCGCGTGCTGACCGACGTGTCGCTTGCGCGCTACAATTACGCGCGCGTGACGAAGCAGGGCTCGGTCGGCTTCGACGGCACCTTCGGTGACGGCAAGTGGCGTTATGGCGCGTTCTTCACGCATGGCGAGCAGGAGCAGGACCAGAAGCTGATCGGCCTGACCAAGAAGGCCGAGTTCGCCAAGGCGATCAACGCGGTGTCGAGCGGCGGATCGATCGTCTGCGCGGTCAATGCCGACGCGATCACCACCAACGACGATCCGGCCTGCCGTCCGCTCAACCTGTTCGGTTCGGGCCGCGCGGATCCGGCGGCGGTCGCCTATGCGACCGGCACCTGGAACGCGGTGACGACGACCTGGCTGGACCATGCCGGCGCGAACATCAGCGGCGAACCCTTCACGCTCTGGGATCTTCCGGTCTCGGTCGCGGCGGGCGTCGAATATCGCGAAGAGGCCTTCCGGACGGTCTACGACGCGAACTCGCTGGCGAACAACTACAACACGATCAACGGCGTCAACATCAACAAGACCGGCAACAACGTGAAGGAGGCCTTCGCCGAGGTCGACATCCCGCTGCTCGCCAACCTGCCCTTCGTACAGAAGCTCAGCTTCAACGGCGCGGTCCGCGTTTCCGACTACAGCACCAGCGGCGCGATCTGGTCGTGGAAGCTGGGCGGCATCTGGGACATGGTCGAGGGCTTCAAGATCCGCGCGACACGTTCGCGTGACATCCGCGCGCCTTCGCTCACCGAACTGTTCAGCCAGCGTTCGACGCTGTTCACCAGCGTCGCGGATTCGGGCCGTCCCAACAGCCCGCTGACCAACGTCACGCTGTTCACCGGCGGCAACCCGAACCTGCGTCCGGAGATCGCGGACACGTTCACCGTTGGCGCCGTGTTCCGTCCGACCTTCCTGCCGGGCTTCGACTTCTCGGTCGATTACTACAACATCAAGATCGACGACGTGATCACCACGCTGAGCGCGCAGCAGATCGTCAATGGCTGCTATGCGCAGAACAACCAGGGCGCCTGCAGCCAGATCGTGCGTGACGGCAGCGGCGTGATGACGACGATCAACGCGGCGTTCATCAACGTGGCGAACTTCAAGAACACGGGTCTCGATTTCGAGGCGTCGTATCGCACACGGCTCGACGGCATCGGCCTCGACGGACAGCTCAAGGTCCGCGCGCTCGCCAACTATGTCGACAAGCTGGTGGTCGACAACGGCGTGCTCGCCATCGACGGCGCGGGTTACCTGGGTTCGCAGGCCACCTATCTCGTGCCGAAGTGGCGCGGGTCGCTGACGCTGAACTACGAGAGCGAAGGCATGGGCGCCGACCTCCGTACGCGTTACATCGACGGCGGCGGCTTCGCGCCGACCAGCGTGCTGGCCAACCAGGACGCGCGGATCAGCAGCCACACCTATGTCGATCTCGGCCTGCGCGCTTACATCCGCGCCAGCGAGAAGACCAAGTTCACGGTCTATGGCAGCGTGCAGAACCTGTTCGATCGTCAGCCGACGCTCGGCGCGGTCAGCTCGCCCTATCTCGACATCATCGGCCGCTATTACACGGCCGGTGTCAGGGTAAACTTCTGATAGAATGACGTTTTCGGGCCGGTCCGCACCCAGCGGGCCGGCCCTTTTTCCAGATGGAGGCCAGGAAAGGCGGTTTTGCGCCCATAACCTTAGCCTCTAGCCCGCAAAGAAATTTTTCATCCTGATCAGGATATTCTTGTGGACATCGCGGCATCATCGTCCGATGCTGATGCAAGAAGAGAGTCGGAGAAACGCACAAGCGCCCGGCCCAATGCGAATACGCGAAATCGAAAAGGGAGACGGTGAATGGCCAGCATTACCGCGATCCGCGACATGACGGACCCCTGTTCGAAATTCGACGCCAGAGTTCGTTTCTAGGCTTCCCTTGGCCTAGGACGCGCGGCCCGCGGAGCTCCCAGCTTCGCGGGCCGCATTTTTATCGGGCCGGATGATCAGGCCGGATTGTCAGGGCCTGGGCACGCCCTTGTCGGGCCAGCCGGCGCGGCGCTTCTCGGCGGCGACCATCTCCGCCACATCGGCCAGCAGCTTCTTGGCATCATAGACGATGCCGTCCTTCACGGTGTAGCTGACGCCGCCCACCCGTTCCTGCTTCTGCGTCGCCTCGTTCAGGCGCGGGGTGCCGGTGCCGTAGAGCGTCTTGAAGTTCTGGAGCGGATTCTCCTTCACCAGCACGATATCGGCCAGCCGCCCCACGAGCAGCGCGCCGACCGGCGGCTCCGCCACACCCTTGGGCTCGTACAGCGTCAGCGCGCCGTTCCACGTCGCCGCCTGGATCACCTCCAGCGGATCGAAGCCGGCTTCCTGGAGCAATTCCATCTCCTCTGGATAGCCGAAGCCATAGGTCTTGAAGATGAAGCCGGAATCGGTGCCGATCGTCACCCGGCCGCCGATATTCTTGTAATCGTTCACCAGCCGCATGTAGCGTTCGTAGAAGCGCCGCCACTGCACCTCGATCCGCGTCGTCCAGTCGAAGAAATAGGATCCGTGGTTCTCGCGGTTCGACTGGAAATAGTCCCAGAGCTGCGGCGTGGTGTAGCTTTCGTGCCAGTCGGCATTGCGCGCGCGCATCAGGTCGCGCGAGGCGGCATAGATCGTCATCGTCGGATCGAAGGTGACGTTGTTGGCCTTTTGCTCGCGCAGATAGGCCTTCCACTCGTCCGATCCGGGCTCATAGGTCTGGTCCCAGATATCGGCGACCTCGGCGAAGCGATATTGCTCGTCGTTGAAATTATAATCGGTCGAATAATGCTGGACCGCGCCGGTCTTCAGCAGCGATTCCATATGGCCGTAGAAATGGGTGACGGTGCCCAGCCCCATCGCGCCGGCCTTGCGCGCGTCGATGCGCGACAGCCCGGTCTGCGTCAGGTGCGCGGTGGTGCCCAGCCCCAGCTTGCGGGCTTCCTCCACCACACCCTTGAACGCCGCCGGGCTGAAATCGGCGGGCAGCATGATCTTCACGCAATCGACGCCCTGCTTGGCCGCCCATTGCGTCCAGGCGCGCGCCGCCGCCTCGCCGTCGATCGGCTTGCCGCCCCAGCCCGCGCCGTCGCCGGGCCGCTGGCAGGCGAAGATGCGCGGCGCCGCGATCTCGTTGGCGGCCGAACGGCGCTTTTCGCTCAGCGACACTTCCAGCGGCGCCAGCGGCACGCTGCGGACGGAGGTGACGCCATGCGCCAGCCACAGCTTGTAGGAGTAGGACAAGTCCGGCGCCTTGTCGGTGCCGCTGCCATGGGCATGCATGTCGATGAAGCCAGGCATGGCGTACATGCCGGTGGCGTCGAGCTCGTAATCCGCGTCACTCGGCGCACGCCCCGCCTTCAGCGGCAGGCCCGGCGTGCCCGCCGGCCGCATCGCGGTGATGCGGTTATTCTCGACGACGATGTCGATCGGGCCGCGCGGCGGCGATCCGGTGCCGTCGATCACGGTGACGCCGCGGATCACCATCTTGCGGAACGGGCCAAGCCCCTCGCCGGGCCGCCGGGCGGGCGCGGGCACCACGCCCGCGTTCAGCGCCTTGGTCTCGCTCGGCCCCGCCGCGGGCGCGGACTGGCCATGTGCCATCGCCGCCCCCGTAACGAGCGCGGCGGCGGCAACACCGACCAGCCACAAGCCCAAGCCCCTGTTTCGCATCGCTTACCCCCCGATCGCCGAATCCTTGGATCAGAGGGTTACGCGCTCGACCGTCAGGACGCCACCACCGATCGATCGCCCCAGAAGCCGGGCGCGGGCACGACCACCCTGCCCCCTTCCGCGAGCGAGATGCCGCCCGGCAGATCGGATTGCAGCCAGAGCGGCGCATCGACATCGACGAAATCGGCATGCGCCGCGACGCGCAGCGCCGGGGCGATCGACAGCGATGTCGACATCATGCAACCGACCATCACGCCCATGTCGCGCGCGCGCGCCGCCGCCAGCAGGCGCAGCGCCTCGGTCAGGCCGCCGGTCTTGTCGAGCTTGATGTTGACCATGTCGTAGCGATCGGCCAGCCGCTCGACATCGGCGGCGACGTGGCAGGATTCGTCGGCGCAGATCGGCACCAGCGACTTGAAGCCCAGCAGATCGCCGTCCTGGTCGGCAGGCAGCGGCTGTTCGACCATCTTGATGTCGAGTTCCACCAGCGCCGGCTGCAACTGCTCGAGCAGCTCGATCGACCAGCCCTCATTGGCGTCGACCACCAGGCGCGAGCCGGGCAGCGAGGCGCGGACAGCGCGCAGGCACGCCTCCGTATCCTCGCTGTTGGACTTGATCTTGACCAGCTCGATGCCGCGCAGCTCCTTCGCCGCCTCGCCCATCTTCTCAGCCGTGTCGAGGCTGACGGTGAAGGCGGTGTGGATCGCCGGCAGCGGCGCGGAAAGCAGGGCGACCGCGTCGGGCACGCCCAGCGCCGCGTCCAGATCCCACAGCGCGCAATCGACCGCGTTGCGTGCCGCGCCCGCGGGCAGCAGCGTGCCGACCTCCTCGCGCGTCGCGCCCGCGCGCAGCGCGTCGCCCACCGCCTGGATCTGGGCGAGCGCGCTTTCGGCGGTCTCGCCATAACGGGCATTGGGCGAACATTCGCCGCGCCCGATCACGCCATCCTGTTCAAGCGTGATCGAGACGACGTCGATCGCGGTCCGCACCCCGCGCGAGATGCGGAACGGCTTGTTGAGCTGCCAGCGCTCGATCTGGGCGTTCAGGCCGCGAAGCATTGCACGATCCTGTCGACGATCCGGTCGACGCCCATCGCCACCGGGTCCTGCGCGGGCAGGCCCAGCAGGTCCTCCGCCTCGGCGCAGGCGCGCTTGGCGGCTTCGGCGTCCATGCCCCAGGTGTTGAGCGACACGCCCACCGCGACCACGTCCGGATTGGTCAGCCGCGCGGCTTCCAGGTTGCGATCCAGGCAGGTGCGCAGATCGGGGATCGGGTGCCCTTCCAGGAAACGGATGCGCGTGCGGCCCGCCTGGTGGCACAGCACCAGCGCGTCGGCCTGCGATCCGTGGAGCAGGCCCAGCGAGACGCCGGCATAGGAGGGGTGGAACAGCGATCCCTGGCCCTCGATCAGATCCCAGCCGCCATCCTCGCGCGCGGGGGAGATCCATTCGGCGCCGCCCGAGATGAAGTCGGCGACCACCGCGTCGATCGGCACGCCCGCGCCGGCGATGAAGATGCCGGTCTGGCCGGTCGCGCGGAAATCGGCGGCGATCCCGCGCGCCTTCATCTCGCGCTCCAGCGCCAGCGTGGTGTACATCTTGCCGACCGAGCAATCGGTGCCCACCGCCAGCAGGCGCTTGCCCGCGCGCGGCTTGCCGTTGCCAACGGGGATGTTGGCGGGTGGCTCGCGCACGTCGAACAGGCTCAGATTGGCGGCTTCGGCGGCCTCGCGGATCTCCGGGCTCGCGGTCAGGCGCTGGTGCAGGCCCGATGCGACGTTCAGCCCGGCGCGCAGCGCGGAGACCGCGAAGGCGATCGTTTCGGCCGACATGAAGCCGCCCGAATTGGCGAAGCCGATGATCACGGTCTTGGCGCCCTTGGCCACCGCTTCCTCGACGGTCATCTGGGGCAGGCCGATGCTGACGGTGCCGCCCGCGTCGCGCGCTTCGCCCAGGCAGAGTTCGGGCCGCCAGGCGGCGACGCCCCGCGCGGTCTTGACCGAAAGCTCGTCGGTCGCGCTGCCGAGATACAGAAGATATGGATGTGGAATCACTGGAACCTCGCGAACAATGTTTTCTGTTTTGGATGTGGCCATGATCTCGTTCACAATCCAGTCGACGCCAATCCCCAAAGGCGGACAGCAAGTATAGACGTCGGTTATGATCGGGGGTGCCCCCTCGGGGGGTTATGATCGGGGGTGCCCCTCGGGGGTTATGATCGCGCGGCGGGGGATGCGCGCCGCTTCCAGCGCGCCGCGAACGGTCTCCAGGAATTTGCTGGCAAGCTGCGACAGTGGCCGATCCGCCAGATGGATGCCGAACACGTCGAACGCCACCCGGTCGGCCAGCGGGCGATAATCGAGCTCGGGCGTCAGCCGCGCCAGCGCTGTATATTCGTCGACAACGGCATAGCCCGCGCGCCGCTGCACCAGCGCGGCGGCGACGAAATAGGTCTGCACCAGGATGCTCGACGGGCCGAACGCGTCGTCGGTGACGAAGCGGTTGAACAGCGTGCCGACCGATCCGGCATTGACCAGCCGGATCAGGTTGAGATCGCCCATCATGTCGAGCGAGATGCGCTCGGGCGCATCGGGCAGGTCGGCGCGATGATAGAGCACGACCAGCTCGCCCGATCCCAGCTTCACCTCCGCCAGGCGCGGATTGCGCGGCGCGTCGTACGCGACGGCGATATCGCAGTTCCGTTCGTAGAGCGCGCGCGCGATATCCTCGTTATGCAGCGTCTTGATGTCGAACGAGACGTCGGGGTGATCGCGGCGGAAGCTGGCGACGGCGGCGGGCGCGATATCCAGCCCCAGCGAATGGAGCACCGCCAGCCGCAAATGCCCCTCCGCGCCGCGCCGCAGGTTCTTCGCGGTCTCGTGCAGCGATTCGATGCGCATGTGCACGTCGCGCGCGTCGTTGAACAGGATATGCGCCTCGTCGGTCGGGATCAGCCGCCCCTTGACCAGCCGGAACAGCGGAAAGCCCACGCGGCTCTCGGCATGGCGCAGCACCTTGCTGACCGACGGCTGCGAGACTTGCAGCACGCGCGCGGCGCCGCTGACCGAGCCGGCCTGATAAACGGCGTGAAACACCTCGATATGACGGAGATTCATCAGGGCCATCGTGGTTTCCTTATGCATTTCGTCGGGCCGCCGGGCAACCGGAGCATGCTGGACATCAACCGATAGCCTTCGTCTATGGTGCGTGGAATGATCTTCGCTTGTCCGCGCGCGCCGATCGGCGATGCTCGGCGGATAAGAATGATATCAGGGGGAATTGCGGCGTGACGCGATCGAAGCCAGGGAAAGGGTTGCGGGCCGGTCTGCCGGCGATGCTGCTGCTCGCCGCCGCATGGCCGGCGATCGCGGCGCCGGAACGCGGCGAAACAATCGTGATCCGGGGCGGCACCATCTATGACGGATCCTCGGCGACGCCGGTGACCGGCGATGTCGTGATCCGGGGAGACCGCATCGTCAGCGTCGGCCCCGCCGGCAAGGCGCGCGTCCGCGATGCCCGCGTGATCGACGCCACGGGCATGATCGTGGCGCCCGGCTTCATCGACACCCATACCCATTCGGACCGTTTCCTGATGGGCGACACGCCCGAGCTGCGGCTGAACCTGCCCTGGATGATGCAGGGCGTGACGACGATCTTCACCGGATCGGACGGCAACGGCCAGCCCGGCGGCACCGTCGATGTCGGCGGGCTGCTGTCGCATGTCGAGAGCGCCGGCCACGGGCTGAACGTCGCCGCCTATGTCGGCTTCGGCGCGGTGCGGCAGGCGGTGCTGAAATCCGATGCGCGCGCGCCCGACGACGCGGAACTGGCGCGGATGAAGGCGATGGTGGCGAAGGGCATGTGCGAAGGCGCGCTGGGCCTGTCGACCGGCCTGTTCTACGCCCCGCAAAGCTTCGCCAGGACCGAGGAGGTGATCGCCGTCACCCGCGAGGCGGCGGTGCGCGGCGGTTTCTACGACACCCACCAGCGCGACGAATCATCGGACAGCATCGGCCTGCTCAATTCGGTCCAGGAAGTGATCCGGATCGGCCGCGAAACCGGCATCCCCGTCCATTTCTCGCATTTCAAGGCGGCCGGCCCCGGCGTGCACGGCAAGTCGGTCGACATGATCGCCGCCGTCGAGGCGGCGCGCGCCGAAGGCATCAACGTCACCGCCGATCAATATCCCTGGGCCGCCTCGCAGACCAGCCTGGCCGCGCTGCTGGTGCCGCGCTGGTCGGTCGCCGGCGGCATGGACGCGTTCCGCAAGCGGCTCGACGATCCCGCGCTCGCGGCGAAGATCAGGCAGGACATGGCGGCCAGCCTGAAATTGCGCGGCGGCCCCTCCACCATGTTGCTGCCGAGCAAGAACAAGCCCTGGACGGGCAAGCGCCTCGCCGAGATCGCGGGCGAATGGAATGTCGATCCGATCGAGGCGGCGCTGCGCGTCATCCTCGATCCCGACGGCGCCAATTCCGCCATCTCGTTCGGCATGCACAATGACGACATCACCCGGCTGATGAAGCAGCCCTGGGTGATGACCGGATCGGACGGTTCGCAGGGCCATCCGCGCATGTACGCCACTTATCCCGAGAAATACGCGCGCTACGTGCTGGCGGAAAAGGCGATCACGCTGGCGGACTTCATCAATTCCAGCAGCGGCCGCGTCGCCGATACCTTCAGGCTCGACCGGCGCGGCCATCTGCGCGCGGGCAATTTCGCCGATATCGTCGTCTTCGATCCCGCCGCCTATCGCCCCAGGGCTGACTATGTGAACGCCGATCGCCTGAGCGAAGGCGTGCGCACCCTGCTCGTCAACGGCGTGCTCGCGATCGACGGCGGCAAGCCGACCGGCGCCGCCGCCGGCCGCGCGCTGCGCAAGACGCCGCCCGCCGGCACCTGCCCATGACAGGCCGGGCGAGCGCGATCCGGCGCTACTGGTTCGATATTCCTTTGTGGAAGCGCATCCTGGGCGCGCTGATCGTCGGCGTGCTGGTCGGCTGGCTGTGGGGCGAGGGCGCGGCGCAGGTGAAGTGGATCGGCGACCTGTTCGTCCGCCTGATCCGCATGCTCGTGGCGCCGCTCGTCTTCGTCATCATCGTATCGGGCATCTCGGCGCTGGGCGATCCGCGCAAGCTGGGCTCGATCGGCGTCAAGACGCTGGGCCTGTTCCTGCTGCTGACGATGACCGGCGCGGTGATCGGGCTTTCGATCGGCACGCTGATCCAGCCGGGCGCCGGGGTGTCGCTGTCGGGCGCGACCAGCGCGACGATGCAGCAGGCCAGGCCCTTCGCCGAGCAGATGATGTCGATCATCCCGCTCAATCCCATCCGCGCGATCGCCGATGGCGAGATGATGTCGATCATCTTCTTCGCGATCCTGTTCGCGATCGGCATCCTCGTCGCCGGCCCCAGCGGCAAGATCGTCGCCGACGTCTTCCACGGCGCGACGGCGGTGATGCTCAAGCTGGTCGGCATCATCATGGAGGCCGCGCCCTTCGGCGTGTTCGCGCTGATGGCCTCGCTGGTCGGCGCCAGCGGCTTCGGCGCGTTCACCAGCATCTTCTGGCTGGCGCTGTGCGTCATCCTGGGATCGGCGGTGCAGACATTGCTCGTCCATGGCGGGCTCGTCCGGCTGGGCGCATGGCTGCCCGTCCTGCCCTTCTTCAAGGGGTCGTCGGATGCGCTGCTCGTCGGCTTCTCCACCGCCTCCAGCTCCGCCACCCTGCCCGTCGCCATGTCGGTCGCCGAGCATAATCTGGGGATCAAGCCGCCCGTCACCTCCACCGTGCTGCCGCTGGGCGCGACGATGTGCATGGACGGATCGGCGATGTACATGGGCCTGCTCTGCATGTTCGCGGTGCAGAGCTTCGGCATCACCCTGTCGCCCTCGGACTATGCGCTGCTGTTCTTCTCGATCGTCAGCGTCACCATGGGCGTCGCCCCCATCCCCTCCGCCGCGCTGTTCCTGCTGGTCGCGGTGCTGTCGGGCGTGGGCATCAGCCCGGAACAGACCGCGCTGCTCGTCGGCTTCATCCTGCCGATCGATCGCCCGCTCGACATGATCCGCACCATCCCCAACGTCTCCAGCGACCTGGCGGCGGCGACCACCGTCGCGCGCTGGGAGAACGAGATCGACCTCGACATCTATCGCGCCGCGCCCGTCGAATGACGGCGGCCATCATCACGAACGGGAGCCCCGCATGCCAGCCTTGAAATCCCCCCTGATCGCGGCGCTTCTCGCCGGCGCGGCCCTTTCCGCCCCCGCGATCGCCGCGCCCGACGACAGCGCAGCGCGTGTCGATGCGATCTTCGCGCCCTGGTCAGGCGGCGCATCGCCGGGCTGCGCGATCGGCGTGGCGAAGAACGGCAAGCCCATCCTGCAGCGCGCCTATGGCCTGGCCGATCTGGAGCTGGACGTGCGCGCCACCCCCGCCAGCATCTATGAGGCGGGATCGACATCGAAGCAGTTCGCCGCCGCCGCGCTGCTGATGCTGGAACGCGACGGCAAGCTAAGCCTGAACGACGATGTCCGCAAATACATCCCGGAACTGCCCGATTACGGCAAGACCATCCAGCTTCGCCACATGGTCAGCCATATCAGCGGGCTGCGCGACTGGGGCTCGGTCGCGGCGCTGGAGGGCTGGCCGCGCAACAGCCGCACCGCCACCAACGATCATGTGCTGGAGATCGCGCGCCGGCAAAAAGGGCTGAATTTCGAGCCGGGCGACCATTATCTCTACAGCAACACCAACTTCAACCTGATGGCGATCATCGTCCAGCGCGTCAGCGGGCAGACGCTCGCCGAATTCGGGCGCAAGCGCATGTTCGAGCCGCTGGGCATGACGCACACGCAATGGCGCGACGATCACGCCCGGCTCGTCCCCGGCCGCGCCAAGGCCTATGACCGGAACGCCGACGGCTATTATATCGATAACGTGATCGAGGACGCCTATGGCAATGGCGGTCTGCTCACCACCGTCGGCGACCTGCTGATCTGGAACGAGGCGCTCGACCGCAACACGCTGGGCATTTCGGAGAAGCTGGCGACGCGCGCCGTGCTCAACGACGGCAAGCCGATCGCCTATGCCGCCGGCATCGTCCAGCTCGAGCATAACGGGCTTCAGGAAATCGCGCATTCGGGCGCGACCGGCGGCTATCGCGCCTGGGCGGCGCGCTATCCCGCGCAGAAACTGTCGATCGCGCTGCTGTGCAACGCCGGCGAGGTGAACAGCACCGAGATCGGCCACCGCGTCGCGGACATCTTCCTGCCCCCGGCGGCACCGGCCAGGCCCTATGTCGCCAAGGGCCCCTTCCCGTCCGGCCTCTATGCGGAGGTCCGGACGGGCTTTCCCCTGCGCATCGCCGCGACGGCGGACGGCATCACCGCCGACGGCCGCGCGCTCAAGCCCGTCTCGCCGGGCCGGTGGGACGCGCCGGGCGGCGATCTGATCTTCGGCAAGGACGGCAGCCTTTCCCGCCTGACGCGCGAGGGCATCATGGTCGCCTTCCGCAAGGTCGAACCGGTCGCATCGCCGGGCGCCGCCGATTTCACCGGCCGCTTCGCCAGCATCGACAATCCGGTGGAGCTGATCGTCTCCGGCGACGGCAGCGGCATCGCGATCAACCGCCCGGGCTGGCCGCCGCTCAAGCTGACGCCGTCCTACAAGGACGTGTTCGTCAGCGAGATGGGCCTGATCAGCTTCGTCCGCGACGGCGCGGGCAAGGTCACCGGCCTGAAGGTCAGCGACGGCCGGGCGTACAACATGGCGTTCGAGCGCAGCGGGAACTGACCTTCCTTGCCCTTCCCAAGAGAGGGGGAGACTTCAGGATAGCCCGCGATCTTTTTCACCGTTCGGGCTGAGCCTGTCGAAGCCCTTGTCCTTCAACCTTGGTGTCAAGGAAGGACAGGGGTTGGCCTAGGGCCGACTTCGTCCCGACAGGCTCAGCCCGAACGGATGCAGGGGACGGCACGCCGGCCCCGTTCAGGCTCAGCCCGAACGGTGGTGAGGGGCGGTGGAGAGGCGAAACTTACCGCGCCGGCAGCGCCGCCCGGCCCACGCCCAGCGGGTGATCGCGCGTATAGAGATGGACGAACAGCCGCCCGGCGGCGAGGTCCGCGCGGGCGCGGGTGTCGAGGCGGATTTCGGACGCCCCCGCGCTCTGGCCCGCGCGCAGCAGCAGCGCGATCACCGCGCCCGGCTTGCCCTCGTCGCTGCGTTGCAGGGTCAGCGCCACGGGTTCGTCGCGGCCGAGCTTCACGATCCGCGCGTCGAAGCGCAGGTCGGCGGTCAGCGGATCATAGGTGAAGGCGATGTTCGCGGCCGGCGTGGCCGCCGCCTTCTCCGACACCGTCTTCACCGTGAAGCGCGACGCGCCGGGCGCCTTGCCGTTCGCCAGCGCCGGGGTGCTGAACGGCGGCGTGCGCGGATGCACGGCCTGTTCCCAGCCATAGGCGAGATTGAGCAGCCTTTGTTCGTCGAAGGGGCGGCCGAGCAGGTCGAGCCCCACCGGCAACGCGTTGGCGCTCAGCCCCAGCGGGATCGACATGGCCGGCAGGCCGGTTTCCGAACTCATCGCGCAGGTGCCGATGCCGAACGCCTCCGCCCCCCAGAAGAGCGGCGGCTGCATCGCGCTGGGATAGACGAGCACGTCAACCTTCGCCTTTTCCATCGCGTCAAGGATCATCTTGCGCGCCACGTCGCGCTTGGCCAGTGCCTCGGCATAGGCCTTGTCGTCGCGCTTGTCGGTGGTGGCGCGGATCTTCAGTCGGGCGTCGATCGCCTCGTGGGTAAGCCCCTTGCCCGCCATGTCCGCGATCGACTTCACCGGCGCGCCGGGATGCTTCGCCAGATAATCGGCGAAATCGAAGCGGAATTCATGCGCGATCACGCTCGCCGCCTTCAGCACGGGATCGAGATCGGGCAGCGCCACGTCGACCAGTTCCGCGCCCTGCGCCTTCATCGTCTCCAGCGCCTCGTTGGTCTTGTCGCGCATCGCACCGTCGAACAGCTCGGGCGTCAGCAGCGCGCGCAGCACGCCGATGCGCGCGCCCTTCAGCGCACCGGGCCGCAGCCCCGCGACATAGCCGGGCGCGGGCCGCCCGTTCATGATCGCGGTCACCGGATCGGCGGGATCGGCGCCCACCGTCGCGTCCATCATGATCGCAAGGTCGGTCACGCTGCGCGTCATCGGCCCGGCCTCGTCCTGCGTGGAGGAGAGCGGGATCACGCCCGCGCGGCTGGAGAGCCCGGCGGTGCCGCGCATGCCGAACAGATTCTGATAGGCGGCGGGCACGCGGATCGATCCGCAGGTGTCGCTGCCCATGCCGGCCGCCGCGAAGCTGGCGCCGATGCTCGCCCCGGTGCCGCCGCTCGATCCGCCCGGCGATCGGCGCGGATCATAGGGATTGCGCGTTTCGCCGGTGAGCGACGCCACCGTCATCACGCTCATCGCCAGTTCGTGCATCGTCGTCTTGCCCAGGATGATCGCGCCCGCATCGCGCAGCCGCTTCACCTGAAAGGCGTCGTCCTTCACCCGGTAGGTGGCGAGCGCGAGCGTGCCCGCCGATGTCGGCATGCCGGCGGTCGCGTAATTGTCCTTCACCAGCACCGGAATGCCGTGCAGCGGACCGCGCGGCCCCTTTTCGGCGCGCTCGCGGTCGAGCGCCGCCGCTTCCTCCAGCGCGTTCGGGTTCAGCGTCACGATCGAATTGAGCGCCGGTCCGCGATGATCATAGGCGGCGATGCGGTCCAGATAGGCCTGGACGAGCTGGCGCGACGTGACGCGCCGTTCCGTCATCGCCGATTGCAGATCGGGGATCGATGCCTCGAACACCTCGACCCTGGCCGCCCCGCGATCGGCGGCGGCGGTCGCGGCGGGGGCGGCCGCGATCAGCAGCGCGGTCAAAAGCCAACGGGTACGCATCAGGATGTCACCACTTTCTTCTTGGATTTCGTTCAATCGACCCGCCGGAAGCGGAACAGGCCCGCGCGGCGGCGATCATCGCCCAGCGCGAAGCCGCGGCTGTCATTGTCGGGCACGATCTTGAACATCTTGCCGGTGAAGGATCCGTCCGCCGCCTTGGTCAGCGCGATCGTGCGCCGCGCGCCCGGCCCGCCGGGCTTCGGCTCGATCGTCACGGTCAGCTTGTCCTTGCCCTCGGGGGCCAGCGTGTAGAAGACCGGCAGGTCCGGGCTGGCATAGCGCCCCGCCAGCGTCGGTTCGGCCTCGCGGATGGTGGGCAGCCCGCCGAGCAGATCGACGATATCCTCCACCATCTTGTCCGGCCGCGCCGCACCGTTGTTGCACAGCGCATGGATCGCGACCTTGCGGTCGGGCAGCCAGGCGACCGCGTTCTTGAAGCCTTCGCCCGATCCGCCATGCTGCACCCAGCCGCCGTTCAGCATCACCCCGCCGGCATAGATGGCGTCGGGCTGGTTGGCGGGCCGCCCGTCGGTGAGCCTGCCCGGTTCCAGCATGATCTTGCGGATCGCGGGGGTCCAGACCTTGTGGCCGAAATTGAAGTCGTGATCGTAGCGGGCAAGGTCGTTGATCGTGAACACCGCCCCGCCCGCGCCGCCGTAAAGCGGATGGGTGTCGGCCAGGCGAAACCCTTCCCCTTCCGGCACATAGCCATGCGCGGCATTGGCGTCGGCGGACCGCGCGCCGGTCAGCACGAAGGTGCGCTTCATGCCCATCGGCGCGAAGATGTTCGTCTTCATATAGTCGGCGAAGGGCGTGCCGGAGACGCGCTCGACGATTTCGGACAGCAGCAGATAGCCACCGTTGGAATAGCGATATTGCGTGCCGGGGGTGAAGGCGGTGTCGGGCTGCGACATCACCAGTTTCAGCGAGTCCGCGCGGCTCACATCGGTCGCGATCGCATAGCCGGCATAGGTGCCCAGTTCGAGCATGTCGCGCACGCCCGATGTGTGATGGATCAGCATCGCCACCGTCACCGGCACGCGATAGACGGGCATTTCGGGCAGATATTTGCGGATATCGTCGTCCAGCCCCACCTTGCCCGCCACCACGAGCTGCGCGATCGCGAGCACGGTGAACTGCTTGGCGACCGATGCGGTGTAGACCTGCGTATCCGCGTCGAGCGGACGCCTGATCGCGATATCGGCCGCGCCCGCCGCGACGAAGGTCTGGATCTTGCTGTCGCGCAGCACCGCGATCGCGCAGCCCGGCGCGTCCAGCCCCTTGCTATTGCCGATCAGCGCGCGGATCCTGTCCGCCTGCGCGGAGGGTGCCGGCGCCGCCTGCGCCGACGACGCGAGCGCCGCCATCACCAATGCCGTGACAAATCTTGCCATGCCCGCTCCCTCTTTTTCGTGATCCGCGCGCGCCATCCGCCATCATGGCTTTCCCCGGCGGCGCGCGCGGATTAGTCCCGTCCGCAGGGCAGAGCGCCAGAACAAAGACATGGGCAGCCCATAGCCGCAAGCTATGCGCGCAACCGGGGGATCCAATGCACAGCAACCGCCGACACTTCCTGGCCATGGCGGGCATCGCCGCCGCGCTGCCCGTGCTGCCTGCCTGGGCCACCGCCGAAACCGCCACGCTCGCGCCGATGACGGGCGGCGCGAAACCGATTGGGCTGGCCGAACGGCAGGCGCGGATCGCGAAAGCGCAGGCGCTGATGAAGGCGCGGGGGCTTTCCGCCCTGCTGGTGGAGGCGGGATCGTCGCTCGACTATTTCACCGGCATCCGCTGGTGGCGCAGCGAAAGGCTGACCGCCGCCGTGATCCCGGTGGAGGGGGATGTGCTGGTGGTGACGCCCGCGTTCGAGGAACCGTCGATCCGCGAAAGCCTGGCCGTGCCCGGCGATGTCCGCGTCTGGCAGGAGGATGAAAGCCCCTTCGCACTGATCGCGGGCTGGCTGAAGGAACACCGGCTGAGCGCCGGATCGATCGGGATCGAGGAGACGGTGCGCTTCTTCGCGGTCGACGGGCTGCGCAATGCCGCGCCGGACGCGCACATCGTCGACGGATCGGCGGTGGTGCGCGGCTGCCGGATGATCAAGTCCGCCGCCGAGATCGCGCTGATGCAGATCGCCAACGACGTGCAGGTCGCCGCCTTCCGCCACGTCCATCCCCGCATCGTCGCGGGCATGAGCCAGGGCGATATCGACGCGATGGTGATCGCGGCCAGCCGCGCGCTCGGCGGGCAGACCGATGGCGGGCTGGTGCTGATCGGCGAATCCAGCGCCTATCCCCATGGCAGCGACAAGCCGCAGCGCGTGGCCGACGGCACGGTGATCCTGTTCGATGCCGGCGTCTCGGTGCACGGCTATCAGGCCGATATCTCGCGCACCATGGTGTTCGGCGCAGCGACCCGGCGGCAGCGCGCGGTGTTCGAACAGATGCGGCAGGGCCAGGCCGTCGCCTTCGCCGCCGCGCGGATCGGCGCGGAGGCGGGATCGGTCGACGACGCCGTCCGCGCCTATTATGCGACGCTCGGCTATGGCCCCGGCTATAAACTGCCCGGCACCTCGCACCGCACCGGCCACGGCATCGGCATGGACGGGCACGAGCCCGTCAACCTCGTCCATGGCGAGACGACCAGGCTGGCGGCGGGCATGTGCTTTTCCAACGAACCGGGCATCTACATCCCCGGCGCCTTCGGCATCAGGCTGGAGGATTGCTTCCACATGACGCCCGCCGGCCCGCGCTATTTCTCCGGCCCGATTCAATCGATCGACCGGCCGTTCGGGTGAGGGCTGTCACCACACAAGGCATGCCCCCGCCACCGTTCGGGCTGAGCTTGTCGAAGCCCTGCCCTTCCTGAACACGGTGCCGAAGAAAGGACAGGACTTCGACAGGCTCAGTCCAAACGGAATTTGATCGAGCGCCTTATCCTTCCGGAACACCGGATCCCTCACCGCCGCCCGAGAAAATCCAGCTTGCCCACCGGCACGCCCTTCATGCGCAGCAGCGCATAGGCGGTCGTCACATGGAAATAGAAATTGGGCACCGCGAAGCCGAGCACATAGCTGGTTCCGGTAAAGTCGATCGATGCGGTCGGCGTCTTCAGTTCGACATGCGCATCCTCGCGTCCGTCCATCGCGTCCGCCGGCACCGCCTTCAGGAAATCGACGGTCGCCGCGATCCGCGCCTGAAGGTCGTCGAAGCTCACCTCCGTATCAGGCATGGCGACCGGCTCCACCTGGCCGACGCGCACGGCGGTGAAGCGCGCGGTGTCGCTCGCGCGCTGGATCTGCCCGGTCAGCGGCGCCATGTCGGGATAGAGCCGCGCTTCCAGCAGTTCGGCATGGTCGATGCCATTCTCGTCGGCATAAGCGCGCCCCTTCTCCAGGATCGCCGACAGATTCGCGAAGCCGCGGATGAAGACGGCGATGCTGGCGTCGTGAAGCGAAATGGACATGAGGCACCTCGAACCAAATGGGAGTCGGCGTCTTAGAGCCTTTTTCGGAAATGTGCGGAAGAGCAGATTTCCGGAGCCGCACCGGCCCGCTCCCCCACCCGACCTTCCAACGGCAGTATCTTGTGGGGGAGCGGGCGGAACAGGCCAAGGTTCCGGCGATGCGAAGCATCGATGGAATGCCTGTGGAGGGCGGTGCGGCAATGCGCCGAAGGCGCATTTTCAGGCGGGCGTCTTACGCCCGAAAACCCGCCCGCGCGTAATCAATGATTGCCCGCGCGGCGCATCCGTTCAAAAAAGCTGACATCGGCGGGATCTTCCGACTATCGATCGAACAGGGACGCGTAACCAGCCGGCGAATCCCGTGGAGGAGATGTTGATGAAGAAGCACGCCCTGTGGATCGCCTTCGCGATCATCGGCGCCCTTTCGCTGTCGGTGGTCGCGACCAGCCGGGGCGAGACGATCAACGCGCTGTGGATCGTGACGGCGGCGGTGTGCATTTTCCTGGTCGGTTACCGCTATTACGCGCTGTTCATCGCGCGCACGGTGATGCGGCTCGATCCCGCGCGGCCCACGCCGGCCATCCGGCGCGGCGACGGGCTCGATTATGTGCCGACCGACCGGACCGTGCTGTTCGGCCATCATTTCGCAGCGATCGCAGGCGCGGGGCCGCTGGTGGGGCCGGTGCTCGCGGCGCAGATGGGCTATCTGCCCGGCACGCTGTGGATCATCGCGGGCGTGGTGCTGGCGGGCGCGGTGCAGGATTTCATGATCCTGTTCGTCTCGATGCGCCGCGACGGGCGGTCGCTGGGCGAGCTTGTCCGCATGGAGATGGGGCCGGTCGCCGGCACCATCGCGCTGGCCGGCGCCTTCGTCATCATGACGATCCTGCTCGCCGTGCTCGCGCTGATCGTCGTGCGCGCGCTCGCCGAAAGCCCATGGGGCATGTTCACCGTGGCGGTGACGGTGCCGCTCGCCATGGCGATGGGCATCTATACGCGCTGGATACGGCCGGGCCGGATCGGGGAGGTCTCCCTGTTCGGGCTGGTCGGGCTGATCCTGGCGATCGTGGTGGGGCAAAGCGTCGCCCAGTCGCCGGTCTGGGGGCCGTTCTTCACCTTCACCCCCGTCCAGCTCTGCTGGATCCTGATCGGCTATGGCATCGTCGCCTCGATCCTGCCGGTCTGGCTGCTGCTGGCGCCGCGCGACTATCTTTCCACCTTCCTCAAGATCGGCGCGATCGTCGCGCTCGCCATCGGCATCGTCATCATGGCGCCGCCGCTGAAGATGCCCGCGATCACGCAGTTCGCGGGCGGCGGCGGCCCGGTCTGGTCGGGCAGCCTGTTCCCCTTCCTGTTCATCACCATCGCCTGCGGCGCGGTCTCCGGCTTCCACTCGCTGATCTCCAGCGGCACCACGCCCAAGCTGATCGCGAGCGAGGCGCACGCGCCCTTTATCGGCTATGGCGCGATGCTGATGGAGGCGTTCGTGGCGATCATGGCGCTGGTCGGCGCATCGATCCTCGATCCCGGCATCTATTTCGCGATGAACAGCCCGGCCGCCGTGCTCGGCGCCGATGCCGCCAGCGCCGCCGCCGCCGTCACCGCCATGGGCTTCCCGATCGCGCCCGACATGCTGACCCAGGCGGCGAAGGATGTGGGGGAAGCGACGATCATCTCGCGCACCGGCGGCGCGCCGACGCTGGCCGTCGCCATGGCGGAAATCTTCAGCCATGTGCTGGGCGGCCCCGCGATGAAGGCCTTCTGGTATCATTTCGCGATCCTGTTCGAAGCGCTGTTCATCCTCACCGCCGTCGACGCGGGCACGCGCGCGGGCCGCTTCATGCTGCAGGATCTGATCGGCATGGCCGTGCCCTCGTTCAAGGACACCAGCGCCATCGCGCCGGGGCTGATCGCCACCGTGCTGTGCGTCGGCGGCTGGGGCTTCTTCCTGTATCAGGGCGTCACCGATCCGTTGGGCGGGGTCAACACGCTATGGCCGGTCTTCGGCATCTCCAACCAGATGCTGGCGGCGATCGCGCTGATGCTGGCGACGGCGGTGCTGTTCCGCATGAAGCAGGACCGTTATGCCTGGGTGACGATGATCCCCACCGCCTGGCTGCTGATCTGCACGATCACCGCGGGCACGCTCAAGATCTTCTCGGGCGATCCGAAGGTGGGCTTCCTCGCCCATGCCGACATCTTCTCGGCCGCGATCGCGCGCGGAGAGGTGCTGGCGCCCGCCAAGTCGATGGCGCAGATGCAGGCGATCGTGTTCAACGATCGCGTCGATGCGGGGCTGTGCGCCTTCTTCATGTTCGTGGTGGTCTCGATCCTGTTCTTCACGATCCGCACCTGCCTGGCGGCGCGGCGCGATCCCCGGCCGACCGCGCGGGAGATCCCGGCGATCGCGGTGCCCGCCGAATGAGCGGCCTGTTCGCCAAGCTGGCGGAAACGGCGCGGCTGATGGTCGGCCTGCCCAGCTACGACGCCTATCTGCGTCACATGGCGGAGCATCATCCCGAACGCGCGCCGATGGACCGGACGGCGTTCTTCCGAAACCGTCAGGACGCCCGCTATCGCGGCGGCGGCGGGCGCTGCTGCTGACGCTCGATCCCCCACCCCTCCCCAAGGAGTCCGCCCAATGCACCGTGCCATCCGAACCAGCATCGCCTCGCTTCTGCCGCTCGCGCTCGCCTGCGCCGCACCGGCCTTCGCGCAGGCCGCCGCCGCGCCGAAGCCGATCGGCCCCTATTCGCCGCTGCTGACCGCGGGCGACCTCGTCTTCCTGTCCGGCCAGATCGCGATCGATCCCGCCACCGGCAAGCTCGACCCGGCCAAATCGACCGCCGAGCAGACGACGCTGATCCTGTCGAACATCCGCAACCTGCTGAAGACCCAGGGCCTCGATCTCGCCCATGTCGTCCAGTCCCAGGTCTTCCTGACGGACATGGGCGACTTCCAGTCGATGAACGCGGCCTATATCGCGGCGTTCGGCAATGCGCGGCCGACGCGAACCACGGTGGGCGTCAACGCCCTCGCGCTCGGCGCCAAGATCGAGATCACCGTGGTCGCGAGCCGCAAGCGCTAGGAGCCATGGTGACCGAGATCGTCGCCGCCGATATCGGCGGCACCCATGCCCGCTTCGCCATCGCCGAGATCGCCGATGGCCGCGTGACGGCGCTCGGCGAGCCGGCGACGCTCAGGACCGCCGACCATGCCAGCCTGGAGACCGCGTGGGAGCATTTCGCCGCCACGCTCGGGCGCCCGCTGCCGCGCGCGGCGGGCATCGCGATCGCCAGCCCGGTTTCGGGCGAGGTCATCAAGTTCACCAACAATCCCTGGATCATCCGCCCCGCGCTGATCGACGAACGGCTGGGGCTGGACGGCCATGTGCTGGTCAATGACTTCGGCGCGGTCGGCCATGCGGTCGCGCAGCTCGGCGACGCGCATTTCCAGCATCTGTGCGGGCCGGACGCGCCGTTGCCCGCTACGGGCGTGATCAGCATCGTCGGGCCGGGCACGGGCCTGGGCGTCGCGCATGTGCTGCGCCGCGACGGCCGCTATTTCGTGAGCGAGACCGAGGGCGGCCATATCGATTTCGCCCCGCTCGACGCCATCGAGGACGCGATCCTGGCGCGGCTGCGCACGCGCTATCGCCGGGTTTCGGCCGAACGCATCGTCTCCGGACCGGGATTGCCGGAGATATACGCCGCGCTCGCCGCGATCGAGGGCCGCGCGGTCGCGGCGATCGACGACAAGGCATTGTGGACGCTGGCGCTGGAGGGCGGCGACAGCCTGGCGACCGCCGCGCTCGACCGTTTCTGCCAGAGCCTGGGCGCCGTCGCCGGGGATATCGCGCTGGCGCAGGGCGCGGCGGGCGTCGTGATCGCCGGCGGCCTCGGCCTGCGCATCGCCGACCGGCTCGTCCGCTCGGGCTTCGCCGAACGCTTCACCGCGAAGGGCCGGTTCGAGGGGCTGATGGCGGCGATGCCGGTCAGGCTGGTGACGCATCCCCAGCCCGGCTTGTATGGCGCTGCGGCCGCCTATGCGGCGGCGCGGGGCTGACGCTTCCGCAAGATCTCCCCACCCTCGTCATTCCAGCGAAAGCTGGAATCCAGACGATGTTGGTGTCCTGAACAGGCACCGTATGGACCCCAGCTTTCGCTGGGGTGACGGTGGAATAATATGCGAATGCGCTGGAGTTTACTCCATCTCCAGGATGACCGCGTCCACCGCCAGGCTGTCACCCGCCTTGGCGCTGACGCTCTTGACCGTGCCGGTCTTCTCCGCGCGCAGGATGTTCTCCATCTTCATGGCCTCCACCACCGCGAGCGGCTGGCCGGCCTCCACCTTGTCGCCTTCGCCGACATGCAACGCGACGAGCAGGCCGGGCATCGGGCAGAGCAGGAACCTGGACAGGTCGGGCGGCAGCTTGTCGATCATGTGCACGGCATGGCGCGCGACATGGGCGGGCAGCACGCGCAGCATATGGCTCGCTCCCCGCGCTGTCAGCCTTATGCCCGAACGCACCGTTGCGATGCGCACGTCGAGCGGTTCGCCGTCGATCACCGCCTCGATCAGCCGGTCGCCCGGCGTATATTCCAGCTCCAGCTCGATCGGCGCGCCGTCCACGCTCACCTCGTCGCCATCGATCGCGACGTCGTGGATCGTCTCGCCGATGCGGACCTGCCACTCGCTGGGCGGCGCGAGCCGCTTGCCGAGCTGGCCGCTCACGCGCCGCGCACGGTCAGCGCCCGCCATCGCGGCAAAAGCGCCGATCGGCGCGAGCGAACGCAGCAACGCCGCGTCGGCCGGGGCGCCGGTGAAGCCCTCGGGATATTCCTCGGCGATGAAGCCGGTGGTGAGCGCGCCCTCGCGGAAGCGCGGATGCTGCATCAGCGCGGAGAGGAAATCGATATTATGGCCCGGCCCGTCGATCTCGAACCGGTCGAGCGCGGCGATCTGCCGGTCGATCGCCTCGATGCGGGTGTCGCCCCAGGTGATCAGCTTGGCGATCATCGGATCGTAGAAGATCGAGACCTCGCCGCCCTCCGCCACGCCGTCGTCGACGCGGACATTGTCCATGTCCTCGGGCGGATTGTAGCGCACCAGCCGGCCGGTGGAGGGCAGGAAGCCGCGATAGGGGTCCTCGGCATAGACGCGGTTCTCGATCGCCCAGCCGGTCAGCGTCACCTCGTCCTGGGTGAAGCCGAGCGGTTCGCCCGCCGCCACGCGGATCATCTGTTCGACCAGGTCGAGCCCGGTCACGCATTCGGTGACGGGGTGCTCCACCTGCAGCCGGGTGTTCATCTCCAGGAAGTAGAAGCCCTGGCCCGTCGTGTCCGCGCCGGAAACGATCAGCTCGACCGTGCCCGCGCTGAAATAGCCGACGGCGCGCGCCAGCGCGACCGCCTGCTCGCCCATCGCCTTGCGCATCTCGGGCGTGACGAAGGGCGACGGCGCTTCCTCCACCACCTTCTGGTGGCGGCGCTGCACCGAACATTCGCGCTCGCCCAGATAGACGATGTTGCCATGCTGGTCGCCCAGCACCTGGATCTCGATATGGCGCGGGCTCTCGATGAACTTCTCGATGAAGACACGATCGTCGCCGAAGCTCGCCAAGCCCTCGCGCTTCGTCGCCTCGAAGCCCTCGCGGACGTCCTGCTCGCTATAGGCAAGGCGCATGCCCTTGCCGCCGCCGCCGGCCGAGGCCTTCATCATCACCGGATAGCCGATATCGCCCGCGATCTTCACCGCCTCGTCGGTATCCGCGATCTCGCCCAGGAAACCGGGCACGACGTTGACGCCGGCTTCCTTCGCCAGCTTCTTCGATTCGATCTTGTCGCCCATCGCGGCGATCGCGCCCGGGGGCGGGCCGATGAACGCGATGCCGGCATCCGCCAGCGCCTGAGCGAAGCTCGTCCGTTCGGAGAGGATGCCATAGCCCGGATGCACCGCTTCCGCGCCCGTCGCCTTGCACGCCGCGATGATCGCATCGGCCAGCAGATAGCTTTCCGCCGCCGGCGGCGGGCCAAGCCGCACCGCCTCGTCCGCCATCATCACATGCGGGCTGCGCGCATCGGCATCCGAATAGACCGCGACCGTCGCGATGCCCATCTTCTTGGCGGTGCGGATCACCCGGCACGCGATCTCGCCGCGATTGGCGATCAGGATCTTCTTGAACATCAGCTTCGAGCCCCAAAAAAGCCGTTCGGTTCGAGCAGCGTCGGGCGAAGTCGAGACGCGACCGTCGAGAAGCCTTCTCGACAGACGGTTCTCGACAAGCTCGAACCTGCTCGAAGCGAACGGAGAAAGATCATTCGGCCGCGACGGCCTCGAGATGCGCGTTCGGCGCGGCCTCCATCGGCACGACGCCCAGCTTGGCGAACAGCGCCGCGTCGGCATTGTCGCCGGCATTGGGCGTGGTCAGCAGCCGGTCTCCGGTGAAGATGCTGTTGGCGCCCGCCATGAAGCACAGCGCCTGGCACGCCTCGCTCATGCTTTCGCGGCCGGCCGACAGGCGCACCATCGAGTGCGGCATCAGGATGCGCGCGACGGCAACGGTGCGGACGAACTCGATCTCGTCGATCCTGGCCATCGGCGTGTCGGCCAGCATGTCGCCCAGCGGCGTGCCCTTCACCGGCACCAGCGCGTTGATCGGCACGCTTTCGGGATGCGGCATGGTGGCGAGCGCGTGGAGGAAGCCGATCCGGTCGCTCCGCGTCTCGCCCATGCCGACGATCCCGCCGCTGCACACGTTGATGCCCGCCGCGCGGACCGTCTCCAGCGTGTCGATGCGATCCTCGAAGGTCCGCGTCGAGATGACGTTGGCGTAGTTCTCGGGGCTCGTGTCGATATTGTGATTGTAGTAATCCAGCCCGGCCTCGGCGAGCTGGGCCGCCTGCTTCTTGCTGAGCATCCCCAGCGTCATGCAGGTTTCCATGCCCATCTGGCGCACGCCCTTCACCATCTCGATGATGGCGGGCATGTCCTTGTCCTTCGGGCTGCGCCAGGCGGCGCCCATGCAGAAGCGGCCGGAGCCGTTGTCCTTGGCCTGCGCAGCGGACTGGAGCACCGCCCGCACGTCCATCAGCTTGCTGGCCTTCAACCCGGTATTGTTGGCGGCGGACTGGCTGCAATAGCCGCAATCCTCGGCGCAGCCGCCGGTCTTGATCGACAGCAATGTCGACAATTGCACTTCGTTGCGCGGGTGATTGGCGCGATGGATCGTCTGCGCGTCGAACAGCAGGTCGTTGAACGGCAGGTCGAACAGCGCGGCGATCTCGTCGCGGGTCCAGTCGGTACGGAGCTCCCCTCCCGCTTGCGGGAGGGGCTGGGGGTGGGATCGGGATACGCGCGTGGTACCGGACAGGCCCACCCCCGCCCCCTCCCGCAAGCGGGAGGGGAGATGATCGGTGGTCGCGTTCGTCATGCGGCTTCCTCCAGCGGGGGCATGTTGTGGCCGAGGAGGCGCAGCACGTCGGCGGCGCATTCCACGACATTGGAGCCCGGCCCATAAATGCCCTGCACGCCCGCGTCGCGCAGATAATCATAGTCCTGCGGCGGGATGACGCCGCCTGCGATCACCTTGATATCGGTGCGGCCGCGTTCGCGCAGCTTGCCGATCAGTTCGGGGATCAGCGTCTTGTGTCCGGCGGCGAGGCTCGACGCGCCGACGACATCGACGCCGGTTTCGAGCGCCAGCACCACGGTTTCCTCGGGCGTCTGGAACAGCGGACCGGAGACGACGTCGAAGCCCATGTCGCCAAAGGCGGAGGCGATGACGTTGGCGCCGCGATCATGGCCGTCCTGCCCCATCTTGGCGACGAGCAGTTTCGGCTTGCGCCCCATGCGCCGTTCCACCGCCTTGACGCCGTCGAGCACCTGCTGCCAGCGGCTGTCGCCTTCATAGGGCGCCGCATAGACGCCCTTCACCGGCGTCGGCTGCGTGCCGTAGCGGTTGAAGCTTTCCTCCATCGCGGCGGAAATCTCGCCCAGCGTCGCCCGCGCGCGCGCCGCGTCCACCGCGAGCGCCAGCAGGTTGTTGTCGATGCTCGCGGGCTGGGCCGCGCCGTCGCGCAGCGCCTGCAGCGCGGCCTCGCACGCAGCGGCGTCGCGTTCGGCCTTCACCTTCGCGATGCGCGCGATCTGGCCCTGGCGGACCTTCTCGTTATCCACCTCCAGCGTTTCGAGCAGATCCTCGTTCGCCAGCCGGTATTTGTTGACGCCGACGATCACGTCCTCGCCGCGATCGACGCGCGCCTGGCGCGCGGCGGCGGCTTCCTCGATCATCGCCTTGGGCCAGCCGGCGGCCACCGCCTTTGCCATGCCGCCCTCGCGCTCGATCCGCTCGATGATCTCCCACGCCTTGTCGACCAGTTCCTGGGTCAGCGCCTCGATATAATAGGATCCGCCCAGGGGATCGACGACCTTGGTCATCCCCGTCTCCTCCTGGATCACGATCTGCGTGTTGCGCGCGATCCGGGCGGAAAAATCGGTGGGCAGCGCGATCGCCTCGTCGAGCGCGTTGGTGT
This sequence comes from Sphingomonas sp. FG14, assembly GCF_057809675.1. Taxonomy (NCBI): domain Bacteria; kingdom Pseudomonadati; phylum Pseudomonadota; class Alphaproteobacteria; order Sphingomonadales; family Sphingomonadaceae; genus Sphingomonas; species Sphingomonas sp. FG14. Next base: position 110,806 of record NZ_JBMDKK010000011.1, on the reverse strand, counting down.
GGAGCGACTGGGTGCCGCCCAGCATCGCCGCCATCGCCTCGATCGTGGTGCGCATCACATTGTTGTACGGATCCTGCTCGGTCAGCGAGACGCCCGAGGTCTGGCAGTGCGTGCGCAGCATCTTGCTGCGCTCGTCCTTCGCGCCGAGATTGGTCATCACCCGGTGCCACAGCACGCGCGCGGCACGCAGCTTGGCGATCTCCATGAAGAAGTTCATGCCGATCGCGAAGAAGAAGCTCAGCCGCCCGGCGAACTTGTCGATGTCCAGGCCCGATGCGACGCCATAACGGACATATTCCGCGCCGTCGGCGATGGTGAAGGCCAGTTCCTGAAGCTGTGTCGCCCCCGCTTCCTGCATGTGATAGCCGGAAATCGAGATGCTGTTGAACTTCGGCATGTTGCGCGACGTGTAGCCGAAGATGTCCGAGATGATCCGCATGCTCGGCTCGGGCGGGTAGATATAGGTGTTGCGGACCATGAACTCCTTGAGGATGTCGTTCTGGATGGTCCCGTCCAGATCGGCCTGGGCGACGCCCTGCTCCTCGCCCGCGACGATGAAGAAGGCGAGGATCGGGATGACCGCGCCGTTCATCGTCATGCTGACCGACATCTTGTCGAGCGGGATGCCGTCGAACAGGATCTTCATGTCGTCGATCGTGTCGATCGCCACGCCCGCCTTGCCGACATCGCCGGTCACGCGCGGATGATCGCTGTCATAGCCGCGATGGGTGGCGAGATCGAAGGCGACCGAAAGCCCCTTCTGCCCCGCCGCCAGGTTGCGGCGATAGAAGGCGTTGGATTCCTCGGCGGTCGAAAAGCCCGCATATTGCCGGATCGTCCAGGGCCGGCCGGCATACATGCTGGCGCGCACGCCACGCGTGAAGGGCGCGAAGCCGGGCAGGCCGGGATCGAGGTCCGCGACGTCGTCGGCCGTGTAGAGCGGCTTCACCACGATGCCCTCGGGCGTATGCCAGTCGAGGTCCTTGCCCTTGACCTCCTTTGCGGCCAGGGCCTGCCAGTCGGCGATGCTGGACGTATCGGTCATCTCATTTCCCCGTGAAGGACGGCGCGCGCTTTTCCAGGAAGGCGCGGATGCCCTCGGCCGCGTCGGCGCTGCCGCCAGCCTCGCGCTGGTTGGCGGCTTCCCCGGCCAGCGCCGCCGCATAATCGAGTTCCTGCCCGGCGGCGATCGCGCGGCGCGCCAACCCCAGCGCCAGGGTCGGCCCCTGCGCCAGCCGGCGCGCGAGCGCCGTCGCCTCGGCAATCAGCGTTTCATCGCTCACCGCCTTGTGGATCAGCCCCCAGTCGGCTGCCTTCTCGGCGGAGATACGTTCGCCCAGCAGCATCATCTCGGTGGCGCGCGCCTTGCCGATCAGGCGCGGCAGCGTCCAGCTCGCGCCGCCGTCCGGCACCAGCCCGATATTGACGAAGGCCTGGAGGAAATAGGCGGACTGGCCGGCGAACACGAAATCGCCCGCCAGCGCCAGCGAACAGCCGATGCCCGCCGCCGCGCCGTTGACGGCGGTGACGATCGGAATCGGCAATTGGGAAAGCAGCAGCATCGCCGGATTGTAGCTGCGCGTCAGCGCCTGATAAGCGCCCTCGCCGTCCGCGACCGACGCCCCCGCCTTCGCGGCGAGGTCGGCGCCCGAACAGAAGGCCCGGCCCTCGCCGGTGATCAGCACCGCGCGCGCGCCGGCCTCTGGCAGCGACTTCAGCGCGGCGGCGATCTCGTCGAACATCGCGGGCGGCGCGGCGTTGAGCCGTTCGGGCCGCGCCAGCGTGATCGTCGCGACCGCGTCGGCCACGTCCAGGCGGATCATCTCGTAAGCGCTCAATGCCCGTCTCCCTTCGGTGTTTCCATCAGCTCGACCAGCACGCCGCCCATGTCGCGGGGATGGACGAAGATCACCGGCGTGCCGTGCGCGCCGATCCGGGGCTCGCCCAGCACCTTGGCGCCCTTGGCTTCCATATCGGCCTTGGCGGCATGGATATCGGCCACCTCGAAACAGACATGATGCTGCCCGCCCGACGGGTTCTTGGCGAGGAAGGCGTGGATCGGGCTGTCCTCGCCATAGGGTTCGATCAGCTCGATCTGGCTGTTGGGCGTGTCGACGAAGCAGACGCGCACGCCCTGCGGCGGCAGGTCGAACGGTTCATGGATCTTCGTCGCGCCGAGCAGGTCGCGATAAAGCGCGATCGACTTCTCGATCGACGGCGTCGCGATGCCGACATGGTTCAGGCGTCCGATCGTCACTTCAGTGTCCTTCCAAGCAATCGCCCGGCCATCAGAGCGGGATATTGTCGTGCTTCTTCCAGGGGTTCTCGAGGCTCTTGTTGCGCAGCTTGCGCAGGCCCAGCGCGATGCGGCGGCGGGTGGCGTGCGGCGCGATCACCTCGTCGATGAAGCCCTTACTGGCCGCCACGAACGGATTGGCGAAGCGATCCTCATATTCGCGGGTGCGCGCCGCGATCTTCTCGGGATCCTTGATGTCCTGGCGGAAGATGATCTCCACCGCGCCCTTGGCGCCCATCACCGCGATCTCGGCGGTCGGCCAGGCATAGTTGAGGTCGCCGCGCAGATGCTTGGAGGCCATGACGTCGTACGCACCGCCATAGGCCTTGCGCGTGATGACGGTGATCTTGGGCACCGTCGCCTCGGCATAGGCGAACAGCAGCTTCGCGCCGTGCTTGATGATGCCGTTCAGTTCCTGCGCGGTGCCGGGCAGGAAGCCGGGCACGTCGACGAAGGTGACGATCGGGATCTCGAACGCGTCGCAGAAGCGGACGAAGCGGCCCGCCTTTTTAGACGAGTTGATGTCCAGGCAACCGGCCAGCACCATCGGCTGGTTGGCGACGATGCCGACGGTGCGGCCCTCGATCCGGCCGAAGCCGATGATGATGTTGGCGGCGTGCGCGGGCTGGAGTTCGAAGAAATCGCCTTCGTCGACGACCTTCCGGATCAGCTCGTGCATGTCATAGGGCTGGTTGGCGCTGGCCGGGATCAGCGTGTCCAGGCTTTCCTCGATCCGGTCGAACGGATCGGCGGTCGGCCGCTCGGGCACGTCCTCGCGGTTGGAGAGCGGCAGATAGTCGATCAGCGTGCGCGCCGCCCACAGGGCCTCGATATCGTTCTCGAACGCGACGTCGGCCACGCCGGACTTGGTGGTGTGGGTGACGGCGCCGCCCAGCTCCTCCTGCGTCACGACCTCGTTGGTGACGGTCTTCACCACGTCCGGCCCGGTCACGAACATGTAGGAACTGTCCTTCACCATGAAGATGAAGTCGGTCATCGCCGGCGAATAGACCGCGCCGCCCGCGCACGGCCCCATGATCACCGAAAGCTGCGGCACCACGCCCGACGCCAGCACGTTGCGCTGGAACACCTCGGCATAGCCGCCCAGCGACGCCACGCCCTCCTGGATGCGCGCGCCGCCCGAATCGTTGAGGCCGATGACGGGCGCGCCCACCTTCAGCGCCATGTCCATGATCTTGCAGATCTTCTGCGCGTGCCGTTCGGACAGCGAGCCGCCGAACACCGTGAAGTCCTGGCTGAAGACATAGACGAGGCGGCCGTTGATCGTGCCCGATCCGGTGACGACGCCGTCGCCGGGGATCACCTGGTCCTGCATGCCGAAATCGACGCAATTATGCTCGACATACATGTCGAGCTCCTCGAACGAGCCTTCGTCGAGCAGCACTTCCACGCGTTCGCGCGCGGTGAGCTTGCCCTTGGCGTGCTGCGCGTCGATGCGCTTCTGCCCGCCGCCCAGCCGCGCGGCCGCGCGCTTGTCTTCGAGCGTGTCGATGATCGTCTGCATTCCGTGCTTCCTGCGTAACCGAGCTTTCCCCTTTCCGCCTTTCATGCCGCATTGCAAATGCGAACTTGCGAAGTTGCGAACGGATGATTTGCAAAATTCGATACTCTCCACTAGCCGCCCATCCTGAGTAGGGATCGAGCGAAGCCGAGAGCCCGTATCGAAGGACGCACCGAGCCGATCCTTCGATACACCGTTTCGACAAGCTCAACGGCTACTCAGGATGAGCGGTCTGGAGCACCTATGAACACAAGGCGCAGATTCTTCGCCGGCGAACGGCTCCGCGCGCTGCGGCAGCGCGCGGGCCTGGGCCAGGGCGCGATGGCGGCGCGGCTCGGCATCTCGGTCAGCTATCTGAGCCAGCTTGAAAATGACGATCGTCCGCTGACATCGGCGGTGCTGGCGGCGCTGGGGCGGCATCACCCCCGCGAGCTGGACGAACTGGAGGATGATGACGACGCCCGCCGCTTCTCCGCCACGCGCGCCGCGCTCGACGATCCCCTGTTCGCGGAGGCGCCGCTGCCGCCCGACATGCTCGCCCGGCTCGTCGAGCAGCAGCCGCAGTTCGCGGAGCGTTTCGTGGCGCTCCACGCCGCCTATCGCGACAGCGAGGAGCGGCTGCAGATGATGGAGGAGGCGATGTCGAGCGGCGTCTCCGACGGCGGCCGCCTGCCCTGGGAGGAGATCCGCGACTGGTTTCACGAGGCGGGCAATTATGTCGACCTGCTCGATCGCCGCGCCGAAGGCCTCGCCGCCGCGATCGGGCCGGGCGAACCCGCGCTGATCGGCCGGCTGCGCACCGCGCACGGCGTCGGCATCGATACCGGCGGCGACGCGATCGACGCGCCGCTGCGCGCGCTGGACCGCGCCACGCGGCGGCTTTCCCTGTCGCCCGCGCTGCCGCCCGAAAGCCGGCGCTTCATGCTCGCGCACCAGCTCGTCGCGCTGGAGATGGAGGATGCGATCAGCGCGATCACCGAAAGCGCGTCGCTGCGCAGCGCCGAATCGCGGCGGCTGCTCTCGATCGGCCTCGCCAACTATGCCGCCGGCGCGCTGCTGATGCCCTATGAGGCGTTTCGCGGCGCGGCGCGCAGCCTGCGCCACGATATCGACCGGCTGTGCCGCCGCTTCTCGGTCAGCTTCGAACAGGCGTGCCACCGGCTGTCGACGCTCCAGCGCCCCGGCGCACGCGGCATCCCCTTCTTCTTCTGCCGCGTCGACATGGCGGGCAACATCACCAAGCGGCACTCGGCCACGCGCCTCCAGTTCGCGCGCTTCGGCGGCGCCTGTCCGCTCTGGATCGTGCATGAGGCGGTGGCGATTCCCGATCGCATCCTCGTCCAGCTCGCCGAAACGCCCGACGGGCTGCGCTATGTCCAGATGGCGAAGGGGCTGGTGAAGCCATCGGGCAGCTACGCGCGCAGCCCCCGCCGCTACGCGGTGGCGCTGGGCTGCGAGGTCGAACATGCGCGCGACTTCATCTATGCCGACGGCATCGACATCGCGGCGCCGGGCGCGGCGACGCCGATCGGCATCTCCTGCCGGCTGTGCCCGCGCACCGATTGCGACCAGCGCGCCTTCCCCCCGGCCGACCGCACCATCCGCATCGATCCCGATCGACGCGATATTGTGCCCTATCGCGTCGGTTGAAAGCGTGTTTGCGAGGTACGGTACCAGCCCGCTCCCCCGCCCAACCTCCCGATCCAGTATGATCCTGTCGGGTGGTTGGGCGGGGGAGCGGGCTGGTACCGCCGGAAAGCGCTCTTCCGCGCTTTCTCAAACAAGACTCCAGCTTCCCCTGCACGCCGATCTTTGGCACAGGGGCGCCGCGCGAAAGTGATCCGGAGGATTCCCGAAATGACCGAGCCGTCGACCTATCCCGTTCCCGCCGAATGGGCCGAAAAGGCGAGGGTCGACGCGAAGCGCTACGATCAGCTCTATGGCCTCGCGCTCGCCGATCCGGGCAGTTTCTGGCTCGATCAGGCGAAGCGGCTGGACTGGATCAAGCGCCCGGAGATCGCGGGCGACTGGTCGTTCAACGAGGCGGATTTCCGCATCCGCTGGTTCGCCGACGGCAAGCTGAACGTCTCCGCCAACTGCATCGACCGGCATCTGAAGACACGCGGAGACCAGGTCGCGATCCTGTGGGAGCCCGACAGCCCGGACGAGGCGCCGCGCAGCTACACCTACAGGCAGCTCCACGCCGAAGTCTGCCGCTTCGCCAATGTGCTGAAGGCGGCGGGCGCGCGCAAGGGCGACCGCATCACCATCTATATGCCGATGATCCCGGAAGCCGCCTTCGCGCTGCTGGCCTGCACGCGGATCGGCGCGATCCACTCGGTGGTGTTCGGCGGCTTCTCGCCCGAGGCGCTGGCCGGGCGGATCACCGATTGCGATTCAACCATCGTCGTCACCGCCGATCAGGGCCGGCGCGGCGGCAAGCATGTACCGCTGAAGGCCAATGTCGACGAAGCGGCGAAGCATGTCCGCTGCCTCGACAAGGTGGTGGTCGTGAAGGCGACGGGCGGCGACGTCGCGATGCAGGACGGCCGCGACATCTGGTATCACGAGGCTGCCGAAAGCGTCTCCGCCGACTGCCCCGTCGAGCCGATGGGCGCGGAGGATCCGCTGTTCATCCTCTACACCTCGGGCTCGACCGGCAAGCCCAAGGGCGTGCTCCATTCCACCGGCGGCTATCTGCTATGGGCCAGCCTGACGCACGAACTGGTCTTCGATTATCGCCCCGGCCAGATCTACTGGTGCGCGGCCGATATCGGCTGGGTCACCGGGCACAGCTATATCGTCTATGGCCCGCTCGCCAACGGCGCGACCACGCTGATGTATGAAGGCCTGCCCAACTGGCCGACGCCCAGCCGCATCTGGCAGGTGGTCGATCGCCACAAGGTGGAGATCCTCTACACCGCGCCGACGGCGCTGCGCGCGCTGATGAAGGAGGGCGACGATTTCGTCACGTCCACCAGCCGCGCCTCGCTGAAACTGCTCGGCACCGTCGGCGAGCCGATCAATCCCGAGGCGTGGCGCTGGTATCATTCGGTGGTGGGCGAGGAACGCTGCCCCATCGTCGACACCTGGTGGCAGACCGAGACGGGCGGCGCGATGATCACGCCGATGCCCGGCGCGACCGCGCTCAAGCCCGGTTCGGCGACCAAGCCGATGTTCGGGGTGGAGCCGCAGATCGTCGACGGCGAGGGCACGGTGCTCAACGGCGCGACCGAGGGCAATCTGGTGATCGCGCGGAGCTGGCCGGGCCAGATGCGCACGGTGTGGGGCGACCATGAGCGGTTCTTCCAGACCTATTTCACCACCTTCCCCGGCAAATACACCACCGGCGACGGCTGCCGCCGCGACGAGGACGGCTATTACTGGATCACCGGCCGCGTTGACGACGTCATCAACGTCTCCGGCCACCGCATGGGCACCGCCGAGGTCGAAAGCGCATTGGTGCTGCACGAAAAGGTGGCGGAAGCCGCTGTCGTCGGCATGCCGCACGACATCAAGGGCCAGGGCATCTACGCCTATGTGACGCTCAACGCCAATTGCGAGGCCAGCGAGGCGTTGCGCGCCGAACTGAGGCAATGGGTGCGCACCGAGATCGGCCCGATCGCCACCCCGGACGCCATCCAGTTCGCCCCCGGCCTGCCCAAGACCCGCTCCGGCAAGATCATGCGCCGCATCCTGCGCAAGATCGCCGAAGGCGACGTCTCCCCCCAGGCCCTTGGCGATACCAGCACGCTGGCGGATCCGGCGGTGGTCGAGGATCTGGTGGCCAATCGCGTCACGCGCTGAAGAGGCGGACTTAACGCGTTCTTAAACGCGATCGGGCACAAGCGCCCCACCAGGGGTGGGAACGCACATGGCATCGATCTATCCGGCCGAAGGCGTGCGGCGCGACGCGTTTCGCGAGGCGCTCGCCAATCCGGCGCTCGCGATCGCGAGCCCGCGCATCGACGCGCTCTGTTTCTGGGGCGCGCCCGCGATCGCGCTCGTCTTCTGCACCATCTGGGTGCTGCTCGCATCCTTCCTGCCCCGGCATGACGCCGAACAGGCGACCAAATTGCTGGTGCTGCTCGGCGGCATCCTGACCTATGCGCATCTGATCGCGGTGGTGCCGCGCGCCTATTTCAACAAGCAGGTGTTCGAGGATCACCGGCTGAAGCTGACCGTCGTGCCCGTGCTGCTGATCGCGGGCCTGTGGCTTTCGGATACGGTGCTGGTGATCGCGCTGGTGGTGAACGTCTTCTGGGACGTGCATCATTCGGCGCTGCAAACCTTCGGGCTCGGCCGCATTTACGACATGAAGGCGGGCAATGATCCGCGCCAGCTCCGCCGGGTCGATCTGATGCTCAACTGGGCGCTCTATGTTGGGCCGATCGCGTTCGGTGCGTCGCTGATGGCGCATATCGGCGCCTTCGGGAAGTTCGACCGGATCGGCTGGACGCTGCTGACCGAAGTGCCCGGCTTCGCGCAGGGCGTGGCGGGCTGGATCCGGCTGGGCGCGGTCGCCGCCTGGATCGCGGTGACGGGCGTTGCCGCCTGGGAATATCGCCGCGCGATCAACGCCGGCTATGCGATGCCCGCGCACAAGGCGGCGCTGCTCGTCATCACCGGCATCGTCTCGATCCTGGCCTGGGGCTTCGCGCCCCCCGTGCTCGCCTTCATCTCGATCAACATCTTCCACGCCGTCCAGTATTTCGCGCTGGTCTGGCTGAAGGAGGGCAAGCGCATGGAAGCGCTGGCCGCGTCGCGCCCGCGCATCGCCCGGCGGGCCATCCCGATCTTCCTGGGTTTCTGCGCGATGTTCGGCATCGGCTATACGCTCGCCGAGCCCTACAAGGCGCTGATCGTGCCCTTCGTCGCCTGCTCGCTGCTCCATTTCTGGTATGACGGCTTCGTCTGGTCGGTCCGCAAGAAACAGGTCTAGAGGACGTCAGACCTTCACCAGCCCCCGCGCGATCAGGCTGCGCGCGGTGTCCTCGATCGTGTCGGCCTCGTCGCGCGTCCGCCAGCCGAACACGGCCTGGGCATGGCTCGCATCGATGTCGCGGACATTGCCGAGTTCGGACACCACCTGTCGCACCATCGGATCGAAGCGCGCGACGATGCGCACCAGCCAGTCGGGCAGCTTGCGCGTCGGCACCTTGCGCGCCTCCGCGCCCAGCCGCGCCTTCAGCACATGCGCGATATCGTTCAGCTTCATGAAGCGCCCGGAGGCCGCGAACCGCTCTCCATCCAGCCCCGGCACGGTCAGCGCCATCGCGTGCAGATCGGCGAGGTCGCGCACATCGACGATGCCGAAACCGAAATCGGGCGTTCCGGGAAAGGCGCCTTCGAGCAGCTTCTTCACCAGTTCGAGCGAGGTGGAATAATCATTCCCCAACACCGGCCCCAGGATCGCGGTGGGATTGATCGAGCAGAATTCCATCCCGCCGCCCTCGGCCGCCATCCAGTCGCGCGCGGCGCGCTCGGCGATCGTCTTCGACTTGATATAGGGATAGACGCCCGGCGCATCGATGTTGGTCCAGTCGCGCTCGCTGAAGGTCCGGTTCCCCTTGCCATGGCCATAGGCGATGGCGGCGGCAGACGATGTCACGACCACGCGGGCCACACCCGCGTCGCGCGCCGCCCTCAGCACGCGCAAGCTGCCCTCGCGCGCCGGCACGATCAGATCATCCTCATGCCTGGGCGCGGTCGCGGGAAAGGGGGATGCGACATGGGCGGCCAGCGCACAGCCCGCCGCCGCGTCCGCCCAGCCATCGTCGCGCATCAGATCGGCGGCGAAGAAGCGCAGCCGGCTATCGTCGGTTGAAAGCGCGCGGCGCACATCGCCTTCACGTGCGAGATCGCGGATCGTCGCATGGACGGACCAGCCGTCCGCGATCAGCCGCCTGATCAGGAAGCCGGCAAGATAGCCGCTCCCGCCCGTCACCAGAACCGTGCCAGCCGCCATCGCGCCCTCCGTCCCCGATCGGCGGAGGATAGTTCACTAGGTTGCGATCAGCAACTTATTTCAGCAACACCAGTTCCTCGGCCATGCTGGGGTGGAGCGCCACGGTATCGTCAAACGCCTGTTTGGTCAGCCCCGCCTTCACCGCCACCGCCGCGGCCTGCAGGATCTCCGGCGCGTCGGGGCCGATCATGTGCAGGCCGACGACGCGGTCGCTCGCGGCATCGACGATCATCTTGTAGAGCGAGCGTTCGTTGCGGCCCGCCAGCACATTCTTCATCGGCCGGAAATCGGACTGGTAGACCTTGATAGAGCCGAGCTTGTTGCGCGCCTGCCCCTCGGTCATGCCCACGCCCGCCAGCGGCGGATGGCTGAACACGGCGCTGGGGATGCAGCCATAATCCACGCGGTGCGGTTTCTCGCCGAACACGGTGTCGGCAAAGGCCTGGCCCTCGCGGATCGCGACCGGAGTGAGTTGCACCCGATCGGTGACGTCGCCCACCGCATAGATGCTGTCGACACTGGTGCGATTGTCCTCGTCGACGATCACCGCGCCCTTCTCGTTCAGCGCGACGCCCGCGTCCTCCAGCCCGATGCCGTCGCTCTTGGGGCGGCGGCCGGTGGCGAAGAGCAGGCAATCGGCCTCGATCGGATCGCAGCCCTGCATGAAGATGCGCAGCGATCCGTCTTCCAGCTTCTCGATCTTCTCGAACGGCGCGTTGAAGCGGAATTCGATGCCCTTGATCATCGAGATCTGGAGCAGCCGGTCGCGGATCTGTTCGTCATAGCCGCGCAGGATCGCGTCGGAGCGGTTGACGATCGTCACCTTGCTGCCGAATTCGTTGAAGATGCCGGCGAACTCGTTGGCGATATAGCCGCCGCCCGCGATCACCACGCGCCTGGGCAGTTCGGGCAGGTTGAACACCTCGTTGGAGGTGATGCCATGTTCCGCGCCGGGCACGTCGGGGATCAGCGGCCAGGCGCCGGTCGCGATCAGGATCTTGCCGGCGGTCACCTTCCGGCCCGATACCAGTTCGATCTCGTGCGGCCCCTTCACCACCGCGCGCTCGCGGATCACCTCCACCTTATGGTTGCCCAGCGTCTCGGTATAGGCTTTCTCGAGCCGGTCGACATCGGCGAGCACATTGTCGCGCAGCACGCTCCAGTCGAAGCTGCAATCGGGCACGTTCCAGCCAAAGCGGCGCGCGTCCTTCAGGTCTTCCGCGAAATGCGCGCCATAGACGAGCAGCTTCTTGGGCACGCAGCCCCGGATCACGCAGGTGCCGCCCACGCGATATTCCTCCGCCACCGCGACCTTCGCACCATGCGCCGAGGCGACGCGCGAGGCGCGCACGCCCCCCGATCCCGCGCCGATCGTGAACAGGTCATAGTCGTAGCTGGGCATCGGGGCTTCCTTCCGGTGTCATCTCCGCGAAGGCGGGACGACGATGATGGGGGTTATCTAGGGATTGCCGCCTGATCGAACAAACGGCTTTTCCGCATCGTCGCGATCGAGCCGGTGATCCGCGATCAGCTTCCCGGCTGGATATAGGGGACACGCGCGAACAGTTCGCGTTCCCAGCGGCGCGGATCGTCCTCGGCGCGCGTGACGGCGTCGAAGATCATCGTCGTCCGGTGCGGCAGGCGATAGGCGGGCCATGCCGGCACGCCCCGCGCCACCGGCCGGCCCGTGCGCGCCAGCGCCGCGCACGCCGCCATCATCGCTCCGCTCACCCGCCGCGCCGCCGCGCCGGTTCCGGTGAGCGATCCGGCGGCGCCCAGCGTGCCGAACACCAGCGGAATGTCGTGCGCATGACCGGCGCCCCGCGCGGGATCGACCGGCGACGCGAAATCGAGCTGATAGACCCAGGTGGCGCGCGCGCCGGCGGCGGCGCGGGCATCGGCCTCGATCACCTGGCCCGGCCAGCTCCGCCCCGCCGTGGTCGCGCGATAGAAGATGTCCAGCGGCGTATCGGCCGGGAAATGCGCGCGATATTGGGCGATCACCCATTCGGGCAGGATGTCCATGCGCAGCTCGGGCGCCATGCGCGCCGCCAGATTGCTCCAGTCGAGCCCCTTCAGCTTTTCCGAATCGGGCGGGACGAAGGCGCGCGTCTCGTCGCGCGTATTGCCCAGGATCATCGGGATCGCGTTCGAACGGGGGTCGGCGTCAGGCCAGAACGGATGGCGGACCAGCCATTTCATGTCGAGTACCGGCCCGAAATAGACGCCGCCGCCCAGGATCGGATCCTCCGCGTCCAGCGCCTCCACCAGCCGTTCGGCCGGCATCGCCGCCAGCCGCGACAGGTCTCCCTCCGCCACGCGCAGCCGCGCGAGATAGGCCCGCGCGCGGGCCGTGGCGTTGAGCGGGCCGGATGCGGTCACCTGCTGGCCGCTCATCGTGGCGGCGGCATGGAACAGGCCGGCGGCGGCGGCCATGCCCATCAGCGTCGCGATCTTCGCGCCGCCGCCCGACTGGCCGAACACCATCACGCGCCGGGGATCGCCGCCGAACGCCGCGATATTGTCGCGAATCCAGCGAAGCGCGACGATCAGGTCGAGCTGGCCCAGATTGCCGCTGTCGGGAAAACGCGGATCCAGCCGCGCGAGATAGAGATAGCCGAAGGCGTTGAGCCGGTGGTTGACGGTGACGACCACCACGTCCTGCGCGGCGGCGAGCGCGGCGCCGTCGTTGAGCGGGGTGACGACGCTGCCCGTCGAATAGGCGCCGCCATGGAAATAGACCATCACGGGGCGGCGCGCGCGCGGTTCGGCGGCGGGCGTCCAGATATTGAGGAAGTGGCAATCCTCGGAAACCATGTCGTACCGGCCGCCGCGCTGCGGGCAGGACGCGGCGAAGGCGCGGGCAGCCACCGCCTCGCCCGGCGCGGCGGGCACCGCCACCGGCGCCTCGAAACGGCGCGCGCGGGCATAGCGGATGCCCAGGTAACGCTCGACGCCATTGGCCCGCTCGCCCTCGAAATCGCCCCAGGGTGCACTTGCCACCGGTGTCATCCGCGCATGAGCAACGTTGGGCAGCAGGGCGGCGGCGATGCCCGCCGCCATCAGTTCGCGTCGCGTCGTCATCGGCCCCTCTCCCCTCCGGTCATGTCCCGAGCCGTATCATGTATCGAGGCGCATCAGGTATCCAGGCCGGCACGCTGGATCAGCGCGCGTGTCGATGCGTCGAAGCGCGCCGTGCCCTCGCTGCCGATCGATCGCGCGATCTCCTTGCCCAGCTCGACGCCGAACTGGTCGAAGGGGTTGATCCCGATCATCACCGCGTTGGCGAAGGTGCGGTGCTCGTAAAAGGCGATGAGCGCGCCCAGCGTCGTGGGATCGAGCCGATCGAGCAGGATCGTGCTCGACGGGCGATCGCCGGGATAGTCGCGCGCCGCATCATCGCTGGCGCGGCCCGCCATCAGCGCCGCCCCTTGCGCGAAACAGTTGATCAGCAACTGGCGGTGATGATCCTCCGCCAGCGCATCGCCCGGCTCGATCGCGGCGACGAACTCGACGGGCACCAGATGCGTGCCCTGGTGGAGAAGCTGGAACACCGCATGCTGCGCATCGGTGCCCACCCCGCCCCAGGTGATCGGCGCGCTCGCCCGTTCGAGCGGCCGTCCGTCCGCCGTGGCGCGCTTGCCGTTCGATTCCATCTCGAGCTGCTGGAGATAGCTGGGCAGCAGGCGCAGCCGCTCGTCATAGGCGAACACCGCGCGCGTCTCGCAGCCGCGCACCTGCGCATAATAGAGATCGGCGAAGGCGGCGAGCACCGGCGCGTTGGCCGACCAGGGCGCGAGCCGGAAATGGCGGTCCATCGCCGCCGCCCCCTCCAGCAATTCCTCGAACGCGTTCCAGCCCAGCGCGAGCGCGGCGGGAAAGCCGATCGACGACCAGAGCGAATAGCGCCCGCCGACACTTTCGGAAAAGGGCAGCACACGCGTCTCGTCGACACCCCAGGCCACCGCCTTGTCGGGCGCGGCGGTGAGCGCGACGATCCGGCCGAAGGGATCCTCCACCCCGGCTTCGGCCATCCATTCGATGGCGCTTTCGGCGTTGAGCATCGTCTCGGTGGTGGTGAAGGTCTTGGATGCGATCGCGAGCAGGGTGGCCGACGGATCGAAGCGCGCGAACGCCTCCTCCAGCGCCGCGCCGTCGACATTGGAGACGATCGCGACGTCGTAGCGGTTCGAATCGCGGCCGAGCGCGTCAACGATCAGATCGGGCCCGAGCGCCGAACCGCCGATGCCGATATGCAGGATATGGCGGATCGGGCCGAAGGCCTCGGCCTCGATCGCGTCGATCAGCGCGCGCATCCGGGCATGGAGCGCACGCGCGCGCATCACGCTTTCGGGCGCGCCCTCTCCGCGTTCGGCGCAATGTTCGGCCGCGCGCCCCTCGGTGACGTTGACGGGCTTTCCGGCGAACATCGCGTCGCGGGCGCGGGCCAGCCCGGCGGCATCGGCCAGCGCCGCGAAATCGTCGATCAGCCCGGCGGTCAGATGCGTCTTCGACCAGTCGAAGCGGATGCCCGCCTCGTCGAGCGCGAGGCGCGAGAGCCGGTCGGGCTCGGCGGTGAAGATCTCGGCGAGCGTGGGCCGTCCCGCGCCGTCGATCGCCGCCCAGTTCGCTGCCCCATTCGCTGCGGCTTCACCCATCTTCGATTCTCCTTGCTGCGGCGCGACAATAGATTTTGTGCCCGCCGGTGGAAACGTCCATTGATCGTATCGCGACCATTGATCGCCGCGAACATGCGTGTATATGCACGAATCATGTTGCCCACCGTTTGCGCCTGTACGAAGCTGCGCCGCTCCGCGCGCGCGGTCACGGCCTTTTACGACGCCGCGCTCGAAGGATCGGGGCTGTCGACGCCGCAATTCTCGCTGCTGCGCCTGCTCGACCGCTCCGGCCCATGCTCGCTGACCGCCTTCGCCGAACGCACCGGGCATGACCGGACGACGATCAGCCGCACCGTCGGCGCGCTGCGCGAACAGGGGCTGGTGCGCGCGGCCGACGGCGGCGACCAGCGCGCGCGGATCGTGGAGATCGCGCCGGCGGGCAAGGACGCGATCGCGCGCTGCCTGCCCGCCTGGGAAGCGGCGGAACATCGTATCGACACGCTGCTGGGGGCGGATCGGAAGGCGCTGTTCGCGCTGCTCGACCGGATCGAGGAGATTCGCCCGTGAACACCCGTTCCCCCTGGACGGTGGTGATCTGCGCCGCCGCCGTCGTCACGCTGGCGATGGGCGTGCGCCAGTCCTTTGGCCTGTTCCTGCCGCAGATGGGGCCGGCGCTCGATATCGGCCGGTCCGATTTCGGGCTGGCGCTGGCAATCCAGAACCTGATGCTCGGCCTTGCCCAGCCCTTTGTCGGCGCGATCGCCGACAAGCATGGCGCAGGCCGCGTCACGCTGGCGGGCGCGCTGCTCTATGTCGCCGGGCTCGTCGGTGCGGCATACGCCACCGACGCGATGGGCATCCACCTGACCTTGGGCTTCATGGTCGGCCTCGCCATGACCGGCGTCACCTTCACCGTGATGCTCGGCGCGGTCGGCCGCGTCGTCCCGCCCGAACGGCGGACGATGGCGTTCGGCATCGTCACGGCGGGCGGATCGGTGGGCCAGTTCCTGGTCGTGCCCGGCGCGCAGCTCCTGCTCGGCCAGCTCGGCTATCACATGGCGTTCATCGCGCTGGCGGGGCTGATCGGGCTGGCCGCCGTGCTCGCGATCGGCGTGGCGGGCAAGCCGCGCGCGCTGGACAGCGACGGCCCCGCGCAAAGCGTGGGCGAGGCGCTGCGCGAGGCGTCGGGCGTGCGCAGCTTCTGGCTGCTCAATGCCGGCTTCTTCGTCTGCGGTTTCCACATCGCCTTCATCGCCACGCATTTCCCCGCCTATCTGGCGGACAAGCAGATCCCGCCCGCGATCGCCGCGACCGCGCTGGCGCTGGTCGGGCTGTTCAACATCTTTGGATCCTATGCCTTCGGCCTGTCGGGTGATCGCTATCCCAAACATTATCTGCTCGCCGGCCTTTATGCCGCGCGCGGGCTGGTGTTCGTGCTGTTCCTGGCGCTGCCGCTCACCAATGTGACGGCGCTCGCCTTCGCTGCCGCGATGGGCTTCCTGTGGCTGGGCACGGTGCCGCTCACCAACGGGCTGGTCAGCCAGATCTTCGGCGTGCGGCATCTTTCCATGCTCGGCGGCATCGTCTTCCTGTCGCATCAGGTCGGCAGCTTCTTCGGCGCCTGGGCGGCGGGCAATATGTTCGATCGCATGGGATCGTACGACGCCGCCTGGATCGCCTCGGTCGCGCTCGCCGCGATGGCCGCGATCGTCCATCTGCCGATCCGCGACGCGCCGCTGGTGCGCCGCCCGCTTGCCGCATGACGCGGCGGGGCGCGCTCGTCGCCGCCGCGATCGCGGCGCCGCTGATCGCCACGGGCTGGCTGTTGTGGCGCAGCCAGGGCGTGATGATCTGGCTGCAGGGCGCGATCCTCTATTGCCTGTGATACCGGGTCTCGACGAGCCTGACTCGCCGAGACCCGGTATCAGCCCGCGCGGCGCTTGAGCGAACCGATCGAGGATGCGCCAGCATCTTCGAGATCGCGTATAACCATGCACCGCGTCGCTTGACGCCTCGGCGGGCGCGCCGCAAAGCACGAACATGAGCGACCAGACCACCAAGACCGGACCTCGCAAGAAGAAGCGGTCGGAAACCGCCGACTTCATGATCTTCCTGCTGAAGCTGGGAATCTTCGTCTTCGTGTTCCGCAGCTTCTTCGCGGCGCCGTTCAACATCCCGTCCGAATCGATGATGCCGCGGCTGCTGGTCGGCGATTATCTGCTCGTCTCCAAATGGAGCTATGGCTATTCGCGCTACTCGCTGCCGTTCAGCGTGCCGCTGATCCCCGGCCGCATCCTGGCGAGCACGCCCGAGCGCGGCGACGTGGTGGTGTTCAAGGCGCCGCCCTATCAGCGCCAGGATTATATCAAGCGCGTGATCGGCCTGCCGGGAGACAGGATCCAGGTGCGCGAGGGTCAGGTGTTCCTGAACGATGTCGCGATCCCGCGCGAGCGCATCGCGGACTTCGTGCTGCCCGAAAAACCGTACAATAAATGCCTGACCGACGCGTCGATGGAAACGGCGCCGGGCGGCCGCCAGTGCCGCTACACGCGCTATCGCGAGACGCTGCCGAACGGGAAAAGCTATGAGGTGCTCGACACGGCACAGGACACGCCCGGCGACGACACCGAGGTTTTCACCGTCCCCAAGGGCATGTTGTTCCTGATGGGCGACAATCGCGATCATAGCGCGGACAGCCGCTTCGCCGCCAAGGACGGAGAGGCGATCGGCATGGTGCCGGAGGCCAATCTGGTCGGCCGCGCCTGGATCAGCGTCTTTTCCACCGACGGTTCGGCATCGTGGCTGCTGCCCTGGACCTGGTTCACCGCCGCGCGCTGGGAACGGATCGGGGAACGGTTCTGAGCGCGCCCGATCTTTCCGACTGGGTCGAAGCCACGCTGGGCCACCGCCCGGTCGATCCCGCGCTGTTCGCGCGCGCGGTAACGCATGGCAGCCAGAGCACGACCAATTACGAACGGCTGGAATTCCTGGGCGATCGCGTGCTCGGCCTCGTCATGGCCGACTGGCTGTTCGAACGCTTCCCCGACGAACCCGAAGGCAAGCTCTCCCCCCGTTTCAACGCGCTGGTGGCAGGCGAGACCTGCGCGGAGGTGGCGCGGCGGATCGGGCTGGTGCCGCATATGCGGCTGGGCAAGCAGGCGCGCGACGACGGCGCCGCGCAAAGCGACAATATCCTGGGCGACATGGCGGAGGCCCTGATCGGCGCGCTGTGGCTGGAAGCGGGGCTGGGCGCGACGCGCGCCTTCATCCGCCGCGCCTGGGCCGATCTGATCGACACGCAGACAAGCGCGCCGCGCCATCCCAAGTCCGCGCTGCAGGAATGGGCGGCCGCGCATAACCGTCGCCCACCCACCTATACCGTCACCGATCGGTCCGGCCCGCATCACGCGCCCGTGTTCACCGTCACCGTCTCGATCGGCAAGCTGGCGGAGGCGAGCGCGACCGGCACGTCGAAGCAGGAGGCGGAGACCGCCGCCGCGAAAACGCTGCTGGCGAAGCTGAAATCAGGCGACTGACGCGGCACCGGGCCGATTGATCGTCAGCGCTTCCTTGCCTCGCGCGCGGTTTCGCGCGAAGGCGGGTTCCGTGAACGACATCAATCAACAACGTTGCGGCCTCGTCGCCGTGGTCGGCGCCCCCAATGCGGGCAAGTCGACATTGGTCAACGCGCTCGTCGGGCAGAAGGTGGCGATCGTCAGCCCGAAGGCGCAGACGACGCGCACCCGGCTGATGGGCGTCGCCATCGACGGCGCCAACCAGATCATGCTGGTGGATACGCCCGGCATCTTCGAACCGCGCCGCCGGCTGGACCGCGCGATGGTCGCCGCCGCCTGGGGCGGCGCGCAGGACGCGGACCTGATCGCGCTGGTCGTCGATTCGAAGGCCGGGCTCGGCCCCAAGGTGACGAGCATCGTCGAGGTGCTAAAGGGCCGGTCAGAGCGCAAGATCCTGATCCTCAACAAGGTCGATATCGCGGACAAGGCGCGGCTGCTCGTCCATGCCGAGCGGCTGAACGCGCAGCTCGGTTTCGACGAGATCTTCATGATCAGCGCGACGACGGGCGACGGCCTGTCCGACCTCAAATCCGCGCTGGGCGCGGCGATGCCCGAGGGGCCGTGGCATTTCCCCGAGGATCAGGTGTCCGACGCGACCGACCGGATGCTCGCGGCCGAGGTGACGCGCGAGCAGCTCTACCTCCAGCTCCATGCGGAGCTGCCCTATGCCTGTGTCGTCGAAACCGAGAAATACGAGGAACGCAAGGACGGATCGGTCGAGATCCACCAGCAGATCCTGGTCGGCCGTACCAGCCAGCGCGCGATCATCCTCGGCAAGGGCGGCCAGCGGCTGAAGGAGATCGGCAGCCGCGCCCGCGCCGAACTGTCGACGCTGCTGGGCGTGCGCGTCCATCTGTATCTGCACGTCAAGGTGAAGCCCGATTGGGAAGAGGATCGCGGCGTCTACCGCGATATCGGGCTGGACTGGGTCGACTGACGCGCCAGCCGTTCAGGCTTCCCGGCGCGCGGGATCATGGTTCGGCGGGATTTCAGCCGGTCAGAATTTCAGGACGATCGTTCCGATCAACGCGACCCAGGCAATGGCCGCGAAGGTGCCGATCAGAATACAGTCGCCTTGCCGGCGCAACAATGAGCGCATCTATCCTCGTCCCCAGACTATTTTGGAGGATAGTTTCCCCATTCGTACGGAAATGCAAGCCCCATGAATCATGCAGGCGGGTTCGCCGCCATGACGTCAACCCGCGCGGCGCGCCCGATCCTGCTCAGCGCGCGGCGAAAAGCTCGTCCACCCATCGCGGCACCAGCAGGCTCGCCGGCCCCTGGCGCGTCTCCTCGAACAGGAAGCTGCCGGCGGAGGGATCGAGGTTGAGCTCGAGGGTGCGGGCGCCATGGTGGCGCGCGGTCTGGACGAAGCCGGCGGCGGGATAGACGGCGCCGGAGGTCCCGATCGAGACGAACAGGTCCGCCACCGACAGCGCCCGTTCGATCCGCTCCATCTCGTACGGCATCTCGCCGAAAAAGACGATGTCGGGGCGCAGCGCCGGCGTGCCGCAGCCGCCGCAGCGCCGCCCCTGCCCCATCGGCCCGTCCCAGGGCTCGGCACGGCCGCAGGCCGTGCACAGCGCCGATCGCAGCTCGCCATGCATGTGCAGCAGCCGCCTCGCGCCCGCGCGTTCGTGCAGGTCGTCGACATTCTGGGTGACGATCAGCAGTTCGCCCGGCCATTCGGCGTCAAGCCGCGCCAGCGCGTCATGCGCGGGATTGGGCGAAACCGTCGCGAGCGCGGCGCGGCGCGCATCGTAGAAACGGTGCACCGTGTCGGGATCGCGCGCCAGCGCCTGGGGCGTGCAGACATCCTCCACCCGATGCCCTTCCCACAGCCCGTCCGGCCCGCGAAAGGTGGCGAGCCCACTTTCGGCGGAAATCCCCGCGCCGGTGAGGATGACGATGTTGCGGATGTCGGACATGGCGCCGGGAATAGACGATCGGTCGACCACCGCAAAGCGGGCGCCATCGCCGCGCACGCCGCAAGGGTCGTGCGGATGATTTTCGATCTTTGAAAATATCGCCACGAAAGGCCCGGATTTACTGGATTTTCTCGCATCCGGACTTTTCATCGGCGGTTGGGACGTGATCATCCCCGATCATGCCGATCAGGCCCGCCCCATTGCGCCGCGAACGCCGCGCAAACACCGAAATCCTTGGCTTTTGGCGGTTTTTCGGCATTGCACAATAAAGCGCGTTTAGCACTTGACGCCCATTCTTCAAATTGAGAAAAAGTTTTCAGAATCGAAAATGCGCCGGTTTCACAACAGGGGTGAACGGCCGGAGGAGGCTTGATCGGCGTAAAATCGAAAAAAGGGGGATAATGAAGATGACTAAGATTGTTTCGGCCGACAGGCGCCGCGCCGCTGGCGCGATGATGGCGGGCACGGCCCTCGCCGGGGATTTCGGGGTGCAGCGGCTTTCGCGCTCGCTCATGATGCTCGCGGCGGGCGCCGCGCTGGGCATCGCAGGCCAGGCCCATGCACAGCAGCCACAGGCGGCCGAGGTCGAAACCGGTGAGGACATCATCGTCACCGGCTCGCAGATCGCCCGTACCGGCTTCGATACGCCAACCCCCGTCACCGTCGTCAGCACCGCCGACTTCGAACGCGTCGGCGCCCCCAACATCGCCGATGCGCTGAACCAGCTTCCCGCGCTGAAGGCCAGCGTCACCCCCGAAGCGACGACGAACCTGTCGAAGCTGTCGGGCGGCAACTATCTCGATCTTCGCGGCCTCACCTATCTGCGCACGCTGACGCTGGTCGACGGCAAGCGCCCGACGCCGTCGTCGCCCGAAGGCGTCGTCAACATCAACAACGTCCCGCAATCGGTGATCAGCGGCGCCGAAGTCGTGACCGGCGGCGCATCGGCCGCCTATGGTTCGGACGCGGTCGCGGGCGTCGTCAACTTCAAGATCGACCACAAGCTGCAGGGCGTGCGCGCGAGCGGCCAGTACGGCCTCAGCGACTATGGCGACAACAAGAGCTATCTCGGCAGCTTCGCGGCGGGCACCAGCTTCGCCGACGGGCGCGGCCACATCATCGTCGGCGGCGAAATCGCGGGCAGCAAGGGCATTCCCGATTATGCCGGCCGCGAATGGGGCGACTATGCGGTCATCACCAACCCCGCCAGCACCACGACCAACGGCGAGCCGAGCTTCGTGCTCGTCAACCAGCCGCGCAGCTCGATCGCGTCCTATGGCGGCCTGATCAACAGCGCCACCGGCAACGGCACCGCGCTGCTGCGCGGCACGCAGTTCCTGCGCGGCGGCCAGACCTCCGCGTTCAACTATGGCACGGTGCAGAGCGCCAACTCGCACTCGGGCGGCGACGGCGTCTGCGGCATCTGCGACGCGGTGTTGAAACAGCCCTATGAACGCTGGTCCGCCATCGCATCGGGCGAGTTCGAATTCTCGGACGCGGCGACGCTCTACGCCACCGGCAGCTATGCGCGTTCGGACATCAAGAACGCACCCTCGATCACCGGCAACGACCAGATCACGATCCAGCGCGACAACGTCTATATCCCGACGTCGGTGCGCAACATCCTGAACGCCAACCCGACGATCACCAACTTCGTGATGGGCCGCGCCCTTCAGGACTATGCGCGCGGCTATATCAACAAGAAGGCGACGAACTGGCAGGGCATCATCGGCCTGCGCGGCAATATCGGCGGCGGATGGAGCTATGATGCGTCCTATGCGTACGGCAAGGGTCGCGACTATACCGATTTCGCCGGCGCCCGCATCACCGCCAACTGGCAGCGCGCCGTCGACGCGATCGACGATCCGCGCACGCCGGGCGTGGTCGATCCGATCTGCCGCTCGACCTTGACCGACCCGTCCAATGGCTGCGTTCCGCTCAACCTGTTCGGCGAGATCCTGCCCGGCGAGCAGACCGCCGCGCTCGATTACATCACGGGCAACTCGATCCGCGACTGGCACATGAAGCAGCAGACCGCGGACTTCATCATCCGCGGCACGCCCTTCGAGCTTCCCGCCGGTCCGTTCGCCATCGCGGCGGGCGTGCACTGGCGCAAGTTCGACGTGGACGTGAAGGCGGATCCGCTTTCGGCGAGCCGCCCGGGCGGCGCCACCGTGTTCCGCGTCGGCAACACCATTCCCTTCTCGGGCACCGAGGAAGTGAAGGAAGCCTTCGGCGAAGTGCTGATCCCGATCTTCCGCGATCAGCCCTGGGCGAAGAATTTCGACCTGAACCTCGCCGGCCGTATCACTGACTATCGCACGTCGGGCCAGGTGGAGACCTGGAAGATCGGCGCCAACTACACCGTCAACGACGTCGTCCGCCTGCGCGCCACGCGTTCGCGCGACATCCGCGCGCCTAACATCCAGGAACTGTTCGCTCAGGGCCAGACGCTGATCTACACGATCACCGACTCGGCGCGCGGCGAGAACTATTCGGTGTCCGGCACCTCGTCGGGCAACCCGTTCCTGAAGCCGGAGATCGCGAACACCTTCACCGGCGGCCTGGTGCTGTCGCCGGCGCGCAACCTCCAGATCTCGATCGACTATTACAATATCAGCATCGAGGGCGCGGTCGCGGCGCTCAGCGCGCAGCAGATCATCACGCGCTGCAACGATCAGGCGGATGTCGGCGCCTGTCTGCTCATCACGCGTGACGCCGGCGGCGGCCGCATCTCCGGCGTGAAGCTGGCCCCGGTCAACTTCCAGTCGATCAAGACCGAGGGCATGGATATCGAGGCGCGTTACCGGACCAGCTTCTGGGACGGCAATCTCGACTTCCGCGTGCTGGCCAACTACGTCAACAAGCTGACGCTGATCGGCGACGGCGGCGTGAAGACCGAAATGGCGGGCGCGCTGTCGCAGGTGTTCATCGACGGCATCAACGGATCGCCGCATGTGCGCGTCACCGCCAATGCCGGCTACAGCACCGATCAGTTCAACGTGAACCTGACCGGCCGCTATGTCGGCGGCGGCATCGTCACCCGCGACAAGCCGGTGGCGACCAAGCCCTATCCCGCGCAGATCACCGACAAGCTCTATGTCAACGGCCGGCTCTATCTCGACCTTTCGGGCGAAGTGACGCTGTTCCGTCCGGCGGGCAGCGACAGCAAGATCGCGCTGTTCGGTACGATCCTGAACCTGCTCAACACCGATCCGCCGATCACCGGTTACGACTGGGCGACGGCGCGTCACGTCTATGACGTGATCGGCCGGCAGTTCATCGGCGGCGTCCGCGTGTCGTTCTAAGCCCGCGCGGCGTCTGAGCGTTCCAGGGTGCGGATGCGTCGGCATCCCCGCACCCTGGCAAGAAGTGACTGGCGTCCGCCGTCTGCCCCCATGGGCGGCGGATCCATTCCCCGGCGGCGGCTTCGGCCGCCGCCTTTTTTGTGTCCGGTTGCGGATGCCCGCGATGTCGCCCATGAAGCAGCCGACACACGGGCACGCGGGACTTAAGGCATGACACGGATCGGAATCATCGGAAGCGCGGGGCGGATGGGCAAGGCCATCGCCGATGCGATCGCCGCCACGGGCGCGACGCTGGCGGGCGGCATCGACGCGGGCGGCGATGCGCTGGAACTGGCCCGCGCCAGCGATGTGCTCGTCGATTTCTCGGTGCCCAGGGCGCTGGTCGGCAATGTCGGCGCGGCGGTGGCGGCGGGCGTGCCGATCGTGATCGGCACCACCGGGCTGGGGCCGGACGATCACCAGACCGTCGACGACGCCGCGCGCCATGTCGCGGTGCTCCAGACGGGCAACACCTCGCTGGGCGTCACGCTGCTCGCGGCGCTCGTCCGCCAGGCGGCGGAACGGCTGGGGCCGGACTGGGATATCGAGATCGCCGAGATGCACCATCGCCACAAGGTGGACGCCCCTTCCGGCACCGCGCTGCTGCTGGGGCAGGCCGCCGCCGAAGGGCGCGGCATCGATCTGGCCGCCAGCAGCGATCGCGGCCGCGACGGCATGACCGGCGCGCGCGCCGAGGGGCATATCGGCTTCGCGGCGCTGCGCGGCGGATCGGTCGCGGGCGACCATTTCGTCGTCTTCGCGGGCGAGGGTGAGCGCATCGAGCTCAATCACCGCGCCGAAAGCCGCGAGATCTTCGCGCGCGGCGCGGTGCGCGCGGCGCTGTGGCTGGCGGGCAAGCCGGCCGGGCGCTACCGCATGGCGGACGTGCTCGGGCTGTGAAAAAGGCCGATATCTTCGAGTTCTTCTCGCGCCTGCACGAGGATAATCCCGCGCCCGAGACCGAGCTTGAATATGTCAACACCTACACATTGCTCGTCGCGGTCGTGCTGTCGGCGCAGGCGACCGACGCGGGGGTGAACAAGGCCACGCGCCGCCTGTTCCAGGAGGTGACCACGCCCGAGGAGATGGTCGCGCTCGGCGAGGCGGGGCTGAAGCAGCACATCAAGACGATCGGCCTGTTCAACGCCAAGGCGAAGAACGTGATCGCCCTGTCCGAGATGCTGATCGCCGATCATGGCGGAGAGGTACCGGCGGACCGCGACGCGCTGGAACGCCTGCCGGGGGTTGGCCGCAAGACCGCCAATGTCGTGATGAACACCGCCTTCGGGGCGGAGACCTTCGCGGTCGACACACATATCTTCCGCATCTGCAACCGCACCGGCCTCGCGCCCGGCAAGACGGTGCTCGCGGTGGAAAAGGGGCTGGAGAAGAAAACGCCCCAGCCCTTCCGCCTGCCCGCGCATCACCTGCTGATCCTGCACGGCCGCTATGTCTGCAAGGCGCGCAAGCCCGAATGCTGGCGATGCATCGTCAGCGACCTTTGCGCGTTCAGGCCAAAGACACCTCCGCCGGCGCACGCTCGCGGATGAGCAGGAAAGGACGAGTCGTGACACGCGCCATCATCTTCGCCGCCGCCGCCTTCGCCGTCACCGCCACATTCGGCGCCGGATCCGCCCAGGCCCGCAAGGATCGGGGCGCCATCCCCGCCGCGACGCCCGCGGGCAAGGCGCAAAGCTGCATCCCGATCCAGCAGATCCGCGAAACGCGGGTGCACGGCGACAGGATCATCGATTTCCACATGTCCGGCGGCAAGGTCTATCGCAACACCCTGCCCTATGACTGCGGCTCGCTGGGCTTCGAGGAGCGATTCTCCTACCAGACCTCGATCAGCCAGCTCTGCTCGACCGACATCATCACGGTGATCCGCACGCCGATCTCGGTTTCCGGCCCAAGCTGCGGCCTGGGCCAGTTCCAGCCGGTCACGCTGGCGAAGAGCAAACCCAAGCGCTGAAAATCCCTCGCCAAGCGCGCAAGGCTTTGCTAAGCGCGCCGAAGCTTGCCGCCCGGCGTGCATGCACCCATAGCTCAGCTGGATAGAGCGCTGCCCTCCGAAGGCAGAGGCCAGAGGTTCGAATCCTCTTGGGTGCGCCACCCCGTCTACCGCGCGGACAATCCTGCAATTCCGATCGTCATCTCCCCCGAATAAAAGCGGGCCAGGCCGGATCATGACTGGCCGCGCCGAATGGAAAGCCGCCCGCCCCCAAGTCGCGCGAAGGAACGCGCCCGTGCGCAGGCGCCTTGCATCTTCGGCGAATCTGGACATCATGGCGCGGAATCGCGGGGGTAAGATGCGTATTCCAGTTTCGATTGCTCTGGCGGTCCTGATCGCCCACGGACCGGTTCATGCGCAGAAGGATCAGATCCAGCGCGGCCCCGCGCCGGCCTGGGCCGTTCCATCCGAACTCATGCCCGTGCCCGAGAACCCCGGCGGCCTTGTCTTCGTGCGCCGGCAGGACGCGCTGATCCATCTGGGGGAAAAGGGGCAGGCGCAATATCTCGGCTATCGCATCAGGATCGTCCACCCCAACGCGCTTCAGCTCGGCAATCTGTCGATCGGCTGGAATCCCATGTCCGGCAAGCCGACGGTGCACGTCATCAAGATCCATCGCGGGGGCGAGACGATCGACGTCCTCGCGAACGCGTCGTTCGAGATCCTGCGCCGTGAGGATCAGCTCGAAGCCGCGAAGATCGACGGCAACCTGACCGCGGTGCTCCGCGTCGCCGACCTGCGCGTCGGCGACGAGCTGGAATTCGGCCTGACCATCCCCACGAATGATCCCACGCTGGGCAACAACGACGCCGGCCTGATCCTGCTCGGCCCCGATCCCGCGCCCGGCCGTTTCCGGCTGGGGCTGAGCTGGGACAAGAGCCGCAATCCCAATCTGAAGATGACCCGCGACATGACGGACATCGCGCAAAAGGGCGAGCGGAGCGTCGAGTTCCGGTTCGACAATCCGGCGCTGCTGGTTCCGCCCAAGGATGCGCCGCCGCGATATCAATGGCAGCGCATCGTCGAATATAGCGACTTCGCCGACTGGGCCGCCGTATCGCGCCACTTCGCGCCGCTCTACGCCAAGGCGGCGGCGCTTCCCGGCGCATCGCCGATCAAGCAGGAGGCCAGCCGGATCGCCGCCGCGCATACGGACGCGCTCGACCGCGCGAGCGCGGCGCTGAAGCTGGTGCAGCAGGACGTCCGCTACATCTATGTCGGCCTCAACGGCGGAAACCTGACGCCCGCCACGGCGGACGAGACCTGGCAGCGTCGTTATGGCGATTGCAAGGGCAAGACCGTGCTGCTGCTGGCGCTGCTCGCCGAACTGGGGATCGAGGCGGAGCCCGTGCTCGTCAACAACAGCGGCGGCGATGACGGGCTGAACGAACGGCTGCCCAATCCCGGCATGTTCGATCATGTGATCGTGCGGGCGCGGATCGGCGGCGCGACCTATTGGCTGGACGGCACGCTTCCGCCCGTCGCTCCGCCGGCCGCCACGCCGGTATTCCGCTATGGCTGGGTGCTGCCGCTCAACCAGCGGGGCGGTTCGATCGAGCGCCTCGAATGGCCGCCGGCCAGGCGCCCGGACGAGATCAGCCTTTACGAGATCGATGCACGCGCGGGCTTCGACCAGCCGGCGCGGATGACGAACACCATGATCATGCGCGGCATCGCCGGGCTTCAGCAACAGGTCCAGTTCTCCGGCCTGACCAACGATCAACTGCTGAGCGGCCTGCGCCAGCAGCTTATTGGCAATTGGTGGCGGACGGTGGACGAGGTCAAATGGCGCTACGATCAGAAGGCCGGCGCGAGCGTGCTGACGATCAGCGGTACAGCGCAGATGGACTGGGAGGATGACGGCGAAGGCGCCAAATCGCTGGCGCTGCCCGGCGGCGGCTTCAGCCCGCCCGAAAGGCGGATGCGGCCCTCCGACCAGAATCAGGAAGTGCCATTCTACAGCAAGCCCGAATTTGATTGCCATGTGACGACGGTGCGCCTGCCGACCGCGACGAAGGCGGCCAACTGGTCGACGAAGTCCGGCTACGACACGCTCATGTTCGGCAGGAACTATTATCGCGCCTTCGAAATCCGCGACGATTCGATCCGGATGATCCGTGGATCCCGTGTCGACAGCCCGGAAATCGACGCGGGCACCGCGAAGCGCGACAATGGCCGCATCCCGGATTTCGATAACAGCAAGGGCTGGATCTCCTACGATCCGGCCAGCCGCAACGCCCCGGCCGGCGACCGGAAGAGCGTGCCGGCCACCTATGATATCGATTGGACGGCCGACACCGTCCCCTGCCTCTCCCCCACCGCGCTGCGCTGATCGCGGCGGGCGCGCTCAGAGTCTGTTTGGAAATGTGCGGAAGAGCACATTTCCTAGGCTGCACCGGCCCGCTCCCCCTGGACGACGCGGACGACAAGCCCGTCGCGGATCCATTGGCCGAGCTGCTCGCCCGCGATCCGGACCCCATCGCCCTCGCCGCGCGCGGCGACGATATGCGCGCAGATCGCGGGGAAAGCGGCGCCCGATCGCGCGAGGACCAGCGCGTCGCATTCCAGCGCATCGATCGCCCTGAAGCACGAGACGCCCTCCGCCCGCCACACCAGCGTCGCGCCCCTGTCGTCGCACCGTTCGGCGGCCGGCGGCGTCCGCCCGTCCGACAGCGCGGACCAGATCAGCGTGGCGTTGGTGGCGCGTTCGCCGATATCGATCGTCGGCGACAGGTGGAGCACGGCCCGGTCCCAATCGATATCCGCGATCGACGCGGCATCGAACAGATCATGGTCCGGCGCGACAAAAGCGTCCTCCAGCGCCAGTTCCAGCCAGGCCAGCTCGGCGACCTCCGCGTCGTCGGGGTGGAGCAGCGACAGAGTTCCGGGAAAGTCGCGGCCATAGGCGTCGAGCGTCCAGGCGCTGGGTGGCACGCGATCGACATGTGTGACGACCGCGTGATGGAATGCCGCCGCGCCGATCCATTGCCGCGTGCGCGGAAATCCGGTTTCGAGGCAGGCGGCGAGCTGGGCGCGATAATTATTCTGGTAGACGCGAAGCCCCGCCGCATGACCGGCCCAGACACGATCCATGTCCGCGTCGTCCCCGGTCCGCAGCCAGGCCGCGAAATCCCGCTGGAGCGCGATCAGGCTCATGCCCATATCACCGGCCGGCGCGCCGCGACGGCGCGCGCGACGTCCAGTTCGGCCAGAAGGTCCGGCAGCGGCGGGATATCGTCGTCGCGTTCGATCATCGTCGCAACCGGGCCGATCCTGGGCAGGACCTGCGCGTAGAGATCCCACACCGACGGCGGCACCGGCCGGTCATGCGTGTCGATCAGCATCCCGCGCCCCTGGCTGTGGCCGGCCAGGTGGATCTGGCGCACCCGGTCCATCGGAATCCCGTCGAGACAGGCGATCGGATCGAAGCCGTGATTGGCGGCGCTCACGACGATATTGTTGACGTCCAGCAGCAGGCCGCAACCGGTGCGGCGCGTCATCTCGTCCAGGAATTGCCACTCGCTCATCTCGGCGCCCGGAAAGTCGATATAGGTGGAAGGATTCTCGAACAGCATCGCGCGCGCCATCGCGCCCTGCGCGCGATCGATATTGGCGCAGACCAGATCGAGCGCTTCACGGGTATAGGGCAGGGGCAGCAGGTCGTGCGCGTTGAAGCCCTCGATCCGGCTCCAGCTCAGATGATCCGATACGAACAGCGGCTCGATCATGTCGGACAGCGCGCGCAGCCGCTTCAGATAAGCGGGATCGAGCCCGTCCGCCGACCCGACGGACAGCGACACGCCATGCAGCGCGACCGGATACGCCTCGCGCACGCGCCGCAGCACCTGGAGCGGGCGCCCGCCATCGACCATGAAATTCTCCGAGATCACCTCGACGAAATCGACATCGACCTCGTGCGCCAGGAAATGCTCGTAATGCGGCTTCCTCAGGCCGAGCCCGAAACGATGCGGGGATTCGATATCCATGTCCTTGCCTCATGATATGGAATGGCCCGGCCGCGTCGGCGCGGCCGGGCGCATCCGGTCATTTCGGTTCGGTCAGGCTGCCGCCCCCGGCCTTGCACTGCTTCGCAGTCACTTCCTTGAAGCCCTGCCCCTTGCAGTCGTTCAGGCCCCGGCAGTCATTCTTCGCGGTCTTGCAGTCCGACGTGCCCTTGCAACTGTTGATGCCATAGCAATGGACCTTCGCCGCGCCGGCCTTCGCGAAGGCGGGGGCGGTGGGCGCCGCGGCGGTCACGGCGATGACGGCGGCGGTGGCGGCGAGGCTGAGCCCCGTGCGGGCGGTGATCATCTGTTCACTCCTTGAAGACGGATTATGCCGAACTGGCATCCGACTCTTCGGAACAGCCGCGCGCGCGGTTACACGCCTCGCTGATTTATCAGCGATCACCAGCGCAGCAGGCGCGGCCCCAGCAACGCGCCGATCGTCGCGGCGAGCAGGATGCCCAGCGAATACCAGGTCAGCACGAAGATCGCCGACACTTCGGGGCAATGCAGGCAATAGACCATCGCCGCGAACGCGCCCGATGCCAGCCCCGCCGCCGCGCCCGCCGCGCGCAACCGGGTCGGCGCGAGGCGCCGGAATGACCAGAGCAGGCCGATGAAGATCGGCGCCGCCAGCGCCAGCACGCGCCAGGGGCAGGTTTTCCAGCTATGGCCCAGCCACATCGACAGCCACATCGCCTGGGGCGCGCGAAGCATTTCCGCGATGCCGAAACCGGCGAGCAGCACCACCGGCACCGCCAGCAGCCACAGCCAGCGTATGCCGCCCGTGTCCGGTCTGGCGAGCTTCAGCGTGGCGCCCGCCGCGAGCAGCGAGATCGACAGCACATAGCCCCATTTCATCCAGAAGGCGCCGCCGAGCATCGCCGCGCCCAGATCGGGCCGCACGCCCATGAAGATGATCATCAGCGCCGCCGAGACCAGCGCGCCGCCCAACAGCCCGATCGCGATCCGCCGCATCACCGGATGCCGGCTGACCGGCGGCACGTCTCGCGCGAGCTGTTCGATCAGCCGATCGGTGTTCACGGCCGTTCCCCCTGCACACGCGCGAACAGCGCCTTCAGCCCGCGATGGACGGAAACCTTCACATCGGATTCGCCGATGCCCGCCGCGGCGGCCGTCTCCGCGACGCTGTGGCCGTCGATGCGCGTCGATCGGATGGCGGATGCCTGTTTGGGCGGCAACGTCTCCAGCAATCCCTCCACATCCATCCGCGCATGGCTCGCCTCCACGAAATCCTCGGCGACCAGCATGTCCTCCAGCCCGTCCACCGCGACCAGCCGGTGGCCGCGGCGAAAATGATCGATCATCTTGTAACGGGCGATCGCAAACAGCCAGGCCCTGAACGGGCGGCCGCGATCATAAGTGGCGCGCCGCGTGTGAACGGCGATCAGCGTTTCCTGCACCAGATCCTCGATATCGTCCTCGCCGCCGCGCGCGCGCCGACGGTAAAAGGCGCGCAGCAGCGGAACCAGCGCGCGGAGCAGCGCGGCATGGTCGGCGGCGCTGCCGTCAAGGCCGCCGACCATCCACGCACGCAATTGATCCTCGCCAGTTCTCATTCACGCTCCCGCACGCATATTCGCGCCCGGCCGGCCGCCGGTTACAGCGGCGGCGAAAAATATTCTCCGGCCACGACCTGTAACCCGCGCCGCGCATTTTCCGAAGACCGGGCATGATCCGGATTCGAAGTGCCTCCCCCGGATCATCGTGGCCCGGTCCCGCTTCCGGCGATCGGGCCACGCACGAGGCCTATTTCACAAAGGAACAGATATGCGCACCACCCATGCAACGCTCGCCGCCGGCCTGGCGCTCGCCATCGCCGGCACCGCCGTCGCCACCAGCGCCTCCGCCCAGGGCAAACCCGCGATGGAAAAATGCTACGGCGTTTCGCTCGCCGGCAAGAATGACTGCAAGGCGGGCGCCGGGACAAGCTGCGCCGGCACCTCGAAGGTCGATTATCAGGGCAACGCCTGGACGTTGGTGAAGGCCGGCACCTGCACCGGCATCAAGACGCCCAAGGGCCCCGGCTCGCTGACGCCCAAGGCTTGAAAACCCGGTCGCGGGGGCAGCCAGCCGGCGGCCCCCGCCCCCCAGTTCCGGGAGGTTTCCCCAATGACGTTATCGCGATCGTTCGTCGCGCGCATCGGCGCGCTGGTTCCGGACGCGCTGCTGCTGCTCGTCGCGCGGCTCGGCATCGCCGGCATCTTCTTCCTGTCCGGCCGGACCAAGGTGGAGGGCCTGTTGACCATCACCGACACGACCTATGCGCTGTTCCAGACCGAATACCGGTTGCCGCTGGTGCCGCCGGACATCGCCGCCGTCGCAGCGACGCTGTCCGAACATCTGTTCCCGATCCTGCTCGTGCTCGGCCTGTTCACGCGTGCCTCCGCCGGCGCGCTGCTCGGCATGACGATCGTCATCCAGCTTTTCGTCTATCCCGATGCGTGGCCGACCCATCTGAGCTGGGCCGCGATCCTGCTGCCGCTGATCGCGCGCGGCGGCGGTGCATGGTCGCTCGACGCGGTCTTCACACGGGTTTCCCGGTCGCGCGCGCCACGGCCCTGATGCAGCCGATCGCGTCCTGCGCGGCGGGGGACAGGCGGGCGCCCCGGCGCGTGGTGATGCCGATCGTCGCGGCGGTGGCGTCGAGCGGGATCGGCAGGATCGAGACCTGCTTCATCGCCACCTCGCGCGCGGCGAGCGGGCGGGGATAGAATGCGACATAGCCATGGTCGCGGATCAGCAGCGCATTCGCGAGCAGCGACACCGATTCGATGGCGTGGCGCGGCGGATCGAGTCCCTCCGCCCTGAACGCGGCCTCCACCGGCGCGCGCAGCGTCGATCCCGCGATCGGCAGGATCCAGCGTTCCGCCATCAGATCGCGCAGCGCCAGCCGGGGCGCCGAACGCTGGCCGTGATCGGGCCCGGCGACGACACAGGCGACATCATCGACCAGCGCCTCCTGCGCCAGCCCATCCGGATCGCGCGACGGCGACAATCGCCCGACCACGAAATCGAGCTCGCCGCCGCGCAGCAGCGGCAGCAGCCGGTCGTTCGTCGCCTCAACCAGCGAGACCGACAGGCGCGGGCGATCCGCCCTGAGCCGCGCGATCGCGAGCGGCAGCAATTCCACCATCGCGGCGGCGAGCCCCCCGATCGCGACCTGCCCGCCCAGCCCGTCGCGCAGGTCGTCGACCTCCTCGCCCGCATAAGCGAGCTGCGACAGGATGATCCGGCCATGGCCGATCAGCGCCTCTCCGAAGATCGTGGGCCGGGCGCCCCGGCTCGTCCGCTCGAAGATCGGCGCACCGATCATCGCCTCCGCCTCCTGGAGCGTCTTGGTGATCGCGGGCTGGCTGAGATGAAGCGCGCGCGCCGCGCCGATCAGGTTGCCGGTATCCGCGATCGCGATGATCGCGCGGAAATGCCGGAGCGAAAGCGCCCTGGTCGAATGCGACAATGGCCGGCCCTCTCCATAAGCGATGATTATCGACTCGCACTGATCATAAACCAGTGTTGATGGCGGGCACAGGCACGGCGCTTGCCATTTCGTGAATTGCGCTATCACCAATCGCCATTTGCGGGCCGAAGCCGGCGGGTCCATCCACGCCTTTTGCACGGGAGCCCGCACCGATGCTGCACGACGACAATCTGACGGCCGAGCGCGCCACCTTCGTCACCCATCTCGAATGCGCCTATACCGGCGAGCGATACGAGGCGGATCGGCTGCACGGCCTGTCACGCGCCGGAAAGCCGCTGCTCGTGCGCTATAACCTCGCCGGTGTCGCGGCGGCGATGACGCGCGAGGCGCTCGCCGCGCGCCCCGCCGACCTGTGGCGCTATCGTGAGCTGCTGCCGGTGCGCCAGACGCGCAACGTCGTCAGCCTGGGAGAGAATGCGACGCCGATCCTGCCGCTGCGCGCGATCGGGCGCGAACTGGGCGCGAACGCGCTCTGGGTGAAGGATGAAGGGCGGCTGCCCACCGGATCGTTCAAGGCGCGCGGTCTGGTGATGGCGATCTCGATGGCGAAGGAACTGGGGGTGACGGCGATCGCGATGCCCACCAACGGCAATGCCGGATCGGCCGCCGCCGCCTATGCCCGCCAGGCCGGGATCGAGGCGGTGATCTTCTGCCCCGCCGATACGCCCGAGATCAACGTGCGCGAGATCGCGGCGCAGGGCGCGCGCGTCTATCGCGTGAACGGCCTGATCGACGACTGCGGCAAGCTGGTCGCACAGGGCGCCAAGGAACATGGCTGGTTCGATCTTTCGACACTGAAAGAACCATATAGGATAGAAGGCAAGAAGACGATGGGGCTGGAACTGGCCGAACAGCTCGGCTGGCGGCTGCCCGACGCGATCTTCTACCCCACCGGCGGCGGCACCGGGCTGATCGGCATGTGGAAGGCGTTCCAGGAGCTTGAGGCGATCGGCCTGATCGGTTCGGAGCGTCCCCGGATGATCGCGGTGCAGGCGGCGGGATGCGCGCCGATGGTCCGCGCCTTCGAAGCGGGCGAGCGCCACGCCATACGGTGGGAGGGCGCGGAGACGATCGCGTCGGGCATCCGCGTGCCGCAGGCGGTGGGCGATTTCATGATCCTGGACGCGGTGCGCGAAAGCGGCGGATGCGCCATGGCGGTGCCCGACGAGGCGATCGCGGCGGCGGTCGACGAGGTAGGCGGCAAGGAAGGCATTTTGCTCTGCCCCGAAGGCGGCGCGACCTACGCCGCCTATCGCCGGGCGCTCGCCAAGGGCATTGTCGGCGCGGAGGAACGCGTGCTGCTGTTCAACTGCGCCACCGGCCTCAAATATCCGATGCGGGACCGCTCGATCCTGCTTTGACCCCCATCCGCGACCGCCCATCCGCGCTTTGCGCTTGCCAAGCGCGCGGAAACGAAGAAGATTTCGAAACCATCGGCGCCGTAAAGAGGACGCATGGCTTCGCGATCGCTCCTGTCGCTCCCTTCGCTCGCGCTCCTGCTGCTATCGCTGCTGCTGGGCGCGTGCGAGAAACGGGCGGAACTGGAACCGCCGCCGCGCCTGACCGACGATTTCACGCCGCCCAAGCCGTCCTCGACGATCAGCGTGCCCGTCCGCTTCGATCTCGATCGGCTGCAGGCCGATATCAACCGCATGGCCCCCGCCGCGCTCTGGTCGATCGACGAACGCACCACCTGCATCCCGCCCGCGCGCGTCACCATCTGCGTGAAGCACGAGCGCAAGTGCAAGGGCGAGGAATGCCGCAACGTACCCTGCAAGATCGGCGTCGAGCGGCTGCGCGTTTCCCCGCCGATCAGTTGCCGCATCGTCGGCCGCGTGACGCGCGGCCCGATCCGGCTGAGCGGCAAGGGATCGGTGATCGCGCTCGCCATGCCCGTTCATGCAGAGATCCAGGCGCGCGACGTCGGCGGCGTGATCAAGCGCGAGACCGCGACCGGATCCGCGCTGGTGCGCGCCACCGTCCGCCTGGGCATCGACGGCAAATGGGATCCGACCGCCAAGGTCGATCTCGATTATGACTGGACCGATCCGCCCGGCATCGATTTCCTGGGCCAGCGCATCCGCTTCGCTCGCCGCGCCGACCGCGAATTGCAAAAGGTGATCGTCGGGCTGGAACGCGACCTGCCCCGCGCCTTTCCCAAGGGCGCGCTGCGCCGCGGCATCGCCGATGCCTGGCGCGACGCGTTCACGACGATCGAACTCAATCGCGAACGCCCGCCCGCCTGGATGCGGATCACGCCGCAGGGCGTGGGGTTCGAAGGGTACCGGATCACCGGCCGCGTGCTGGAGGCGCGGATCGCGGCGCGCGCGATCACCGAAACCTTCGTCGGCGGCCGCCCCGAAAATCCCGTGCCCGTGCCGCTGCCCGCGCCGCTGCGTGAACGGCCACAGGGCGGTCTCAATTTCCATATTCCGGTGATGGCCGATTATCGCGAGTTGGAACCCGTGCTGAAACGCGCGCTCGACAAGCTGGCGCGCAAGCCGATCACGCTCGAGACCATCGGCCCGGTCACCGTCGCCTTTGGCGGCGTCACCATCCACCCCACCACCGGCGGGCGGCTGGCGGTGGGCATAGAGGCCTCGGCGGACGCGGTGCGCGGCCCGCTCTCGGCGACACGCGGCAAGGTATGGCTGACCGGCCTGCCCTATAACGAACCCGGATCGGAGGTTGTGCGGGTGCGCGACCTGCAGATCTACGGACAGACAGACCGCGCGGTGATCGATCTGCTCGCCCGGCTATTCCTCGACAAGACGGTGATCGCGACGATCGAGGCCGGGCTCGTCCAGGATTTCGGCAAGGATTATCAGAAGGTGGTGACCGCCGCGCGCAAGGCGATCGCCGAGCGCCGCGAAAAGGGTTTCCTGCTGAAGGCCGAGATCCAGCACGCGCAGCACGGCCGCGTCCATGTGACCGGATCGGGTCTGTACATGCTGACCGAAGTGACGGGCACCGCGACGATCAGCCGCTTGCCTTGAGGACGGTACGATCATGACATGCGTCAGGATAGCGTGCGACCCCCTTCACCGTTCGGGCTTGGGGGCGCTGATGCGCCATCCCGCCACCCGCCTCCGGCGCAGGCCAGACCCTCACCGCTCGCAGCGCGCGACGCGGAAGCTGAGGGCGTCGCTTCCCGCCTCGGTGATGCCCAATATCGCCTCGGGCACGATCGGCTGCGATCCGGTGTCGAGCACCGCCTCCCCGCCCGTGCCGTCACGGCCATAGGAGAGGATCCAGCCCGCCTGCGTACGGCGGAGTTGGCCGAGCCGGTCGGGCTCGTTGGGCCAGTAGCGGCGGACGGTGGCATGTTTGGGATTGGAGCGGAATTCGCCAAGGTCGATCCGCCCGGCATCGTCGAGCGGCAGGCGCAGCAGATAGGCGCGCACCGCCGATCCGTTCGGATATCCGGGCGTTTTCGCGAGTTCCAGGCGGACGGTCTTCCAGCTCATATCCTCCGGCATGCCCGAGCGCCCGCCGCCGCGTAATACGGATAGATACGGAGGCTCCGGCGCCGGCCGATGCGGCCACCCCCTCCCAAGCGTTTCCGTAAACATGCGTAGAGACGGGGCGATGGCAGGCGCGATATCCTTGTCGCCATCGCCGCCTTTTCGATGGAGATGCGCCATGAAATCGATCCTGCTGCACATTCAGACCGATCCGGGGCTGGCATCGCGCCTGGATTTCGCGATCGACCTCGCCCAAGCGACCGGCGCGCATATCCGCTGCGCCCAGATCACCCCGTTCGACCGTTTCGTGGGCATCGACACCTTTGGCGGCGTCCATGTGTCCGAAGTGATGCTGGAGGAACTGCGCGAGGCCGAGCAACTGGAGCGCGCGCGGGTCGAGACGCGCCTCGCCCAGGAGGGGCTGTCCTGGGACTGGACCAGCCAGGACGGCGATATCGCCCATATGCTGATGGCGCTGGGCCGCCTGTCCGATGCGATCATCGTCAGCCGCGCCGATCTGGGCGGCAATGTGCTGACCCGGCCCGACGATATCGTGAGCGATGTCGCGATCCATTCGCGCACGCCGGTTTTCTCGGTGCCGCACGACCGGGGCTATTTCGAGGCCGGCCGCGCCGTGGCGATCGCCTGGAACGGTTCCTATGAGGCCGCGCACGCGCTGCGCTCGGCGGTGCCGCTGCTCCGCCTCGCCGGCGCGGTCCATCTGATCGAGGTGGGCCAGCCGGACGAGGATTTCCCGGCGCTGCTGGCCGCCGCCTATCTCCAGCGCCACGGCGTCACCGCGGCGCTGACGGCGGCCGAAGCGCCCGCGGGCGGCATCGGACAGGCGCTGCGCGACGCCGCGTCCGCGGTCGATGCGGGCTATCTCGTCATGGGCGCCTATGGCCATTCGCGGCTGCGCGAGGCGATCCTGGGCGGGGTGACGCGCGATCTGATCGCCCATGCGCCGCTGCCGCTGTTCCTTGCGCATTGAGCGGCACGATTTCGTGTTTAGAAGGAGGGCGTGAGTACGGGCCGAACCATCAGTGAAGCGCATCTGCGCTCGATCCTTTCCACCGTGCCCGACGCCATGGTCGTGATCAACAATCGCGGGCTGATCCTGTCGTTCAGCAGCGCGGCGGAGGCGATGTTCGGCTATGCCGAGCATGAGGTGG
This sequence comes from Sphingomonas sp. FG14, assembly GCF_057809675.1. NCBI lineage: Bacteria > Pseudomonadati > Pseudomonadota > Alphaproteobacteria > Sphingomonadales > Sphingomonadaceae > Sphingomonas > Sphingomonas sp. FG14. The sequence goes on along the minus strand of NZ_JBMDKK010000011.1, from coordinate 73,398 downwards.
TGGGCGAGGATGTCAGCATCCTGATGCCCTCGCCAGACCGCGAGCGGCATGACGGCTATCTGGAACGCTATCACCAGACCGGCGAACGCCGCATCATCGGGATCGGCCGCGTGACGACCGCGCGGCGGCGAGACGGATCGACCTTTCCGATCGAGCTGTCGATCGGCGAAGCGCGATCGGAGGACGGGCAGATCTTCACCGGCTTCATCCGCGACCTGACCGAACGGCAAAAGACCGAGCGCCGGCTTCAGGACCTGCAGGGCGAACTCACCCATGTCTCGCGCGTGAGCGCGATGGGCACGCTCGCCGCGGCGCTCGCGCACGAGCTGAACCAGCCGCTGACCGCCATCGCCAATTACATGGAGGGCGCGCGCGACCTGGTCGGTGCGACCGATCCCGAAACCGTCGCGATGATCCGCGAGGCGCTGGACGAGGCGGCGCAGCAATCGGTGCGCGCCGGGCAGATCGTGCGCCGGCTGCGCGAATTCATCGCGCGCGGCGAGGCGGAGAAACGCATCGAGAGCCTGAGCAAGCTGGTGACCGAGGCCAATGCGCTGGCGCTGGTCGGCGCGGGCGAACAGGGCATCGAGGTGACGGTGTCGCTCGATCCCTCCGCCGATCAGGTGCTGGTCGATCGCATCCAGGTGCAGCAGGTGCTGCTCAACCTGATCCGCAACGCGATCGAGGCGATGCACGACGCCCCTGTCCGCCGGCTGGAGATCACATCGCGCGCGCAGGGCGAATCGCTGGTCCACATGATGGTGGCGGACAGCGGCAGCGGGCTCGATCCCGACGTCGCCGCCCGCCTGTTCGAACCGTTCCTGAGCACCAAGGATGGCGGCATGGGGCTGGGCCTGTCGATCTGCCGCACGATCATAGAGGCGCAGGGCGGGCGGATCTGGGCCGAACCCTCGCCGCTGGGCGGCACCGCCTTTCACTTCACGCTGATCGCCAGCACGCCTGCGGAGGCCGCGAATGACTGAGAAGATCGTCTATCTGGTCGATGACGAGGACGCGATCCGCCGTTCGGCGGGATTCATGCTGCGCACGTCCGGCCACAAGGTGGAGGCCTTCGAATCGGGCGACGCGTTCCTGAAGGCGGCGGGCAGCCTCGCGCCCGGCTGCGTGCTGCTCGACATCCGCATGCCCGGCACCGACGGCATGGAGGTGCAGGCGCGGCTGAACGCGCAGGGCATCGCGATGCCGGTGGTGATCATGACCGGGCATGGCGACATCAATCTGGCGGTGCGCGCGATGAAGGCCGGCGCGGTCGATTTCATCGAGAAGCCCTTTGAAAAGGCGGTGCTGATGTCCGCGCTCGAACAGGCGTGGCAAAGGCTCGAACAATCGGACCGGCGGCTGCTGCGCGCGGAGGAAGCGGCCATGCGGCTGAAGGTGCTGACGCCGCGCGAACGCGACGTGCTCGACGGGCTGGTGGAGGGGCTGCCGAACAAGACCATCGCCTATGACCTGGGAATCAGCCCGCGCACCGTGGAGATCCACCGCGCCAATGTGATGGCCAAGCTGGAGGTGAAAAGCCTGTCCGAAGCGCTGCGCATCGCCTTCGCGGCGGCGGATGCCGGAGGCCAGGCCGGGGCTTGATCCGTCCCCCTTCGCGGGCGTGATCTGACTCCGTCGATGACGAGGCCGTTCTTCCGGATGGCGGGTTAGAGAGCCCCCGGCCGCTTCCCCGCCCTTTTTCGCCCCTCGCACGTGGCGTGGCACGCCTTCATGCATTCGTCGCGCGCTGGCTTTTCGTCCGGGACGGGCAAGGCCATCATCCGCGCGCCGGCTTCGCTGCAGATGCGCGTCATCACCATGCGTTGCGGCAGCGCCGATGCCGGCACCGCCAGCATGACGAGGCCGACGAGAGCGGCGACCGACCCGGATCTAGATGGCATTGCTGAACCGCCGGGCGTCCGGCTGGCGATAGGTGTCGAAACCGGCGGCGATCGCGCGGGCATAGGGTGCGGCGTCCTCCGACAGCCGCAGCGTCGTGCCCGTCCATTCAGCCAGCCCGCGCGCGACGAAGGGCGCGATCCGCGCCTCCGTCTCGCCGCGATCGGAAAGGCCGGCGGTATCGGCCGCACCCGCGCACAGCAGCGCCTCGATGATACGCCCGCGCAGCCGGTCCTCGGCGGTGCGGAACAGCCCGCGCGAAACCGGCAGCCGCCCGGCGCTCACCATCATGCGATAGCGCCCGGCATTCTTCTCGTTCTGCAGGATGCGATCGGGGAACATGCTGATCGAACTGGCGCCCAGGCCGATCACGACCTCGCTGGGATCGTCGGTGAAGCCCTGGAAATTGCGGCGCAGCACTCCCGCCCGCGCGGCGCGCGCGATCGGATCGGCGGGCAGCGCGAAATGATCGAAGCCGATCGGCGCATAGCCGCTTTCCGCCAGCAAGCGGTGGCCTAGCCCGGCCTGCGCGAACCGCAGCGTTCCATCGGGCAGCGCCGCGCCGTCGATCCGGCGCTGGCGCGGGATCAGGTGCGGCACATGCGCATAGCCGAACAGCGCGATACGGTCGGCCTGCATCGCCACCGCCATCTCCAGCGTCTCGGCCAGTTCCTCCAGCCCCTGATGCGGCAGGCCGTACATCAGGTCGAAATTGATCGAGCCGATCCCCGCGTCGCGCAGCCAGCGCGTCGTGCGCTCGATCAGCCCGGCGGGCTGGACGCGGCCGATCGCGCGCTGCACCGGCTCTGCGAAAGTCTGCACGCCCAGGCTGACGCGTTCGGCGCCCATCGCGCCGAGCACGCCGGCCCATTCGTGCGAGAAGCCGCGCGGATCGATCTCGACCGACAGCCCGTCCTCCGGTGCGCCGAACGCGACGCGCAGCGCCTCCACCAGCGCGATGAAATCCGTCGGCGCGATCGCATTGGGGCTGCCGCCGCCGAACGAGATGCGCTGCAACCGCCCGCGCCCGCCCAGCCGATCGCCCACCAGCGCGATCTCGGCGGTCAGCGCCTCCAGATAGGCGGTGAGCCGCCGGTCCCGGTTCGCGGCGCCGGTGTTGCAGCCGCAATACCAGCAGATCTCGCGGCAAAAGGGGATGTGCACGTAAAGCGAGACCGGCGCGTCCGGCCCGATCGCCGCGAGCGCGCCCTCCAGCGCCGCCGCGTCGGGGCCGTCATGGAATTCGGCGGCGGTGGGATAGCTGGTGTAGCGCGGCACCGGCGTGGCGAGCAGATCGGGGTGATGGGTCCACATGCCGGCACCCTATCGCGCGCGCGCGGGCGCGCATTTGACGCAGGTCAAAAAGCTTCTTGGCCAGGATCAAGGAAGGGCCGGCCCGGTCCGCCCATGAATGGGGGACCAAGCAAGGAAGGACCATCGTGTCATGAGGAAACTGATCGTGTTGCCGGTGATCGCCGCCGGCCTGATCGCTCCCCCCGCCCTCGCCGAAAAGGGCGACACCTATCTGCGTATCCGCGGCATCGCCGTCACGCCCACCGAGCGTTCGGGCAGCGTGCTGCCAGGCTTTCCGGGCGAGAAAGTCCGCGTCAACGACAGCGTGATGCCCGAAATCGACGTGACCCACATGGTGACCGACCATGTCGGCGTCGAGCTGATCGCGGCGACCACCAAACATGCCGCCTCGGGCCGCACGGGCACCACCGGCACCATCGGCAGGCTCGCCTCCACCTGGGTGCTGCCGCCGACGCTGACGGTGCAATACCACCCGATCGCGAACGGCCCGGTGCGCCCCTATGTCGGCGCCGGCATCAACTATACGCTCTTTTATGCGGAGGACGCGTCCAAGGGGCTGGAAGCGGCGGTCGGCAAGACGAAGGTCTCGATGTCCGACAGCGTCGGCTACGCCTTGCAGGCGGGCGTGGATATCGATCTCAACAAGAAGATCTTCCTCAATCTCGACGCCAAATATCTCGATATCTCGACGGTCGCGACACTGCGCACCACCGCCGCCGGCACCCAGAAGGTGAAGATCGATCTCAATCCCGTCGTCATCGGCGTGGGAGTCGGCTTCCGGCTCTGACCGCCAGAACGAGCTCTCCCAACTGGGCCGGCGATCCTCGCCGGCCCATTTTTTTATGCGCGGGGTTCGTCCTCGTCGATCAGGATGCGGAGCGCGGCGCCGTCCATGTCGTCGAACTGGCCGCCGCGCAAAGCCCAGAAGAACGCCGCGAGCCCGGCAAGGCCCAGCGACAGCGCGATCGGGATCAGCAGGGCAAGACCGTTCATCGGGCGGCACTCCTTAAACGCAGGGCGTTGGCGACGACGATGATCGAGGATCCGGACATGGCGAGCGCCGCGATCAGCGGCGTCACATGGCCGGCGATCGCCAGCGGGATCGCGACCACATTATAGCCGATCGCGAGCACGAAATTCTGGCGCACCACGCGCATCGTCGCGCGCGCCGCGCGGATCGCGATGGGCACCGGCGCCAGCCCGTCGCCCAGCCACACCGTATCGGCGGCGCTCTGCCCGGCATCGCTGGCCGAGGCCGGCGCCATCGAGACATGGGCGGCGGCGAGAGCCGGCCCGTCGTTCAGCCCGTCACCCACCATCAGCACCCGCGCGCCGCCGGCGGACAGCCGCGCGAGTGCGTCGAGCTTGTCCTGCGGCAGCATGCCGGTCTGCGCGGTCAGCCCCAGCGCGCGCGCGACCGGCAGCACGGCGGCGGCGCGGTCGCCAGACAGGATCGAGCTCTGGATGCCCAGCGCGGCCAGTTCGGCGGGCAGCGCCTCCGCGCCGGGGCGCAGGCGATCCTCGAACAGGATCGTCACGGGTTCCTCGCCCTCAATCCCGAAGCGGCAGGCCATCGCCTCCCCCGCCTCGTCCGCGCGGCCCAGCGCCACCGCCTCGCCCTCGAACAACCCGCTAAGCCCCATGCCCGGCGTCTCGCCGATCGCGTCCACCTGCGCGGCGGGAATGCCCTCGCGCTCGATCGCCTTGCGCAGCGCCTGGCTCAGCGGATGGCGGCTGTTGCGCGCCAGGCCGAGGATCACGCTTTTCTGCCGCCAGTCCAGCACGGAGAGGTTGACGGGCTCTGGCCTGCCGAGCGTCAGCGTGCCCGTCTTGTCGAACACCGCGCGATCGGCCTCCGCCAGCCGTTCGAGCGCGGACCCGTCCTTCACCAGCACGCCCGCGCGCATCAGCGCGCCGCACGCGACGATCTGCGAAACCGGCACCGCCAGCCCCAGCGCGCAGGGGCAGGTGATGATCAGCACCGCCACCGCGATCATCAGCGACTGGTGCCAGCCCGCCCCGGCCATCATCCAGCCCGCGAAGCTGAGCAGCGCCAGCAGGTGGACGGCGGGCGCGTAATAGCGCGCCGCGCGATCGGCGAGGCGGACATAGTGCGAGCGCGACTGGGTGGCGTTCTCCATCATCCGCGCGATATCGGCGATCGCGGTATCCGGGCCGGCGGCGGTGATCCGCACCGTCACCGGCGCGTCAATATTGAGCGTGCCGGCATGGACGGCATCGCCCTCCCCCGCCGCCTGCGGCGCGCTTTCGCCGGTCAGCAGCGCGACATCGAAGCGGCTCGCGCCCTTTTCGATCACGCCGTCGGCGGCCAGCCGCTCGCCCGCCGCGACGATCATCCGCATGTTGGGCGCCAGGCTCTGCGCGTCGCGCCAGTTGGTGCCGCCGCTCTTGTTGAGCACGAGCGCGCCCGCCGCCCGATGCTTGAGCAGCGCGGTGACGCCGTCGCGCGCGCGATCGCGCATCACGCTGTCGAGCACGCGTCCGGTCAGCAGGAAGAACAGCAGCATCACCGCGCCGTCGAAATAGGCGTGCGGCCCGCTGTTGATCGTCTCGAACAGGCTGATCGCGCAGGTCAGCAGCACGCCGATCGCGATCGGCACGTCCATGTTGGTGCGGCCGTGCCGAAGCGCGGTCCAGGCGGACTTGAAGAAGGGCCGCCCCGAATAGGCGACGGTGGGCAGCGCGATCATCGCGGAAAGCCAGTGGAACAGGTCGCGCGTCGCACCCTGCGCGCCCGACCAGACCGAGACCGACAACAGCATCACGTTCATCGACGCGAAGCCCGCAACCGCCAGCGCGCGCAGCAGTGCGCGGCTTTCGCCGTCGTCCGCCTCCGCCACGGCGTCGCCCAGCGGCTGCGCCTCGAAACCGAGCGCGCCGATCGCGTCGCCCAGATCGGGAATGGTGAGTTCGGGCAAATGGCTGATCGTCACGCGCCGCGTGGTGAAATTGACGCGCGCCGCCGCGATCCCGGCGGTCAGCGCCAGCCCGTCCTCCAGCTTGAAGATGCAGCCGGCGCAGTGGATGCCCGGCACGGAGAAGACGGTTTCGCTGAGCGGCGCGGCGCCGGCCGGGCGATCGACCACGCTCATTTCAGGGTCTCCACTGCATGAAAGTCACGGCCGTCGCGGCCGACGGTGGCGTGCAGCAGCCAGCGCCCATCGGGCAGCGGCCGGGTGGCGCGCAGCCGCCCGGGTGCAACGGGCACGAAATCGAGTGCGATATCGGGCGCGCGGCCCAATGGATGGCGCGCGGTCGCGGTGGCGTGCGCGCCCGGTGCGTCGATATCGATCAGGACATGGCGCTGCGCGTCGAGGGACATCGCCACCGTCCAGCCCAGCGCCTTCTGCGCCGCCGCGTCCTTCAGCCAGCCGTTGAACTTCTGGCTGGCGACATAGCTATTGTCGACCACGGTGCCGCCGAAGCTGCCGACGGCGAGGCGCGCCATGGTGATATTGACCGCGATGACCACCGCGAAAAAGGCGATGAGGATCGCGGCCATGTGGCGGCCCGTGAAGGGGCGGGCATTGACGGGACGGGTCATGGCGTGGCCTCCGGACGTTCGAACTGGGCATCGCTGCGGCCGTGCCCGCCCTCGGCGTCGAGCGCGCGGACAGTGAAGCCGAAGGGTTCGCGGACGGTGCCCGACGCCGCGGCGCCGACGAAGACGCGCTGCTTGGCGACGCTGTCCGCCGGCACCTGGAGCCGGAGCGTGCGCGCATGTGCCGGGCGGGCGCCGCCCGTCCACAGCACCGCGCCCGCCAGCCCGTCCATGCCGATCTCCACGGTGCGGGGGCGCGCTTCCATGTTGCGGACCTTGACGGTGAAGCTGTTGCGGATCGTGCCATCGGCCAGCCGCACGTAGAGCGGGTTGCGATCCTGCTGCGCGCTGATGTCGAGCCGGGTGCGCGTGCCCAGCGCGAACAGCATCGCCGCGCCGATTCCGGTCCAGACCAGCAGATAGGCGATGGTGCGCGGCCGCAGCAGCAGCCGGATCACCGGCCGCGCGGGCGCGCCCGCGCGTTCGCGGTCCGCATCCTCGGCGGAGGCATAGTCGATCAGGCCGCGCGGCTTGCCGATCTGCGCCATCACCTTGTCGCACGCGTCGATGCACAGCGCGCAGGTGATGCAGCCGATCTGCGGTCCTTTGCGGATGTCGATGCCGGTGGGGCAGACGGACACGCATTGCAGGCAATCGATGCAGTCGCCGGTCTCGACCAGGCCGACCGTCTGCGCTTTCTTGATGCCATGGCCGCGCGGTTCGCCGCGCCAGTCCTTGTAGGTGACGATCAGCGATTTCTCGTCGAGCATCGCGGTCTGGATGCGCGGCCAGGGGCACATATAGATGCACACCTGCTCGCGCATGAAGCCGCCCAGGATGAAGGTGGTCGCGGTCAGCACCGCGATGCTGCCATAGGCGACCGGCGCGGCGTCGAGCGCGAGCAGATCCTTCAGCAAGGTCGGCGCGTCGGCGAAGTAGAAGACCCAGGCGCCGCCCGTCGCCACCGCGATCAGCAGCCAGATGCTCCATTTGGTCAGCCGCTTCGCGATCTTGGCCGGACCCCATGGCGCCTTGTCGAGCCGGAACTGGGCGTTGCGATCGCCGTCGATGAAGCGTTCGACATGCTGGTACAGATCGGTCCACACCGTTTGCGGACAGGCATAGCCGCACCAGGCCCTCCCCACCGCCGAGGTGACGAGGAACAGCCCGATCCCCGCCATCACCAGCAGCCCGGCGACATAATAGAATTCGTGCGGCCAGATCTCGATCGCGAACATGTAGAAGCGGCGATTGGCGAGATCGACGAGCACCGCCTGGTCGGGCGCATAGGGGCCGCGATCCCAGCGCAGCCAGGGCGTGACGTAGTAGATGGCGAGGGTGACCGCCATGATCGCCCATTTCAGGCGGCGATAGAAACCATCGACCGCCTTGGGATAGACGGCCTTGCGCTTCTCGTAGAGCGACGGCGCGGCCGGCTCAGCGCTTGACATCTGACTTCGCCGCATCCGCGACGGGGGTCGCGGGCGCATCGGAGACGGGCAGCGCGCCGAGCGCGGGCAGCGCCTCTCCACCGCCCAGCGAATGGACATAGGCGGCGAGCATCTTCACGGTCACCGGCCCCAGCTTCTCGCCCCAGCGCGGCATCACGCCGTAGCGCGCGGTGGTGATGGTCGCCGCGATATCCTCGCGGCTGCCGCCATAGAGCCAGATCGGATCGGTCAGGTTGGGCGCGCCGAAATCACGCAGCCCCTTGCCGTCCGCACCGTGGCAGACCGCGCAATTGTCGGCGAACAGCGTCGCGCCCCGGCGCGCGGCGGCACCCGGCTTCTCCTGTCCGGAGATGACGCGGACATGCGCCGCGAGATCGTCGATCTGCGCCGGCTTCAATATGCCGTCACGGCCGAAGGCGGGCATCAGCGACATGCGGGTCTGATCGTGATCCGGATTCCGGATGCCGTGCTCGATGGTATATTGCAGCGACTTGATGTCGCCGCCCCACAGCCAGTCGTCGTCGTTCAGGTTGGGATAGCCCTTGGATCCCGCCGCGCCCGATCCGTGGCACTGGACGCAATGCACCTTGAACGCGGCGCGCCCACCCTCGACGGCGGCGTGCATCAGCTCCGGATTGTCTGGCAGCCGGTCGATCGGCGTGGCGGCGAGCGCCAGCATGATCGGGGAGCGCTTCTTCGCCTCCGCCGCCATCTCTCTCTCGAAATCGCCGCGGCTCGACCAGCCGAGCGTGCCGCCGGTCGCGCGGTCGATCAGCGGCCAGGCGGGATAGGCGACGGTATAGCCGACCGCGAAGGCGATGCTGGCGTAGAAGGTCCACAGCCACCAGCGCGGCATGGGCGTGTCGAGTTCCTCGATCCCGTCCCATTCATGCCCCATGGTCTGGGTGCCGGTGGCTTCGTCGATGCGTTTTTCAGCCATTGTGACGATCCTCGAAGATCATGTGCGCCGCGTCGCGGTGGCGGGCGGAAGCGCCTTTGCGAAAGGTCCAGCCGACGAACGTGACGAAGAGCACGCTCATGAAGACAAGGCCCCAGCTATCGGCGAAGTGGCGAAGGGTGTCGTACAGGCTCATCGCGCCTGCTCCTGCGGGGCGGCGGCCTCGAAATCGACGAGCGTGCCCAGCATCTGGAGATAGGCGACCAGCGCGTCCATCTCGGTCAGCGTACCCGGCTTGCCGTCGAAATCGCGGACCTGCGCCTTGGGATAGCGATCCTTGAAGCCTTCGGATTCGAAGTCGGGATCGGCCTGCGCGCGCAGGTCGTCATTGGCCGCCGAGATCGCCTTGTCGGTATAGGGCACGCCGACCCGGTAGAGCGCGCGCAGATGCTGGCGCATGTCGCCCGCCTTCAGCTCACGCTCCGCCAGGAAGGCATAGGAGGGCATGATCGATTCCGGCACCACCGACTGCGGATCCTTCAGGTGCTGGACATGCCATTCGTCCGAATAGCGGCCGCCCACGCGCGCCAGGTCGGGGCCAGTGCGCTTCGATCCCCATTGGAAGGGGTGATCGTACATGCTTTCCGCCGCCAGGCTGTAATGGCCGTAGCGCTCCACCTCGTCGCGGAACGGGCGGATCATCTGGCTGTGGCAGTTGTAGCAGCCCTCGCGCATGTAGATGTTGCGCCCGGCCTGTTCGAGCGGGGTATAGGGCCGCACGCCCTCCACCTTCTCGATCGTGCTGTCGATCCAGAAGAGCGGCGCGATCTCGACGATGCCGCCGATCGCGACCACCACCAGCGACAGCGCGCCGAGCAGCGTGACGTTGCGTTCGATCTTCGCGTGGCTGAAGAATTTGCTCGCCATGACTGGGGTCCTTATTCGGCGGGAACGGCGGCCGGGGCCGGCAGCGGGCGATCCTTCGCGGGATCATAGGCGGCGTCGCGCATCGGCTTTTCGGCGCGTTGCCGGCCGGCGATCGTCATCCAGATGTTGAAGGCCATCACCAGCGCGCCGGCCAGGTAGAGCAGGCCGCCCGCCGCGCGGATCACGTACATCGGGAACATCGCGCTCACGACTTCGGAGAAGGCGTAGACCAGGTAGCCGTCAGCCCCGTATTCGCGCCACATCAGCCCCTGCATGATGCCGGCGACCCACATCGACGCGGCGTAAAGGACGATGCCAACGGTCGCGAGCCAGAAGTGCCAGTTGACCATGCGCAGCGAATAGAGCCGGCTGCGACCCCACAGGCGCGGCGCCAGATAATAGAGCGCGGCGAAGGTGATCATGCCGTTCCAGCCCAGCGCGCCGGAATGGACATGGCCGATCGTCCAGTCGGTATAGTGCGACAGGCTGTTGACCGCCTTGATCGACATCAGCGGCCCTTCGAAGGTGCTCATGCCGTAGAAGGCGAGCGCCATCACCATCATCCGGATGATCGGATCGGTGCGAATCTTGTCCCATGCGCCGTTGAGCGTCATCAGGCCGTTGATCATGCCGCCCCAACTTGGCATCCACAGCATGACCGAGAAGACCATGCCCAGCGTCTGCGCCCAGTCGGGCAGCGCGGTGTAGTGCAGATGGTGCGGACCCGCCCAGATGTAGAGGAAGATCAGCGACCAGAAGTGGATGATCGACAGGCGATAGGAATAGACCGGCCGTTCCGCCTGCTTCGGCACGAAATAATACATCATGGCCAGGAAGCCGGCGGTCAGGAAGAAGCCGACGGCGTTGTGGCCGTACCACCACTGCGTCAGCGCATCCTGGACGCCCGCGAACGCGCTGTAGCTCTTGGAGCCGACGATGCTGACCGGGATCGCCAGATTGTTGACGATGTGCAGCATCGCGATGGTGATGATGAAGGACAGGTAGAACCAGTTGGCCACATAGATATGCGGCTCCCGGCGCCGGAGCAGCGTGCCGCCGAAGACGAGCAGGTAGCAGACCCAGACAAGGGTGAGCCACAGATCGACATACCATTCGGGCTCGGCATATTCCTTCGCCTCGGTGACGCCCATGACATAGCCGGTGGCGGCGAGCACGATGAAGAGCTGGTATCCCCAGAAGACGAAGCGCGCCATCGTCGGGAAGGCCAGCCGCGCGCGGCAGGTGCGCTGGACGACATAGAAGCTGGTCGCGATCAGCGCGTTGCCGCCGAACGCGAAGATCACCGCCGATGTATGCAGCGGGCGCAGCCGGCCGAAGCTGGTATATTCGATCCCCAGATTAAGCGCGGGAAAGGCAAGCTGCAACGCGATGTAGAGCCCGGCGAGGAAACCCGCGAGCCCCCAGAAGACCGTCGCGATCACGCCCCAGCGGATCGGATCGTCGTCATAGACGCCCTCGTCCGCCGGCTTCGGCAGGATGCCGCTGGCCAGCGCGGCATAGTCCGCGCGCCTCAGCCCCGCCCACAGCGCGATCATCGCGGCCAGGCCGACGATCACCATATGCACCGAGAAACCGGGATCGTGCGACAGCGCGAACCCCGCGATCGCGAGCAGGACGACAAGCATCCAGCCCCCGCTCTTCATCACCAGATTATCCATCGACCGGCTCCCTCTGCGCGGCGTTGTTCAATGCGTGCGGTTGCCGGGCTGTTCGCCCGCGATCGCCCGCAGCGTCTCCGCGTCGCGGATCTCGAAACTGTCGCGCGTCGGCAGCGCGATGATGCCGCTCGCCTTCAGCCGGCCGATCTGGCGGCTCACCGTCTCGATGGTGAGGCCGGCCAGGTCCGCCATCTGTCCGCGCGTGAGCGCGAAGACGTGGCGCGGCGACGTATCGCGTTCGGCGAAGGCGAGCAGCAGCGTGGCGACGCGCTCGATCGCGGTGCCGCGCGCGATCATCAGCAGCCAGCGGCGCGTGCGATCCAGATCCTCCAGCGCGCGTTCCAGCATCGCCGCCCCGGCCTCCGCGCTGTCCTCGACGGCGGCGAGGAAGCTCTCGCGCGGGAACAGGCAGATCTCGACGGGGCCGAGCGCGATGGCGGAGAAGGCGCTGGCGCGCTCGTCGATCCGGCCAAGGAATCCGCCCGGCCCGACGATGTCGAGAATCTGTTCGCGGCCGTCCGACGTGGTGGCGCTCAGCTTGACGACGCCGCTCAGCACATTGGCGACATGGCTCGCGGGCTCGCCCTGCCAGGTGATGGTCTGCCCCTTGGCGAGCGTGCGGCGGCGGCCATAGCGGTGCAGCGCCTCGCGCGCGTCATGGTCGAGCCGCCGGCACAAGGTGCCCACTTTCAGGACGCAGTCGTCGCAGCCCGACCGGGTGGTGACGGGTGCCTGTGCCTGCGCGGCAGCCAGTGTCTCTATGGTCATGATCCGGTCGCCCGGGGCCGCTCACACCGGACGCGGTGTCGCTCCAGCCCCTCGGGTCCGCTCATGATCCCGGCGCGGCGTTCCAGATATACGGAGTTTCCCCTACCGCCGCCGCCGCGCGGCCGGCGCGCCCGGTTCTACTGGACGATGGGGTGGCTCAGGCGCAGCGTGTCGAGCAGCCGTTCCACTCGCGCGACCTCACCCGCATTGCCGTCGGGCGTGATCGACCAGTTGCAATGGGGATGGGTCGACAGGCTGTAGACGCGCACATCGCCGACCACGATCCGCCAGCGCCGGCGGTTGCCGCCCTCGCGCGTGAGCATGGTGACGAGAAGCTCCTGAAGGTCGCGCGCGGTCATCGCCGCCGCCATGTGCTCGCCCGCCGGAACTTGCAAGACGGCGTGGTTATTCGCCTGCGAAGGATTCGACATAGCGGCTCGGCGAGCGGCCGAGCGTGCGGGTGAACATCTCGGTGAAGGCGCTGGCGCTGCCATAGCCGACGTCGAACGCCACCCGCGTCACGCTCTGGCCCATGGCGAGCAGCGACAGCGCTTTCAGCAGGCGCACGTCGCGGACCCAGGCCGAAAAGGCCATGCCGGTCTCCTCGCGGAACGCGCGCGTGAAATTGCGGCGGCTCATCCCCGCCGCCGCCGCCCAGCGATCGAGCGCCGCGTCCTGCGCCGGATCGTCGAGCAACGTCCGGCAGATCCGCGCCAGGCAGGCGCGGCGCGGCATCGGCACCGACAGCGGCGTGACCGGGGTGCGGACGATCTCGTCGAGCAGCAGCGCGACCAGCCGGCCGTCACGCCCCGCCTCGTCATACAGCACGGGGATGCGCGCCGCCTCCAGGATCAGCTCGCGCAAGAGCTTGGACACCTCGATCACGCGGCACATCGGCGGCAGCGATCGCTCAGCGGGATCGACATAGAGCGTCCTGAGCGAGACCGGCCCCATGCATCGCAGCGTGTGATCGATCCCCGGCGGCACCCACACCGCGCGCTGCGGCGGCACGATCAGGCTGAAATCGTCGGTGGTGACCGCCATCACCCCGTCCATCGCGTAGATGAGCTGCCCGCGCCGATGCCTGTGGACCGGATCGCGATGCCCCGGCGGATAATCGTCGGCGAGGATCGCCACGCGCCGGGGCACATGCTGACAATCGGCGGCCAGCTTGCCACGCGCCCTGCCCCGGTCTCCGTCAGGCTCGTCATCCGATATCCGCTCCAGCCCCCGATGCCATGCCATGCAGCGCCCTTATCGACGATCGCGGCGTCACCCGCCTTCCGCATCAGGACTAAGTTCGTCGCCGGCGGGTCAGAAAGGCCCGGATGCCGCGATATCCGGCCCGGCCGCATCGATATCCGCGCGAGACTTGACGGCGATGACGCGGCAGACTGGATAAGCGCCGGAATCGCGTTTCGGCGCTGCGCAGGAGCCCATTGATGTTCGCAATCTCGCCTTCGATCGACGTCCGCAACGAACCGGTGCGCGGCTATGCGCCGGGATCGCCGGAGCGCGACAGCCTGCGCGCCGCGCTCTCCGCCATGTCGGGCGACCGGATCGAGCTGCCGCTGGTGATCGGCGGCAGGGCGGTCACCACCGGCCGGCTCGAAGCCGCGATCAGCCCGCACGACCATGCGCATGTCCTGGCCGACGCGCATCTGGCGGGCGCGGACGAGGTCGGCCAGGCGATCGCCGCAGCCAAGGCCGCCTGGCACGACTGGTCGCGCACCCCGTGGGAAACGCGGGCGCGGATCTTCCTGAAGGCCGCCGATCTCGTCTCCGGCCCGTGGCGCGACCGGCTCAACGCCGCCACGATGCTCGGCCAGTCCAAGACCGCGCCCCAGGCCGAGATCGATTCCGCCGCCGAACTCGCCGATTATTTCCGCTTCAACGTGTCTTTCATGCTGCGCATCTATGGCGAGCAGCCGCTGTCGTCGGATGGCGTGTGGAACCGGCTCGACTATCGCCCGCTCGAAGGCTTCATCTACGCGATCACGCCGTTCAACTTCACCGCGATCGCCGGCAACCTGCCCGCAGCGCCAGCGCTGATGGGCAATGTGGTGGTCTGGAAACCCTCCGCCACCGCCAAGTATTCGGCGCATTTCGTGATGGCGCTGCTGCGGGAGGCCGGCCTGCCCGATGGCGTGATCAACCTGATCTATGGCGACGCCGCCGCGACGAGCGCGCAGATCCTGGCCGATCCGGAGCTGGCGGGCATTCACTTCACCGGATCGACGGGCGTGTTCGATGCGATCCTGCGCGACGTGGCGGGCCGGAAATATCGCAACTATCCCCGCATCGTCGGCGAGACCGGCGGCAAGAATTTCACGCTCGCCCACCCCTCGGCGGACATCGCCGCGCTCGCCACCGCGATCGTGCGCGGGGGATATGAATATCAGGGGCAGAAATGCTCGGCGACCTCGCGCGTCTATGCGCCCCGCTCGCTATGGCCCGCGCTGCGCGACCGTCTGGTCGCCGATATCGAGACGATCCGCGTGGGCGACGTCGCCGATTTCACCAATTTCATGGGCGCGGTGATCGACGAGAAATCGTGGCACAAACAAGCCGCCGCGCGCGAGGCGGCGGAACGCTCGGCGAGCGAGGCGCTGATCGCCGGCGGCGTGCCCGACATGCGCGTCGGCTATTTCGTGCCGCCAACGCTGATCGAGACCAGCGATCCCGCCTCGCGCTTCATGACAGAGGAGTTCTTCGGCCCGATCGTCACCGCCTTCGTCTATGAGGACGACGCGTTCGAGGACATGCTCGACACGATCGACAGGGGCAGCGCCTATGGCCTGACCGGATCGGTCTTCGCGCGCGACGCCGGCGCGATCGCCACCGCGCTGGACCGGCTGCGCCACACGGCGGGCAATGTCTATGTCAACGACAAGTCGGCGGGCGCGGTCGTCGGCCAGCAGCCCTTTGGCGGCGCGCGCGCATCGGGCACCAACGACAAGGCCGGATCGATGTGGAACCTGGCGCGCTGGGTGTCGCCGCGCACGATCAAGGAGAATTTCGCGCCGCCGACCGACTATCGCTATCCGGCGATGGGCGCGGATCGGGGGTAGGGTGTCATCCCTGTCCGCCCATCCTGAGTAGAGACTGAGTAGCCGCAAAGCGGCGTAGCGAAGGCTCATATCGAAGGACGCAGGATCCAGTCAGGTCCTTCGAGACGCCGTTTCGGCTTCGCTCAACGGCTCCTCAGGATGAGCGGGTCAGTGGAAGCGCACGGAACGACAACATGGCGGATCAAGCCACGCGATCCGCCGGCTCATCCCCCGCCAGCCACGCATCCAGATTGGCGATCGCGCGCATGCCCATCGCCGCCCGCGCCTCTCGCGTCGCGCTGCCGAGGTGCGGCAGCATGACGAGGTTGGGTGCGTCGAGAAGCGCGGGCCCGATATTCGGTTCGCCGACGAAGACGTCGAGGCCGGCACCCGCGATTCCGCCGCTCTTCAGCGCCGCGACCAGCGCGCCCTCGTCGATCACGCTGCCGCGCGCGGTGTTCACGAGAATCGCCGTCGGCTTCATCGCCGCGAGTTCGGCCGCGCCGATGAAACGCTCGGTCGCAGCACCGCCGGGCATGTGCAGCGACACCATGTCCGCCGCCGCGAGCAGCCCGCCCAATTCGCCCTCGAACCGCGCGTCCAGAGCCTGTTCGATCGCGGGATCGGCGCGGCGGCGGCTGTGATAGACGATGGCCATGCCCAGCGCCCGCGCCTTGCGCGCCGTCGCCTGCGCGATCCGGCCGAAGCCGATCAGCCCCAGCGTCTTGCCCGCCAGTTGCGTGCCGATCATGTGCGTCGGCCGCCATCCCGTCCAACGTCCCTCGCGCAGCTCGCGCGCGCCCTCATCGCCGCGCCGCGCCGCCATCAGCATCAACAGGATCGCGATCTCCGCGGTCGCCTCGGTCAGCACGTCGGGCGTGTTGGTGACGATCACGCCGTTGCGGCGGCAGGCATCGAGATCGATATGATCGACGCCCGCGCCATAATTGCACAGCAGCGTCACCCGCCGGTCCGGCCGGTCGAGCATGTCGGCGGTGATCCGGTCGGTCACCGTCGGGCAGATCACGTCATGGCGCGTCATCGCCTCGCCCAGCGCCGCCGCCGTCATCGCCATGTCCGCATCGTTCAGCGCGGCGCCGAAACGTTCGGCCAACAGCGACTCTACTTCGGCCGGCCATTTCCGGGTAACGAGGATGGAAGCGGTCATCGCGTGATCCGTGCAGTGGAGGAATGATGGGCATATCGAGCGAAACCGCGGCCACGGCAATACGCGCGGTCTTCGCCGCCGAACGCATCGATCCCGCCGACGGCGCGGCGATCCTGCCCGATTATCTGGCGATCGCGGACTGGCTGGCGGCGAAGCGCGCAGGCTGGAGCGGACCGCTGATCCTGGGGATCTGCGGCGCGCAGGGCAGCGGCAAATCGACGATGAGCCTCGCGCTCGCCGCCGCGCTCGACCGGGCGGCCGGGCTCAGGGTCGCCAATCTCTCGATCGACGATTTCTACGTGTCGCGCAGGATCCGCGCGATGCTGGCGGCAGACATCCATCCGCTGTTCGCCGCGCGCGGCGTGCCCGGCACGCATGATGTGGCGCTGGCGATGGACACGATCGGACAGTTGCGTGCCGCGTCCGACGGATCGACGGTCAAGCTGCCCCGTTTCGACAAGGCGACCGACGACGTGGTTCCCGCGAATGGCTGGCCGGTCTTCGACGGTCGGCCGGACATCATCCTGCTCGAAGGCTGGTGCGTCGGCGCCCGCCCCCAGGACGAGGCCGCGCTCGCCGAACCCGTCAACGCGCTGGAGCGCGACGAGGATACCGAAAAGCTCTGGCGAAGCGCGGTCAACGCCCGCCTCGCCGACGATTATCAGGCACTGTTCGCGGAGCTTGACCTGTTGCTGATGATCGCCGCCCCCTCGTTCGACGCGGTCTTCGCATGGCGGCGCGAACAGGAGCGCAAGCTTGCCGAACGGATCGCCGTGACGGGCGCGGATGGCGGCGCGATCATGGACGACGCGGCGGTCGCGCGCTTCATCATGCATTATGAGCGGCTGACCCGGCACATATTGTTCGAAATGCCCGATCGCGCGGACGGCGTGCTGGCGCTCGACAATGCGCGCGCGGTACGGTCGCTGCTGCTGGGCTAGGGCTACGAGCCTTTTATCACGCCGCCACCGGTCGTTTCCGCGTTCGCGCAATCGTGTCCGGGATTTTCTGGCGGGCGGCAGGCACAGGTCCGGGCGTTGCGGGGGACCATATCGCTCTCGCCGCCGGATCCGTTCGGGCTGAGCTTGTCGAAGCCCTGCCTTGTTCCTGGATTGGAAGTAGAAAGACAGGGCTTCGACAGGCTCAGCCCGAACGGTTTGGGGGCAGGTGCGTCATTCCGGCGTCAAGCGTATCGGACATTTCGCACTCTCCTCAAAATCCGCCGGCGCGCCCTACATTGGAGGGCAGCGGCTTGCCCATTACGTCGGCGAACCAGCGATTGACCGCGATCGCCTTGTCGAGATCGATGCCCGTGGCGACGCCCGAGCGGCCGAACAGATAGGCGAGATCCTCGGTGGCGACATTGCCCGTCGCCCCGGGCGCGAACGGGCAGCCGCCCAGCCCGCCCAGCGAACTGTCGAGCACGTCCGCCCCCGCTTCCCACGCCGCCCAGGCATTGGCGACGCCGGTGGCGCGGGTATCGTGGAAATGCGCGCGCAACCGGATATGCGCGGGCAACACCGCGCGCAGCCGCCCGATCAGGTCACGCACCTGCCCCGGCACCGCCACGCCGATCGTGTCCGCCACCGCGATCTCCACCGGATCCGCTTCCGCGAGCCGTTCGGCGATCTCGACCACCCGATCCGGCGACACCGTCTTCTCGAACGGGCAACCGAACGCCGTCGCGATCGTCACCTGCGGCACCAGCCCCTCTTGCCGGGCCAGCGCCAGCATAGCGAGATTCTCCGCGACCGATTCCGCCGAATTCTGCCCCTGATTGGCGATGCCGAACGCATCGCTCGCCACCGTCACGCAGCCCGCCTCGTCAACGCCGCGCTTGTTGCCGTCGCGCGAGCGCGCCGCGCGCTCCACACCCTTCCGGTTGAGGCACAGCCCGATATAGCGGACATCGTCGCGGTCCGGCAGCGCCGCGATCACCTCCGGCGTGTCCGCCATCTGCGGCACGCGCTTCGGATTGACGAAGCTCCCCACCTCGAACCGCCGCGCGCCCGCGTCGATCATCCGGGTGATCAGGTCTACCTTGTCGGCGGTCGAGACCAGCACGCTTTCATTCTGCAACCCGTCGCGCGCGCTGACCTCGACGATCTCCAATGTCCGCTCGGTCATGCGCGCTGCTCCTCGGCGATAAATCCCTTTCGGGTCGCCTTATACAGGATCAGCCCCGTGCCAAGTCCCTTGCGTTTTTGAATGCGCCCATGGCGCATTACCGCACCAGCCCGCTCCCCCACCCGGCCTCCCCGACTATACTGCCGTTGGGTGGCCGGGGGGGGGAGCGGGCTGGTGGGGCTCTGGAAAAGCGCTCTTCCGCACATTTCCCAAACCGACTCTCAGGACAAGCAGGCGTCCAGCAGCCGTTCGAACGCAGGGCCGCCCCGGATCGGATCGGCGGCGGGCAGGCCCAGCCGTTCGCTGTGCGCCGCGATCTCCGCCTCAGCCGCCTCGGGCGAAAGCGCGCCGGTGTTGAGGCTGATGCCCCCGCAGCGGATCGCCGGATTGGTCCGCTTCCCCATCGCGATTGTCTGTTCGATCACGGCTTCTATCGAGGGCAGCGCATAGCCGGGATGGCCGAGGATATCGGTGCGGCCCGGCTCGTGGCAGACGACGAAGACATCGGGCTGGCTGCCGTGAAGCAGGCCAAGCGAGACCGAGGCATAGGCCGGATGGAAAAGCGATCCCTGGCCCTCGATCACATCCCAGTGATCGGCTGGCGCGTCGGGGCTGAGCATCTCGGCCGCGCCGGAGAGAAAATCGGAGACGACCGCATCCATCGGCATGCCGGCGCCCGCGATCATGATCCCGGTCTGCCCGCTCGCGCGGAACGTCGCGTCGATCCCGCGCGCGCGCAGCCCCCGGGCGATGGCGAGCGCGGTGTATTTCTTGCCCAGCGCGCAATCGGTGCCGACGGTCAGCAGCCGCTTGCCGCCGCGCTTGGCGCCCGATCCCACCGGGATTCCGGCGGGCGGCTTGCGCACGTCGATCAGCCGGCGGCCCAGCCGCTCCGCCGCCTCGCGCAGCGCCGCGATATCGCCAAGCCTGGCATGCATGCCGCTGACGATATCGAGCCCCGCCTCCAGCGCCGCGATCAGCCCCGCGATCCAGCCATCGGGGATCACGCCGCCGACATTGGCGACGCCGATCACCAGCGATCTCGCGCCTTTCGCGTACGCCTCGGCCGGGGTCATCGGCGCCAGCCCGGCGGACACGGTCGCGCCAGGCAGCGCGAACTCGCCCACGCAGCGGTCGCCCGCCCAGTCGCGCAGGCCGAAGGCCGTTTTCGCATAACCCGCGATCGTGGTGTCTCCCAGGAACAGCAGATAGGGTTGCGGCAGGGCCAGTGCGCCCGCGGTGGTGGAACCGTGCTGTATCGTCATCTCCTATATCCATGTGCCCGGCCGGAACCGGGCCGTCCCCAGTCTATTTCCAGATCGTTCCGAGCAGCCGCTTGAAATTGCCCCCCAGCACCAGCGCGATGTTCGTGTCGGACCAGCCGCGCCGGATCAGTTCCTCGGTCAGGTCGAACATCTTCAGCGGATGGTCGAACCCGTCGATGTCGATCTTTTCGCGGAAGGCATAGCTCGCCTTGTAATAGGCCTTGAGCTGCTTGTACTGATCGGGCGGCATATCGTCATAGCCGTAGAGATCGGCGTCCGATCCGATGCCGACATGCTCGACGCCGATCAGCTTCACGACATGTTCGATATGATCGACCATGTCCGACAGCGTCGTCGGATCCTTGTCCTTCACGAACATGCGCACGCCAGTGATGCCCATCACGCCGCCGGCCTTGCCAAGCGCCAGGATCGCCTCGTCGGTTTTCGCGCGCGGGTGGTTGGAAAGCGTGCGGCAATTGGAATGGGTGAAGGCGAGCGCGGGCTTGGACAGCGCGATCGCGTCGAGCGTGGTCTTGTCGCCGCTGTGCGAGACATCGACGAGCATGCCCGTCTTGTTCATCGCCTCGATGATCTCGGCGCCGAAATCGCTGACGCCGCCGTCGACACGCTCGGTGCTGCCCGATCCGATCATGTTCTGGGTGTTATAGGTGAGCTGGGCGCAGCGCAGGCCGAGCCGGTAGAACAGGGTGACATCGTCGGGGCCGTTGAACTGTTCGGCATTCTGGATGCCCATGATCATGCCGATCTTGCGCTCCGCCTTGGCGCGCTCGAGATCCTTGATCGTGCCGACCAGCGAGAACAGGTCCGAATTGCGCCCGGCGAAGCCCTGCCACGCCGCCAGGAAGGTCAGCGCCTCCTCGCGCGCCTTCGGGCCGCCAATCCCCTCGGCATTATGGAAACCGGTGATGCCGCACGCCTTGAAGTCGGCGATCTGCTGCGGGGTGAGCGGCCGCGCAAACACGTCGGGCGACATGTCGATCTTGGGCACCGCCAGCATGTCGATCACCAGCGTCTTTTCGATCAGGTCGAGCGCGCGCTTCGAATAGCGCTTCGTGGAGCCCGGGGCGGCGGCATAGCTGCCCGAATTGATCATCGGGAAACCGAGCGCGGTCGCGACGGCCGCGCCCCGCAGAACGGCACGACGACCCATGCGCGCAACTTCCGGCATCCCACATCCCCCCTGAAACACTGATCCAATCAAGGATGGTATTGTCCTGATCGGAAAAATGTCAATCGACTTTGGCGATCCATGTCGGATCGACCGCACGCACCTGCCGGTCGAGCAATCGCAGCAGCCCGGCGGCGACCGTCGCGATGACCGCCAGCAGCGCGAAAAAGCCGCCATGATCCATCCGGCTCCAGAAGGTGCCGACCAGACCGGCGGACAGGCTGCCCGTGAAAATCGCGAGATACCAGGCGGCGACCGTCGTCGCCCCAAGCCGGGGCGGCGCCAGCCGCGCGAACAGGCCAAGGCCCGTCGGCAGGATGAACAGCTCGCCCAGCGTGAAGATCACGAAGAAGATCGCCAGCCAGATCCAGCCCGCGCGCACGTCGGACGACCATTCGACCCCGGCCAGCATCAGATAGGCGGCGGCCACGATCAGCGCCCCCGTCGCCATGCGCCGCGCCGGCGGCGTATCACGCCCCGCATCGGCGCGCCTGCGCCAATAAGCCAGCAAGGCGGGCGTCATCAGCATCACCATCAGCGGATTGAGCGACTGGAACCACGTCATCGGAATGGTGAAGCCGCCCGCCGCGCGATCGATGCCCGCATCGGCCCACAGCGCGACGGTGTTGCCCACCTGCTCGTAAGCGCCGCGGAACACCGTCACGCACAGCGCGATCGCGCCCAGCACCATGAAGGTGCGGCGGTGATCGGCCCAGCGCATGGGGGGCAGATCCTCCGTGGGCGCGCGCGGCGCCTCCGGCGGCAAATAGCGCTGCCCCGCCAGATAGATCACCAGCCCGGCGAGCATGCCGAGCCCGGCCGCGCCGAATCCGTAATGCCAGCCGTAAAGCTCGCCCAGCGTGCCGCAGATCAGCGGCGCCAGGAAACCGCCGATATTGATGCCGACATAATAGACATTATAGGCCCAGCCGCGCCGGGGATCGCCCGCCTTGTAGAGATCGTTGATCTGGCTCGGCAGGCTGGGCAGGAACAGGCCGTTGCCCAGCGCGATCGTCGCGAGCGCGACGTAGAACAGCGCTTCGAACGCCATCATGAAATGGCCCAGCGCCATGATGCTGGCGCCGATGATGACCGCGCGGCGCTTGCCCAGCAGCCGGTCCGCGATCACGCCGCCGACGATCGGGGTGAAATAGGCGCAGGCCGTATAGGCGCCGTAGACGAAGGACGAATGGCCCTGGCTCATCAGGAGCTGCTTGGTCATGTAATAGACCAGCAGCGCGCGCATGCCGTAATAGGAGAATTGTTCCCACATGTTCGTGAGGAACAATATGGTCAGGCCGCGCGGCTGGCCGAACCAGCCGCGCGCCGTGTCGTCGCTCATGCGACGGCGGACCTTTCGGCGCCCCACACCTTCTCGTCGCACCAGGCGGTGCCGTCACGATAGAGGATGCCGGGCTTGCGATCCTGCTTCAGGAAGATCGGGCCGTCGAGATCGTTGATGTCGCAAAGCTGGCCGACCAGGAAGCCGGGCGCCATGCCCAGGCTGGTGCACACCATGTTGCCCACCATCACGCCCAGGCCCGCCTCGCGCGCGGCGCGCGCGATCATCAGGCCCTCGGTCATGCCGCCGCACTTGTCGAGTTTGATGTTGAACACGTCGAACCGGCCGACCAGGCCGGGCACGTCGTCCAGCGTCAACGCGCTTTCGTCGGCGGCGAGCGGGATCGGCGATTTATAGCCGTCCAGGTCCGCCTCGCGCCCGCGCTTCAGCGGCTGTTCGATCAGCTTCACATCGGCCGCGACCATCGCTTCGACCAGCGCGTCGAGATCGGAGATGTCGAAGCCCTGGTTGCCGTCGACGCCCAGCCACACATCGGGCCTGGCGGCGCGGATCGCCTTCACGCGGGCGATATCGAGGTCGAGCTCGCCGGTCAGCTTGATCTTGATCGAGCGCGCATGATCGAACGCCTTCGCGCCCTCCGCCATCACCGACGGTTCGTCGGCGCCCAGGGTGAAGGTGGTGACGAGCGGGCGCGGCGGCTCAAGCCCGGCCAGTTCCCAGATCGGCCGGCCCGTCCGCTTCGATTCCAGCTCCCACAAGGCGGCGTCGACGGCGTTGCGCCCGCCGCCCGCCGGCATGACCGAACGCAGTTCCTCACGCGAGACGCCGGCCTCGATCGCGGGGCGCGCCGCCTCGATCGCGGCGAGCATGTGCGGCACGTCGTCGCCCAGATAATAGACGCCGGCCGCCTCGCCCCGCCCGCGATATTCGCCGTCGTCGAGCGTCACCAGAACGCATTCGGCGGATTCGAACACATAGCCGGAAATGCGGAAGGGCGCCGCGAACGGCATGGTTTCGACAGAGGTACCGAGAGTAAGGCGTGACATCAGAAGTGCACCGTCATTGCTATGAGTCCAAAGGTCCAGGCGACGTAGAGGACGGTCAGCGTGGCGACAACCAGCAGCACCGCCCAGAGCTTGCTCGTCCAGCGACGATTGCCCTTGAAGGTGACGAGGAGGTTCCACACCGCCAGCGCCACGGCGCCAACGAAGATGATCAGGCCGACGATCTGCAGGGTCCACAGGATCCCGTTCGAGGCGGCGGTCAGATTGGCGAGATCGCCCATCAGCACCGTGATGGCGAACATCCAGGCGCCGAGCATCGCGAGGTCGAGGCCCGCGCCGAGCCGCACCGCGCGATAGGCGAGCCGCGCGCGGCCCTCCAGCGCGAGCGGCGCCTTGTAGCGGCGGCGGATCAGCGCGGCGATCGGCCAGTGCAGCAGCGTCAGCAGCAGCACCAGCAGGCTCGCATAGAGCAGGGGCATGAGCCATGCGCCCGACTGTGACGCCGGCACCCGGTCCATGACCATGAAGGGCGAGACGCTGTCGAACGACCAGCGCACGACCTTGCCATCGACGACATTGGCCGAGAGCCGCTCATGGCCATTGGCATCGCGCCAGACAAAGGGCGCGATCTCCACCCATTTGCGCGGCTGGCCGGCGAGGTCGGTCAGCGCCGGGATCAGCAATTCGCCCTTGGCGCCCACGCTCACCTCGGTCTGGCCGAGCAGGTTGGTGATCCCCAGGAAGCTGGTTTCGCCACGGCGGCTGCTCTGCCACAACCCGGCCATCATCCGGGCGTGCTCGGCCGAGGTCTTGGCGTCGATACTGCCGTCCTTGGGCGCGATATTGGGCAGATAGCGGTCGGCGAAATCCTCGAACAGCGCGCTGCGCAGGCGGCCGGACGCGCCCTGCTTGCCCAGCGCGTTGAACGACACGTAGAAGCCGACATTCTCGTTCATGAACAGGTGCAGCGAGGTGTGGAACACCTGCGTGTCGCCCAGATGCGCGATCACCTGCCGGCCGTTGATGTTGGTTTCGAAGAAGCCCAGCTCCATCCGGTTGACCACCGGCAGGATTGTCGTCGGCGTGTCGTGCATCAGCTTCGCCGTCTCGGGCTTCATCAGCCCGGCGCCGCCGTTCAGATGCGAGATCATGAAGCGCGCCATGTCCGCGCCCGGAGAGGCGAGGCTGCCGGCGGGCGCCGGGCCGACGATCTCATATTGGGCGGCGGGCGACGAGGCCGCGCGATAGCCAGAGGCCATATCCGCCGCCAGCGCCTTGGGCAGCGGCTGACGGAAGCTGGAATGCGTCATGCCCAGGGGCTGGAAGATGCGGCGCTCGACATAATCGTCGAACGGCATCTTGGCGACGCGCTCCACCACATAACCGGCAAGCGCGGTGGCATAGTTGGAATAGGCCGGGGTGGTGCCCGCGTCGAAGATGCGCTTGGGCACCCATTCCTTCAGATAGTCGCCGAGCGGGGCGAGATATTTGACGTCGTAGAACATGACGTTCTTCGCATGCTCCTCGAAGCCCGCGGTGTGCGTCATGATCTGGCGCATCGTCACCGGCTTGCCGTTGCGCGCCGGGATCTTGAAATCGATATAGCTGTTCACATCGGCGTCGAGGTCGATCCTGCCTTCCTCCACCTGCTGCATCACCGCCGTCCAGGTGAACAGCTTGGAGACCGATCCGGGGCGGAACAGCGTACGTTCGGGATCGACGGGCTTGCGCTTGGCGATATCGGCATAACCGAAGCCGCGCTGGGTGAGCACCTGGCCGTCCTTGACCACGACCACCACCGCGCCCGCGAGATCGCCGGTCTTCAGCGCATAGGGCATATAACCGTCGAGCCAGCCATCGACATCCTGCTTGGTGAGCGCGGGCTGGCCGGGGGTTGCGGAAACGGGAACGGCGGCGGTTCCGGCGGCGGCAGCCACGGGCTTGGCGGCCGGCGGCGGCAGGATCGTCGGCGCGGGATTGATCGCCTGCTGCGCGGCGGTCGCGCCCGCGACCAGCATCAGCGCGGCGGCGGCGAATAACTTGATCGATCGCATGTCCGTCCCCCTCGTTCGGCCCGAAGCAACATCCTGCCACGGACCGATCCCCTCGATATGTTCTGAACGGGACATTCTGGTCCCAATTGGAAAATTGTCAACACGAACTCTTGGACAATCCGGCTCCGACGGGCGATCGCCGTGAAAACAGGGCCGCCATGCACGCTTGCCATTGCCCCGCCCATATAACTTGTATAACCATACCTATAGAAATCCGGACCCATGAGAATCGGGAGAGATGCGATGGTGTATGTCCTGGGCGGCTGGCAGAGCGACTTCGCGCGGAACTGGGATCGCCAGGGCATGGGCATCGGCGACGGCTTCGTCGACACGGTCCGCAACGGGCTGGAGGCGACCGGCCTCGACGCCGCCGAGATCGAGAGCGGCCATGTCGGCAATTTCGTCGGCGACCTGTTCGCCCGCCAGGGTCTGCTCGGCGGCTTCTTCGCTTATGTCGATCCGGCGCTCGACGGGTTGCCGACCGCGCGGCACGAGGCCGCCTGCGCATCCGGCAGCGTCGCGGTGCTGGCGGCGGCGGCGGAGATCGAGGCGGGCCGCTACGACCTCGCCTGCGTCGTCGGCATCGAACTGATGCGCAACGTATCGGGCCAGACAGCGGCCGAGCACCTCGCCGCCGCCGCCTATACCGGCCGCGAATTCGCCGACGCCGCGTTCGTCTGGCCGCGCGCCTTTTCCGATCTCGCCGAGGAATATGACCAGCGCTGGGGCCTGAAATACGAGCATCTGGCGCGCATCGCGGAGGTGAATTTCGGCAATGCCCGCCGCAATCCCAATGCGCAGACGCGCGGCTGGCAATTCGGGCCGGACAGCTTCACAGAGAACGATGAGGCGAACCCCGTGGTCGAGGGCCGCACGCGCAAGAATGATTGCGGCCAGATCACCGACGGCGCGGCCGTGGTCTTCCTCGCCTCCCCCCGAAAGGCGGCCGAATATGCCGCGAAACATGGCGTGCCGATCGAAAGCCTGGCGCGGATCTCGGGCTGGGGCCACCGGTCCTCGCCGATCGGCTATCGCGACAAGCTGCGGATGGGCGAAGGCGCCAGCCACGTCTTCCCGCAGGTGAAGCGCGCGATCGACGATGCGCGCGCGCGCGCCGGGATCGGCGGGGTGGAGGCGATCGACGCGGTCGAGACGCACGACTGTTTCGCGATGACCGAATATATGGCGATCGACCATCTCGGCCTGACCGCGCCGGGCGAGGCGTGGAAGGCGATCGAGGCCGGCGACATCGAGATGGGCGGCCGGCTGCCGATCAATCCCTCGGGCGGGCTGATCGGCCTGGGCCATCCCGTCGGCGCGACGGGCGTGCGCATGCTGCTCGACGCCAGCCGTCAGGTGACGGGACAGGCCGGCGACATGCAGGTTGAGGATGCCCGCCGCGTCCAGACGCTCAATATCGGCGGATCCACCACCACCACCGTCAGCTTCGTGGTCGAACGCGCGGCATGATGAACCGGCGCGCGATCATCGGCGCCGGGATCGGCGCGGCCGCGCTCGCGATCGGCGGCAACGCCCAGGCAGGAGAGAAACAGATGCAAGATACGCGCTTCCGACAGTTCCAGGCCGTGATCGATGCGTGGAAGCGCAAGGATGTGGAATTCGTCATCGGCCAGATGGCCGACGATATCGTCTGGCATTATGCCGCCGCGATCGCGCCGCCCGCGCGCGGCAAGGCGGAGGCGCGCGCCTTTATCGAGCGCTTCGGCAAGTCGATCGGCGAGGTGCGCTGGCGGATCTTCGCGCATGCCGAGGATGGCGACCGCCTGTTCGTCGAGGGGGTCGACGAATATGTCACCACCGACGGCAAGCAGGTCGCGGCGCCCTATGCCGGGGTGATCGAGTTTCGCGGCGACAAGATCACCGGGTGGCGCGACTATGTCGATCGCGCCACGATCGACGCGATGAAGGCGGGCGGCGCCTATCCGCCGCAGGTGACCGAACTGATCGGCCGCCCCGCCGCATGACGAGCGCAACGGAGGCGCCCTTCCGCGAGGCGGAGTTCATGGCGGTCGACCTCGATGTCGATCGCCGGCCCGACGGGACGATCGTGATCCGCAGCCGGGTGCCGCTGCGCGATCATGATCCCAACATGCCACGCGCCTTCGCGGCGCGCGCGGCCGAACGCGGCGACGCCCCGGCGATCGGCTGGCGCGATGCCGGGGGCGCATGGGCCTATCGCAGCTATGCCGAGCTGAAGCGCGATATCGACGGCGCCACCCAATGGATGCTCGACACGCTGCCGCGCGGATCGGCGATGCTGGTGATGGCGGAGAACAGCCTGCCCGTCGCGGTGCTCAGCTTCGCCGCCTTCGCCGCGGGCGTGGTGCTGGTGCCCGTCAGCATGGCCTATGGGCTGGTCGGCGGCGATCATGGCCGGTTGCGCCACGTCGTCGGCAAGACGCGGCCCGGGGCGGTCTATGCCGACCCCCACCCCGCGATCGCGACGGCGGTCAACGCGGTGTTCGACGCCGACGCCGTCGTGATCTCGACCGATCCGCACGCGTTCGGGCGTGGCACCGCCTATGACGCGGTTGTCGCCACCGAACCCGGCGATGCCGTCGCCCGGGCGATCGCCGCGATCGATCCCGACGCACCCGCGATCCATATGCTCACCTCGGGCTCGACCGGCCTGCCCAAGGTGGTGCCGCAATCGATGCGCGCGCTCGCCGCCTGCGGCGCACAGGGTCTCGACATGATCGGCAAGGCGGCGGGCTGGGATCAGGTCATGCTCGACTGGCTGCCCTGGCACCATGCCGCCGGCGCATCGGTGCTGCGGACCTGCCTGCTCGAAGGCGGCACGCTGCATATCGACGCGGGCAAGCCGGCGCCGGGCCTGTTCGAGACCTCGATCGCCAATCTGCGCGACGTCTCGATCGCCTATTTCAACAATGTCCCCGCCGGCTATGCGATGCTGGTGGAGGCGCTGGAGGGCGACGCGGCGCTGCGCGCCAGCTTCTTCCGCAAGCTGCGGCTGATGCTCTATGGCGGCGCCGGCCTGCCCCAGCATGTCTATGACCGGCTGCAGGCGCTGGCGGTGCGCGAAACCGGGCACCGCATCCATATGACGACGGGCTATGGCATGACGGAGACGGTCTCCGGCTGCATGGCGATCCATTTCCCGACCACGCGCGTCGGCATCGGCCTGCCCGCACCCGGGCTCGAGCTGAAGCTGGTTCCCTATGACGGGCGATATGAGGTGCGGCTGCGCGGCCCCAATGTGATGAAGGGCTATCTCGACGAACCCGAGAAGAACGCGACGGTGTTCGACGAGGAAGGCTATTACCGCACCGGCGATGTCGCGACCTTCCACGATCCAGCGGACCCGGGCCAGGGCCTCGCCTTCGCCGGCCGGCTGGCCGAGGAGTTCAAGCTCGCCAACGGCACCTGGGTGCATGGCGGCGCGCTGCGCGAGCGGCTGCTGAAGGCGCTTGCCGGGCAGGTGACCGATCTCGTCCTCGCCGACGACGGCCGCCCCTATCTGGCGGTGATCGCATGGCCCCGGCCGGGCGCCACGCTCGATGCGATCGCGGCCGGCGTGGCGGAGGCCAATGAGGGGCAACATGGCGGATCGGCGACGGTGCGCCGCGTCGCGCTGTTCGACACGCCGCCCGATCCGCGCGCGCACGAGGTTTCGGACAAGGGCACGATCAACCGCCGCGCCGTGCTCGACCATCGCGCCGGGCTGGTCGAGCGCGTGTTCGCGGATGTGCCGGGCGACGACGTTCGGGTCGTCTGAGAATGACCGCACCGGCCCGCTCCCCCACCCGGCCGCCCAATCAGGATACACTTCCGTGGGCGGCCGGGTGGGGGAGCGGGCCGGTGCGGTGACCGGAAATTCGCCGACAGGCGAATTTCCAACCAACTCTGGGGGAACGACGATGCTGCTTTCGATACTGGTGACCAACGCGCTGATCCTGGCCGGCTGCTTCGCGCTGCTGTGGCTGATCTGCCTGCCGATGCGCGACGTGACGCCCGTCGACAGCTTCTGGGCCTGGGGCATGCTGGTGATGGCGGCGACCAGCTATGCCCAGGCCGGCGGCGACCCACAGCGAAAATTGCTGCTGCTCGGCCTGTGCGGGCTGTGGGCGGCGCGGCTGGGCAGCTACATGATCTGGCGCTGGCGCGATCATGGGCCGGACCGGCGTTACCAGGCGCTGCTGGGCAAGGCCGAATCCGCGAAGGGCTGGAGCTTCGCCAAGGCATCCGCGCTGCTGGTGTTCGCGACGCAGGCGCCGCTGCTGTTCGTCGTCTGCCTGCCCGTCCAGCTCGGCCAGGTCGATGCGCTGCCGGCGGTGGGCGTGCTCGGCTGGATCGGCGCGGGCGTGGCGCTTGCCGGCATCTTGTTCGAAACCGTGGGCGATGCGCAGCTCGTCCGCTTCAAGCGCGATCCCGCCAATGCCGGGCAAGTGATGAATCGCGGACTGTGGCGCTATACGCGCCATCCCAATTATTTCGGCGACGCGCTCACCTGGTGGGGGCTGTGGCTGATCGCGGCGGAAACGGGCACCGGCCTGTGGGCGCTCCCCGGACCGGTGCTGCTCACCTGGACGCTGATGAAATGGTCCGGCGCGCCGACGATCGAACGCCGCCTGGGCAAGACGCGCGAAGGCTATGCGGACTATGTGCGGCAAACCTCGGGCTTCGTGCCCTGGCCACCGAAGCGGGTTTGAAGTCTCAACAGCGCCACCGCCAACACATCCGTTCGGGCTGAGCCTGTCGAAGCCCTGTCCTTCTACTTCAATGTCGAAGAAGAGCAGGGCTTCGACAGGCTCAGCCCGAACGGCGTGAATGCCGATGCGAAGTGCGGCTATCCCGCCAGCCGTTCAACCGCCGCCGCATATTGCCGCTCAATCTCGTCCACGATCGCGCCGACCGGTTCGATGCCCCGAACCGCGCCGACGCCCTGCCCGGCCGCCCAGAGATCCTTCCACTTCTTGTGCGCGTCGCCGCCATAATCGCGCGTCGCCGTTCCGCCCAGCGTGGCGGGATCGTAACCGCAGGCGACAAGCGAGGGGATCAGCCAGGATGCCGGGGTGCCGGTGATCGCGGCGCTGACGATCAGGTGCTCCAGCCCGCTCGCCACCACCATATCCTTGTAACCGGCAACCGCCATGCTTTCCTCGGCCGCCAGGAAGCGCGTGCCCATATAGACGAGGTCCGCGCCCGCCGCGATGGCGCCCGCCACGCCCGCGCCATCGGCGATGCCGCCGCCGACGCAGATCAGCCCGCCGAATTCCGCGCGCAACGCGGAGATGAAGGCGAAGGGGGAGAGGAAGCCGGTATGCCCGCCCGCCCCCGCCGAAACGCAGACCAGCCCGTCGGCCCCCGCCGCCGCCGCCTTGCGCGCGAGCGGCACGTTGATGACGTCGGCCAGCACCCTGCCGCCATAGCCATGCACCGCCTCGATCGCGGGCGCGGGGCTGCCCAGCGCGGTGATCACGATCGGCGGCTTGTGCTTCGCCACCAGCGCCAGATCGTCGGCAAGCCGCGCATTGCTCGAATGGGTGACGAGGTTCGCCGCCCACAGGCCCGGCGCATCCGCCGTTTCCGCCGCGATCCGCGCCATCCAGCCGTCCAGCTCCTCCGCCGTGCGGCAATTGGGCGTGGGAAAGGCCCCAACGATGCCGGCGCGCGCGGCGGCGATCACCATGTCCAGCCCGGACACCAGGAACATCGGCGCGGCCACCACCGGCAGGCGCAATTTCTCGATCATCCGATCCGCTCCACGATCATGGCGACGCCGACGCCCTGCGCGCCCGTCGCGACCACCAGCCCCAATGTTCCGTCCGCCGCGTCGAGCGCGTCAAGCAATGTCGACAGCAGGATCGCGCCCGTGGCCCCCATCGGATGCCCCTTGGCGATATGGCCGCCGCCGACATTGACGCGGGCGGGGTCTGGCGCGCGATCGCGCATGAACTTGGCGATGGTGACGCCGAACGCCTCCATGAACTCGATCCGGTCGAGCTGCGCCAGCGTCAGCCCCGCGCGATCGAGCGCGATGTCCATCGCGGCGAAACCGGCGGTCAGCGAGTCGCGCGGATCGCCACCCGATTCCGCGATCGCCAGGATGCGCGCCCGCGCGCCCTGTTTCGGGCCGAGCAGCGCCAGCCCGGCGCCGTCGGCCATGGGCGGCGCGTGGCCGACGCTGTGGCGATGGTCGACCGGCGCGTCGCCGATCACGCCGCGATACTGATCGGCCAGCACCGCGAAGGCGGGCGGCAGCGCCGCGAGCCGCGCGGCGTCGGTCGGGCGCACCGCCTCGTCACGATCCAGCCCGGCGACGGCGATGCGCGAGGCGAGCAGTTCCGGCCGGCCCTCCGCCGCCACGGCGCGCGCCTGCGATGCGAGCGCGACGGCGTCGAGCGCGGCACGGTCGATGCCTTCCTTTTCCGCCAGCAGATCGGCGGCGAGCGCGACGGGGATATAGCGCCTGGACGGATCCATGTCGGTGGCGGTGTAATAATCCGCCTCGTCCGCCATGAAGGTGACGCGCGACAGCATCTCCACCCCGCCGCCCAGCGCCCATTGCGTCTGGCCCGCCGCGACCGCAGCGGCCGACAGGCCGATCGCGCTGAGGCCCGATGCGCAGAAATTGTTGATCGTGTGGACGGGCATCGCGTCGGGCAATCCCGCCTTAAGCTTCGCCACCATCGCGACATGGCCGCCCTGCGCACCGATCTGGCCGACACAGCCCAGGGTCAGCCGTCCCGCGCGCCCGCGCGGATCATGGCCGCGCGCCTCCAGCGCGTCGACGAGATGCGCGACCAGGGATTGCGGCGTCTCGCCCGCCAGCCCGCCATCGCCGCGCGCCTTGCCGCGCGGCGTGCGCAGCGCGTCATGGATATAGACGGCGCTCATGCCGCCGCCCGCCAGGCCGTGGGTGGCGTGAACGCGAACAGGCCGGGGGGCGCCGCGACCACATCGGGAATCGCGTTGATCGCCACCGCCATCGTCGCGTCGGTCAGCGCGCGCGAGGGCGGCGCCGCCGGATCGGCCTCGAATATGTCGAGCCTCATGCGGATATTGGGGCGCCCCTCGATCCGGATATCCCAATGGCCGTTGGTGTTGGCGTGGAGCGAGGGGTCGGCGGTCCACAGGATCGACAGCGTGAAATCCGCGCCATTGGCAAGATGCGCGGTCCAGCGCCACTCGGTCGCCGCCACCGTGCCCGCGGGGATCACCCCCGCCTGCACCGCGATATCGCGCGGCGCCAGCGTCAGCCGGTGATCGGGCGAGATCGACGCGATCACCGTCTTCATGCTGTGCGCCGCGAAATGCAGCACTTCGGAAAACAGCGTCGAATAGAGCGCGGCGAGCGGCCCCTTGCGGATATCGCGCGTCGCCGGATCGCTGCCCAGCCCCATCAGGTCGAACACGAAGGCGGGACTGGCCATCGCGGAGGCGTCGACGGTTTCGGAAACGGTGAGCGAATCGAGATCGACGCACATCGCGGTCGCCGCCAGCGCCAGCCGCTCGACGATCATGCCGGGATTCACCCCGACGCCCGCCAGCGTCGCGCCCCCCGCGATCGCGGCGTCGCGCAGCCTGTCGGCATATTCGGCGCCCTGTGCCGAGGGCCAATGGAAGCCCGCCGTCGAGATCACATTCTTGCCCGATCGCAGCAGCGCCTCCACATCGGGCACCAGCGCGTCATAGGGCAGGGTGATGCGCGGCGCGTGGATCACGACGTCCGCCGCCGTCGCCAATATGGCGTCGCGATCATTGGTGGCGATGATGCCGACGGGCGGCCGCCGCGCGATCTCGCCAGCGTCGCGCCCGGCCTTGTCGGCGGAATAGACATGGACGCCGGCCAGTTCGAGGGCGGGATGATCGATGATCCGGCGCAGCGAGGTACGGCCCATCGAGCCCGTCGCCCATTGGATGACTCGGATCGGAATCGCTGCTCTCCCCCCAGAAATTTCGTTCGTCATGGCCGCAGCGCGGCGTCATGCTGCGATCGTAGATCACTTGCCCGGCGATGTCAGTATCTTTATGAAAGTTTGAAAGCACAAGAGGGAGAGAGCGATGTTCCTGACGCCGGCCGAGCGCACCGCCGACCATGTTTCGCGCGGATGGTGGGACGGCGCCTGCGTGGATTCGCTGTTTCAGCGGGCCGCCACGGCAGGCGGCGCGGCGGAGGCGATCGTCGACCCGCTGAACCGCGAAGCGCTGGACGGGCGCCCCCCCGAACGCCTGACGTGGCTTGCACTGCAGGACCATGTCGAACGGACATGCGCCGCGCTGATCGCGCGCGGGCTGGCGAAGGACGACCGCATCTGCGTGCAGCTTCCCAACACGATCGATGCGGTCACCATCTTCCTGGCGGCGGCGCGGCTGGGGCTGATCGTCAGCCCCGTCGTGATGCAATATCGCGCGCACGAATTGTCGCACATCGTCGAACAGGCCGAACCGCGCGCCTTCATCACCATTCCCGGCTTTCACGGCCACGACCATGCCGCGATGGCGGCGGCGCTCGCCCAGGGGCGGCCGGGCATGGAGGTGCTGGTGTTCGGCCCGACCGCGCATGGCGTGGACCTGCGCGCCGCGATCGACGACGCCGATCCCGCGACGGTGGCGCCCTGGCTGGCCGGCAATCCGGTCGACGCGGGCGAGGTGCTGACGATCTGCTGGACGTCGGGCACGGAGGCGCGGCCAAAGGGCGTGCCGCGCGACCATAATCACTGGGTGCTCAACGCCCATATACTGGTCTGGGCGTGCGAGATGGTGCCGGGGGACGTGCTGCTGAACCCCTTCCCGCTGGTCAACATCGCCTCGATCGGCGGGCTGGTGATGCCCTGGCTGGAGATTGGCGGGAAGCTGGTGCTCCATCATCCGTTCGACCTGGGCGTGTTCCTGAAGCAGATCGCGGCCGAGCGCGTCACCTATACCATCGCGCCGCCCGCCGTGCTCACGGCGCTGCTGAAGCAGCCCGCGATCATGGGCGATACCGACATCTCGTCGCTGCGCGCGATCGGATCGGGCTCCGCGCCGCTCACCCCCTGGCTGATCGAGGGCTGGGCGGACGGCTATGGCATAGAGATCTGCAACATCTTCGGATCGAACGAGGGCATGTCGCTGATCTCCAGCCCTGCCGACGTGCCCGACCGGGCGGAACGCGCGCATTTCTTCCCGCGCTTCGGCGCGGCCGGCGTCACCTGGGACAGCCCCGTCGCGCGCGTGATGCGCACCCGGCTGATCGATGAAGCCAGCGGCGAGGAAATCACCACGCCCGGCCAGCCCGGCGAGATGCAGATCAGCGGCGGCACCACCTTCGCCCAATATTGGCGCTCGCCGGCGCTCACCCGGGCCGCGTTCGACGGCGAGTGGTTCCGCACCGGCGACCTGTTCGAGATCGCGGGGGACGGGCCGCTCGAACGCTTCTACCGCTTTGTCGGCCGATCGAAGGAGATCATCGTGCGTGGCGGCGTCAACATCTCGCCCGCCGAGATCGACGAGTTGCTCGTCGGCATTCCCGGCGTGCGCGAGGCGGCGAGCGTCGGCGTGCCCGACGCCGATCTGGGCGAGCGCGTCGCGGTGGCGGTGGTCGTCGAAGACGGTGCCGAGCCGCCCAGCGTCCGCGAACTCGGCGAGCGGCTGGCGGCGGCGGGCGTCGCGGTGTTCAAGCGCCCGGAACGCGTGGTCGCGGTTCCCGCCCTGCCGCGCAACGCGATGAACAAGGTGATGCGCGCCGATCTGCGCGCGCTGGTGCTGGCGGCGGAGGCCTGATCCCCCAACACCGTTCGGGCTGAGCCTGTCGAAGCCTTGTCCTTCTGTTTCGATGCCAAGGAAAGGCAGGGCTTTGACAGGCTCAGCCCGAGCGGGGTGAGTGCCGGCGCGCTATCCTGATGCCGGGCGCGATGGAATGGCGTGAAGCACGACTCCGCCCCCCTCAGGCCGCCAGCGCTTCCCGCCGCTCGGCCTTCGCCGCCTCCAGATCCTTGCGCTCCACCCAATGCGCATGGGTGCCGCTGCAGATCTTGTGCGGCAGCGCGATGCGGCAGACCGGGCCATCCTCGAAGCGCTTGCAATCGATGATGACGCATTCCGACGTGCCCCTGTTCTCGTCGGTGACGAAGCTGATCAGATAGCCGTCATCTTCTTGCGTACTGCCGGTGCGCGGCGCGAAGGGCGCCTCGGATGCGTAGCGCCCGTCCTCCAGCGTCACCGTCCAGGATTCGCCGGTCACCAGGTCGTGCTTGACCAGCCCGTTGAATAGGAACCAGCCGGGCTTCGCCACCGCGCTATAGGCGTAGCGATAGGGCTGGCCCAGGAAGCGCTGGTTGATCATGCCGAATTCGAGGATGCGATCGTCCAGCCGCTCCTCGCGCGTCTCGCCGGTCTTCAGGTCGAAGCGCCAGCGGTGCAGCCGGGGCCGCATGCTCGACTGGTCGAGATAGGCCATCAGATGCCCATAGCCATCCTCGTTCGGGATCGGATCGGGCGTCGGATTCTCCTGGAAATAGCCGTCGACGATCACCTCGTCGCCGTCCTCATAGGCATTGTTCCAGTGGAGCACATAGGTCGGCTCCGCCTCGAACCAGCGGATATCGCCGTCGCCGTCGCGCGGCACCAGCGCGAATCGCGTCGGTACCCCTTCGTGCAGGCGCACGGCATGGATGTCGCGCTTGAGCAGTTCCGCATCCCAGAAGACCGGCATGTCGTTCAGGATCGCCCAGTTCTTCGTGAAGATCATGTCGTGCGGCAGCCGCGGCCCCGGCGTCGGCACGGGCACATAGCTGGTCAGCCGGCCGCTCGCGTCGACGGTGCCGTAATGCATGTACGGCGCGTGCGTCGAATAGTTGAAGAACAGCAGTTCGCCCGTCAGCGGATCGAGCTTGGGATGCGCGGAGATGCCGTCGATCGGCACCCAGGGCGCGACCCCCTCGGTCTCCAGCGTCTCGGGATCGAGCACATAGGCCTCGCCGCACTGGTAGAAGGTCGCGATCGCCTTGCCGCCATGCACGATCACATCGGTGCTCGCGCTGTCCTTCAACCGGCCATGCGCGCCATATCCCGGCCGTTCCGAAACGCCCGGCCCGTCCATCAGCCCGCCCCAGAGCGAGCGCCCCGCCTCCTGCTCGGCGTGGAAGCAGCGTGTGCGGATGAAACGGTTGCGATAGCTCGCCTTGCCGTCGCGGATGTCGATCTGGTGGATCATCCCGTCACCGTCGAACGGGTGATGGCGCCCGGCCGGCTGGTGGATCTGATTCTCGGTGTTGCGCAGATAGATGCCGTCGAGATCGTGCGGAATCTCCCCCTCGATCACGTCGAGGTCGATCGCGTTCACCTCCTCCATCTGCGGCGTCCACGCGCCGTTCAAATAGGGGTGGTTGCTCGGCTGGAGCGACGATCGAATGGGCGGCAGACGCTCTACCTTCATGCTGCACCTTTGCTGCGTGTCATTCAGTTGCAATACGCGCATCGGTCTGGTTACGCAAGTTTGTCGACCCATGGGGCTTGACCTGCGCGCTGCAACCCGACAGCATCGCTTTCATAGTCATACCAATAGGAGAAGAGCATGCGTTTCGGGATGCTGGCAGCGGCGCTGATGGCCGTGATTTCGGCCCCCGCCTTCGCAGGCGATTCGCCGCAACAGGAGAAGAGCATGGCGAAGGATCCGAAGATCGCGGTGGTCGAACGGCAGATCGAGGCCTGGAACACCAAGGACTGGGCGGGCGCGGGCGCGATGTTCGCCGACGATGCCGTGCTCCATTCGATGATGATCGCGCCGATCAACGGGCAAAAGGCGATCGCGGAACGCATCGCGCAACTGGGCGCGGGCACCGAATCGATCAAGCTGGACGTGCGCAATATCGGCCGCGTCGGCGATGTCGTGTTCGTCGAGCGGGTCGACCGCTTCGTCTATAACGGCCATGCGGGCGCCGTCCCCGTCGTCGGCGTGCTCGAGGTCGAAGGCGACAAGATCAAGGCCTGGCGCGAATATTACGACCGGGCGATGCTGGTCCGCGAAATGGGCCTGAGCGAGGATTTCCACAAATCCGAGGATAAATAGGATGGCCGCGGACGGGCGGCGCGACGCACCGCCCGACCCCGCCTATCCACGTCCGGTCCTCGCCTGGGGAATCGTGGCGGCGCTGTTCGTCGCCTATATCTTCTCGTTCATCGACCGGATGATCATCGGGCTGCTGGTGGAACCCATCAAGGCCGATCTCGGCCTCAGCGACACGCAGATCAGCTTGTTGCAGGGCATGGCGTTCGCGCTGTTCTTCACGATCGCCGGCCTGCCGATCGGGCGGCTGATCGACCGCGCTCCGCGGATGAAGGTGGTCGCGGCGGGCATCGCGCTGTGGAGCCTGATGACCGCTTTGTGCGGCACGGTGACCAGCTATTGGCAGTTCTTCGTCGCACGCATGGGCGTGGGCGTGGGCGAGGCGGTGCTGTCGCCCGCCGCGTATTCGATCATTTCGGACAGTTTTCCGCGCCGTCGCCTGGGGCTGGCGATGGGTGTCTACGGCCTGGGCTCGGCGATCGGCGCCGGGCTCGCCTTCATGATCGGCGCGGTGGTGATCACGCTGGTCGCGCGCGCCGGGGACGTGGCGGTGCCGCTGATCGGCACGCTCAAACCCTGGCAATTCGCCTTTGTCTGCGCGGGGCTGCCGGGCGTGCTGGTGGCGCTGATCTTCCTGCTGCTGCCCGAACCGCCGCGCGGGGACGATGCCGGCGGCGCATCCGCCGCCCCGCCGCCGATCCGCGAGGTGGTCGATCATGTCGGCCGCAATGGCGGGCTGTTCTGGTCGATCTTCATCGGCGTGAGCGCGGTCAATTTCTCGGTGCTCGGATCGGTTTCCTGGCTGCCGGCGATGCTGATGCGCGCATTCGGCATGGAGATGCACGACGCGGGCTATCTGGCGGGCGGGCTGCTGATCCTGGGCGGGCTGATCGGCATGATCGGCGGCGGCCTGCTGATGGATCGTTATGGCGGCGGGGCGCCGGGCGCACGCATGCGCTTCTGCGCCTGGGCGACGGCGGCGGGCACGCTGGGCGCCGCCGCCTTCCCGCTCGTGCCGTCGATCGGCGGCTTCGCGATCGCCTTCGTGCTGTTCTTCTCCGCCGCCGCGGTCACGGTGGGCGCGGCCCCCTCCACCTTGCAGCAGCTCACCCCGAACCGGATGCGCGCGACGGTTTCGGCCGCTTATGTCTTCGTCATCAACCTGGTCGGGCTCGGGCTGGGGCCGACCGCGACGGCGCTGCTGGGCGACACGCTGTTCCCGTTCGAATCGGGCATCCGCTACGCCATCGCGATCGTCGCGCCGCTCGGTTACCTGATCGCCGCGCTGTTCTTCTGGCGCGCCGCGCGGCTGGCATCGCACGCGGGGCACTCGACCCAGGCGGCATCGGGCCTATATGCTTGAATCGTGATGCATGGCGACAATCTCATCCGGACCTGTTCCATCTGGCGCGCGCTCGAAGTGGTGGGCGACACCCCGACATTGCTGATCCTGGAGGCGGGATGGCTCGGCGCGCGGCGTTTCGACGTGCTGCGCCGGCGCACCGGCCTGCTCAAGGCATTGCTCAGCGACCGGCTGAAACGGCTGGTCGAATCGGGCATGCTGGAAAAGCGGCTCTACGAAACCAGCCCGCCGCGCCATGAATATGTGCTCACCCGCAAGGGGCGCGACGTCTACTGGACCTCGCTGATGCTGCTGCGCTGGGAACAGCGCTGGGCGGACCGCGCCGGCAAGATCGGCGTGATCCTGACGCACAAGCCCTGCGGCAAGACCTTCGAGCCCACCCCCGCCTGCGGGGCGTGCAACGAGACAATCGACGCCACCGTGGTCGACTGGAAACCCGGCCCCGGCGTCGGCCTGATGGCGCCGCTCTACAGTCGGCGGCGGCAGCAGCGCGACAGTTCGGAAGACGCGACCTCGCTGTTCGACGAAGCGGCGCGGATCATGGGCGATCGCTGGGCCAGCCTGATCATGCGGTCGATCTTCACCGGCATCAATCGCTTCGACGATATCCGCCGCGACACCGCGATCGCGACCAACATCCTGTCCGAACGGCTCGCCTGGCTCACCTCGATCGGCGCGATCCGCCAGGTCCAGTACGC
Source organism: Sphingomonas sp. FG14 (assembly GCF_057809675.1). Classification (NCBI taxonomy): domain Bacteria; kingdom Pseudomonadati; phylum Pseudomonadota; class Alphaproteobacteria; order Sphingomonadales; family Sphingomonadaceae; genus Sphingomonas; species Sphingomonas sp. FG14. Next base: position 33,648 of record NZ_JBMDKK010000011.1, on the reverse strand, counting down.
CACCAGCCCGCCGCGCTACGAATATAAGCTGCGGCGCAAGGGCGTGGATTATTATCCCGCGCTGCTGATGCTGATGAAGTGGGGCGACACCTATTATTGCTCGCCCGAAGGGCCGCCGCTGCTGCTGACGCACAAGGCGTGCGGGCAGCCGCTCGATCCACAGGTGATCTGTTCGGAATGCCGCAAGCCGATCCGCCCGGACGAGGTGGAATTCGAGATCGTCGAAGGCGACGAACGCGACGCCGCCTGACACGATTCTTACTTTCATTATCATACCTACATCGCTAGCATCCCGTTAGGGAGAGCGATGCGATGGACGACGACATCGGACGGGTTGTGATCGTGACGGGCGCCGGCAAGGGGCTCGGCGCCGCCTTCGCGCGGGCCTGGGGCCGACAGGGTGCGCGCGTGATCGTGAACAATCGCGCGCGCGCCGGCGAGCCGAGCTCGGCCGAAGCCGTGGCGGCGGAGATTCGCGCCGCCGGGGGTGACGCCGTCGCCGATACGCATGCGGTCGATGCGCCCGGCGCGGCGGACGCGATCCTGCGCACCGCGATCGATGCCTATGGCCGGGTCGACGCCGTCATCCTCAATGCCGGGATCACCGGCCCCGCCGCCAAGCTGGGCGCGATGGCGGAAACCGATCTTCGCGCGGTGATGGAAATCAATTTCTTCGCGACGGCCGCGATGGCGCAGGCGGCGCTGCCGCATCTGGAAGCGAGCCCGGCCGGGCGGCTGCTGTTCGTCTCCTCCGCCGCCGGGCTGCACGGCGTACGCGGGCGATCGCCCTATGCCGCGTCCAAGGGCGCGGTGAACGCCTTCGCGCTCACCATCGCGGACGAGATGCGGCGCAGCACCGTCCGCACCAACGTGATCTGCCCCTATGCCGCCACCGCGATGACGGTGGCCGATGGCGAGCCGAGCGATCCGCTGATGGCGCCCGCCAATGCCGCCGCCATGGCGCTCCACCTGACGAGCGCCGCGTGCGACCTCAACGGCCAGATCATGATGGCGGGCGGCCGGCGCTTCCGCCGCGCCCGCGTGATGGAGGCGCCGGGCGCGAGCGCGCCCGATACCGACCCCGCCTGGATCGCCGCCAACATCGCCACGATCGGCGACATGGCCGATGCGCGCGAATTCGTCGGCGCGGAAGCCGCCTTCGCCGATCTTTACGCCGACGCCCGGCGCGACAGTCCAAAAGGGAGAGCATGATGCGTTTGACGGTGGAGCAACTGCTCGATCGGCAGGAGATAGAGGATGTGCTGATCAGCTATGCGCGCGGCGCCGATCGCGGCGACGCCGACCTGATCGCCGCCGCCTATCATCCCGACGCGATCGAGGATCATGGCGGCGTCTTTGTCGGGCCTGCGAGCGATTATGTCGCGGTGATGCGCAAGATCCTGCCGACGGCGCCGCTGATGACGCATATCTGCACCAACATCACGATCGAGCTGGATGGCGATCACGCGCTCAGCGAATGCTATTTCCTCACCTTCTCGCGCCGGGAGGGGGGCGAGGACAGCTATGACAGCCTGACCATGGCGCGCTGCGTCGACCGGTTCGAGCGGCGCGACGGCGCGTGGCGGATCGCGCATCGCCGGCTCGCCTGGGAATGGAACCACGAGATGCCGGTGAACGAGACCTGGGGGCGCGGCATGATCATTCCGGACATGGCAAAGGCGGTGCGCGGCGCGAAGAAGCCGCACGACATCCTCTATGGCGAATGGGCCGTACGGCGCGAAGGAGCAGCGGCATGAAGATCGAGGGATGCACGGCGATCGTGACCGGGGGCAATCGCGGGATCGGCGAGGGCTTTGTCGAGGAACTGATCGAACAGGGCGCCCGTCGCGTCTATGTCGCCGCCCGCGCGCTGGCCGATGCGGAAGCGGCCTGCGCGAAGGATCCCGAACGGCTGGTGCCGATCGCGCTGGACGTGACGCAAGAGGATCAGGTCGCGGCTGCCGCCGCGCACTGCCAGGATGTCGATCTGGTGATCAACAATGCCGGCGCGTTCAACCGCGTGACCTTGATGGACGCGCCGGACCTGAGCGCCATGCGGCAGGAGATCGAGACCAATTATCTCGGCCTCGTCGCCATGTGCCGCGCCTTCGCGCCGATCTTGAAGGCGCATGGCGGCGGCGCGATCGTCAATGTGCTCTCCGCCGGCGGCATCATCGCGGTCCCCAGCATGGGCGGCTACAGCCCGTCCAAATTCGCGGCGCGCGCGGCGAGCGATTGCATCCGCGCCGAGCTGGAGCCGCAGGGAACGCATGTGGCCGCGCTGATCGTCGGATCGGTCGACACCCGCATGGCCAGCCACGTCACCTGGCAGGAGAAATCGACGCCGCGCGACATCGGCAAGGCCGGGCTGCTCGCGGTCAAACACCGGATCGACGAGCACGACACCGATCCCCATTCGGTTTCGGTGCGCGCGTTCCTCGCGCGCGATCCGCACACGATCAAGCGCTCGATGGTCAAGGCGCTGCACGACGGGAGGCGCTGAGATGCACGCGAACACGATCGAGACCCTGCTCGCCAAACAGGATATCCAGGATGTCATGGCGCGCTACGCCCGCGGCGTCGATCGCGCCGACGGGCCGCTGCTCCATAGCTGCTATTGGGACGACGCGATCGAGGAACATGGCAGCAGCTATTCCGGCCCCGCCCGCCCCTATGTCGACGGCGCGGTGCAGCGGCTGATGAAGACGGGCACGATCTGCCACTATGTCTGCAACATGCATGTCGAGCTCGACGGCGATACCGCCTGGGTGGAAAGCTACCTGCTCACCTTCGCGCGCTTCCCCAAGGGCGACGAACCCTGGGACACGCTGACCGGCGGCCGCATCGTCGACAAGTTCGTCCGCCGCGACGGCGAATGGCGCATCCTCCACCGCAAGATGGCGTTCGACTGGAACCACGACATGCCGTCGCGCGAAGGCTGGTGCCTGGGCCTGTTCAAGCCCGAGGATCCGCGCATGGTGATGGGCGAGAAGGGCGGCGGCGATCTGAGCTATACGCGGTTTTGATCCAAGGCTCGGAAGCCGCCCACACCGTTCGGACTGAGCCTGTCGAAGTCCAGTCCTTTCTTCGGCACTGTGGATGAGAAGGACAGGGCTTCGACAGGCTCAGCCCGAACGGAGGTTGATCGGAAAAACAAGAAGGGCGGCACCCCTGCGGTCGCCGCCCTTTCAGTTTGGCCGGGGAGGGCCTTAGAACTTGATCGACACTTCGGCGCCATACTGGCGCGGCGCGCCGAGACGGCTCACCTCGTCGCCGAAGAAAGCGATGATGTTGGTGCGATAGAGCGTGTTGGTGAGGTTGCGGCCCCACAGCGAGAAGGTCCAGTCGCCGCGATTGGGCGTGATCGAGACGCGCGCGCCGAGCTGGCCATAGGGCTTTTCCATCTGAAGATTGTCCGGCGCCCAATAGAGCTTGCCCTGGCGGCTATAGTTGATGTTGGCGCGCAAGCCGCGCTCCCAGCTTCCCAGGTCGGTCACGAAATCGGCGCCGACATTCCACTGATATTTGGGCGTGCGCTGGAGGAAATTGCCCGAATTGTCGTTGCCCAGCGAGTCGATGAAATTGATATATTTGGTGTCGAGCAGGGTCAGGCCGCCATTGAGCGTCAGCCCGTCGGTCACCGCCACCGTCGCTTCCAGCTCGACGCCCTTGATCTTCGCGTCGGCGGCGTTGTCGGTGATGTTGCACAGGCACGCCGCCGAGGTCTGGGTGACCTGCAGATTCTTGTAGCGCATCTTGAACGCGGCGATGTTGAGGCGGACGCGGCGGTCGAACAGGTCCAGCTTCGCGCCCGCTTCCCAGCTATCGACGGTTTCCGGATCGTAGCTCGATTGCGCCGCCACCGCGTTCGCCGGATCGTCCTCGAACCCGCCGCCCTTATAGCCGGTGGCGAAGGCCACGTAGAACAGCATGTTGCGGTTGGGCTTGAACTCGGCGGTCACCTGCGGCGTCATCTCGCTCCAGGTGTCGCGATAGGGCGTGGTGAAGCTCTGCCCTTCGCGGAACGTGCCCGCCAGCGGCGTCAGCGCGACGAGGTCGGTGGGATTGAACTTGTCGCCGCCTTCCACCGAGATGCCGGTGACGCGGCCCGATTTCTTGTCGTGCGAATAACGGATGCCGCCGACGATGTGGAACTTCTCGCTGAAGCGGTAACCGAGCTGGCCGAAGATCGCGTAGCTCTCGTTCGTCGCGCGATTGTCCCAATGGCTTTCGCCCGAAAGCGTGGTGAGCGCGGGCAGCGGCACTTCCGCCCAGAATTTGTCGAGCTTGCTCACCTTGTCGTGCTGATAATAGGCGCCGACGATATAATCGAAGCCGCTTTCCTCCACCTCGGGCGAAACCAGCCGGATCTCCTGCGTGAACTGGCGGATATTCTCGTCCTCGTTCACCGGGAAGGTGAACAATGTGGGTGAGATCACGCCATAGCCGTTGTCCGGGCCGATGCCGGTCTGGTCATAGACGTTGAACGCCTCGCCCTTGCGATAGCCGGTGATCGAGCTGACCGTGCCGAGCCCGCCCAGTTCCTTGTCGAGCCGGAGCGAAAGCCCCCATGCCTCGCGGTTGAGCTGCTGCGGCGTGTCCGCCGCATCGCCCTTGTAGCGCGGCCATTCGGGCAGGCTCTCGCGCACGCCGAGCGGCTTGCCCCGGATCGTGCCGATCGCCGCGCGCGCCGCGCTCCACGGGCCGGAGCCCGCCGCCGGCCCGTCGAGCGCGACGCTGTGGAAGCCGTTCGACTTGTCCTTGGTGTAATCGAACACCAGCCGCGCGGTGAAATCGCTGCCCTCCGGCGCCAGCTTCAACTGCCCGCGCATCTGGAAGCTGTCCGCATTGTCGAGATCGACATCATGCAGCAGATCGTGGTTGAAGCCGTCGCGGTTGCGATACTGGAACGAAAGCCGCGCGGTGAGCGGGCCGGAAATCGTGCCGGTGATGTGTCCGCGCGCCAGCTTCTCGTTGTAATTGCCGTAGGAGACCGCGATCGCCCCACCCGTCTCGGCCTCCGGCTGCGCGGTCAGGATGTTGATGGCGCCGCCGACGACGTTGCGGCCGAGCAGCACGCCCTGCGGCCCGCGCACCACTTCGACGCGGTCGATGTCGTACAGGTCGAAATTGAACAGGCCCGATCGCCCGACATAGACGTCGTCGACGAAGATGCCGATCGACTGGTCCGCCGACGGGCTGTCGAGCCGCGTGTTGGTGATGCCGCGGATGTTGAATTCCTGGTCGATCGGCGTGAGCGCGGTGAAGGACAGCGACGTCGCGGCGCCCGCCAGATCCTCAAAGCTGAGCACACGGGCCGCTTCGAGCGATTCGCCGCCGAACGCCGAGATGGCGGCGGCGGTATCCTGCACCGTCGCCTCGCGGCGCTGCGCGGTCACGACGATGTCGGCGAGTTGCGGGCCGGACGAGGTTTCCTCCGCCGGAGCCTGAGGCGCTGTCTGCGCCTGGGCGGGGGAACAGGTGGAGGCGAGCCCCAGGGCGATTGCGAGATACGAAACGCGCGCACGAATGCCGTTCATGGACTCCCTCCCTTTTTCGACGCCGATCGGGCCGCGCCCCTCGGTCGTTTCGCTGAGGAAGCTATGCCGATTTAGTTGGTTCGTCAATGCAAGTTAGTTCGATCGCGATTCGGCGGGCATGGCCGCCCATCGGCGACGTCATCGCCAATATGCAGCAGAATCCCTGTCTTTGCTGGACAATGCGGCGATCCAGGCAGGCGTTTCCGGGGCCCGAGACCCGATCGGGAACGGCCCCGCTGAGTGGATTTCGAAAGCAAACCCTTCTGGACGATGAAGCGGGTCGTCCCGGACGATCGCAGCAACGGCCGCGTGGCGGCTATCGTCGCGCGGCGAAGAAATGCCGCAACAGCGTCGCCGCTTCACCTTCACCCAGCCCCGCATAGATTTCGGGGCGATGATGGCAGGTCGGCTGATCGAACACGCGCGCGCCGTGTTCGACGCCGCCGCCCTTGGGATCGGACGCCGCGTAGTAGAGCCGGGCGATGCGTGCATGCGCGATGGCGCCCGCGCACATCGCACAGGGCTCCAGCGTCACCCACAGGTCGCAACCGGTCAGCCGTTCCTGCCCCAGCGCCTCCGCCGCGCGGCGAATCGCCAGCATCTCGGCATGGGCGGTGGGATCGGGCCGGGCGCGCGTCTCGTTGGCGGCGCTCGCGATCACGACGCCGTCGCGCACCACCACCGCGCCGATCGGCACTTCACCCGCCTGGGCAGCGGCTTCGGCGAGCATGAGCGCCTGACGCATCGGATCGGGCAGTGGAAACGCCATTGCCGAGCCATAGAGGCTGATCGCCCCCTGCGGAAGCTCAGGCCTTGGCAGGGCGCCGCAGACGCGCGAACATCGCGTCCACCCGCGCGGTCGAGCCGCCGAGCACGACGAACAGCGCGAAGATCATGCCCGGCAGGAAGAACAGCGCGGTCAGGATCGTCGCGATCCAGAAGTCACGCCCCATTCCGCGCGCCAGGAAGATGCCGAGCGGCGGCAGCAGGATCGCGGCGATGACGGTTGCGGCGGACATATGGGTTGAACGAACGACGCCTTTGCGGGTTTCATGGGGCACGAAGGTTGACGCGAATCGCCTTGGCCGCTAGTGGCCCACGCTTTCCAGACGCTTTTGATTGCAGGACGAAGACGATGTCGCGCATTTGCGAACTGACCGGCAAGGGCCGCCAGGTGGGCCACAATGTGTCCCACGCCAATAACAAGACCAAGCGGACCTATCTGCCCAACCTGCAGAACGTGACGCTGATGTCCGATTCGCTCGAAAAGAGCGTGAAGCTGCGCGTTTCGACGCACGGCCTGCGTTCGGTCGAGCATAATGGCGGCCTGGACAACTGGCTGCTGAAGACCTCGGACGAGAAGCTGAGCCTGAAGGCGCGTCGCCTGAAGCGCGAAGTCGCCAAGAAGGTCTCGGCCGCGGCCTGAGCCGCGCATAGCCGAAATCGATTCGGACGATGTGGCGCCGGCCGGTGAAAACCGGGCGGCGCTTTGTCGCGTCCGGTGAACTTTGAAACAAGCCGGAACCGGCGCCATCGCCATGCCACGCCGGCGCGGCGCCCGCGCCCGTTCGGGCTGAGCCTGTCGGGACGAAGTCGGCCGTAGGCCAACCCCTGCCTTTCCTTAACATTGAAGTAGAAGGACAGGGCTTCGACAGGCTCAGCCCGAACGGCGGGTGGTGGTGGTGACGCACGCCCGACTCGCCTGAACGCCTTGCCCCGCTAGCGGCCGCCGTCCTCCAGCGCGAATTTCAGCAACAGGCTCTTCTGGAACGGCGTCCCGAAATTGTCGTCGGACGCGATCCAGACGATGATCCGCTCGCCCTCGCGCGTGATCGCCAGCGCCTCCATATTGTCGACCGCCAGCGGCGGAGCCAGGGTCGCGATCTCCTCGCCGGTCACCAGGCCGTCGCGCTCGATCGCCTTCGGATCGAGGATCGAGAGCTTGGCGGTGAACAGCGGCCAGAAGCCCAGGCGGCGATGCAGCACCAGCACGCGCCCGTCGGGCAATTCGGCGGCGTCGGTCACGCGGAAGCCCGATGGCGGGCGATAATAGAAGCGCGTGCTCCGCGCGGCGGGATCGGTCGGGTCGCGATCGAACAGCAGCGCCGCATCGGCGCCCGGCGGCGCCTTGCCGCCTTCCGAAAGCACGAGGAAGCGCCCCGAGCTCAGCCGGGCCATCGCCTCCGCCCCGGCATTGCCCGGCCATTTGCGCATCTCGCTCGGCCTGCGCCCCGCCTCCGCGCGCGACAGGCCCGGCGCATAGCGCCAGATCGCGTTGCGGCTTTCGAAGCCCACCCAGATTTGCCCCGTGCGGGGATCGACCGTCATCGATTCGCTGTCGCGATTGCGCTTGAGATAGGGATCGCCGGGGCCGTCGGGCAGATCGCCGAACCGGGCCGCGCCGATGGCATCGCCCGGCCCGCGCGCCAGCCGGACATATCCGCCCGCGTCGTTGAGCAGCAGGAAGGCGTCTTCCGACACCAGCATCGACGAGAAGCTGCCAAAGGCCGGATCGGGATTCTCCAGCCGCCACCCCTTCAGATACCGCAGGCGGCCGACGCGGGCACGCTTCGGATCCGACGCGTCGAGCGGGATCGGAATCGCGGAGACCCGACTGCTCGGCCCCAGCACCTGACGCACCATCGAGGTTTCGCCATCGCCGCCCAGCATCAGCATGAACGGCAGGACCGGCAGCAACAGTAACGGCTTGAACAGGCGCATCGGCGACGCTTGTAGCCAAGGCTGGCGCGCTTGCCAGCCCAAGCTTTCCTGAACGGCGGGCAACGGCATCTGAACGGCGGATAACATGTGCGTTCAGGCGAGCCTCAAACGAATCAGGGCATAAGCATCTCATCGGACGGAGGTTGGCCCCGCCGCCGAGTTGAAACGCAAGGAGAAGACCATGTTCAAGAAACTGAGCCTTGTGGGTGCCACGCTCGCCATGGGCGCCGCCACCCTGATCCCCGCGACGCCCGCCATGGCGCAGCGCGACGGATATTATCGCGGTTACGACAATCACCGCGGCTACAACAATTATCGCGGCTACAACGATCGCGGTTATCGTGGCTATCGCGGCGACCGCTACGGTTACCGCAACGATCGCGGCTATCGTGGCAATGACGGCTATTATCGCTGCCGCCGCGACGGCACCGCCGGCACCATCATCGGCGCGATCGCCGGTGGCCTGCTCGGCAACGAGGTCGCCGGTCGCGGCAGCCGCACCGAAGGCACGATCATCGGCGGCGCCGTGGGCGCCCTGGCCGGCCGCGCCATCGACAAGTCGGACAGCCGCTGCCGCTAAGCCAACAACATTCCTCGGTGTAGCGTAACGAGGACAAGGGGTACGCCGCGACCTGTACATCGCGGACCCCGGAGGGCCGGAGCCGAAAGGTTTCCGGCCCTCGCGTTGTTTGAAAGCCGCGTACCGTTCGGGCTGAGCCTGTCGAAGCCCTGTCCTTCTACTTCAATGCGAAGGAAGAACAGGGCTTCGACAGGCTCAGCCCGAACGGCGTAGGGACTGGCGCGCTATTTTCTTGGCGCCCTCAGTCGTTGTCGAACAGCGCCGCCAACTGCTCCACCATCGTGCCGCCAAGCTGTTCGGCGTCCATGATCGTCACCGCCTTCTGATAATAGCGGGTCACGTCATGGCCGATGCCGATCGCGACGAGTTCTACCGGCGAGCGATTCTCGATCCAGTGGATCACCTGGCGCAGGTGCCGTTCGAGATAGCTGCCCGAATTGACGCTGAGCGTCGAATCGTCGACGGGCGCGCCATCCGAGATCACCATCAGGATCCGCCGCTCCTCCGGCCGCGCGATCAGGCGGCTATGCGCCCAGAGCAGCGCCTCTCCGTCGATATTCTCCTTGAGCAGCCCCTCGCGCATCATCAGCCCGAGCGATTTCTTCGCGCGGCGCCAGGGTTCGTCAGCCTGTTTGTAGATGATGTGGCGCAGGTCGTTCAGGCGGCCGGGCATCGGCGATCGGCCGGCGGCCAGCCAGTTCTCGCGCGATTGCCCGCCTTTCCACGCCCGCGTGGTGAAGCCGAGAATCTCGGTCTTGACGCCGCAGCGCTCCAGCGTGCGCGCCATGATGTCGGCGGAGATCGCGGCGATCGAGATCGGGCGCCCCCGCATCGAGCCCGAATTGTCGATCAGCAGCGTCACCACCGTGTCGCGGAAATCGGTCTCGCGCTCGATCTTGTAGGACAGCGAATGGCCGGGGCTCACCACGACGCGCGCCAGCCGCGCGGCATCGAGCAACCCTTCCTCCTGGTCGAAATCCCAGCTCCGGTTCTGTTGCGCCATCAGCCGGCGCTGCAGCCGGTTGGCGAGCTTGGTCACCGCGCCCTGGAGATGGACGAGCTGGTGATCGAGATAGGCGCGCAGCCGTTCCAGCTCGTCCTCGTCGCACAGCTCCTGCGCGGTCACGACCTCGTCGAACTGCTCGGTCCACACCTTGTAGTCGAACTGGGTGTTGAGATCGGGCACCGGCCGGTTGGGGCGGACAGGCAACATGCCCTCCTCGCCCTCGTCGCCCAGCTCGGCGTCGGTTTCGGACGCCATGTCCTCCTGCGCCTCGCCGGCCTCGCCGTCCTCTGACTCGCTGCCATCGGGCTCGCCGCGCGCGTCGCTCTGGCCGTCCGAGCCGCCGGACTCGTCCTCGCCCTCGCTCTCGTCGCCTTCCTCGGGATCCTCGCCTTCCTGCTCTTCGCCGCCCTCGTCGCCCGATTCGGGCACCATCTCGCCGTCGATCAGCTCGAGATCCTCGAGCAGGCGGGTGGCGAGCTTCTGGAACGCGGCCTGGTCGTCGAGCGCCAGGCCGAGCGCGTCGAGATCGGCGCCCGCCTTTTCCTCGATCCAGTCGCGCACCAGCGAAAGGCCGCCCTTCGCCGCCTCGGGCACCGGTTCGCCGGTCAGCCTTTCGCGTGCGAGCAATGCGATCGCGCTCGACAACGGCACTTCCTCACGCGAGCGGGCGCGCGTGATCGGGTCCGATCGCATCCGCATCGCATGGGCGTCGGCCAGATTGGCCTTCACCCCGGCCATGTTGCGGCCGCCCAGCGCCTCGATCCGCACCTGCTCCACCGCGTCGAACGCGGCGCGCGCCACCGCGTCGCCCGGCGCCGCGCGCGCGTGCAGCGCGGCGTCGTGATGGCGCAGCTTCAGCGCGAAGCTGTCGGCGAAGCCACGCGCCTCCGCCACCTGTTCGGGCGGCAGGTTGCGGCCGGGCATCGGCACCTTCAGGTGCCGCCCGGCCTGCACCGGCGCGTCGGCGGTGAAGGCGAGCTCCACCTCCGGCTCGCGCGCGATCGCGCGCGCCGTGCCGGTCAGCACCGCCTTGAAGCGGTCGAGGGGCGTCTGCTCGGCCACCCTGTCTCAGGCTTTCGCCACGACGCTTTCGGGCAGGTCCTTGCCGAAGACGCGCTGGTAATATTCGGCCACCAGCGCGCGTTCCGCCTCGTCGCACTTGTTGAGGAAGCTCAGGCGGAAGGCGAAGCCGACATCCTTGAAGATCAGCGAGTTCTGCGCCCAGGTGATCACGGTGCGCGGGCTCATCACGGTGGAGATGTCGCCATTGATGAAGCCCTGGCGGGTCAGGTCCGCCACCTTCACCATGTTCTCCACCTCCTTCTTGCCGCCCTCGTGATCATATTCGCCCGACTTGGCGAGCACGATCTGCGCCTCGACCTGCGCGGGCAGGTAGTTGAGCGTGACAACGATGTTCCAGCGGTCCATCTGCCCCTGGTTGATCTGCTGCGTGCCATGATAGAGGCCGCTGGTGTCGCCCAGGCCGACCGTGTTGGCGGTGGCGAACAGACGGAACCAGGGATTGGGCCGGATCACGCGGTTCTGGTCGAGCAGGGTCAGCTTGCCCTCGGTCTCCAGCACGCGCTGGATCACGAACATCACGTCGGGGCGGCCCGCGTCATATTCGTCGAACACCAGGGCGGTCGGTGTCTGCAGCGCCCAGGGCAGCAGGCCTTCGCGGAACTCGGTCACCTGCTGGCCGTCGCGCAGCACGATGGCGTCGCGGCCGATCAGGTCGATACGGCTGATATGCGCGTCGAGGTTGATGCGGATGCAGGGCCAGTTGAGCCGCGCGGCCACCTGCTCGATATGCGTGGACTTGCCGGTGCCGTGATAGCCCTGGACCATCACGCGCCGGTTGTGCGCGAAGCCGGCCAGGATCGCGAGCGTCGTATCGCCGTCGAACACATAGGCGGGATCGAGATCGGGCACGCGCTCGTCGGCCTCGCTGAAGGCGGGCACCATCATCTCGGTATCGATGCCGAACAGGTCGCGGACGCTCACCTGCTTGTCGGGCGCGTCGAGCACCGTCGACTCGCGGCTGTCGGGCTGGGCGTTGGGAATGTCGGTCATGGATCGGCCTGCATGCAAGAGAGTCGCGGCCCGGTTAAAGGCTGGCGCGCGCGGATGCAACGCGAACGCGTCAAACAACGCCCGGCGGCGCTTTCGCCGGAATCGGAAACAAGGTGGTGAAGTGCGCGGCGAGCGCACGATCGCCCTCCACCGTCAGCACCCCCTCCCGCGCGAGGTCGTCGAGCGGCACGCCCGCATAGACCGCCGCCGCCACGCCGGAGGGCACGCCGGTCATCACCAGATCGGGCCGCTCGACCGCGCCGCGCCCGATCGCGACCGCGCCGTCGTCGATCGTCAGGAAGAACGCCTCCTCGCCCAGATGGAAGCCGATCCGCATCGTCAGCCCGCGCGCGCGCGCCGGATCGATCATCGTGCGCAGCGACAGCATCAGCGAAACCGCGCTGAACGGGCGCGTCGGATCATGCCGGGGGGAACGCGCTGCCCAGCGCCCCAGCGCCTGGAACACCGGCCCCGCCTCCTGCCCCCAGGGCGTCAGCCCATAGACCTGGACGGAGATCGGCGGCGGCAGCTTCGATCGCGTGACGATGCCCGCTTCCTCCAGCCCGGTCAGCCGCTGCGTCAGCACGTTCGCGCTGATCGCGGGCAGGCTCTTGCGCAGTTCGCTGAAGCGGCGCGGCCCCAGCATCAGTTCGCGCATCACCGGCAGCGCCCAGCGCTCCCCGATGATGTCCATGCCATGGGTGGCCGCGCAGGCATCGTCATAACGGCGCTTTTGCGCGGCTTCGGACGAGTCGGTTATTTTTTGTAACTTCATAGTTGCTTTTTATAACCTCGGGGCGCATCAGGGTCAAACAACGAGTCGCGAGAGGACCAAGAAATGGCGAAGATGATTTTCGTGAACCTGCCGGTCGCGGATGTAGCGAGGGCGCGGACCTTTTACGAAGCGGTGGGTGCCACCGCCGATCCGCGTTTCTGCACGGACGACACCGCGATGATGGCGTTTTCCGACACGATCACGTTCATGCTGATGTCACATCAACGGTTCAACGACTTCACGACAAAGTCCGTCGCAGACACCCGCACCACCGCCCAGGTGCTGCTATGCCTGAGCGAGGACAGCCGCGATGGAGTCGAGGCGACCATGGCGAGGGCGACCGCTGCCGGTGCGAAGGCCGATCCGACGCCGCGCCAGGAAATGGGCGACTTCATGTACGGCCGCAGCTTCGAGGATCTCGACGGCCATATCGTCGAGCTGGTGTGGATGGATGTCGATGCGGCGATGGCCGCGTGGAGCGCCGAGCCCGCCGCCGCCTGAGCCGCGCGATACGACAAGGGCCGGCCGATCGGATGGCGGCTGGTCAGCTTTGGTTTTTTCGAGGGGCGCGAAGCCCCCGCCCGTTCGCATGAGGAGAGATGCAATGACCTATGTGGAAGGATTCGTCGCCGCGGTGCCGGCGGCCAACAAGGAAGCCTATCGCAAGCACGCCGAACAGGCGCTGCCGCTGTTCAAGGAATTTGGCGTGGCCCGGATGGTCGAGTGCTGGGGCGACGACGTGCCCGACGGCAAGGTGACCGATTTCAAGGGCGCGGTACAGGCGAAGGAGGACGAGGTCGTCGTCTTCTCCTGGTTCGAATATCCGTCGAAGACGGTGCGCGATGCCGCCGTCGAGAAGATGATGTCCGATCCGCGCATGGCGACGATGGGCGCGGACATGCCGTTTGACGGCAAGCGCATGATCGTCGGCGGCTTCGAGGCGATCGTCGACGACAGCGGCGAAGGCGCCATGGGCTATGCGGACGGCTATCTCGTGCCCGTGCCCGCCGGCAACAAGGAAGCCTATCGCGCGCTGGCGACCAAGGCGTCGCAGGTCTTTTTCGATCATGGCGCGACGCGCGTGGTGGAAGCATGGGGCGATGACGTGCCCACCGGCAAGGTCACCGACTATGCGCGCGCCGTGAAAGCCCAGGGCGACGAGAATACCGTCTTCTCCTGGGTGGAATGGCCGTCGAAGGAAGCTCGCCAGGAAGGCTGGAAGAAGGTGATGGAGGACGAGCGGATGAAGCCCGACGGCTCCGAGATGCCCTTCGACGGCCAGCGCATGATCTATGGCGGCTTCTCGCCGCTCGTGGACGCCTGAGAGGCTTTTGGGGAAAGCCGGTGCCGCCAGAAAGCGCTCTTCCGCGCTTTCTCGAACAGCTCTGAACACGGACGAGGGAGACAGGTCATGGCCAATGCGCATGGCGAATTCATCTGGTACGAACTGATGACGCCCGATCCGGACGCGTCGAAGGCATTCTACGACAGCGTCGTCGGCTGGACGATCGGCGACAAGCCCTCCCAGGGCATGGATTATCGCATGATCGCGGCGGCCGACGGTTTCGTCGGCGGCGTGCTGGCGCTCAATGCGGACATGGTCGCGGGCGGCGCCGTGCCCGGCTGGATGGGCTATTTCGGGGTCGACGATGTCGACGCCACCGTCGACGCGATCGTGGCGGCGGGCGGCCAGGTCCATCTGCCCGCCAGCGACATCCCCGATGTCGGCCGCATCGCGATGGTCAGCGATCCCCAGGGCGTCGCCATCTATGTGATGCGCGGGGCCAGCGACGAGGCCAGCACCGCCTATGGCCGGCATGCGATGGGCCATGTGAGCTGGAACGAGTTGCAGACCACCGACGATGCCGCCGCGCTCGCCTTTTACGACACGCATTTCGACATCAAGAAGGTCGGTGTGATGGAGATGGGCGAGATGGGCGATTACAGCTTCATCGCCAACAGCGAGGGCGGCGAGGCGATCGGCGCGGTGATGAAGGCGATGCCGGGCGTGCGCCCCGGCTGGGGCTTTTACTTCCGCGTGCCCGAGATCGAGGCCGCCAAGGCGCGGATCGAACAGGCCGGCGGCACCGTCACCCATGGCCCGATGGACGTGCCGGGCGGCGAGATGGTGCTCAACGCGATCGATCCCCAGGGCGCGCTTTTCGGCCTGGTCGCACCAGGCAAGTAAACCGGAAAACAAGGAGACGGATCATGTCCGAGAAGATCATTCCCTGCCTGTGGTTCGACGGCAATGCCGAGGAAGCCGCGAACTTCTATGCCGAACACCTGCCCGATTCGCATGTCGGCGCGATTCATCGCTCGCCGGCGGACAATCCCAGCGGCGGCGCGGGCAGCGTGCTCACCGTCGAGTTCGTCGTCGCCGGCCAGAATTTCGTCGGGCTGAACGGCGGCCCGCATTTCAGGTTCAACGAAGCGGTGAGCTTCCAGATCATGTGCGATGATCAGGCCGAGGCGGACCGGCTGACCGACGCGCTGTCGAGCGTGCCCGAATCCGAGCAATGCGGCTGGGTGAAGGACAGGTTCGGCCTGTCGTGGCAGATCGTGCCCCGGCGGATGATCGCGCTGCTCGGCGATCCCGATCCAGCCCGCGCCAAACGCGCGATGCAGGCGATGCTCACGATGAAGCGGATCGACATCGCCAGGGTGGAAGCCGCGGCGGACGGCGAACTCGTCGACTGACCGGCATCGACAGGGCGATATTTCTTCGAGCCCGGCCTAGAGCCTGATCGCTTGAGGTGGAAGCGCTACGCGCTTCCACCGATGGCGTGAATCAGGCTCTACTCAGATGGTTGAGGCCGGGCTTTTTTTCATCGATTCGCAATATCTACTATGCTAATAGACATAATAGATGAGCGAGACACACAGTCTGCTTGCAACACCTGACCACCCGGTCTGGGCCGCGCTTTCCCCTTACATCATCGGCCCCCAAGACGCCGCCCTGCCCTTCGCCGAACGGCTGGCGCGCGACAATGGCTGGACCGGCGCGCACGCCCAGCGCGTGATCGAGGAATATAAGCGCTTCTGCTTCCTCGCGGCGACGGTGGATCATCAGGTGACGCCGTCCGACGCGGTCGACCAGGCCTGGCACCTCCACCTCACCTACAGCCGTGATTACTGGGAGCGCTTCTGCCCGGAGGTGCTTGGCCGGCCGCTCCACCATGGGCCGACCGCGGGCGGCGGCGCCGAGCAACATCGCTATTTCGAACAATATGCCGAGACGCTCAAAAGCTACGAACAGGCCTTTGGCGCCCCGCCGCCCGCCGATCTGTGGCCAAGCGCGGCGCGGCGGCTGATCGACGATCCCAGGGCACGGCGCGTCCATCCGCGCGACGCGCTCATCATTCCGAGACGGGTGGTCCGGCCGCTGCTGTGGCTGGCCGGCGCCATCGCCGTCGTCCATTTCCTTTACTGGTAGGGAGAAAGACCCAGATTATGCCACTTGGACCCTTCGACATGACCGGCGGACCCTTTCTGCTGTTGTACGGGGTACTGCTGATCCTCACCATCTTCGCGGGCTTCGCCATTCCGCGCTGGCTGCGCCCCGACGGACGAAGCCAGCGCGTGACCGACGCGGACGACCTTGCATGGCTGGCGGGCGGCCCGGCGCGCTTCGCCGATGCCGTCGTGGCGCGGCTGCTGTCGGTTCGCGCGCTCGACATGATCGGCAAGGACAATTTCCGCGCCGTCGCGCGCGATGCCGGCCAGGGCGCGGCCGAGCACAGCGTGCTCGCGCTGCCCCAGCCCATGTCATGGCCGGCGATCGAAAAGACGCTGCGCCCCTATGCCGAACCGGTCGAGCGCCGGCTCACCGCCTCCGGCCTGCTGATGGATCGGGCGACCTTGTTCCAGATGCGCTTCTGGCAGACATCGCCCTATCTGCTGCTGATCATCTTCGGCGCGACCAAATGGCTGATCGGCGACGCGCGCGGCCGCCCGGTCGGCTTCCTCACCGCCTTCCTGATCGTCACCGCCGTCTTCGCGCTCATCCGCTTCTTCGCGGTCGACCGACGGACGCGGGCGGGCCAGGACGCGCTCGAACAGGCCACCGCCCGCTCCGCGCGGCTC
This sequence comes from Sphingomonas sp. FG14, assembly GCF_057809675.1. Lineage (NCBI taxonomy): Bacteria > Pseudomonadati > Pseudomonadota > Alphaproteobacteria > Sphingomonadales > Sphingomonadaceae > Sphingomonas > Sphingomonas sp. FG14. The sequence continues at coordinate 16,867 of NZ_JBMDKK010000011.1, read as the reverse complement.
AAACAGGCGCCGACCAACTCGGAGATCGGCCTTGCCGTCGCGCTGTTCGGCACCACGGTGCTCGCCGGTTCAGGCTGGGCCGCCTTTCACCAGCTTCGCAGCGCAAGCTCTGGCGACAGCGGCGGCGGGGGTGGTGACGGTGGAGGCGGAGGCGGGTGCGGCGGCGGGGGGTGCGGCGGCTGCGGCGGTTGAGGCACCCCCATCACCTGTCGCTCCAGCTTTCGCTGGAGCGACGGACTGAAATCCAGGCCAGCGAGTGAACTCACCCGCCTCGTGCCCCCTAAGCGAAAGCAGGGGCACCCTTCAGCCGCGTATAGGCCGCGATCACATCGCCCAGCGCCTTTTCATGGCTGCGATCGCCGCCATTGCGATCGGGATGATAGCGCCGCACCAGATCGGCGTAACGCTGGCGCAATTCCTTGCGCGTCGCGTCGGCTGTCAGCCCCAGCAATTGCAGATCCTTGCGATTGTCGCCCGATAGCGGCCTGCCGTCGGCGCGCGGCTGCGGCGCGGTGTCGCGGAAGCGCGCGGATATGGCGTCGAGCGGATCGGAGAAATCGGCCCAGCGCGGCGGCCGGTCCGCGCCGCCCGTCGCGAAGGCGCGGGTCTCGCGCTCCCAGCCGGCAAAGGGGCGCTGCGCCGCCGCGATCTCATCGGCATCCATGCCTTCGAAGAAATTATAGCCCGCGTTGAACGCGCGGACGTGATCCAGGCAATACCACCGCCAGTCGCCCGGGCCGTCAAACCCCGAACGCCGGGCGCCGGGCGCGCGGAACTCGCCCGGTTGGTCGCAACCGGCATGATCGCACAGCCGCCCGCCACCTTCCACGCGCCCATGGAAGCGCGAGCGCCGCTTGCCCTCATCTGTCTGTCCGTCGCTCAAAACCGCTCCCGATCCCGATCAAACCCCCTATATAGGGCCGATGCAGACCCCGACAAAAGGCCCCGTGGCCACTGAAATCGAAGCACGGCTGACGGCGGCCCTCTCTCCCGCACGGCTCGCCGTGATCAACGACAGCGCGCAGCATCGCGGTCATATGGGCGATGACGGCAGCGGCGAATCGCACTTCACCGTCGAGATCGAAAGCGCGGCGTTCGCCGGCCAGAACCGCGTCGCGCGGCAGCGCATGGTGAATCACGCGCTCGGCGACCTGATGCAGGGCGCGGTCCACGCGCTCGCCATCAAGGCGCGCGCGCCGGGCGAATAGCCCATGAAAGCGTGAATCGCGCCCTCACCCTGTCGCTTAGCGCCTGATTCACATTTCGGATCGACGTTCGTCCGTCGCGGATCCCGGCGCGGCAGGCGATTTCACCTGTCCCGGAACCGCTCTAGGCTCAGCGCATGACCGATGTCCGAACCGCCCGCCCCGCTGCCCGCATCCTGCTGATCGATCCGGCGGGCCGGGCGCTGCTGTTCCGTTTCGATCCGGACGATCGGCCGCCCTTCTGGTGCACGCCCGGCGGCGCGGTCGATCCCGGTGAGAGCTATTACGAAGCGGCCCGGCGCGAATTGCTGGAAGAGACCGGAATCGACGCCGATCCGGGCGAGGAGATCGCGCGCCGGCAGATCGAGTTCGTCACGCTGGAGGGGGTGCCCGTCACCGCCGACGAACGCTGGTTCCTGGTCCGCTCGGTCGACGCCACGATCGACACGGCACGTCATACCGAACTCGAACGGCGCGTGATGACGCGGTGGCGCTGGTTCACGCCCGATGAGATCGCCGCGCATCCCGAACGCATCTATCCCGAGGATCTGGTCGCACTCCTCCAGACAGCCACCGGAGCAACCGCATGACCGACGATCCCGTGATCCAGACCATAACGCCCGTGACGCACGACCTGGGCGGATTCAAGGTGCACCGCACCCTGCCCTCGCGCCCGCGCACCATGGTCGGCCCCTTCATCTTCTTCGACCAGATGGGGCCGGCGCACCTGCCGGTGGGCGAGGGCATCGACGTGCGCCCGCATCCGCACATCAACCTCGCCACCGTCACCTATCTGTTCGCCGGCGCGATCGACCATCGCGATTCGCTGGGCACCTTCAAGACGATCGAGCCGGGCGCGGTGAACCTGATGACCGCCGGCCACGGCATCGTCCATTCGGAACGTTCGCCGCGGCGCGAGCGCGCGGCCGGCCCCGCGCTGTCGGGCATCCAGACCTGGCTGGCGCTACCGGAAAGGGACGAGGAGATCGCGCCCGCCTTCGAGCATGTCGCCAGGGCCGAACTGCCCATCGTCAGGGACGAGGGCGTGCAGGCGCGCGTCATCATGGGCAGCCTGTGGGGCAAGACCGCGCCGACGACCACCTATGCCGGCACCATCTATGCGGACATTTTGCTCGGCGCGGGCAGCGCGATCCCGATCGACGCCGACGCCGACGAGCGCGCGCTCTATGTCGCGATCGGCGAGGCCAGCCTGGACGGCATGGTGCTCGATCCGATGACGCTCTACGTGCTCAGGCCCGGCACGCGCGCGACGCTGCGATCCGAGCAGGGGGGCCGCGTGATGCTGTGCGGCGGAGAGGCGTTCGCGACGCCGCGCCATGTCTGGTGGAATTTCGTTTCCTCGCGCCGCGACCGCATCGAACAGGCGAAACAGGACTGGAACCAGGACAGGTTTCCCAAGGTGCCGGGCGACGACAAGGAATTCATCCCGATCCCCGAAATCCCCAATACCGTCAGCTATCCGTAGCGGATTCGCCTCCGCCGCCGGACCGTCTTAAGCTGCGCTCACACAGGGAGGATCGCATGGCTGAGATCAGGCACGAACGTTTCGCGTTGCCCACGGGCGTCGAGCTCGACGTGGCGCTGGGGGGCGATCCGGCCAGCCCGCCGATCATCTTCCTCCACGGCTTTCCCGAATCGCACCGCACCTGGCGGCACCAGCTTCCCGACCTCGCCGAGGATCATTTCGTCGTGGCGCCCGATCAGCGCGGCTTCGCGCGTTCGTCCAAGCCGCCGGAGGTTTCGGACTATGCGCCCGACAAGACGGTGGGCGACCTGATCGCGCTCGCCGACGCGCTCGGCATCGGCCGCTTCACACTGGTCGGTCATGACTGGGGCGGCGCGATCGCCTGGATGGCGGCGCTCACCCGGCCCGACCGGGTGGAGCGGCTGATCATCATCAACGCGCCGCACCCCTATGTCTTCCAGAAATCGCTGATCGAGGACGCGGCCCAGCGCGCCGCCAGCCAGTATATCCGCGCCTTCCGCAACCCGAACCTCGAGAAGCATCTGGAGGCGATCGGGCTGGAGGCGTTCTTCGACGGCACCTTCGCCAAGCATGTCGATACCGCGAAGGTAGGCGACGAAAGGGCGGTCTATCTCGATCAGTGGAGCCAGCCCGGCGCGATGACCGCGATGCTCAACTGGTATCGCGCATCGTCGATCGTCGTGCCGGAAACCGGCGAGGATGCCGAACCGCCAGCCTTCCTCTCCCAACCCTTCCCGCCGCTCCGGATGCCGGTGCTGGTCATCTGGGGCCTGGGCGACACCGCGCTGCTCCCCTGCCAGCTCGATGGGCTTGAGGCACTGGTGCCCGACCTGAAGATCGTGAAGGTCGATGCCGGGCATTTCGTGCCGTGGGAGAATCCCGAAGCGGTGACACAGGCGATCCGGGCGTTTCAGGCTTAACCAGCATCGCGCCTACCCCTCCACCAACAGCTATGGGCCGTTGGTCCCCCTCCCCTCCAGGGAGGAATTTATTGCAGCCATTCCACCCAGAAGCCGTGCGCATGGGCATGGCCGTGGAGCACCGGTTCGCCGCCGCCGGGCCAGTGCCGCACCGTCAGGTCGTGGCGGTTCATCGTCCGGTCCGCTTCCAGATGGACCCAGCCGAGCGGCCGTTCCTCGCTCGCCCGTTCGCCCGCCGCGCGCATCGCCGCCTCGATCCGGGCCTGGCCGGCGGCAGGGATATATTGCCAGACGATCGAATGCATCAGCACGCGGGTGACGCCGGCTTGCTGTGGCTCGGCGAGGCGGGCCTCCACCCAGTCCGCCGCGTCGCCGTGATCGAGCATCACCGGTTTTTCGCGGATCATGTCGATCGCCGCCGCGACTCGCGGGAAGCGGATCGCGTGATCGGCCCAGATATAGGCGAGCAGCCGGCGCTCCGCCTCCGCCGAGGTCGGGTCGATCGGCTGGATATCGACGCCGCGCACGCTTTCGATCTCGACCGTCGCGGCGGGCGGCGGCGGACCACGCCATTCGGGGCGGATCAGCACCGGCGAGGCCGCCGGCCCCGCCATCACCCCGCCCAGATCGAACCGGTATCGGTCGATCAGCAGGTTGAGCCCGGCGCTCGATCCGATCTCCAGCAATTCGAAGCGCGGCCCGAACCGCCGCGCCAGCACCAGCAACCCGGCCATCAGCCCCGCCGAGCGGCCCGGCTCGTTGGTCTGCGGCGGACCGCCCAGCCAGGTCGCGATCTCCGCGTCATGGGCCTCGAGCGTGGCCCGCACCGCCCCGGCGATCCGCTCACGATCCGCCTCGCGCCCCTGGAACAGCGCGTCGAGGTCGCGCGCGCGGCCGTCACGCCACAGCGCATGGAAGCCGCCCACCGTCCTGAGCGGCAGCGCGTCGGCGATCGGCGCGCCCGGCCATGCCAGGATCCGCCGCCCCGTTTCCGTCCCCGCATCGATCGCGGCGGCGATGCCCCGGCACAATCGCGCAGTGATCGGCGCGTCATTGGCATCGCAATATTGCGCCTGCGCCTCGAATGCCTGCAAATTGGTGTCGGCGTCAGCCATGCCGTTCGATCCCGTGCCACTGAATCCATGCGCAATGCGGGTGCGAATCGGCCAGGTGCAGCGTCTCGCCGCCCGGCCACATCGTCAGCCGTAATTCATAGGCGCTGCGATCGTCATTGACCTCCAGCCCCAGCCAGCCGAGCGGGGTCTCCGCCGTCGCCTCCGCGCCCGCCGCATCCAGCGCGGCACGGATGCGCGCCTTGTCATCCTCGTCGAAATACTGCCAGGCGACGGTGTGATAGAGGATGCGCGCGACGCCCGGCGCGCGCGGTTCCGCCAGCCGCGCTTCCGCCCAGTCGGCGGCGTCGCCCTGGTCCAGCATGGGCGGATGCGCCGCCGCGACCGCCAGCGCCGCCTCCACCCGCGCGATCCGCTCGGGCTGGTCGATCCACATATAGGCGATCAGCCGCTCGTGATTGGCCGGATCGGCGACGATGATCGGCGCCCTGTCGACCCCGCGCGCGGCGAGCACCCGCACGGGATTGGCTGGCGGCGGCGGGCCGCGCCATTCGGGCGCGAAGCCCAGCGGCGAAGCGGGATCGCCCGCCACGACACCGCCAAGATCGAAGCGATACCGCGCGACATTGAGGTTGAGCCCCGCGCTCGCCCCGAGTTCGAGCAGTTCGAAGGGCAGGCCGAACCGCTCGGCCATCACCAGCAGCCCGGCCATCACCGCGGCCGAGCGCGCGGTCTCGTTGGTCTGGGGCGGCAGATCGAGCCAGGATTCGAGCCATGCATCCCGCGCGCCGAGCGCGGCGGCGACGGCGGCGTGCGCGTCGTCGCTGGCCGCCGCGTAATAGGCGCTGAGTTCGGGCACCGCGCCGCTGCGCGCCAGCGCATGCAGGCCGCCTGCCAGCCGCAGCCCCGTCGCCCCGCCGAAACGCGACGAATCGCCGGTGATGCCCAGGATGCGGCGGCCGGTGCATGTGGACGGATCGGCGAGGTCGGCGGCGGCGTCGATGATCGCGGCGGTGCGCGGCGCCCCCATCTCACGGCACGCCTCCGCCTGCGCGCGGAACGTGTCGAGCACCGTGGAGTCTGATTGGCTGGCCACGGCTCAGTTGCCCTATTGTGCCCGCCCAAGTAAAGCGCCGGCCATCATGGCCCAGCCGATCATCATCGCCGTGCCCAAGGGGCGCATCCTGGAAGAGGCATTGCCGCTGCTCGCACGCGCGGGCATCGTGCCCGAACCCGCGTTTTCGGACGAGGGCAGCCGCGCGCTCAGCTTCTCGACCAACCATCCGGGAATCTCGCTGATCCGCGTTCGCGCGTTCGACGTCGCGACCTTCGTCGCGCATGGCGCGGCGCAGCTCGGCATCGTCGGATCGGACGTGTTGCAGGAATTCGATTATTCGGAGCTCTACGCGCCCGTCGATCTCGGCATCGGCCATTGCCGCCTGTCGATCGCCGAACCCGTCGATCTCGCCGCGAAGGACGATCCGCGAAGCTGGAGCCATGTGCGCGTCGCCACCAAATATCCCAATCTGACGCGGAAGCATTTCGAGGCGCGCGGCGTGCAGGCCGAATGCGTCAAGCTGAACGGCGCGATGGAGCTGGCGCCGCTGCTCGGCCTGTCGAGCCGGATCGTCGATCTCGTCTCCTCCGGCCGCACGCTCAAGGAGAACGGCCTGGTCGAGGTCGAGGTGATCGCGCAGGTGTCCGCGCGGCTGATCGTCAACCGCGCCGCGTTCAAGATGCGCGCGGGCGAGATCGTGCCGCTGGTCGACCGGTTCCGCGAAATCGCCGGAAATCGCGATGCGGCCTGACGCCGGACCGCTGCGCCTGGACGCCGCCGCGCCCGATTTCGCGCGCGATTTCGCCGCGCTGGTCGATGCGCGCCGGGAAAGCGACGCCGATGTCTCGCGCGACGTGGCCGCGATCCTCGCCCGCGTCCGGGCGGAGGGAGACGCCGCGCTCCACGCGCTGACGCTCAAGTTCGACGGCCATGATCTCGACACGACCGGCTGGGAAGTCCCGCGCGCCGAGCGCCGCGCCGCGCTCGACTGCCTGCCCGCCGAACTGCGCGCCGCGCTGGAGCTCGCGGCCGATCGCATCCGCGCCTATCACCTGAAGCAGAAGCCCGCCGACAGCGACAATGTCGACGCGGCGGGGGTCCGGCTCGGCGCGCGCTGGCGCGGCGTCGACGCCGCCGGCGTCTATGTTCCCGGCGGGCGCGCCGCCTATCCGTCCTCGGTGCTGATGAACGCGATTCCCGCGCGCGTCGCGGGGGTCGACCGGCTGACCATGGTGACGCCCACGCCGCGTGGCGAGACCAATCCGCTCGTCCTCGCCGCCGCCGAGATCGCGGGCGTCGATGAGGTATGGCGCGTCGGCGGGGCGCACGCGGTGGCCGCCCTCGCCTATGGCACCGCCCGGATCGGCGCGGTCGATGTCGTCACCGGCCCCGGCAATGCCTGGGTGGCGGAGGCCAAGCGCCAGCTTTACGGCGTCGTCGGCATCGACATGGTCGCCGGCCCGTCGGAGATCGTCGTCGTCGCCGATCGCGACAATGATCCCGAATGGATCGCCGCCGATCTGCTGAGCCAAGCCGAGCACGACCCGACCAGCCAGTCGATCCTGTTCACCGACGACGCGCCGTTCGCCGATGCCGTCGCCGCCGCCGTCACGCGCCAGCTCGCCTCGCTGGCCACCGGCGCGACCGCGACCGAAAGCTGGCTGGCCAATGGCGCGATCGTCCTGGTGCCGTCGCTGGACGCCGCGCTACCGCTTGTCGACCGGCTGGCGCCCGAACATCTCGAACTCGCCGTCGCCGATCCCGAGCCGCTGTTCGCGCGCGTGCGCCATGCCGGCTCGGTCTTTCTCGGCCGCCACACGCCCGAGGCGGTGGGCGATTATGTCGCCGGGCCGAACCATGTGCTGCCGACCGGGCGGCGCGCGCGCTTCTCGTCGGGGCTTTCGGTGCTCGACTTCATGAAGCGGACCAGCTTCCTGGCCTGCGATCCCGCCGCCCTCCAGCGGATCGGCCCCGCCGCCGTCGCGCTCGCCGATGCGGAAGGACTGCCGGCGCACGCCAGGTCGGTCGCGCTCCGCCTCTCCTGACCGCGCCTATTTTGAGATAAGATCGATCGATGACCAAACCCGCCAACCGCGCCCAATCCCGCTCCGCCGCCCGCCTCGCCGCCGTGCAGGCGCTTTACCAGATGGAGATGGAAGGCACGCCGCTGCGCGTGCTGCTCCATGAATTCCACCAGCACCGGCTGGGCGCGACGATCGAGGAGGTCGAATATGCCGATGCCGAGATCGATTTCTTCGACGATGTCGTGGCGGGCGTCGATGCGCGCCGCGCGGAGATCGACGCGATCGTGGCCGGCAAGCTCGCCAGCGGCTGGTCGCTCGAACGGCTCGACAAGCCGATGCGCCAGATCCTGCGCGCGGGCACCTATGAACTGCTCGCCCGCGCGGACGTGCCCACCGGCAGCGTGATCAGCGAATATCTCGACGTCGCGCACGCCTTTTACGACAAGCGCGAGGCCGGGTTCGTCAACGGCCTGCTCGACGCGGTGGCGAAGGCGGTGCGCGGCTGAGCCGCGAGGCCGCCTTCATCGCGGCGCTTCGCGGCCTGGCGCGCCATCCGGCGGCGCGCGGCCTTCTCGACGACGCGGCGGTGCTCGACGGGCTGGTGCTGACGCACGACATGATCGCGGAGGGCGTGCATTTCCTGCCGCACGATCCGCCGGGCGACGTCGCGTGGAAACTGGTCGCGGTCAACCTCTCCGATCTGGCGGCCAAGGGCGCCGTGCCCGCCGGGGTGTTGCTAGGCTATGCGCTCGCCGCCGACACCCGATGGGAAGCCGACTTCCTCACCGGGCTGGACGCGGTGCTCGCCGCCTATGACGTGCCGCTGCTGGGCGGCGACACCGTCTCGCTGCCGGCGGGCGCGCCGCGCACGCTGGGGCTGACCGCGATCGGGCGCACCGAAGGCCCGGCGCCCTCGCGCACCGGCGCACGGCCGGGCGACGCGCTGTTCGTGACCGGCACGATCGGTGACGCGGGCGCGGGCCTCGCCATGGCCCAGGGCCTGATCGCCGCCGATCCCGTATTGCTCGCCGCCTATCGCCGCCCCACCCCCCGCCTCGCCGACGGCCGCGCGCTCGCGCCCGTCGTCCATGCGATGATGGACGTATCCGACGGGCTGCTGCTCGATGCGGCCCGCATGGCGGAAGCGAGCGGCGTCGCGATCGCGATCGAACTGGAGGCGGTGCCGCTGTCTGACGGCTATCGCGCGCTCAACGGCGACGGCCGCGAGGCGCGCCTGGCCGCCGCGACCGCCGGCGACGATTATCAACTGCTGTTCGCGGCCCCCGCCGCCATCATGCCCCCCGTTCCGGCGACGCGCATCGGCGTCGTCACGGCGGGCGGCGGGCTCTCGATCCGCCATCATGAAGAGGCCGTCGCGCCACCCGCCCGGCTGGGCTATCTCCACGGATAATCCTCGCCGCGCCCGCACTGGCTTGCAAAAGCGAGAAACCGCCCCCTATACCCCTGCATAGCCCCGAAAAACCACAACAGGGGGCGAGTGTTCGCGTGCTTCAATATGCCCGGAACAGGGGAAGGAAACCTGATGACCGTCGTCACCCTTTCCATAGTGTGCGGCCTGATAGCCGTGCTCTATGGCTTCATTACCAGCCGACAGGTGCTCGCAGCATCCGCCGGCAACGAAAAGATGCAGGAAATCGCAGGCGCCGTACAAGAAGGCGCAAAGGCTTATCTTGGCCGGCAATATCGCACCATCGCCATAGTCGGCGTCGTCGTCGCGGTGCTGGTCTTCCTCTTTCTCGGCCTCACCTCCGCGATCGGCTTCCTGTTGGGCGCCGTGCTGTCGGGCGTGACCGGCTTCATCGGCATGAACATCTCGGTTCGCGCCAATGTGCGGACCGCCGAAGCCGCTCGCGGGTCGCTTCAATCCGGCCTGACCGTCGCATTCAGGGCCGGAGCGATCACCGGCATGCTCGTGGCGGGCCTCGCGCTTCTCGCGATCTCGGCGTTTTTCTGGTATCTGACCGGCCCCGGTGGGCACCCGGTCGGCAATCCCGCAGATCGGACCGTCATCGACGCGCTCGTGGCACTCGCCTTCGGCGCCTCGCTCATCTCGATCTTCGCGCGTCTCGGCGGCGGCATCTTCACCAAGGCCGCCGATGTCGGCGCCGATCTGGTCGGCAAGGTCGAGGCGGGCATTCCCGAGGATGATCCACGTAACCCGGCCGTGATCGCCGACAATGTCGGCGACAATGTCGGCGACTGCGCGGGCATGGCGGCCGACCTGTTCGAAACCTATGTCGTCACCGTCGGCGCCACCATGGTGCTGACCGCGCTGCTCGTCTCGGGCGTGGACGACAGCACGCTGCTGGCGCTGATGAGCCTGCCACTCGGCGTGGGCGGCGTCTGCGCGCTCACCTCGATCATCGGCACCTATTTCGTCCGCCTGGGTTCGAGCAACTCGATCATGGGCGCGCTCTACAAGGGCTTCCTCGCCACCGCGATCCTCTCGATCCCCGCGATCTTCGGGGTCACGCAATGGACGCTCGGCGATCTCAGCACGCCGATCGGCGGCGATCTGAGCGGCATCGGCGCCTTCACCGGCATGGACCTGTTCTGGTCGATGATGGTGGGCCTCGCCGTCACCGGGCTCATCGTCTGGATCACCGAATATTATACCGGCACCGGCTATCGCCCGGTCCGCTCGATCGCCAAGGCGTCCGAAACGGGCCATGGCACCAACGTGATCCAGGGCCTCGCCATCAGCCTTGAAGCGACCGCGCTGCCGACGCTGGTGATCGTCGTCGGCATCGTCATCGCCTATCAGCTCGCCGGGCTGATCGGCATCGCCTTCGCCGCCACCTCGATGCTCGCGCTGGCCGGCATGGTGGTCGCGCTCGACGCCTATGGTCCCGTCACCGACAATGCCGGCGGCATCGCCGAAATGGCGGGGCTGGACGACAGCGTACGCGAGAAGACCGACGCGCTCGACGCGGTGGGCAACACCACCAAGGCCGTCACCAAGGGCTATGCCATCGGCTCGGCGGGCCTCGCCGCGCTGGTGCTGTTCAGCGCCTACACCACCGACCTTCGGGAATTCTTCCCCGATCTGCAGGTCAGTTTCAGCCTCGAGAATCCCTATGTGATCGTCGGGCTGCTGCTGGGCGCGCTGCTGCCCTATCTGTTCGGCGCGATGGGCATGACCGCCGTCGGCCGTGCGGCGGGCGACGTGGTGAAGGACGTGCGTGAGCAGTTCGCCAGCAACAAGGGCATCATGGACGGCACCAGCCGCCCCGATTACGCCCGCACGGTGGACCTCGTCACCAAGGCGGCGATCAAGGAGATGATCATCCCCTCGCTGCTGCCGGTGCTCGCGCCGATCGTGGTCTATTTCGTGATCACGGCGGTGGCGGGGCAGGCCAACGGCTTCGCCGCTCTCGGCGCGCTGCTGCTGGGCGTGATCGTCTCCGGCCTGTTCGTCGCGCTCTCGATGACCTCGGGCGGCGGCGCCTGGGACAATGCGAAGAAGTACATCGAGGACGGCCATCATGGCGGCAAGGGCAGCGAAGCCCACAAGGCCGCGGTGACCGGCGACACGGTTGGCGATCCATACAAGGACACGGCCGGTCCGGCGGTGAACCCGATGATCAAGATCACCAACATCGTCGCGCTGCTGCTGCTGGCGGCGCTGGCGCACGGCGCGATGTAACCGAACACGCATCGATCGACTTCGCCCCGTCCGGACAGTGTCCGGGCGGGGCTTTCTTTATCGGGCTTTATCGGGTCCGAAATGGACCGAACGCCTTGTAGCCGAAGCCGTATTTCCATAATCCGGGCCGATGGGGCGTTCGGGGGAGCGGGCTTGAAACGGGGTTTTTCGATGTTGGCGCTCGGCGCGGCGTGCGCGTCCGCCGCCGCATTCGCGCAGACGGCGCCGGTTGCGACGGACGCTCCGGCCGCGAGCGAACCCGCCCGTCCCGCTGGCCCGCCCGCCAGGATTCCGAGCGCCACCTTCGCGACGCAGCCGACGCTGCGTGGGCCGAAGCTTTCGCCCGACGGGCTGAAACTGCTGGCCAGCACCACCAGCGGCGGACGCGACGGCATCGCGATCTTCACGCTGGCGGACGGCACCTATGATTCCTTCGGCGAACCCGAAAAGGCGGAGATAGCCTGGTATCGCTGGGCCGGCCCCGGCCGTATCCTGGTCAGCATCGCGTCCACCGTCCCCTATTTCGACGACGAGGCGCGGCTGACCCGCCTGCTCGCCTATGATCTTGCGACCAAGAAAATGAGCTTCATCGGCCGCAAGAATCAGGGGCTGGAGGGCGACGACGTCCTCCATGTCGATCCTGCGGGCGTCTATCTGCTGATGCAGATCCAGAAGACGATCTACGACTGGCCGTCGGTCTACCGTGTCGAGCTTGCCACCGGCGCGATGCAGGAGATCGTCAAGCCGATGGCGCCGGTCTGGGAGTGGTTCGCCGATTCGGCCGGCACGGTGCGCGCCGGCATGGCCTTTCGCGAGCGGGCCTGGTCGCTGGTCTACCGCAGGGGCGCCGACGAGAAGTTCCGCACCGTCGGCAAGGCCCGCTACGACGATGACGAGGCGAGCTTCGACCTGCTCCGCTTCAACCGCGAATCGGACGAGGGGTTCGTCCTGTCCAACAAGGAAACCGGCCGCTTCGCGCTCTACAAATATAATTACGCGACTCGGACGCGCGGCGAACTGGTGTTCGGCGATCCCAGATATGATCTCTCCGATGTCGACCTCAACGACGACGGGACCGGCGTGGAGGCGATCCGCTATGTCGACGATCAGGATCGCGTCGTCTGGTTCGATCCCGCGATGAAGGCGCATCAGTCGCAGATCGACGCGGCGCTGAAGGGGCGGCAAAGCCGGTTGGTCAACCGCAGCACCGACGGCAAGAAGATGCTGTACTGGATCGGATCGGCCAGCGATCCCGGCTATTATTATTTCTACAATATCGACGACGGCGTGCTGCGGCGCGTCGCCTATGTGAACAAGGATCTGCGCGCGGACCAGCTCTCCCCCACCCGCGCCGTCGAATATCAGGCGCGCGACGGGCTGGCGATCACCGCCTATCTCACCTTGCCGCGTGGCCGGCCGGAAAAGAATCTGCCGCTGATCATCCTGCCGCACGGCGGCCCTTATGACGTGCGCGACAAGCTGGCCTTCGATGCCGAGGTGCAGTTCCTCGCCAATCGCGGCTATGTGGTGTTCCAGCCCAATTTCCGGGGCTCTGGCGGCTATGGCAAGCAATTCTACGAAAAGGGCGAGGGGCAGATCGGCCGCGCGATGCAGGACGATCTGGACGATGGCATGGACTGGCTGGCGAAGCAGGGACTGATCGATCCCAAGCGCGTGTGCATCGTCGGCGCATCCTATGGCGGCTATGCCGCGCTCTGGGGCGCGACGCGCAATCCGGAACGCTATCGCTGCGCCGCCAGCTTCGCCGGCGTCAGCGATTTCAACCGCCAGCTCAAATACAGCCTGACCTACGCCATATCGAAGCGCTACCGGAAGGACTGGCGCGACACCGTGCGCGGCGGGCCTGGCTTCGATCTCGCGACCATCTCGCCGCTCCAGCAGGTCGACAGGCTGCGCATCCCCGTGCTGCTCGCGCATGGCAAGGAGGATCGCACCGTGCCCTACAAACAATCGAGCCTTTATGCCGAGGCACTGAAGCGCGCGGGCAAGGATGTCGAGTTCAGGACCTACGAGACCGAAGGACATGGTTTCAGCGATCCCGCCAACATGCAGGACTGGCTCGACCGGCTCGAAGCGTTCCTGACGAAGCACAACCCGGCCTGATCGCGCATCACCGCTTGCTCCCGGCGCGAAGCCGCACTATATCGCACGTGCTTTCTCGACATCGGTAACAATGGCGAGGCCGGCAACCGCAAGGTTCCGGCGGCAAAGCCGCATATTCATTTCCGGAGACCCGATGGCCGACATCGACCTACTGACCAGCCTGATCGAGCCCGAGGCGCAAGCGCTCGGCTTCGCGCTGGTGCGCGTCAAGCTGTTCGGCGGCGAAGGTGACCGGACGCTGCAGGTGATGGCCGAACGCCCCGATACCCGCCAGCTCACCATCGACGATTGCGCCGCGCTGTCGCGCCGCATTTCCGACCGGTTCGACGCGCTGGAGGCCGAGGGCCGCGATCCGATCGACGAGGCTTATCGCCTCGAAGTCAGCTCGCCGGGGATCGACCGTCCGCTTACCCGGCTCCAGGATTTCTCGGACTGGGCCGGGCACGAGGCGCGGATCAACCTTGCCGAGCCGCAGGACGGCCGCAAGCAACTGACCGGCAACCTGATCGGAATCGATGGCGATATCGTCGTCATCGATGTAAACAAGGCGGGCGAGATGCGCGCGCCCTTCGCCAATATCGCAAGCGCGAAGCTGGTCATGACCGACCGGCTGATCGCCGCGACCGCGCCGCTTTCAGCCGACGGCGCGGACAGCATTCAAGTGGAAGGACAGGACTAAGCCATGGCTACAGCCATTTCCGCAAACAAGGCCGAGCTGATCGCGATCGCCAATGCGGTCGCCAGCGAGAAGATGATCGACAAGGGCATCGTGATCGAGGCGATGGAAGATGCAATCCAGCGCGCCGCGCGCGCGCGCTATGGCGCCGAGAACGACATCCGCGCCAAGCTGGACCCCAATAGCGGCGACCTGCGCCTGTGGCGCGTCGTCGAGGTGGTCGAGGCGGTCGACGACTATTTCAAGCAGGTGAACCTGAAGGAAGCGCAGAAGCTGCAGAAGGACGCGGTCGTCGGCGATTTCATCGTCGATCCGCTGCCGCCGATCGAATTCGGCCGCATCGCCGCGCAGGCCGCCAAGCAGGTGATCTTCCAAAAGGTGCGCGATGCCGAGCGCGAGCGCCAGTATGAGGAATTCAAGGACCGTTCGGGCGAGATCATCACCGGCGTCGTCAAGCGCGTCGAGTTCGGCCATGTCGTCGTCGACCTGGGCCGCGCCGAGGGCGTCATCCGCCGCGACCAGCAGATCCCGCGCGAAGTGGTCCGCGTCGGCGATCGCGTCCGCTCGCTGATCCTGCGCGTCGTCCGCGAGAATCGCGGGCCGCAAATCTTCCTGTCGCGCGCGCACCCCGATTTCATGAAGAAGCTGTTCGCGCAGGAAGTGCCCGAGATCTACGACGGCATCATCGAGATCAAGGCCGCCGCCCGCGATCCGGGCAGCCGCGCCAAGATCGGCGTGATCAGCCATGATTCGAGCATCGATCCCGTCGGCGCCTGCGTCGGCATGAAGGGCAGCCGCGTGCAGGCGGTGGTGCAGGAGATGCAGGGCGAGAAGATCGACATCATCCCCTGGTCCGAGGACACGGCGACCTTCGTGGTGAACGCGCTCCAGCCCGCCAGCGTCAGCCGCGTGATCCTCGACGAGGAAGAAGACCGGATCGAAGTGGTGGTGCCCGACGATCAGTTGAGCCTCGCCATCGGCCGTCGCGGCCAGAATGTCCGCCTCGCCAGCCAGCTCACGGCCAAGGCGATCGACATCATGACCGAGGCCGACGCGAGCGAGAAGCGCCAGCGCGAATTCATCGAGCGTTCGGAGATGTTCCAGAACGAACTCGACGTCGACGAGACGCTGGCCCAGCTCCTGGTCGCCGAGGGCTTTGGCGAGCTCGAGGAAGTCGCCTATGTCGAGACCGACGAGCTTTCGATGATCGAGGGCTTCGACGAGGAACTGGCCGCCGAGCTGCAGAACCGCGCGCAGGAAGCGCTGGACCGCCGCGAGGAAGCCAATCGCGAACTGCGCCGCTCGCTCGGCGTGGAGGATGCGCTGGCCGGCATGCCCTATCTGACCGAGGCGATGCTCGTCACGCTCGGCAAGGCGGGCATCA
Organism: Sphingomonas sp. FG14; assembly: GCF_057809675.1. Taxonomy (NCBI): domain Bacteria; kingdom Pseudomonadati; phylum Pseudomonadota; class Alphaproteobacteria; order Sphingomonadales; family Sphingomonadaceae; genus Sphingomonas; species Sphingomonas sp. FG14. Next base: position 1,230 of record NZ_JBMDKK010000011.1, on the reverse strand, counting down.
AGACGCTCGACGATCTCGCCGATCTCGCCACCGACGAACTGATCCAGAAGAAGCGCAACGATCCGCGCCGCCGCAACGACGGCAACCGCCCGGAGGACAAGGGCGGCGTGCTCGCCGAATATGGGCTGAGCGAGGAACAGGGCAACGAGATCATCATGGCCGCGCGCGCCCATTGGTTCGAGGATGAAGGGGAGGACGCGGTTGCGGATACCTCCCAATGAGACGCTAAGGCGTAATCGAACGGCATCGCGACCTTCGGACGCGCCCTTCCACCGGGGAGGGCGCGGATGAACGATCGCAAGTGCATCCTGTCGGGCGAGCGTGAGGCACGCGACGGATTGATCCGGCTCGCCCTGGGCCCGGACGACGTGGTCGCGCCCGACATCCGCGCGCGCGCGCCGGGCCGTGGCGCCTGGATCGGCGTGGACCGGGCGACGCTCGACACCGCCAATGCCAAGGGCAAGCTGAAGGGTGCGCTGGCGCGCGCCTTCAAGTCCGGCACGGTTTCGGCGCCCGCCGATCTGGGCGCGCGCATCGCGGACGCGTTGCAGCGTGACGCGCTCGACCGGCTCGGCCTCGAATCGCGATCGGGCGCGGTGCTGATCGGATCGGAAAAGATCCAGGATGCCGCGCGCAAGGGCCAGGTCCGCCTGCTGCTCCACGCCGCCGATGCGAGCGCGGACGGCACGCGCAAGCTCGACCAGGCCTGGCGCGTGGGCAGCGATGCCGAAGGAAGCGACCTCAGGGGCATGACTTTGCCGGTGGGACGCACTATATTGTCGATGGCGCTGGGCCGCGAGAACGCGGTCCATGTCGCGGTGACCGATCGGGCAGCAGCCGAGCGCGTGAAAAACGCCATCGTCCGCTGGCGGGATTTTATCGGAAGTGAATCGGAAGCGGAGCCTTGCGCAAATGCGGTGCAGGGTTCATGCGCCACGGGCGCATGACGGCGGACAAGAATGAAGGGTTTGAGATCAGTCGATGAGTGATACGGACAACGACAAGCCGAAACTGGGCATGCGCCCGCCGCTGGGGCTGAAGCGCACGGTCGAGACGGGCAAGGTGAAGCAGAGCTTCAGCCATGGCCGTCAGAACACCGTGGTCGTGGAGGTCAAGCGCCGCCGCATCCTGGGCAAACCCGGCGAGGCCGAAGCCGCGCCCGTCGAACAGGACGTCGCTCCCGCGGCGCCGGCGCCCGCCGCGCCCGCCCCCGCGCGCCCGGCAGCCAGC
>NZ_JBMDKK010000010.1:0-142151 GCF_057809675.1 Sphingomonas sp. FG14 | reverse complement strand
TCATCCACAAGGATGAACATCCGGCCGTTCCGCGCCTCGTCGATGATCTCCTCGATCGGCACCAGCGCCGGCGCGGCTTCGCGGCGGACCAGATAGCTTTCCAGCTTGCGCAACGTCTCGGCCGTCGGATTCCATTGGGAATCGTCGAGATTGCGCAGCGAATTGGCGTGAAGCCCGGCGGCGCGGGCAAGGCCGGAGCGCGAGATGGCGCCATCGGTGACGAGGTCGCGGATGCGATCGATCAATTGCGTGCTCATGGCGCCGCGATATCACATCATAATGTGATATCGCAATGATCGAATCACATCAGGCTGTCGATTTTTCGAGAACAGACCGCATGCGCCCAAGATAACGCGCGAGCACGTCGATCTCGATATTGAGCGGGCGGCCGGGTTCCAGCGTCGAGAAGGTGGTCATCTCGGCGGTGTGTGGAATGATGTTGATAGAGAACCGCGTTCCGGCGGCATCATCCTCGACGGTGTTGACGGTGAGCGAGATGCCGTCGAGCGCGATCGATCCCTTGGGAGCGATGAAGGGCGCGAGATCGGCAGGCGCGGACACGACGATGCGATGCGAATCGCCCTCGGCCTCGACCGAAACGACGGTGCCGATGCCGTCGACATGGCCCGTCACGATATGCCCGCCAAGCTCCTCGCCCAGCTTCATCGCGCGTTCCAGGTTGAGGCGGCTGCCCGCCAGCCATTGCCCATCGGCGGTGCGCGACCGCGTTTCGCCCGACACGTCGACCGCGAACCAGCCCGACCCCTTGTCGACCACCGTCAGGCACACGCCCGAACAGGCGATCGACGCGCCGAGATCTACGGTGGCGGTGTCATAGGCGGTTTCCACGACCAGCCGCAGGTCGCCGCGCTGCTCCGCATTCCGTATGGTGCCGATATCGGTGATGATGCCGGTGAACATTGCCGCCCTTCTATATCTGCCGGACCCGCTCGTAGACTTCGAGCCGGTCTCTGCCAAGCATGCGCGCATCGTGCAGCCGCCAGCGGCCATGCGCGGCCGAAAGATCGGCAAGACCGATATCGCCGAGCGCGGCGCGGCCGCCGCCGATCAGGATCGGCGCGCGATACAGCAGCAGGCGGTCCACCAGATCCGCCGCGAGGAAAGCGGATGCCGCCCCGGCCCCGCCCTCGACCAACAGGAAATCGCCCGGCAATTCCCGAATCGCCTGGGGCGACGATAGCCGGCCCCATCCCGGCGGCACCGCACCGTCACGCGACAGGAGGAAACGAGTTGGCGAGCGCGCCTCGAGACCGGGCAGGCGGACATCGAGAGTCGGGTCATCCGCCTCCAGCGTGCCACGCCCGATCAGGATCGCTTCGGCGCGCGCACGCTCCAGATGACCATGCCTGCGCGCGGCATCGCCGGTGATCCAGCGCGCGCTGCCGTCCGCCATGGCGATGCAGCCGTCCAGCGATGTCGCGAGCTTGAGCGTGACGAAGGGCCGACCGAGCGCCACGCGCGTCAGAAACCCGGCCATCGAACGCCGGGCCGCGTCCGCATGGAGACCGCGCACCACCTCGACACCCGCCGCTTCCAGCGCCGCGAAACCGCGCCCGTCGGTCCGCTGATCGGGATCCGCGATGGCCACGACGACACAGGCGATGCCCGCATCGATCAGCAGCAACGAACATTTAGGACCCTTCAGGCTCTCATGCGCGCAGGGTTCGAGCGTAACATAAGCGGTGGCGCCGCGCGCCGCGGCGCCGGCCTCGGAAAGAGCCATCGCCTCCGCATGCGGGCGACCGCCGGGCTGCGACCAGCCACGGCCGATCACATGACCGCCCTTCACGATCACGCAGCCGACACAGGGCGCCGGCGCGGTGGCTCCCCGGCCGCGCTCGGCAAGCGCCAGGGCTGCGGCCAGATGACGAGAATCGGCGCTCAAATGCCGAGATCGTCGAGCTTCTTGTCGAGACGCTGGAAGGATTTCATCCGTTCCTGACGCAGCTTCTCGATCTCCGCCTTGCGCTGCTTGTCCTTGATGAGGTCGGCGGCGAGCCGGGCACGGATCTCTTCATCGGTGCGGTTGGCCGGCCAATTCTCGAAATACTGGATGTCGCGCTTCCATGGCTTTTCGAATTTCGAATCAACATAGAAACCGGCGATGATCAACGTCGTGATCATCACCGAGAGAAAGCCGAAAAGCAGTTCGTGCCGCTGGCGCTGCGCCAGGAATCCGCGAAGATCGCGGATCGCGCGCACCGGCGAGACGGGACGGGGAAAGATCGCCATGGCGCCAAGATAGGCGCGCGAACGCGGCGACGCCAGCCCCGTCCCCGGCACGTCAAGTATCCAGCTTGAATCGAACCGTCATGGTCCGCCAGCTTTCGACCGGCGTGCCGTCGCTGGTCGCGGGCGTGAAACGCCAGCGCTTCATCGCCTGTTCGGCAGTGGCGCGGAAGAAGACCTCGTCGGCCGCCTCCACCTTCTGCACGTCCTTCACCCGGCCATCGGGGCCGACGAGGACGCGGACCACCACGACCCCCTCCTCGCCCGAGCGGATCTTGCCCGGCGGATAAGGCGGCTGGAGCGCGGCGACGTAGCGCTTGTCGATGCCGGAAGCGCGGAAAACGGGAACATGCGGTTCCGGCGGAGCGACCACGGTTACACCCGTTTCGGAAACGCCCCGGCCCGACGGAATTGGTATGTCGGGCAGTTTCGGCAAAGTAAACGTCGTGTCCGGCCTTGAAACCGGAGGATCCGCCACGGCGATCCTGTCCATGACCTTTTGTTCCTGGCGCTGCTTTTGCGGCTCAGGCTTCACCGGTTCGGGCGGTGTTTCGATCGGAATATTGATCGTATCGAGTATCGTCGGGATCTTCTCGCGCACGGTCGGGCTCATGAACACCAGCGCGCCCACCATAATACCGTTGACCGCAAGCGCCGCGCCAAGGCTCAGCGGGCTTCGCGTTTTCTGATCGAGATAGCCTCCTTTGGCATAGACAGACATGACATCCTCCATCACGGGATGGTCCCGCAATGAAGAATGTTACAACATCACATTTCCAAGTAAAGCGATAAGTGATGTTGTATCATTTCTTGAAATCCAGGGGTCAGCCCAGCCTTTCGAGCGACCGCTTCTTGCCGATCAACGGCAGCAAAGCCGCCATGTCGGGGCCATGGTCGCGCCCGGTGAGCGCCTGGCGCAACGGCAGGAACAGCAGCTTGCCCTTGCGACCAGTCTTCTCCTTGAGCGCGGCGGTGAGCGCATGCCAGGGATCGGCCGACCAGTCGAGCGACTCGACCGCCGCCGCAGCTTCGGCCAGATAGGCCCGATCCTCGTCCGACATGTCCGGCCGCGCGATCGGCCCTTCGACCACCGACCACCAGTCCGCCACCTGCGTGACGGTTTCGAGATTGGGGCGGATCGCGTCCCAGGCGGCCTGATCCATGCCCGCGGGCAACCGATCGGCGACCGCGTCGAAATCCAGCTGATGGACGATGCGCGCGTTGAGCTGGGTCAGTTCGGCTTCGTCGAAACGCGCGGGCGCGCGGCCGAAATGCCCGAAGTCGAACGCCTCGATCAGCGGCGCCGGATCGGTGACCGCCTCCACCGGATCGCTGGTGCCGATCCGCGCGAGCTTGGCCACAAGCGTGACCGGTTCGATGCCGATCCCCCGGAAATGATCGACGCCCAGCGAGCCGAGCCGCTTGGAAAGCTTGCCTTCGCTGCCGGTCAACAGCGCCTCATGCGCGAAAGCCGGGGCCGTGCCGCCCATCGCTGCGAACATCTGGATCTGCGTCGCGGTGTTGGACACATGATCCTCGCCGCGCACGACATGCGTGACGCCCATGTCGAGATCGTCGATCGCCGAGGGCAGCATGTAGAGCCAGCTGCCGTCGGCGCGGCGGATGACGGGATCGGACAGCAATTTCGGATCGAAGCGCTGCGGCCCGCGAATCAGATCGTCCCAGACGATCGGCGCGTCATGATCGAGCCTGAAGCGCCAATGCGGCGTGCGCCCCTCCGGCACCGGCGCATCGAGGTCCGGCCGCTCATAGACCGGCGGCAGGCCACGCCCGAGCAGGACCTTGCGGCGAAGATCGAGTTCCTCGGCGGTCTCGTAGCAGGGATAGACCCGGCCGGCCGCGCGCAGCGCCTCGAAACGTGCCTCGTAGAGCGCGAATCGTTCGGACTGACGCGCCTCGCCATCGGGATGCAGGCCGAGCCAGGCGAGGTCGGCACGGATCGATTCGACATTCTCCTCGCTCGAACGCGCAAGATCGGTATCGTCGATACGCAGCAGGAAACGCCCGCCATGCTTCTTCGCCCACATCCAGTTATGGAGCGCGGTGCGGATATTGCCGACATGGAGCCGCCCGGTGGGCGACGGAGCGAAACGGGTCACGACTGTCATGCGCGCGCTCTTACCGCTATTGCAGCGGAACCGGCAATCACCGCGCGCCGCAGCTCGGCTTATGACGTCCGAAACGCGTTGGTGATCGGATAGCGCCGGTCACGGCCGAAATTGCGCGTGCCGAGCTTCACGCCCGGTGGCGCCTGACGCCTTTTATATTCGGCGACGTAGAGCAGCCGCTCGATCCGGATCACCGTATCTCGATCGAAGCCGCGTTCGACGAGCGCCGAAACCGACAATTCCCCTTCGACCAGACCGTGCAGGATCGGATCGAGCACATCATAGGGCGGCAGCGAATCCGAATCCTTCTGATCGGGGCGCAGTTCGGCCGATGGTGGCTTGGTGATGATGGTTTCGGGCATCACCGGGCCGTCGGGGCCCAGTCCGATGCGCGGCCGATTGCCGTTGCGCCAGCGCGAAATCGCGAACACCGTCGTTTTATAGGCGTCCTTCAGCGGATTATAGCCGCCCGCCATGTCACCATAGATGGTGGCGTAACCGACCGACATCTCGCTCTTGTTGCCGGTGGTCAGCAGCATGTGACCGAACTTGTTGCTGAGCGCCATCAGGGTGGCGCCGCGAATCCGCGACTGGATATTCTCCTCGGTGATGTCGACGGTCCGGTCGGCGAAACTGTCCGACAGCATCGTGTCGAACGCCTCGACCGCGGGCGAGATCGGGATGGTGTCGAGCCGGCAGCCGATCATCCGCGCGCATTCGGCGGCATCGTCCAGGCTTTCCTGGCTGGTGAAGCGGCTGGGCAACATTACGCACCAGACGCGATCGGGGCCGAGCGCATCGGCGGCGATCGCAGCGCAGATCGCCGAATCGATGCCGCCCGACAGGCCGAGCACGACACCGGGAAAACGATTGCCGTCGACATAGTCGCGCAGGCCGACGACCATCGCGTGATAGATATCCGACGGATGCGGCTCCAGCGCATTGAGCACGCCCGGCAGGCAACGCCAGCCATCAGGGCCGCGCCGCCATTGCGTTTCGACCACCGTTTCCTCCCAATCGGGAAGCTGGTGCGCGAGGAGACCGTCGGCATTGAGGACGAAGCTCGCGCCGTCGAAGACGATCTCGTCCTGGCCGCCGACGCGATTGAGATAGGCGAGCGGCAAGCCTGTTTCCGCGACGCGTGCGGCCGCGATCGCGCTGCTGCGCAGGTCGTCCTTGTCGACTTCGTACGGACTGCCATTGGGCGAGATCAGCAGTTCGGCGCCCCGCGCGCGCAGATGCGCGCACACCGCCGGAAACCAGATATCCTCGCAGATCGGCAAGCCGATGCGCACGCCACGGAAGACGATCGGTTCGGGCGGCGGCGCGGACGCGAACAGCCTTTTCTCGTCGAACGTACCGTAATTGGGCAGTTCGTGCTTGCGGCGGATCTCGACGATGCTGCCGCCGTCGAGCAGCGCCAGCGCGTTATAGAGCAGCCCCTGTTCACGCACCACGGTGCCGACGATCATCGCCGGGCCGCCATCGGCGGTGGCCGCCGCCAACCGCGCCAGTTCCGATTCGGCGCGTTCGATCAGCGCCGGTTTCAGCACCAGATCCTCGGGCGGATAGCCGATGAGCTGAAGCTCGGGATAGACGATCAGGTCGGCATCGGGCGTGCGCGCGCGCCATGTCAGCATCGCATCCGCATTTCCGGGAAGATCGCCGACGGTCTGCGAAAGCTGCGCAAGCGCGATGGTGAGCCGGTCCGTCATATCGCCTCCGCATTAAGCCAAGGTCGGTGAAGCGGGCAATGCCCCCTTTACGAATGCGCGAGTGCGGCTAAAGGCTTTCGTCAACCCCTGTTCATCATCCACCGCTCTTCGCGGATCATTTTTTGCGGGAATGCGCGCATGAAATTGTTGACCGGCAATTCGAACCTGCCGCTGGCCAAGGCCATTGCCGATTATCTCGAGATCAAGCTGACCGACGCCAGCGTCCGTCGCTTCGCCGACGAGGAAGTGTTCGTCGAGATCCACGAGAATGTCCGCGGCGAGGACGTGTTCGTCCTGCAATCGACCGGCTATCCGGCCAACGACAATCTGATGGAATTGCTGATCTGCATCGATGCGCTGAAGCGCGCATCGGCCAAGCGGATCACCGCCGTGATCCCCTATTTCGGCTATGCCCGGCAGGATCGCAAACCCGGACCGCGCACGCCGATCTCGGCCAAGCTCGTCGCCAACCTGATCACCGTCGCCGGCGCCAACCGCGTGCTGTCGGTCGATCTTCATGCCGGCCAGATCCAGGGCTTCTTCGATATCCCGACCGACAATCTCTTCGCGGCGCCGGTGATGTCGGCCGATATCCAGGCGCGCTTCGGCGGCCGCAAGATGATGGTGGTTTCGCCCGACGTCGGCGGCGTGGTCCGCGCGCGTGCACTCGCCAAGCGACTCGACAACGCGCCGCTCGCCATCGTCGATAAGCGCCGCGAGCGCGCCGGCGAATCGGAGGTGATGAACATCATCGGCGACGTCGAGGGTCGTTTCTGCATCCTGATCGACGATATCGTCGATTCGGCGGGCACCCTGTGCAACGCCGCCGCCGCGCTGAAAGCGGCCGGCGCCGAGGAAGTCGTCGCCTATTGTACGCATGGCGTGCTTTCGGGCGGCGCGGTCGCGCGCGTCGAGGGATCGGAGCTGACGGAACTGGTGATCACCGATTCGATCGGCGGCCATGACGTGATCAAGGACGCGAAGAAGATCCGTCACCTGACGATCGCGCCACTGCTCGCCGAAGCGATCCGCCGCATCGCGGACGAAAGCTCGGTCTCCAGCCTGTTCGACTAACTTTGTCATTCCCGCATCCGCGGGAATGACAAGATAGGGACTGGCTGAAGCTTCGACCCGCCGTTTTCGACACCAGAAGCCTAGCCGCGCAGCATGGGCTGCGCTACCGCACGGCCATGAGCTTCACCGAGAACGACATCGCCCTCGCCAATGCCCTTGCCGATGCGGCGGGCCAGGCGATCCGCCCCTTTTTCCGCGCGCGGTTCGAGATCGAGACCAAGGACGATTCGTCGCCGGTGACGCAGGCCGACCGCGCGGCCGAGGCCGCGATGCGGCGGCTGATCGAGGCCGAGCGCCCGCGCGACGGCATCATCGGCGAGGAATATGGCGAGAAGCCGGGCACCAGCGGGCGGACCTGGGTGCTCGATCCGATCGATGGCACGCGATCCTTCATCGCCGGCCGCCCGATCTTCGGCACGCTGATCGCGCTGCTCGGCGAAGGCTGGCCGATGATCGGCGTGATCGACCAGCCGATCGGCCATGAACGCTGGCTGGGCGCGGTCGGGCGCAAGACCCTGTTCAACGGCGATCCCGTCACGACGCGCGCCTGCTCGGCACTCGACCGGGCGATCCTGGCGACCACGGGCCCGCAATTTTTCAGCGGGCATTCGGCCGAGCATTTCTCGATGCTCGCGCGTCAATGCGGCGACACGCTGTTCGGCGGCGACTGCTATAATTACGGGCTCGTCGCCTCCGGCCATGTCGACATCGTCGTCGAATCGGGGCTGAAGCTGCACGACTTCGCGGCGCTGGTGCCGATCGTCGAGGGCGCTGGCGGCCGGATGTGCGACTGGAGCGGCGACCCGCTGGGCGAACAAAGCCGCGGCGAAGTGATCGCCGCCGGCGATCCCGCACGCATCGACGATATCATCGAGGGACTTGCCTGCACGCATTGATGGGGGCGGATCCCCCGCTGGCGCTCAATCCTTCACAGGGCCGCCGATCGACCAGCAATGGCCGAACGGATCGAAGACCTGGCCGTAGCGCTGCCCCAGAACTGGTTCTCCAGCGGGAAGCGGACCGTCGCGCCAGCGGCAAGCGCCCGTTCCCAGGCGACATCGGCGTCGGCAACCTCGAGATGCAGCGTCACCCCCGTCGGGGCCGAAGACGGGGTTCCGCCCATCATCTCCGGGAAATCGTCGTTGAGGAACAATGCGCCGCCATTGACCTCCAGATGCGCGTGCATCAGCCGCTTTCCGTCCTCGGCTTCCTTGCGGAAGATTTCGGTCGCTCCGAAAGCCCGCATGTAGAAATCGATCGCTTCGCTCGCGCGACCGGCGCGGATGGTAAGGTGGGGGCTGATGCCCGAATAGACGATGCGGTTTTCCATGTCGGCACTCCTGACGAGTCGCTTTCCGATCGCAATATTATAGTCCGCCGCGACCTTTCAGGCACGATCCCGATCGGAGAGTGCGGCGAGTTGATCGGACGTATCGATATCCATGGCGAGGCCGGGCCGTTCGACCCTGACGATCGAGAGGCCCGCCGACACCGCCGCCGCTTCATGCGCGGCCAGGCTGCCGGGGCCGTAGAGAAAGGGAATGAGCCCCGCGCGACCAAGCAGCAGCGCATTGGTGCCGCTCCGCTCCTGATCGGGGGCGATCGCGATCTCGGCCCGCGTGCCGGCCATGATCATCGCCGCGATATCGGCCTCACTTAGCCACGGCAGGTCGGTGCTGAGCACCAGCAGGGGCGCATCGGCGGGCATGACGGCAGCCGCCTGTGTCAGGGCGTCGTTCAATCCCGTTGCCGCTTCAACGATCGCGCGGGCACCGGCACGCTCCGCAAGATTACGGATCTGCGGTGCATGGCTGATCACGGCGCAATGAGCCGGCGTCGCGACACGACAGGCCAGGCCGAAGACGTGATCGAAGAACCGTCGGTTGAGCGCCGCGCGTTCGCCGTCCCCAAGCACGGCGGCGAGCCGGCTCTTGCCCTCCGCGAAGGGGCGCACCGGGATCAGGATATGGGGCGCCATCGGCGTCAGCCGAGGCTGCGGGCGAAGGCGATCGTTTCCGCGGCAAGGCGATGCTGATCGCCGGGATCGCGCATCAGCGTGTCGGTGACCAGCATCGCCGGTGTCGCGTCTGCGGCGTCGGCGCGATCGATCACCAGCCCGTCGAGCAGGCCGTCATACTGCGCGAAGACGGCTTCGGGCGTGGTGGCGAGGCCCAGTTCCGCCATGATCTTGGCGGCGGGGCCCTTCACCGCCTGTCCACCGATAAAAGGTGACACCGCGACAATCGGCACCCTCGCCCCCTTGATCGCGTCACGCACGCCCGGCACCGACAGGATCGGCGCGATGCTGAGGATCGGATTGGACGGGCAGATGACGATCGCTTCGAGTGCTGGATTGGCAAGCGCGGCGGCGAAACCCGGCGAAGCTGTGGCACTTTCCGCACCATCGAAGCGGATCGCGTGGAAGCGCGGCCGGCATTGCAGTCGGACGAAATAATCCTGGAAGGGCAGATCACCCTCGTCGGTGGAGACGATCGAGCGGACCGGCGCGTCGCTCATCGGCACGATGGCGTGACGGATACCCAGCGCGCGCGTGAGCGTCGCTGTGACGTCCGAAAGGCTGTGCTCGGCAAGCAATGCGCGGCGGCGGACATGGGTGGCGAGATCGCGATCGCCCAGCCTGAACCAGGTCTCCCCGCCCAGTCCGGCCATCGCATCCATGAAGGCCCAGCTCTCGCCGGCGATGCCCCAGCCCTGGACGGGATCGTTGATGCCGGCGAGCGTGTAGGTGACCGTGTCGAGATCGGGGCAGATCGGCAGGCCGAGATGCTCGAAATCATCGCCGGTATTGACCGCGATCAGCAACTCTTCAGGCGCAAGATTGGCGGCGAGGCCGTTGGCCAGCTTTGCGCCGCCAACGCCGCCGGCAAGGGCGAGAATCATGGGAACAGGTCCAGATTGGCGGGTCGGATCAGCTCGGCGGCGCTGCCATCGCGCCGCGCGGGGGTGAAGCCGCGGATCAGCACGACCGGGCGTCCCTCATTGCCCTGCCCCATCGCAAGCGAGGCGGCGGCGGCGATTTCGTCGGCCAAACCGAGCTCGCTCGTTTCCAGCTTGCGACCATGAAGGTCGGGCGCGCCGCGCAGATCGAGCAGGCCGGCGATGCCGGCGACGCCGATCGCCGTGCCGGTGGTCCCCATCCGCCAGGCGCGACCAAGGCTGTCGATGATGAGCACGGCAACATCGACCCCCGTCCGCGCGTACAGCTCCGCGCGCAGATCGCGGCAGGTACCATCGGGATCGAGGGGCAGCAGCAAGGCCATTTCGCCGTCGCCCTGATCGACATTGGACTGATCGATCCCGGCATTGGCAAGGACGAGGCCGAGGCGGTTCCGCACGATCAGCACGCCAGGGCGCACACGCATCACCTGCTCGGTTTCCGATAGTATCAATTCGACAAGGCGCGGATCCTTGGCGCATTGCCGCGCGAGCTCGATGGCGGCGGGCGATGGCCTGACATTGGCAAGGCGGACGATCCGCCCTTCGGCCTTGGACACGATCTTTTGCGCGAGCACGACGATGTCGCCGTCGCGCAAGGCCTGCCCCGATGCGGCGAACGCGGCAAGCACCGCGCCAGCCAGGTCGTCGCCGGGCGATATCATCTGCACGCCGCCCAGGGCAATCAGCGTCAGGGCGACCGACTCGCCGGTGGGGAAAGCTGCGGCCATTGGCCCCTTCATACTGCCTGCGATGCGCGCGACGGTTGATCGCGTTTCCGATCGAGGTCAAGCCCGTCCGCAGCGCCTATTTTCCACCGATCCCAGGATCGGTGGACGCGGCCGCCCATGATGCGGATCACCAGCGAAACATCCACGGATTCGAGCGTTCATTGCCAAATCATCCGATACGCCCTATATCAGCCTCGCTAACGTCGCCTGCGACGAATTTGATGCTTAGGCTGATCCTTCCTCTCCACGCTACTTGCGCCACGGGCTTCGGCCTGCGGGAAACTCGTTTTCGTGAAAGGAAATCATCATGCCGATCGGCACCGTCAAATTCTTCAACACCGACAAGGGCTACGGCTTCATCGCCAACGAGGACGGCTCGGGCGACAGCTTCGTCCATATCACCGCCGTCGAGCGCGCCGGCATGGCGACGCTCAACAAGGACCAGCGCGTGAGCTACGAACTGGAAACCGACCGCCGCGGCAAGACCTCGGCAGTCAACCTGCAGTCGGCCTGACCGACCGGCGGGGAAACCCGCCATCCCGGCATGGGCGCGATCGGATTCTTCGATCCGGTCGGCCCGGCCGGTTCAATTCATGGCGCACGCAATCGCGCCCAAGGACATCATGCACAGTCAAACTGAACGTAATTTACCCAATCTCTTCAATTCCAAATCCATATCGCGCCGCAATCGGCGCCTGACCGCCCGATATGCGGCGGGAACCCCGGCATCCGCGCTCTTGTCGCGGCCCGAGTTGCGCCGGATCGTCGCCGAGATGATCGACTGATCCCATGCCGGCGGCTTTTACCCGCCGGCGCACTCAACCAGGAATGAGCCAATGTCCGCCACCGTCGATTTTTACCTTCAGCGCGCCGACGAATGCGCCCGCGACGCCGAAGCCACCAAGCTCGACAATGTTCGCGATCGCTGCCGGCGTTCCGAAGCGGCGTGGCGCGAAATGGCGAACCGCATGCTCCGCACCGATGCGTTGCGCGCCAGCCGCGAAGCGGATCGGGCGGCGGAAGCCTGATTTTTGCAGTCTGTCAAAACGCCTGAGCTGCAGGATTAAGCCATCTTGCGTCATTCCAGTGAACGACGAAATGACGGAAACGGTGAAGTCTCCATCCCGATACCCCCTAATCTCCCGCAAAACTGAACGGCGAAACCCCGCGCTCGCGCTCGTTGATCAATAATGATCGTCCGGCCGGCGGATGCGCGCGTTGCGGGCAGTCGACCCGCGTGCAGCGGCGGCAACCGAGACCGATCGGCGTCGCCGGACCCGCGCGCAGGTCGATGCCCGCAGCCGCGGCGAGCGGTGCGGCAAGCGCGGCGTCGAGGCCAAGCCCGATCGCGAATTCGGCGGCGACCGCGCCGAAGCGCCGCCCCTGCGGCTGGACGGTGCGCGCGATCGTGAACCAGCGGCTGCCATCCTCCAGTGCGACGAGATGGCGGACCAGCCGGCCCGGGCGGTCGAACGCGTTGTGCAGCCGCCAAAGCGGGCAGCGCACCGGGCTTTCGGCCAATGCCGCACCACTGGCGCCCGCATAGAGTTTCGATGCCTGACCGGCACGGTCGATCCGGATCATGAAGAAGGGCAGTCCGCGCGCACCGACGCGCTGAAGCGTGGTCAGCCGATGCGAGATCTGTTCGAAACCAGCGCCGAAGCGACGCTGCAGCAGTTCGACATCATACCCCGTCGCCTCACACGCGCGCAGGAAACGGGCATAGGGCATCATGATCGCGGCGGCGAAATAACCGAGCAGATGCCGGCGATAGAGCCGTTCGCTCGCGCGTTCGGCAAAGCCCGCGCCACGCACCAGCGCGTCGACTTCCCCGCGCGCCTCGTTCTGCGCGAGCTGGAAGGCGACCGCGAAGGTGCGTGAGGCGGTGTCGAGCGTTTCGGAAAGCTGCAACTGGCGCGCGTGGAGATCGAGCCGGCGCAACATATCGGGCATCACATCGACGGGCAGGATGCGGATCGCGAGCTGGTGCTTGGTCCGCAACCGCTCCGCGATCGCGCCATAGAGATCACCGGCCCCCAATCGCAACTCGTCGGCCAGCGTCTCCGCTTGCGCATCGAGATCGGGAAAATGATTGCGCCAGCGCTCGATCTCTCGGCGCACTTCGGAAATGCCGTCATCCTCGGGTGCGGCCGGTGCCCCGGTACGCAATGCATCGAATGCGCGTGCGAACGCTTCCGCCCCGCCCGGCGCACCCGCCAGCCAGTCCGCGAGTTCGGTGCGATCGATCTCCAGATCCGCGAACATCGGATCGGCGAGCCGACGGCGAATCGCCTCCGCCCCACCGCCCGGCTCGCCCGCCGACAGCGTGCGCGGATCGAAATCGAACCGCTCGGCCAGCCGCAGCAGCAGCGCGGCGGTCAACGGACGCTGATTGCGTTCGACCAGGTTGAGATAGCTTGGTGAGATCGCCAGCGCGTCAGCCATCGCCGATTGGGTCATTCCCTGCGCGCGGCGCACGCGTTTCACCGCATGCCCGGCAAAAAGCTTCGCTTCGGCCATCGGCAAACCCTGTCAAGAAATTCACAAAATTACAAGCTGAAAGCCACATCAAGCGACATTTACACACGAAAATTTACAATCTTGAATCGCGCGACTCCGTCACCTGCGTCATCACAACGCCAATCGAACGAAAGGCCAATTTCAATGTCGTACCAGGATCAGATCGCGCAGACCGACCAGCTCATCCGTTCCAAGAGCGGAACATGGGACGGGATCAGCGCCGAAGCGGTCACGCGGATGCGGCTGCAGAACCGTTTCCAGACCGGCCTCGACATCGCGCGCTACACCGCGAAGATCATGCGTGCCGACATGGCCGCCTATGATGCCGATCCGGCCAACTATACCCAGTCCCTGGGTTGCTGGCATGGCTTTATCGGCCAGCAGAAGATGATCTCGATCAAGAAGCATTTCGGCACCACCAAGGGCAAATATCTCTACCTGTCCGGCTGGATGGTCGCCGCGCTGCGCTCCGAATTCGGGCCGCTGCCTGATCAGTCGATGCACGAGAAGACCAGCGTGCCCGCGCTGATCGAGGAACTCTACACCTTCCTGCGCCAGGCCGATGCGCGCGAACTGGGCGGCCTGTTCCGCGAGGTCGATGCGGCGCGCGACGCCGGCGATGCCGGCCGTGAGAAGGAAGCGCTCGCCAAGGTCGAGAACTTCCAGACGCATGTCGTGCCGATCATCGCCGATATCGATGCCGGCTTCGGCAATGCCGAGGCGACCTATCTGCTGGCGAAGAAGATGATCGAGGCCGGCGCCTGCGCGCTGCAGATCGAGAACCAGGTGTCCGACGAAAAGCAGTGCGGCCACCAGGACGGCAAGGTGACCGTGCCGCACGAGGATTTCCTCGCGAAGGTCCGCGCCTGCCGCTACGCCTTTCTCGAGCTGGGCGTGGAGGACGGCATCGTCGTCACCCGCACCGACTCGCTGGGCGCGGGCCTGACCAAGCAGATCGCCTATAGCCGCGAGCCCGGCGATATCGGCGACCAGTATAACAGCTTCCTCGACTGCGAAGAGGTCGACGCCTCGAACATCGGCAATGGCGATGTCGTCATCACCCGCGACGGCAAGCTGCTGCGCCCCAAGCGCCTGCCCAGCAACCTGTTCCAGTTCCGCGCGGGAACCGGAGAGGATCGCTGCGTGCTCGATTGCATCACCTCGCTCCAGAACGGCGCCGATCTGCTGTGGATCGAGACCGAGAAGCCGCATATCGAACAGATCGCCGGCATGGTCGACCGCATCCGCGAGGCCGTTCCCAACGCCAAGCTGGTCTATAATAATTCGCCCTCGTTCAACTGGACGCTCAATTTCCGTCAGCAGGTGTTCGATGCATGGTCCCAGGCCGGCAAGGACGTGGCCGGCTATGACCGCGCGAACCTGATGAGCGCCAGCTATGACGAAAGCGAGCTGGCGGCGGAGGCCGACGAGCGCATCCGCACCTTCCAGCGCGATGCCGCGAAGCGCGCCGGCATCTTCCACCACCTGATCACGCTGCCGACATATCACACGGCCGCGCTCAGCACCGACAATCTCGCCAAGGACTATTTCGGCGAACAGGGCATGCTCGGCTATGTCGCCGGCGTGCAGCGCAAGGAGATCCGCCAGGGCATCGCCTGCGTGAAGCATCAGAACATGTCGGGTTCCGACATCGGCGACGATCACAAGGAATATTTCGCCGGCGAGGCCGCGCTGAAGGCGGGCGGCAAGGACAATACGATGAACCAGTTCAGCGAAGCCGCCTAAGCCGGCCGCTTCCTGGTGAAGGACCGGCATACCGGCCTTTGAAAGTTTCCTGGGGAGGAAAGCACGCCCGTCGGTGGGGGAACCCACCGGCGGGCGCTGTCTTTTCCATCCTATTTGCCGCCAAGATCCCAGGCGACCCAGCAGAACAACACCAGCGGCAACACCAGTGCCAGGCCGATCAGCAGGTTGCGCCCGATCCCGACGCTGAAGCGCTTCGCATGCTCACGCCGCACCCGTTCGACGATCGGCTTGAGCTCCGGATCGCCGGCGAGATGGCCCACCTCGATGATCGGGCCGATGGCGAGGAAGTCGAGCAGCGTCTCGGTCTCCGCCGCGTCGAGCTGCGGATAGCGGCGCAACAGCGTCGCGATATGGTCACGATGGTCGCGGTCGTCCGCGGGAACATGGTCGATAATCTGGATATTGGTCATGATAAGTCTCTTCGATGCGCCTGCGCGCGGCGGCGGTCCGCGCCTGAGGACGCGGTGATCGCCGATATTGGGATTGAGCCTGTAGCTCGCGCTTCATGCGGCGCGGGTCGCTGGCCCGAACATTCGGGCCAGCCATGCTGTCATTCCCGCGAACGCGGGAATCCACTCGCACCGCTCTGTCCGGACGAATGCCCGCCACCGGATCCCCGCCTGCGCGGGAATGACATGGTGGGATTCAACCGGTCCGGATCAGGCGATGGGTGGCGCGCGGGCCCGGTGGGCGGCAGGAACCGCGCTTCGCGGCGCATCGGATGCGATCGCCGCATAGGTGTGTGCCAATATCGCGGGCGGTGTCGCGACGATCGGCGCGACGCCAGCAAGCGGCGGATCACCGCCACCCTGGCCGGGCTTTTCGGGCGCCTGGAAACGGCCCGCCTTGGCGATATCCGCGCCGCGCCCCTGCGCGACGATGGCCTGGATCGGCCGCGCCTCGATCGACAGCGGCTTGTTCGGCGCCTCGATGGTGCCGAGCCGAGGCGCAGTGCCAGCGAGATGGCCGGCAAGCAGCAGCAGCGCCAGCCATGACAGCAGGCGCCGGGCAAGGCGCGGCCGTTCAGGCAGGATGTCGGTCACCGGACGCATGCCCCTTATCTAGGGGATCCGGACGCAAATGGCCAATCCACGACCCGGCTCAATCGAAATCCCGCGCCAGTTCCTGCCGCATATCGTCGCCGATCAACGCGATATGGCCATAATTGGGGTGCTCGACATGGAACATCGCCGACGCGCCGCCGGCACGCCATGCCGCGACCTGCGCGGCGGTGAAGGGGAAGTGGAAGAAATGCACGCTCGATGCCTTGCCATCAGCCCGGCTGCGCTCGACATCGCCCTCCGGCACCGCGGGCACGCGTTCGTCACCGATGGAGATGAAGATCCGGTCCTCCACGCCGCCCAACTGGCCGAGCACGCGGCCGCGAACCACCGGATCGTCGATCTCGAACATCATCGTCGCGGTGAGTTCGCCGCCATTGGGGATCATCGGATTGTAAGCAGCCAGTTCGTCGGGAAGCTGCGCATCACCACCCTTTTCGATCCGCAGCATCTCCTGGATCTGGAGCCACATCGAATCCCAGCTTTCGAACAGCACGGTGGCATGCGGCCCCACCGACAGCCGGCGCAGGCGCTTGCGCGCGATATTCTCGTCGCGCTTCGCCTTGCGGATCGGCTCATAGTCAACAACGGGCAATATATCCGCCGGGGTGATGGTGCGCGTTTCGCGGGGCATCTCGTTCAGTCCTCAAATCCATAGGCCTTGGCCATGATCTCGATCGGATGGCCGATCCGCTCGGGCACCTTCTCCGATCCCGACAAGCTCATCACCTGCTGCAGATGCGGGCCGGCAAGCGGGCATTCGCTGACCATATAGTCCGGATCGTTCTTGGCGAGCGCCCGGGCGGCGGGGCGGCCCACCTTGACCCCCGTCTCGAAATTCTCCGCCATGATCCCCCATTTGCCGCCATGGCCCGAGCAACGCTCGGTGAGCGCCGGCGTGGCGCCCGGGATCAGCCGCAGCATCTCCATCGCCTTGGGGCCCATATTCTGCGCGCGGCTGTGACAGGCGAAATGTACGCCGATCGAGGCGGGCATCGCATCGATCGGCACCAGCCCCGCTTCCTTCGACAGCGCGACCACATATTGCGACAGGTCATATGTATGTTCGGACAGCCGCCTGACCGCGACGTTGCCGGGGTGGAGAAGCGGCCATTCGAACTTGAGCATCAGCGCGCAGCTCGTCGTCAGCGGCACGATGTCGTAGCCCTCATCGATCAACGGCCCGAACCAGGCCGCGACCTGCTCGGCGGCATCAGCGACCGCGGCGAGATCGCCATTTTCCAGCTTGGGCATCGCGCAGCATTGTGGATGCTCGACACGAACCTCGACACCATTGTGCGCCAGGACCTTGATCGCCGCCTCGCCGGGCGTCTGGTCGTTGAAATTGCCATAGCAGGTCGCATAGAGCGCGACCCTTCGGCCGAAACCGGGCGCTTGCGGGTTGGGTGCCGGAATCCGGTTCTCGACCGCCCGGGTCAGCGGCACTTCGGCGAAATTGGGAAGATGCGCGCGCTTGTCGATGCCCAGCGTCGCCTGCATCACGCCGCGCGTCAGCCCGTTGGACTCCTTCGTCGCCCAATTGGCGACATCGTTGAGCATGGTGCCGAGCTTGCCGTTGCGATCGGTCTTGGCCAGCTCGCGATCGGCCAGGCGGGTTTCGCCCTTGCGATGCTCGACCGCGCGATAGCGCAGCATCAGATGCGGGAAATCCAGGTCGAACTCGTGCGGCGGCACATAGGGGCACTTCACCATGAAGCACATGTCGCACAAGGTGCAGGCGTCGACGACGGCCTTGAAACCCTCCGACTCCAGGCTTTCGACATCCTCGCCCGGGCTTTCGTCGACCATGTCGAACAGCGTCGGGAAACTGTCACACAGATTGAAGCAGCGCCGGCAGCCATGGCAGATGTCGAAAACGCGGCGCAGCTCGGTATCAAGCGCTTCCTCGTCGTAGAAACCGTCCGATCGCCAGTCGATCGGATGGCGGGTGGGCGCGTCGAGACTGCCTTCCTTCATGCGGATCCCCCTTGTTCGGAGAACAACAATCCGTTCGGGCTGAGCCTGTCGAAGCCCTGCCCTTCCCTTGCAACGGCAAAAGAAAGCAGGGCTTCGACAAGCCCAGCCCGAACGGTAGAGACGTTCAGTGCCCCCTCAGGCGTCGAGCGTGTCGAGCGTCTTCTGGAACTTGCCGGCATGGCTCTTCTCGGCCTTGGCCAAGGTCTCGAACCAGTCGGCTATCTCGTCGAAGCCCTCATCGCGCGCGGTGCGCGCCATGCCGGGATACATATCGGTATATTCGTGGGTCTCGCCCGCGATCGCGGCCTTCAGATTGTCGGAGGTGGGACCGATCGGCAGGTCGGTCGCCGGATCGCCGGCTTCCTCCAGGAATTCGAGATGGCCATGGGCATGGCCGGTTTCGCCCTCGGCGGTCGAACGGAAAACCGCAGCGACGTCGTTATAACCTTCGATATCGGCCTTCTGCGCGAAATAGAGATAGCGGCGATTGGCCTGGCTTTCGCCGGCAAACGCGGCCTTCAGATTATCCTCGGTCTTCGTACCCTTCAAAGTCATGGCGGTGTCCCTCGCTAAACTGTCTGAGTCGTCCGCATATTTGCGGCATCATCAGGCTAGCAGCACCAAACTCACCAGCAAAATCGATTTGTTGACAGTTTATGATCAACTCAGGCGATCAGCGAAATGCTATCGCGACGCTGACATTCATGTTAATAACCAGGCGACGGCAAGAGCCCGATCGCTGGGGCGGGCCGCGAAAGAGAGGTGTGATGGCGATCGAACATTTCGACGTGCTGATCGTCGGTGCGGGGATTTCGGGCATTGGCGCCGGCTATCACCTGCAGGCCAATTGCCCTGGCAAAAGCTATGCGATCCTGGAAGGGCGCGCGCGCATCGGCGGCACCTGGGATCTGTTCCGCTACCCCGGTATCCGATCCGATTCGGACATGTATACGCTGGGCTATTCCTTCCGCCCCTGGACCGAGGCCAAGGCGATCGCCGACGGGCCCGCCATCCTCCATTATCTGGACGAGACCGCGCGCGATCACGGCATCGATCGCCATATCCGCTTCGGCCACAAGGTCCGCCATGCGAGCTGGTCAACGGCGGATGCGCGCTGGACCGTCGATGTCGAGATCGACGGCCAGCCCGCCCGCTTCACCTGCGGCTTCCTGTTCATGTGCTCGGGCTATTATAACTATGCTGCGGGCTACACGCCCGAGTTCGCCGGGCGTGCCGATTTCAAGGGCCGCATCGTCCATCCGCAGCTCTGGACCGACGATATCGACTATAGCGGCAAGCGCGTGGTGGTGATCGGCAGCGGCGCCACCGCAGTGACCCTGGTGCCCGAAATGGCGAAACGGGCGGCGCACGTCACCATGCTCCAGCGTTCCCCCACCTATATCGTCTCCCGCCCGGCGGAAGACAGGATCGCGAACGGGTTGCGCCGCGTCCTGCCCAGCCGGATCGCCTATGGCATCACCCGCTGGAAGAATGTTCTGCTCGGC
Organism: Sphingomonas sp. FG14; assembly: GCF_057809675.1. NCBI lineage: Bacteria > Pseudomonadati > Pseudomonadota > Alphaproteobacteria > Sphingomonadales > Sphingomonadaceae > Sphingomonas > Sphingomonas sp. FG14. Next base: position 122,467 of record NZ_JBMDKK010000010.1, on the reverse strand, counting down.
ATGTTCTTCTTCCGCATGGCGCGGCGGAAGCCCGCCAAGGTCAAGGCGAAGCTGATCGCGCTCGCCCAGGCGGAACTGCCCGGCGGCTTCGACGTCGCCACGCACCTGACTCCGCGCTACAATCCCTGGGACCAGCGCGTCTGCCTGGTGCCCGATGGCGACCTGTTCGCATCGATCCGCGAGGGCAAGTCGTCGATCGTGACCGACACGATCGATCGCTTCACCGAAACCGGCGTGAAACTCGCATCGGGCGAGCAACTGGAAGCCGATCTGGTCGTGACGGCGACAGGTCTCGACATGCAGTTGCTCGGCGGCATGACGCTGGACGTCGACGGCGCGAGCGTCGAGCCGTCGCAATGCCTCAGCTACAAGGCGATGATGCTGTCCGGCGTGCCCAATTTCGCGACCAGCTTCGGCTATACCAACGCGTCGTGGACGCTGAAGGCGGATCTCACCTGCGAATATGTCTGCCGGCTGCTCAATCATATGGACCGGACGGGCACGCGCCAGTGCACGCCCACGCTCGACGATCCCAGCGTGACGGACGAAGACTTCCTCGATTTCAGCTCGGGCTATGTCCAGCGCGCCAGGGCGAAACTGCCGCGCCAGGGATCCAAGCTGCCCTGGAAGGTCCATCAGAATTATGCCCGCGACCTGATGATGCTGCGCTACGGCAAGGTCGACGACGGCACGATGCGCTTTTCCAACCCGGCCCCTCAACCGGCCGCGCAGACGACCGGACGACTGACGCCCGAACCGGCCTAGCCGATGCGACGAGCCATGAGCGGGGAAGCCGAATGACGGTGCTGATTTCCGACAACGGCCCGGTGCGGACGGTAACGATCCACCGGCCCGACCAGCGCAACGCCGTCGATCCCGCGACCGCCAATGCGCTGCGCGACGCCTTTGCCGCTTTCGATGCGGACGATGCCGTCGATGTCGCGATCCTGACCGGCTCGGGCGGCAGCTTCTGCGCCGGCTTCGATCTGGGCGCGGTCGGCCAGACCCGGTACGAGCCCGAGGGCGTCGGGCCGATGGGGCCGACCCGCATGTTGCTGTCCAAGCCCGTGATCGCGGCGGTGGAAGGACATGCAGTCGCCGGCGGGCTGGAACTCGCCCTGTGGTGCGATTTGCGCGTCGCTTCCGAGACCGCGGTCTTCGGCGTGTTCTGCCGGCGCTGGGGCGTGCCGCTGATCGATGGCGGAACGGTGCGGCTGCCCCGCATCGTGGGGCAGGGCCGCGCGCTCGACATGATCCTGACCGGACGGGCGGTAGAAGCGCCAGAAGCGCTGGCGATGGGCCTCGCCAACCGGCTGGTGCCCGCCGGCGGCGCGCTGCCGGCGGCACAGGCGCTGGCCGCCGCGATCGCGCGTTTTCCGGCGCTCTGCATGAAGACCGACCGCCTGTCCGCCTATCGCCAATGGGACATGACGATCGAAGATGCGTTGCGGTTCGAGGGCCGCGAGGGCCAAGTCCCGCTGCGCCATGGCGCCGAAGCCGGCGCCGCGCGCTTCACCGGAGGAAAGGGTCGCGGCGGCAGTTTCGAGGAGATCTAGGGTTCTCCCCTCCCGCAAGCGGGAGAGGGATTTTCGAGCCAGCGCAACACCCGCTCGCCACGTGGCGAAAGCTGATATCCCACCGCCAGGCTTTCGGTCAGCCCCTTGGCTTTGAGCGCATGGACACGCGGTTTGAAGATCGCGGTCTCAAGCCCCAGTTCCGCGGCGAGGTCGGGCGCGCGCCGTCCGGGAAAGCGCTCGATCAGCCCGAGCGCCGCGCGGGCGAACGCCCGGTCGGTTCTCCCTAGCAGATTCGCGATCGCGGCATCCGACAGGTCCGCATCCTCGCGAAGCGCCGGACGCGGGTCGGCGCCGGCCGGGCGGACGGCGATGCGATAGAGATCACCATTGCGCCCCGAGAGTTCCGCCTTCAGCGCGGCAAGATCGCCGTAGCCGGCGGCGCGCGCGTCTTCCTCGGTCAGCGCATCAGGCGCCATCGGCTCGACACGATCAAACGCGACAAGGCCGATAGGTGTAAGCTGGGTGCCGCCCGCTCTGGCCGCTGGCGCCTTCCAGCGGCGAAACTGAAGCGTGATGCGTCCCGCCACGATGCCATCCAGCGTCTCGCGGCGGAAAAGCATCAGCCCTTCTTCAGGATATCCAGCGCCGCCGCCGTCATCGCTTCCGTTGCGGTGGAGATGACCGTCTCCGCCTCGGGCGCCCAGAACGGGCTATGCAGCGAGGGGAGCGTGGTGAGATCGCCGCCGGCGGCATCCCATTTCGCCCGGGGAACGCCACCCACCCAGAACAACAGGCTCTGGATCGACTTGTCGGCATCGCGATAACGCCCGAAATCCTCGCCCACCATCGGCGGCGGCACCGCCGTCACCCGGTCCTTTCCAAAGCGAGCGGCGAAGAAGCCGGCCATGCGCGCGGTGAATTCGGGCGTGTTGATCGCGGCCGGCGTGGAGGTGTCGCGCTGGACCGTCACGACGGGCATCTTGTCTTCCGGCACGCCGGCGGCGATCGCCTCCCCCTTGGCGATGCGAGCAATGCCGCCCAGCATCAGTTCGCGTGCCTTGTCGTTATAGGTGCGCACGGTCAGCAGCAACCTGGCCTCGTCGGGAATCACATTGTGCTTGGCGCCCGCCTGGAAGCTGCCGACGGTGACCACCGCCGCATCCTGCGGATCGAGCTCGCGGCTTACCAGTGTCTGCAACGCGCCGACGATCCGCGACGCGAGCACGATCGGATCCTTGGTCGCCTGCGGCACCGCGCCATGCCCGCCCAGCCCTTTCACGATCAGGTCCACGCTGTCGACCGTCGCGGCGGCGGGACCGGAGGTATAGCCGATCGTGCCGGCGGGCAGCGAAGCGCTGTCATGGAACGCCAGCGCATATTGCGGCTTGGGGAATTTGGTGAAAAGCCCGTCGGCGAGCATCGCCTTGGCGCCCTCGCTCGTCTCTTCGCCGGGCTGCAGGATCATGACGAGCGTGCCCGACCATTGATCCTTCATCGCCGCCAGCCGCTTCGCGGTGGCGACCCAGGCGGTCATGTGCGTGTCGTGCCCGCAGGCATGCATCACGCTGGTCTCGACGCCCGTCGCGCTGACCCCCTTGGCCTTGCTGGCGAAGGGGAGCCCGGTCTGTTCCGGAACAGGCAGCCCGTCCATGTCGGCGCGGATCAGCAGCACCGGGCCGGGGCCATTCTCCATCACCGCGACCACGCCGGTGACGCCGACCTTCTCGGTCACCTTGAAGCCCAGCTTACGCGCCTCGACGGCGAGCTTCGCGGCGGTGTTCACCTCCTTCATGCTCAGTTCGGGATTGGCGTGCAGGTCGCGATAGAGCGGCATCACCGCCGGCATGTCCTTCGCGACCGCATCGCGCAGCGGATCGGCGAGGGCGGGGGTGGCGAACAGCAGGGGCAGGGCAATGACGGGGGCAAGGCGGCGCATTCGGGTCTCCCAGATGATGCGCCGGACGCTAGGCCCAAAAGGACCGGAACTCAAAACCCTTCGTCGTTCCAGCGACAGATAAGAAATCCTCAGCTCGCCGGCACCAGCTCGATCACATCCATCATCGATTCGAAGCGCGGCCAGGGCAGCAGCATCCGCCAGCGGCGCGGGCCGATCTTCTCGACCGCCCCTGCCATGTCGCGATCGGCATCGCGACCATAGTCGATCGCCTGGGTCTCGTCGCCCAGCATCAGCGTGCCCAGAAAGATCTGGCGGCCGCCATCGTCATTGAACACGAGGCCGACGGGCCGCTGCGATCCGCTGGTCTTGGTGAAGCTTGAAACCTCACCCTCGTCCGCGATGTCGCAGTTGAAGGCGGGATAGGCCGTATAGTCGCTCATGCCCGCGCTCTTCGCGCCCAGCTTGATGACGCGGCAGCGATAGGCGCCGGGCGGGATGCCGTCCGGATCGGCGATCGCCGCATCGGGTTCGAGCAGCACGCCCTGGTTCGCGACCTGCGCGGCATGCGACAGCCGCGCCTGCCGCAACGCCGTCGTGAAGGCCGTCCGCCAATCCCGCAGCCTTTGGCGATCGGCCGCGGTCGCGACCTTCCGCCAGTCGACCGCCGTCGGCGCGGAGGCCGATTTCACCCCAGATGGCCCCTTGGACGTGCATCCCGCGACCAGAAGGGCAATGAGCGCCCCCCGGAAAACTGCATTCATGGCGACCCTATCGTAACTGACGGCAGTCAGCATGACAGGGCGCCATCGAAAGGGCCAGTGCGGAAAACCCTTATCGGGCTATTGCGCCGTCCATCCGCCATCCACCGACAGATTGGCGCCGGTGATCGTGCTGGCTTCATCGCGACACAGGAACAGCGCAAGCGCCGCCACCTGCTCGACGGTGACGAAGGTCTTGGTCGGCTGACCCGCGAGCAGCACGTCGTTCATCACCTGCTCGCGCGTCATGTTGCGCGCCTTCATCGTATCGGGAATCTGGTTCTCGACGAGCGGCGTCCAGACATAGCCTGGCGAGATGCAATTGGCGGTGACGCCGAAGGTGGCGAGTTCGAGCGCGACCGTCTTGGTGAAGCCGGCCAGGCCGTGCTTGGCGGTGACATAGGCCGATTTGAACGGCGAGGCGACCAGCGAATGCGCGGAGGCCGTCTGGATGATCCGTCCCCATTTGCTCTGCTTCATGTGCGGGACTGCAAGGCGCGTGGTGTGGAACGCCGCGTTCAGGTTGAGCGCGATGATCAGGTCCCATTTGTCGAGCGGGAATTCCTCGACGGGGGCGACGTGCTGGACACCGGCATTGTTGATCAGGATGTCGACGCCGCCGAACGCCTTGGCGGCCTCCGTCATCATCGCCTCGATCTGGTCGACCTTGGTGAGATCATGGCCACTATAGATCGCGCCACCGCCGCTTGCCTGCGCCAGCGCCGCGCGCTCCGCTTCGATCGCCTGCGCATCACCGAAACCGTTGATGATCAGGTTCGCGCCCTCGGCGGCGAGCGCCTTGGCATAAGCGAGGCCGATGCCGGAGGTGGAACCGGTGACGAGCGCGGTCTTGCCCTTGAGGAACATTCTGGTCAGCCTTTCGATATCTCGGTGTCATTCCCGCGACGGCGGAAATCCGGGGTGCTGGGGCATGATGCCCGACATCGACTGGATTCCCGCTTTCCCGAGCATGACAAGATGTTCAGGAAATTCACGCGCCCGGCTTCGCCGCTGCGGGCGGCGACAGGTCGAATGCGGCGGTCTTGCCGTCGATGATGTTGGTCGCGAGCAGGCCCGCCTTGGAGATTGCGCCGGACACCGCCTGATGCCCCGCCAGCCAATGTTCGGCCATCGTCCGCGCGGAAAATTCATAGTCGCGCGAGCCGCCTTCCCAGGCATTGGCGCGATAGATCAGATGGACCAGATTGACCGCGCTTTCGTGCGCGAGATCGGCCAGCGCCTTCATATCGGGATCCTCGGCGAGTTCGGCAGGCAATTTCGAGAGCGCGCGGCGGATCGCCTCGCGCTCCTTGCGCAGTTTCAGCAACTGGTCAGACACCTGACGGGTACGGCTGGAGAAACGGATCTCCTTTTCGCGCGCCATCACGTCCATGATCGTGCGCGGGCGATCGTGCGCGGCCGAGAACAGATCGACCTGGAAAACCAGCAGATCGCCCGACTGGTTGTCGAGCACATGGCTGAGCGGCGTATTCGAAACCAGCCCGCCATCCCACCACAGGCAGCCGTCGATCTCGATCGGCGGCAAGCCCGGCGGCAACGCGCCCGACGCCATGATATGACGCGCGTCGATGCGTTCGATCCGGTTGTCGAAATAGCGGAAATTTCCCGATTCGACGTTCACCGCCCCGACCGAGAAGCGCATCGGCCCGTCATTGAGCAGATCCCAGTCGATCAGTGCGTCGAGCGTGCCGGCCAGCGCCGCGCTATCGTAGAAGCTGAGCGCCTGCATCGTGCCAGGCACCGCCAGCATCGGCGGAATGGCGCGCGGGCTGAAGAAACCCGGCACGCCGAAGCCGGCGACGAAACCGGCCGACCATTCGTGGAGGAATTCGCGAAGCTGATCGTCGTGCCACACTGGAAAACTGGGCAGCGCGCTGGTGACACGATCCCAGAATGCGCGCAGCCGTTCAACGCGGCGCCCGGGGGGATTGCCCGCGATCAGAGCGGCGTTGACCGCGCCGATCGAGATGCCCGCCACCCAGTCGATCTCGATGCCGGTATCGGCGAGCGCTTCGAATACACCGGCCTGATAGCTGCCCAGCGCACCGCCGCCCTGCAGGACAAGCGCGACCTGATCGGGCAGCGGCAACGCGGCGTTGCGCGCCGTACGGCGACTGGAAGCGGGATCGGACCGAGCCATTGTGCAGCGCAATATCAGAAGACGCAGCGCAGGGCCATTGCTTCCGGCGCAAGAGGGACTGTCCACAACGTACGGGCTGCGCCATAACTCGCTTCGTGCAACTCCTTCGAGTAGCACATCGTTGAAGCGGATCGAGACGCACACAGGCTGGGGAGCGGCGCCATGCGGTTGGACGACGAACAGGAAAGCACCAGTTTCGAGGATCGCAGCAGCGGTGGCGGCGGGCGCGGTTTCGGCTTTCCGATGGGCGGCGGCGGTCTCAATCTCGGCGGCGGAAAGATCGGCTGCGGCGGTCTCGTCATATTGATCATCATCGCACTGGTGTTCGGGCTCGATTCATTTGGCGGCGGCCAACTCAGCACACCCGCCCCCCAGCCGCAGACACAGGCCCCTTCGGCACAGGCGGGCCCAGACGGCTCGACGATCGACCCGCAGCTCCGCAGCACGATCCTGAAAGTGCTGGGCTCGACCGAACGGCGCTGGGGCGACATCTTCCAGGCGAACGGCCAGAGCTACGAAAAGCCGGTGCTGGTCTTCTACACAGATAACGACCAGTCGGGCTGCGGCGCGGCGCAAGCGGCTATGGGCCCCTTCTACTGCCCGGCCGATCACCGCATCTATCTCGACGTCTCCTTCTTCGATGAACTCGCCAACCGTTTCGGCGCGAAGGGCGATTTCGCCGGCGCCTATGTGATCGCGCATGAAGTGGGCCATCACGTCCAGACCATCACCGGCACCGCCGAACGGGTGCATGCGGAGCGCGCGCGCGCCAGCCGCGCGCAGGGCAATGCCCTGCAGGTGCGCATGGAGCTGCAGGCCGATTGCTATGCCGGCGTCTGGGCGGCGAACGACAAGAATCTGATGGAACCCGGCGACATGGAGGAAGGGCTGACCGCGGCCAACGCGATTGGCGACGATACGCTGCAAAAGGCCGCAGGCCAGCGGCCGGTGCCCGAAAGCTTCACCCACGGCACCTCGGCCCAACGCATGAAATGGCTGAAGCGCGGGTTGGAGACGGGCGATCCCGCGCAATGCGACACCTTCAGCGGCGCAATCTGACACCAGCGCCCCACACGCTCGCAGACCTTGAAGAAAGGGCCGGCATGTCGCCATGCCGGCCCTTCCCGTTCGTTCCGTACCGCATCTGCGCATGCACGGAACCATCCCTCCCGGAGGGGGAAGCCGGGATCAGTAGAAGCTCATGAAGCGTGCATAGCTGTACGATGCGCTTCGGCTGTCATCGGCATCGCCGAACAGCGCACCCCGCCGCTCCTCGTCCCGCCAGGCGCTTTGCGCCTCGTCCGCCGTCTTCGAAATCGTGACGCGGTCGTCGACCGACTGGATCCAGGCCGACGGGATCGAATGATGATGGCCACCGGCGTCGGTGTCGCTCTTGGTCAGGATCACGCGATCGCCGCGCACCTTGTCCACGGTGCCGACATGGGCGCCATCACGGCCAACAACCTCCATATGCTCAACGACGCGATGCAACGAATCACGCTGCCCCGACCGGCGGCTGCGCCAGGACCCGAATTCATTGTCGAAGTGCGACTGGTTCTCCCGGCGATATTCGTCATAGTCCCGGTCGAGCGCCGCGATCTGGCGATTGCGCCAATGATTGTAGCTGGGATCGTGCCGCGATCCGCGCCGCGCATCCTCGTCATAGTAGCGATCGTCATAGCGCGCATCGAGTTCGCGACGCCGTTCCGCGTCTTCGTCCCCGAACCAGGACCGGACTTCGTCGCCAGCGCGTGTGAAGAAGCCACGATCGTCATAGTCGTAATCGGCCGGCGCGTCGCCGCGCCCGTAACGGCCACGCTCGCGGTCGCCCCATGCCTCCTGGCTACGGCCTCGCGCGGGATCGTAGCGGTCTCGGTCGTAACCGCGCGGGCGCTCTCCATAGGCCCGCGCGCCGCGATCATCCTGAAAACGATAATCCCGATAATCACGTTCGTCGCGGCGCCCCTCACGGAAACCGCGTTCGTTTCGATAATAGCCCATCGAACACCTCCTCAACAGCGGAGCGCTGGCGTCGCGCCATGCGCAATCCATTGAAAAAATGGAGGGTTCATGGCGGAGTTCCGGGATGAGTCGCCCAATCGTGCCGCCATGCCGACGAACCGTCCGCCGCAGACGAAACGATCGAAAGCATTGCGCTATCAAGCCCGTTGCATCGCCCGAAATGTGAAGCTAAAGGGAGCCTCCCGCGGCAAGGCCAGCGGGTATGGGGCGGGGCTGTAGCTCAGATGGGAGAGCGCTGCAATCGCACTGCAGAGGTCAGGGGTTCGATTCCCCTCAGCTCCACCACCCCTTTCCAAAGTCCGTCGCCGAGCCTAGCTCGAACGGCATGAACGATCCCCAACCGACTCCGGCGGCGACGCTGATCGTGTTTCGCGACCGGCAGGGCGCACCGCCGGAACTGCTGATCGTCAAGCGCGCCAGCGTGATGAGTTTCGCGGCCGGCGCACTGGTCTTTCCGGGCGGACGCGTCGACCCAGGTGACCATGTGCTGGCCGCAGGAGCCGCCGATCTGGAGGATGGCGCGGCGCGCGTCGCCGCGATCCGCGAGACGCTCGAGGAAAGCGGAATCGCGATCGGATTCGATCCGATGCCCGATCCCGAAACCGTGGCGGCGCTGCGTCGATCGATGGTCGACGGCATGGCGTTCGGCGAGGCGATCGCGCGGGGTGGCTGGCGCCTCGATCTCGACATGCTGGTGCCATGGGCGCGCTGGTGCCCCAATTTCCGGGAGACCCGCGCCTTCGACACGCGTTTCTACATAGCGCGCCTGCCAGAGAACGCGCCAGAGGCCAGCGTGGACGCCAGCGAGAACACGCACATCTTCTGGGCGGATGCCAATACGGTGCTTGATCGCGCTCGGGCCGGCACGGCGCGTGTCATCTTCCCGACCTGGCGCAATCTCGAACGTCTCGCACTGGCCACCGATTTCGATGCCGCCGCCGCCTATAGCGCGAACTATCCGATCCGGCTGATCCGCCCCTGGGTCGAACAGCGGGAGAGCGGCCCCCATCTGCTGATTCCCGACGATCTCGGCTATCCGGTGACCGAACAGCCGCTCAGCGAAGTCTCGCGGGCCTGATGCGCCGGTCTCGCCGCCGGACGATACGCAAGACCCGGCGGACAGCGCAGATGCTCATCCTGCTGGCTATCGCAGGGGCGATGATATTCACTCTCTACGCCTTTTCGCGCGCGCGGCCGCAGGATGTGCCATGGACACCGCTCGACTTGGGCCAGCCCATCGGCCTGTTCACCGGCCGCAAGATCGCAAAGCTGACCGAACAACCGGCGCTCTGCCGCGCGCTGCTCAACCGGGCCGGCTCGCGCTTCGATGCGATCCCGCCATTCGGCGCCGATCAATGCCTGGTCGAGGACGGATTGAAGCTGGCCGGCGGCGCCCGGCGGATCACGCTGCTGCCCGAGAATCCGCGCATGGCCTGCCCGGTGGCGGCGGGGCTGGCGATGTGGGAATGGAACATCGTCCAGCCCGCCGCGCGGCGCATCTTCAACCAGCGCGTAGAAGCGATCGACCATCTCGGCACCTGGAATTGCCGTCATATCGCGGGCAGCACGAGCTGGAGCCAGCATGCCACCGCCGATGCGATCGACGTGGCCGGATTCCGGCTGGCCGACGGCACCGTGATCAACGTGCTGCGCGACTGGAAGGGCGATGCGAAAAAGGCCGAATTCCTGCGCACCGTCCGCGACGGCGCGTGCGAGCTGTTCTCGACGGTCCTCTCACCCGACTATAACGCCGCGCATGCCGATCACCTGCATATCGATCAGGCGCGGCGCGGCGCGATGAGCCGGCGTCCCTGCCGTTAATTCAGAAGAGCCCGCCGCCCAGCATCAAACGGATCACGCCGATCCCGATCACGACCAGATTGAGATTGCGACCGGCCGTGCTCCGTGAAAGCACGCCGATCCCTGCGCCGATCACCGCGACCGGAATGATGAACCAGTTCGCCCAGCCCAGCAGCGGGATGAACGCGAACACCGCCAGGATCAGGGCGACGACGCCGATCACAAGCGAGACGATATTGAGCATCAGGTGGAAACTCCCGGTTCGGCGCGCGGCAGGAACCAGCGCGCGATGATAAGGCCGCCGACCACCAGCATCGCGGTGTCGCCGACGAAGAGATAGATGAAATGCCCCCAGTCGTGATGATACCAGATCGGTTCGCCGAGATGCGCGAGTACCCCGCCGGCCACCGAAAACAGCACGACCAGCTTCGCGCGCGACACGAAATCGGGAACGCGCGCGGCAACGGTCAGCAGCGCGAACCCCATCAGCAGCGCGACGATCAGTTCATGGACGAAACCGGTGATCAGCACTGCGGGATCGGCCACACCGAAACCGCCCGAATTATAATGGATCGTCGCGATCGGCCCCTTGCCATACATGACCGCGCCGGCCGCCGTCGCGGCCGACGGAATGGTATAGGTGCCGGTCTGCTTCAGGTTGGCGGCAAGCACCTGCTGCACCGTCGCCTGTTGTTGAACATCCGCCGAGCCATAAGCGAGATAGGAAAGCGGCGTGGCGAAGAAGATGAAGCCGGCGACGAACATCGCGATCGCCGCCGCGAACGAGCCAATCAGCATCCTGGGCATATCGGCCTCCCCTAGTCGATCGAGCGAGACTAGGTTGCCCCGCGCGGCTTGGCTAGTTCAACCAATCAGTGCGGTCGGACGTTCCCGAATTTGTGGTTGCGCCGCAGCCTAGCGCGTCAACGAACGGACGAAACCGATCAGACCGGTCTGGCGGCTGCGCTTCAGCCGCTCGGCCTCCAGGATCGTCTTCACCGACTGGAAGCAGCTTTCGGCATCGTCATTGACCAGGACATAATCATAGCCGTCCCAGTGCGCGATTTCCGCCGCCGCGCGCGACATCCGCGCCTCGATCACCTCCTCGCTGTCGGTCGCGCGGCCGCGCAGCCGCCGTTCGAGCTCCTGGAGCGATGGCGGGAAGATGAAGACGCGGACGACGTCGCCACCCGCGATCTGATGAAGCTGTTGCGCGCCCTGCCAGTCGATATCGAACAGCACGTCGCGGCCATTGGCCAGCATCTCCTCGACCGGTGCGTGCGGCGTGCCGTAGCGATGGCCGAAGACATGCGCCCATTCGAGGAACTCGTGGTTCGACACCATGTCCTTGAACTTCGCGACATCGACGAAGTGATAATCGACGCCGTCCTTCTCGCCCGGGCGCATCGGACGCGTCGTCGCCGAAACCGACATGGCAAGGCCGGAATCGGCCGCCAGCAGCTTGCGCGCGATCGTCGATTTGCCCGCGCCCGACGGCGAGGAAAGGACGAAGAGCACGCCGCGGCGCTTGAAGCCGTGCGGGTCGGACTGGATGGGATCGGCCATGGCCGCTAGTGACGTGGGGAGCGCGCCGCGTCAACAATGCGCGCGTCGCAAAAGGGGGCCAGATGCCGATATTCGTTGGGCTGATGCGCGCGATCAATGTCGGCAAGCGCCAGATGCCGATGAAGGATCTGCGCGCACTGGCGGAGACGCTGGGATATGAAGCCCCCGAAACCTATGTGGCGAGCGGCAACCTGATCTTCGGCGCGAAAGGCGCGGCGGACTCGGTCATGGCCGAACTCGAAAATGCGATCGAGGATCGTTTCGGCTTCTTCGCCGACGTGATCCTGCGCGACGCGCGGCACTGGAAAACCTATCGCGACGCCAATCCGTTCGCTGACGATACCGCATCAATTCCGAAGATGGTCCATCTCTGCCTGGCGCGCGCGCCGCTGAAATCCGGCCTGGTCGAAGGGCTGCGCGAACGTGCGCAGGATGGCGAGCGCATCGAATTGGTCGGCGACGGCCTGTGGGTGGATTTCGGCAGCGGCGGCGTGGCCAGATCGAAACTGACGCCCGCTGTATTCGACAGGCTGGCGGGTTCCACGGTCACGGCGCGCAACTGGAACACCGTGCAGAAGCTGCAGGACATGATCGAGGCCCGGGCATGAACGCGCCGTCGATCCGCGACATCGGCGCGCGCAACTGGGCGGCGGTCGCCCTGATTCTGGCGGTCACCGCCGGCGTGCTGCTGTGGATGGGGCGCAATCCGATCTGCACGTGCGGAACCGTCGAACTGTGGCATGGCGCGCTGGATGCAGGCAACAGCCAGCATATCGCCGACTGGTATACACCGAGCCATATCATCCACGGCTTCCTGTTCTATGGCCTGGGCTGGTTGGTGATGCGCAGCCGACCGCCCGGCGAACGACTGATCCTCGCGGTCGCGATCGAAGCGGCATGGGAAGTGCTCGAGAATTCACCGATCATCATCAACCGGTATCGCGATGCGACAATGGCGCTGGGCTATACCGGCGACGCGATGATCAATTCGGTCGCCGATGTCGCATGGATGGCATTGGGCTTCGCCTTTGCCCGCCGCGCGCCCGTCTGGGTGACCGTGACGCTCGCCATCGGATTCGAACTGCTGACGCTCTGGATCATCCGCGACAATCTGACGCTCAACATATTGATGCTGGCTTGGCCGATCGAGGCCATCAAGGCATGGCAGGGCGCGGGCTGAATCCGCCACGCATGTCCTAGCATATCCTGACAAATCCGGTTTAAGCTCGATTCGATGGCTCACGATCACGCGCATTCGCATGACGGACATTCGCATGACGACCATGCCCATGCGCATGCCGGCCATTCGCACGGCCCCGGCCATGTTCACGCCCCCGCGGATTTCGGCCGAGCCTTCGCGATCGGCATCGCGCTCAACATCCTGTTCGTCGCGGCGGAGGCGATCGCCGGGCTGACCACCGGATCGATGGCACTGCTCGCGGACGCGGGACACAATCTGTCGGACGTGATCGGCCTGCTCGTCGCCTGGGGCGGCGCCACGCTCGCCAAGCGGCCGCCAAGCAAGCGCTTCACTTATGGCCTGCGCGGATCGACCATATTGGCCGCGATGATCAACGCGCTGCTGCTGCTGATCGCGATCGGGGCGATCGCACTCGAAGCCGTGCAGCGCTTCGCGCATCCGCAACCCGTGCCGGGCACGACGGTGATGCTGATCGCCGGCATCGGCATCCTCGTGAACGGCGGCACCGCGATGCTGTTCATGAGCGGCCGCCACGGCGATCTCAATATCCGCGGCGCCTATCTCCACATGGCGGCGGACGCCGCGGTATCGGCGGGCGTGGTCATCGCCGGCGCCGCGATCCTGCTCACCGGCGCCGCCTGGATCGATCCGCTCGTCAGCGTCGCGATCTGTTTCGTCATCTTCTGGGGCACCTGGGGACTGTTGCGCGATTCGGTGACGATGTCGCTGGCCGGCGTGCCCGGCGAGATCGACCGCGACAAGGTGGAGATCGAACTGCTGATCTCACCCGGCGTGACCAAGGTTCACGATCTCCACATCTGGCCGATGAGCACCACGGAGGTGGCGCTGACCGCGCATATCGTGATCCCGCGCGGCCATCCCGGCGACGAGTTCCTCGACGAGGTCCGCCAGCGGCTCAGCCGCAAGTTCGGCATCCACCACGTCACCATCCAGATTGAGACGGGGCAGCATAAGGATTGTCAGGAAACGCGCTGCGCCTGACGACGGCTCATGCCGGGGTATCTGGTGAGGGCGCATCCCCCTGCTTCGCCGCACGGCGACGATCGAACGCCTTCTTGGCGACATAGGCGCCGCCGATCGCCAGGCCCAGCGGCCCCAGCCGGCGCAGCCCGCCCATCGCGATCGCACCGATCGCGGCGCCCTTCAAGCCGCTGTTCCCGTTCCGCCGGTCGATCTCGCGCCCCACCAGCGCACCGATGACTTTACCGATCATGCAAGTCTCCCTTCCCTGAACCAAAGCACCGAACCACCATCAGGTTCCACCTTTTCGTCTCGGCTATGGCTTTGCACGCATCATCGGGCTAGACGGAAGATGCGTGGGGACGATGTTCGGGGTTGCCACACGGAGCTGGTGCTGCTCCGCCAGGGGTTGGTTTTGCGTGCTTTGCTGTTCCTGATGATGGTGTTGTCGTCGGCTTTGCCGGCGTCCGTCCATGCCACGCCGATCGGCTTTCTGCAGACGCCGGTGCCGGAGGGCGCGGCGGGGCAAACGGTCGCGGTCACGCGTGTCGTCAGCGGAATCCTGAGCTATGCGCGCTGGCCGACCGAGCCCGCGCCGCTCAGGCTGTGCGTCGCCGGCGCGCCGCGTTTCGCCGGCGGCCTCACGACATTGCCGGCGCGATCGCCGCGCCGGATGGAAGTGCTGCGGATCACCGGCACGTCCGCCGCCAGCGAAGGATGCAAGGCGCTCTATCTGGGCCGGCTGGAAGCGGACGAGCGCCGCCGCCTGATCGCCTCGGCGCGCGGGCAGGCGGTCGTCACCATCGACGAGGACGATCCGCCGTGCCGGGCCGGCGCGATGTTCTGCCTGCACGTCGCGGCGAACAGCGTCGCGTTCGAACTCAATCTCGACGCGGTTTCGCGGTCGACGGTGCGGATCGATCCCAAGGTATTGCTGCTCTCGCGTCGGGGAGAGCGGACATGAGCCTTGACCGCACCCTGCCCACGATCCGCCAGGTCCTGGCCAATGTCCATTTCCGCGTCACGCTGATCGCGGTCGGCCTGGCCGGAATCACGGTGCTGCTGACCGGCATCGTCGCGGTGCGCGGCTATGCGCAGCACAATCTGGAGCTTGTCGCGAAATCGGCGAGCTACACCGTCGAGGCGGCGCTGGTGTTCGGCGATACTGTCGCCGCCGCGGAGGGTATCGCGCCGCTCGCCGCGAACGAGGATGTCGCCGAGCTGACGGTCCATGATGCGAACGGGCGGCTGATGGCCGGGTGGCGACGGAACGATCAGGGGCCGACCCGGCTGATCGAACATGTCGTGGCGGCGATGCTCTTTTCCAAACCGATCGCCGCCGAAGTCCGTCATCAGGGCGGCGTGATCGGGCAGATCCGCCTGCGCGCCGATGCGCGCGGGCTGGTCCGCTTCATCGGGCAAGGACTGGCCGGCATGATCATCTGCCTACTGGTCACGGCGGCTCTCTCCTATTTCCTGGCGCGCCGTTTCCAGCAGAAGATCGTCAATCCGCTGCGCGCGATCGCGGAAACCGCGCATGCGGTACGCGCGCGCCGCGCTTTCGGACTGCGCGCGCCGCGCGCCGAGATCGACGAGATCGATTCGCTGGGGCAGGATTTCAACGCCCTGCTCGAGGAGCTCGAAACCTGGCAGGCGCATATCCGCTCGGAGCATGAAAGCCTTGCGCACCGCGCGACACATGACGCGCTGACCGGACTCGCCAATCGCGCCTCGTTCGAGGCGCAGGTCGCGCGCGCGGCCGCCGACGCGACCGCCAACGAAGGCTGGTTCGCGATCCTCTATCTCGATTTCGACCGGTTCAAGGAAATCAACGACACCCATGGCCATGCCGGCGGCGATGCCGTGCTGGTCGAGGTGGCGGCGCGAATCAAGCGCCGGCTACGCCCCGGCGATGCCGCCGCGCGGCTCGGCGGCGACGAGTTCGCGATCCTGCTTGCCTCGTGCGCCGGACGCAGCGAAGCGGAACGCGCCGCCGCCGCGATCGCGATCACCATGGCCGATCCCGTCCAACTGCCCGGCGGCGGCTCGGTCGATGCCGGCCTGAGCATCGGCATCGCGGTGTTCCCGGAAAATGGCCGCACCGTCGAAGCGCTGATGCACCATGCCGATGCCGCCATGTACGGCCAGAAGCAGACCGGCCAGGCAGAACCCGTCCGCAACGCGCCGATCCCGATCCGGCCGATCCAGAACCAACCCGGCTGAAGCCCATCAACCGAGGGAAAGTATGCGTAAGACCCTTGCTCCGTTGACCACCCTGATGCTCGTGCCGCTCGCGGCATGCCAGCCGCCCGCGCGCCCCGCGCCCGCGGCCCAGCCCGCCGGACTGACCCCGGCGCAGGTGGCCGTGTTGCGCGAACAGGGCTTTTCCGAAGCCGATGACGGATGGCAGTTCGGCATGGCCGACAGACTGCTGTTCGCCACCGACCGCAGTCGCCTCGTGCCTGCCCAGGCAGAACGCATCGCCGCCATCGCCCGTGCGCTCGTCGCGGTCGATATCATGCGCCTGCGCGTCGAAGGGCATACCGATGCGACTGGCACCGTCGCCCATAATCAGCGTCTGTCGCAACAACGCGCCGAGGCCGTCGCCCGCGCGCTGGCCGTCGGCGGGCTACCCCGCGACGGCATCACCGTGATTGGACTGGGCAAGAGCCAGCCGCTGGAAAGCAACCGCACCGCCGCCGGCCGCGCCGAGAACCGGCGCGTGGTGATCATCGTCCCCTCCTCCTGACGAAGACGGCGAACCGGTTCGCATCGCCGATGCGGAAAACCGGTTCCCACTTTTCCGCGCGATGCAGGTTGTTGGTCGTCGCATCGCCGATGCGGAAAACCGGTTCCCACTTTTCCGCGCGATGCTCTAGGAGCATCCCGAATCCGAAACGGGAGATTTTCGATGCAGGCGATTGGCGTGATCGGCGCGGGACAGATGGGGGCGGGCATCGCCCAGGTTTCGGCGCAGGCCGGCTATCATGTCTATCTGGCCGATGCGAAACTTGAGCTCGCGCAGAGGGGCAAGGCGGGAATCGAGAAGCAGCTTGGCCGGCTGGTCGAGAAGGAAAAGATCGACGCGCAGACGCGCGACCAGATTCTCGCCCGGATCGAGCCCGTGGCCGATTTCACGCCCATGGCGTCCGCCGGGCTGGTGATCGAGGCCGCCACCGAACGCGAAGAGGTGAAGCGCACGATCTTCGAAGCGGTGGGCAAGATCCTCGGCCACCAGGCGGTGCTGGCATCCAACACCTCGTCGATCCCGATCACCCGGCTCGCCCAGGCGTCGCCCGATCCGAAGCGCTTCGTCGGCGTGCATTTCTTCAATCCGGTGCCGCTGATGGGGCTGATCGAACTGATCCGTGGCCTCGCCACGTCGGACGAGACGGTCGGCATCGTCGAGCGCTATGCGCAGGCGCTCGGCAAGAAGGTGGTGCACGCCAATGACGCGCCAGGCTTCATCGTCAACCGCATCCTGCTGCCTATGCTCAACGAAGCCTGTTTCGCACTGGGCGAGGGCGTAGCCAATATCCGCGACATCGACACCGCCGTGCAGCTCGGCCTCAATCATCCGATGGGGCCGCTGACGCTGGCCGACTTCATCGGGCTCGACACCTGCCTGGAGATCTGCCGCGTGCTCCATTCCGGCACCGGCGATCCCAAGTTCCGCCCGGCGCCATTGCTCGTCAAATATGTCGAGGCCGGCTGGCTGGGCCGCAAGACCGGCCGGGGTTTCTACGATTATTCGGGCGACGAGCCCGTTCCGACTCGCTGAAGCGAGCCCCGCCAAGCTCGGCCTTCATCCATCGTCATCTTCATCCTTGACGGCGATGGATGGAGCGCCCGGCATTCGTTCTTGCCTGGCATTGCCCGGCACGGCCCCGACTTCAGGCCCTCTTTTTCGTTTTGCGTCCGGTTTCCACGCGCTATGCGGGCCAATCGCTCTCGGGGGGCCGGAAGGACATGACCGTTTCGATATCGCGTTCGCTGTTCGTTTTCTCGGTGCTCTATGGCGGCATGGTCACCGTGGCCGGCGTGCTGGGCGTCAAGCAGGTGGCGCTTGGACCGCTCGCCGTTGAAGCCGGCATCTTTGCCTTTCTACTGCTTGTGGTGATCAGCAGCACGATCGCCGAACTGCACGGCCAGAAGATCGCCACGTCATTGGTGCGTCTGGGCTTCATCCCGTTGCTGGTCTCGGCCGCGCTGATCCAGATCGTCATGGCGCTGCCGCATGACGCCGACATGTATCCGCCGGCGATCGAGGCGTTCCCGATCGTCGTGGGCCAGAGCGCGCGCATGATGATCGCCGGGCTGATCGCCTATGGTATTTCGCAGACGCTGAACGTGCTGATTTTCTCCCGCCTGTCGCGCGGCGAGGGCAAGCTCGTGTGGCTGCGTGGAATCATCGCGAGCGTCGTCTCCCAGGTGATCGACACGCTACTGTTCATTTCGATCTCCTTTCTGGGAGAGCGCCCGATCCTGGGGCTGATGGCGGGACAGATGCTTACCAAGGTGGTGCTGTCGATCCTGCTGGTGCCCCTTCTCATCACCCTGTTCGTCGCCATCGGACGGCGGCTCGATGGAAAGACTGCCGAATGACCCGTAACCACGCCCCCGATCCCGCATTGCTCGCCAAGGCGGAAACGCTGACCGAGGCGCTGCCCTATATGCAGCGTTATGCGGGCCAGACCTTCGTGGTGAAATATGGCGGCCATGCGATGGGCGATCCCGAACTGGCGCGCGACTTCGCCGAGGATGTCGTGTTGCTGAAGGCGGTCGGCATCAATCCGGTGGTCGTCCATGGCGGCGGGCCGCAGATCGGCGCGATGCTGAAGAAGCTGGGCGTCGAAAGCCAGTTCGTCGACGGACTGCGCGTGACCGACGCCGAGACCGCAAAGGTCGCCGAAATGGTGCTCTCGGGCGCGATCAACAAGGAGATCGTCTCGTGGATCGGCGGCGCTGGCGGCCGCGCGGTCGGCATCTCCGGCAAGGATGGCGGCTTCGTCCGCGCCGAGAAGGTGACGCGCACGGCGCGCGATCCCGGCAGCAATATCGAGAGTGTCGTCGATCTGGGCTTTGTCGGCGAACCGGCCACGATCGACCGCTCGGTGCTCGACACCATCTCCAATGCCGGGATGATCCCGGTCATCGCGCCAATCGGCGTCGGCGCCGACGGCCACACCTATAATATCAATGCGGACACGATGGCGGGCGCGATCGCCGCGGCGCTGGGCGCGGCGCGCCTGTTCCTGCTCACCGACGTCGCCGGCGTGCTCGACAAGCAGGGCCAGTTGCTGACCGATCTCGATCCGGCCGCGATCCAGGGTCTGCGCGCCGACGGCACGATCAGCGGCGGCATGATCCCCAAGCTGGAAACCTGCGTGACAGCGGTCGAAGGGGGTGTCGATGCCGCCGTCATCCTCGATGGTCGCGTGCCACATGCGATGCTGATCGAGATTTTCACGAAGCAGGGCGCCGGCACCCTGGTGCATCGCTGAGCCGAAACGATAGGATCACGCCAAAGCGGGCACGCTGCGCGATTCACATTCCGCGCGGCTTGCGATAGGTTCGCCGCGGCTCACAAGAGGACACGCATGTACACGCTGCTTTCGATCGTCGCCTTCCTTCTGGATGTGCTCACTTGGATCATCATCGTCCAAGCCGTGCTGTCCTGGCTCGTGGCCTTCAACGTCATCAACACCAGCAACGATTTTGTCCGCTCGCTGCTCTATGCCCTCCAGCGCCTCACCGAGCCGCTCTATCGGCCGATCAGGCGGCTGATGCCGGATCTCGGCGCGCTCGACCTTTCTCCGCTCGTCGTGATCCTCATCCTCTACATTCTGAGGAACATCATCATTCCCAACGTCGCCGCGTCGCTGGCCTGATTGACGGGCTGGCGCATCGACGGCGAGGGCGCGATCCTTTCGCTGAAAGTGACGCCGCGCGCGTCGAAGGATTCGATCGGCCCCGGCGACGCCGAACGCATGGCGGTGCGCCTGCGCGCGTCGCCGGTCGACGGGGCAGCGAACACGGCGCTGATCGACTATCTGGCGCGCCATTTCGGCCTGCCCAAACGCAGCGTCACCATCCTGTCGGGGGAAAGCGCGCGGCTGAAGCGCGTTCGCCTGTCGGGCGACCCGGCGCATCTGGCCTCGCTGCTGGAGACATTGTAGGGGGGCGCGCATGAACGCTCAGATCATCGACGGCAAAGCCTTCGCAGCCGGGTTGCGCGACCGCGTCGCCCAGCACACCGCCACGTTTCGCGACCGCGCCGGCCGTGCGCCAGGCCTTGCTGTCGTGCTGGTGGGCGAGGATCCCGCCAGCCAAGTCTATGTCCGCTCCAAGCACAAGGCGACAGTGGCGGCCGGCATGGAAAGCTTCGAGCATCGCCTGCCGGTCGAGACCACGCAGGACGCGCTGCTCGCACTGGTCGCGTCGCTCAATGCCGACGACGCCGTCGACGGCATCCTGGTACAGTTGCCGCTGCCCGCGCATATCGACGAGAATGCGATCATCGCCGCGATTTCGCCCGACAAGGATGTCGATGGGTTCCATCCCGTCAATGCCGGGCGCCTGGCGACGGGGCTGGAGGGCTTTGTACCCTGCACGCCGCTCGGCTGCGTGATGCTGCTCAAGGACCGGCTCGGCGATCTGACGGGCCTTGACGCCGTGGTGATCGGCCGGTCGAACATCGTCGGCAAACCGATGGCGCAATTGCTGATCCGCGAAAGCTGCACCGTCACCGTCGCGCATTCGCGCACGCGCGACCTGCCGGCACTGGTCCGCCGCGCCGATATCGTCGTCGCCGCCGTCGGTCGGCCGGAAATGGTGAAGGGCGACTGGCTGAAGCCGGGCGCCGCCGTGATCGATGTCGGCATCAATCGCGTCGACGGCAAGCTGGTGGGTGACGTCGACTTCGCATCGGCTGCATCGGTGGCGGGGGCGATCACGCCCGTGCCCGGCGGTGTCGGGCCGATGACCATCGCCGTCCTGCTCCGCAACACGCTGGTGGCCGCGCATCGGAATGCGGGAATCGCTTTCGAGGCAGGCACGCTGTGATCGCTGCCGTCCTCGCGCTGCTTGCGGCGGGGACACCGCAGACTGCGGTCGAGGCCGAACGCGCTTTCGCCGCCACCGCCCAGGCCGACGGCCAATGGTCCGCTTTCCGGGCCTTCGCGGACGACAAGGCGATTCTCTTCACGCCCGAACCGGTGCCCGCCGGGCCCTGGCTCAAGGACCGGGCGGAGCCGCCCGTGCCCGTCATGTGGTGGCCGCGCCTGTCTTTCCGTTCGTGCGACGGGGCATTGGCGGTGAACACCGGGCCATGGATTCGCGCGGCCGGCGGTGCGACGGGCAGCTTCACCACCATCTGGCGCCGCGATATCGTCGACGGCCGGCCGCAATGGCGCTGGCAGATGGATCACGGCCGCGACACGCCGGGCTTCATGCCCGCCGGCGCGAAGACGCAGGAGATCGTGGCTGACTGCTCGAACGCGGACCGGAAGGCGCCGCCATCGAATGTCACCCGCCCCGCTTCCGAGGCCGAGGCGCTGAAACCACATCTCGCGAAGGACATTCTCGTCCAGCTTGAAGGTGCGATGCCGCAGAGCGGCGCGACAGTCCTGCCAGCCTTCACGACGACCGGCCTTATCCGCGAGATCCGATCCGACGACACCAGCATGGCTGTCAGGATTCATGCCATCGCCGGCAAGCCCGGCGCGCATGATCTGCAAGTGTGGCAATGGCGCGGCAGCGAGGGCTGGAAGCTCGTGCTTTACGAAACGGTGGGCATAAGATGATCGAACTTTTCGTCTCGGCTCTGGTCACGTTCTTTGTCGTGATCGATCCACCGGGCTGCGCGCCGATCTATGCCAGCCTGACCACGGGCGCCGACGCCGCGCATAGGCGTTCCATGGCGATCCGCGCGGTCGTGGTGGCGGCGCTGATCCTGCTGGTCTTCGCGCTGTTCGGCGAGAAGCTGCTCGGCGCGCTCGGCATCAGCCTTGACAGTTTCCGCATCGCCGGCGGGATCATGCTGTTCCTGATCGCGCTGGAGATGGTGTTCGAGAAACGCACCCAGCGCCGCGAGGAACGCGCCAAGGAAGTGATGGAAGCGCCGGTCGAGGACGTTTCGATCTTCCCGATGGCGATCCCGATGATCGCTGGACCCGGCTCGATCGCCTCCACCATGCTGCTGATGGCGCGCAGCCAGGGCCTTGAGGCGAGCATCGTCGTGCTGAGCGCGCTGGGCCTCATCCTGCTGCTCACCTTGGTCGCGCTGCTGCTTGCCGGGCCACTGATGCGGCTGCTCGGTCATCGCGTCGAAACGGTGGTCACGCGCCTGTTGGGCGTCATCCTGGCCGCGCTCGCGGCTCAGTTCGTGATCGACGGTATCCGGGCCAGCTTCACCTGAACCGTGCGACTCAGGGCTTGATCCGCCATAGCTTGAACGGCGATTTAGCCGGCAGCGTCACCGGCTCCAGCCAGGCCGGCACGATCCCGCGCTCCAGCTTCGCGTAAAAGCCCTTGGGCGATTTCGCGCGATAGACCGTCGCCTCGGCGAAATTGGGGCAGATCAGCAGCAATGTCGCCCCATATTTACGCGCGATCTGCCGCGCCTTCACCTCGTCTCCATTGAAGGCGCGATGGACGTCTAGGATCTGGGTGCCATTGCGATGATAGGGACCGGCGATCGCATCATGATGGGTCAGCGTGATCAGCCTCGGGCCCAGATCGACCATGGTCAGCACGGTCGCGCGCGGCACCTTGTTCAGCGGCGCCATCGACGGGATCGTCGAGCACGAAGCGCCCGCCTTGCGCACCGCCGCATAGGCGGGCTTGTCCGGCGCCTTGGGCACCATCCGGATCATGAAGGGCACAAGCAGTCCCGATCCGGCGAGCACCAGCGCGGCGACACCGACGACGCGGACCACGATATTGCCGCTGGCGCGCAACCGCGGCACAACCGTCCAGATCAGATAGGTCGCGGCGGGCACCGCCAGCAGTTGCGCCGCCGCCGCCGCGCGGATCTGGAAGAACAGCAGCGCCAGCCCGCAGGTCGAGAGCAAGGCGATCGATCCCCAGGTCGCCAGCCGATCGGTATCGCGCGCATGGCGGGCATTCAACAGCGCCAGGATGCTGCCGATCAGCCCCACCGCCGGCAGCGTGATCATGATCGCCGCCGTCCGCCATTCCTGGACGGTGATCGGGCGTGCCTCGCGGATATTGTCGAGCCAGTCGCGCTGCAATTCGTCCGACACGCCTTCGGGCCGGCCCAGGCATTGCGGCCAGGCCAGCGCCATGAAGCCGCCGAGCAGCGCCGCCGCGACGATGGCCGCCCCCAGCCGCGCGACCGGGCTGTGCAACGGAATCCGGCCAAGCACAAAAAGCAGGCCGCCCGCCAAGACCATCGTCGACATCCAGGGGGGTGACAGCACGTCGCAGACCGGCCGCCAATTGTCGTTCGACGCGAAGACCGCGAAACCCAGCGCGCAACCGCCGGCAAGCGCGATGCCATGGGTCTGCAATCGCCGCGCCTGCCCCGCGTCGATCACCCAGCGCAGCACGATCGCGGCGCCGGCGAGCGCCAGATACGGCATCATCTCGAAACCGATGACGAGCGACAGCGCGCTCGCCACACCGACGGTCGCCCCGCCGCGCCGCGCTTGCGGATCGGCGAGACCGGCGACGATCAGCGCGACCGTGGCGAGCTGCCAGCCATGGTGATCGATCCGGGCGGGCGTGAACATGCTGAGGGTCGAGGCGGCACCGAGCAGCACGAAGGCGGAAAGCACGAAGCCCCAGGGTGCGATCAGGCGCCGCGCCGCCAGAGCCAGGCTGATCAGCACGACATAAAGCGGCAGGACCGGCGCGATCGCGATCGCGGCGCGTTCGGCGATGGCGGCGCCGAAGAACGGCTTCACCGCCAGGATGATCGCGGCGATCGGCAGATCGACGAGGCGTGACCAATGGATGTTGAAGCCCTCGGGCGGGCTCAGCCGATATTGGCGGAGGTCGTACCAGCCCTGGCCGTTCAGCCAGGCGCGAACCTCCATCATCCGCATATTGTCGTCGGTATCGCCGAGCGCGAACCAGTGGACGCGGCCCCAATACCAGGAAATCAGGCCGATGGCGAAAGCCAGCCAGATGATGAGCGTCGCGAGCCGCCAACGGTCGTCGCGCCGGCCCGGGCGGACCGGATCATTCGTCGTCATTGCTCACCGCCTGTTTGCCCGTCCCCCCTGCTTAGGCCCAGTCCCGCCTTCCCGCAACGCCCCTCGCAAGATCCCGCCATCACCACATTCCGCGACGAGCGAGAAGCATTGCGGGAAGCGAGGACAAACCGTATTGCGTCGCCGCGAAATTGTAGATGCGCCGGCGACGGTGCCAAGGGATCAGACGAGCCGCACTCGATGAAGCGCGAGACAACCAACGCCATCCGCACCGTGCTCGAAGAGGTGATCCCACCCTTCATCCGCGATTCCGGCCCCATGCGCTGGCTGTTTCGCCGCCATTGGGGAACTCTGGTCGACGATATCGAGCGCTTCCGCGAACGCATTCCGTTCGTGACGGCGGAGGAATATCGGGAGATCTACGAGCGGTTGCCGCGTGTCCAACACGAAACCGACAACAGCGCCGCCTGCCTCGATCGCATCCTTTCGGAGATTCGCGGCGCCACGGTGCTCGATGTCGGTTGCGGCACCGGCTATCTCGTCGACTGGATCAAGCATCGCCGGCCGGAACTCGACATCACCGGCACCGATTTCATCATCGAGGATGGCACACGCACCCGCCACCCGGAGATCAGCTTCGTCGAGGGGCCGATCGAGGCCTTGCCCTTCGCCGATGCCAGCTTCGACACGGTGATCTGCACCCATGTGCTCGAACATATCCTTGATTTCCGCCAGGCGCTCACCGAGCTCCGCCGCGTCACGCGCGGCACGCTGATCCTGGTGGTGCCGCAGGAGCGCGAATATCGCTTCACCTTCAACCCGCATCTCCATTTCTTCCCCTATCCGCACAGCTTCCTGCGCTGGCTGCCGCCGATCCCCGAGGATCACGCGATCGAAAGCATCGGGCGCGACATCTTCTATCGAGAGCGGATAGCCTGACCGATGACGGCAGCGCTGCGACGGCAATGGCCGAAGCTCAAACGCCTGATCATGGCGTTCGGGCTGTTCGGACTGGTGATCTGGCCGGCGGCCGGCTGGTATGGCTATGATCTGGTCTCCGACGAATATGAGCGGTTCCAGGCGCTTCCCGGCCTGCACGTCACCCCGTCCGCGATCGTCGGGCGCGATTTCGTCAACATCTGGCATGGCGGCCATGAAGCGCTGAAGGGCGCCGAGGGTATCTACGACCGCGCCGAATATCGCCGCACCCTGCGCGCGGCGGCCGACGTCTATGGCATCTACGCATTCTCCTATCCGCCGCATATGCTGATGCTGTCGGTGCCGTTCGGTTTCCCGTCCTATCTCTGGTCGCTGGCGCTGTGGCTGATCGGCACTTTCGCGATCTTCACCTGGGCGGCCCGCCCCTGGCTCAAGGAAGCAGGATTGCCGATCTGGTCGGTGCTGCTGCTGCCCGGCGCGCTGGTGAACCTGTGGGCCGGCCATTTTGGCTATCTGATCGGCGGGCTGGCGCTGCTCGGCTGGTGGAACGCCGGGCGCCGGCCTGGGTTATCGGGCGCAAGCTTCGCGCTGATGAGCGTGAAGCCCCATATGGGAATCATCGTCCCCTTCATCCTGGCGGCCAAGCGCCAATGGTCCACCATCGCCTGGGCGACCTTCGGCACGCTCGCGCTGGTGCTCGCATCGACGCTGTTCTTCGGCATCGATGCCTGGACGACCTGGCTCACCTCGACCCTCAGCTTTCAGGTCGGGCTGATCGACCCCGGCGCGCAACGCGAATATTATTACATGATGCCCACGGTCGGCCGGATGCTGATGGCGATCGACCGCGATGGCCCCATCCTGCTGGGCCAGATCCTGTTCGGCCTGATCACGATGGCGCTGCTCGTCTGGGCCGATCGGCGCGGCGCGAAGCTTGCCGATATCGGCCTGCTTTCGATCGCTGGCACGATGCTGATCCTACCCTATTCGTTCAATTATGACCTTGTCGCGCTTTCGCTGATCGCGCTGGTCTGGGCGGCGCGCTCGCCCGCGCGCTGGTGGTCGCCGGAGAGGCTGGCCTATGGCGCGATGTTCGTGGCGCCCGTCGCCCAGGTGCCGCTGGCCCGCGATGGCGTCTGGCTGTCCCCGGTCGCGATCCTCGCCGCATTCGCGTTCGCCGCATGGCGGTCGGGCCGGGACTGGAGGGAGCATCCGGCATGATCCGCGCACCCAAGACCATGTTCGGCCAGATCGCCGCTTATGCAGTGGGCGGCGGCGCGATCACCCTGCTGCATTCGGGGGTTTACTGGCTGCTCGCGGAGCCGGTTCGCGTCGATGCCTATCTCGCCAACACCATCGCAGCGATCGTCGCGGGCATCACCGGCTATCTGCTGCACAGCCGGTGGACCTTCGGCCACACCAACACCGCCGCGAAAGGCCTGGGCGCGCCCGGGCGCTTCGTCATCGTCTCGCTGCTGGCCTATTTCCTCAACAGCTTCTGGGTCTGGCTGTTCGTCCAGAAGCTGT
Organism: Sphingomonas sp. FG14; assembly: GCF_057809675.1. Taxonomy (NCBI): domain Bacteria; kingdom Pseudomonadati; phylum Pseudomonadota; class Alphaproteobacteria; order Sphingomonadales; family Sphingomonadaceae; genus Sphingomonas; species Sphingomonas sp. FG14. The sequence continues at coordinate 95,920 of NZ_JBMDKK010000010.1, read as the reverse complement.
CGCTGGGCGTCACGCTATCCATCGTTCCGATGATTCTCGTGACGCCCTGGTTCGGCTTCGCGCTCAACCGCTTCTGGACGTTCAGAAGCTAGCGCATGCGGCGATCCGCCGAAGCGGATCACCTGCACTGGAAATCAGCGGTCGCGGCGGCCGAGCAACCGCAGTCGCAGCGCGTTCAGCTTGATGAAGCCTTCGGCGTCGCGCTGGTCGTAGGCGCCCTGATCGTCTTCGAAGGTCACGACCTTCTCCGAATAGAGCGAATAGGGCGACTTGCGGCCGATGATGTGCGCCGCGCCCTTGTAGAGCTTCAGGCGAACGGTGCCCGTCACCTTTTCCTGGCTATGATCGATCGCCGCCTGCAGCATCTCGCGCTCCGGGCTGAACCAGAAGCCGTTGTAGATCAGCTCCGCATAGCGCGGCATCAGCTCGTCCTTCAGATGCGCGGCGCCGCGATCGAGCGTCACCTGCTCGATGCCGCGATGCGCCAGATGCAGGATCGTGCCGCCCGGCGTTTCGTACATGCCGCGCGACTTCATGCCGACGAAGCGGTTCTCGACCAGATCGAGCCGGCCGATGCCATGAACGCGGCCCAGCTCGTTGAGCTTGGTCAGCAGGCTGGCCGGCGACAGGCCCTCACCATTGATCGCCACGGCATCGCCACGCTCGAAATCGATCGTGATGACCTCCGGCGTGTCGGGCGCGTCCTCGGGATTGACGGTGCGCGAGAAGACATAGTCGGGCACTTCCTCCCACGGATCCTCGAGCACCTTGCCCTCTGACGAGGTGTGGAGAAGGTTGGCGTCGGTCGAGAACGGCGCCTCGCCGCGCTTGTCCTTGGAAACCGGAATCTGGTGCGCCTCGGCGAATTCGATCAGCCGGGTGCGGCTGGTCAAATCCCATTCGCGCCACGGCGCGATCACCTTGATGTCGGGCGCGAGCGCGTAATAACCGAGCTCGAAACGGACCTGGTCGTTGCCCTTGCCGGTCGCGCCATGGCTGACCGCATCGGCATTCACCTGGCGGGCGATCTCGATCTGGCGCTTGGCGATCAACGGCCGCGCGATCGAGGTGCCGAGCAGATAGAGCCCCTCGTACAACGCATTGGCGCGCATCATCGGATAGACGAAATCGCCAACGAACTCCTCGCGCAGATCATCGATGAAGATATGCTCGGGCTTGACGCCGGCCATCTCCGCCTTGCGGCGCGCGGGCTCCAGTTCCTCGCCCTGGCCGAGATCAGCGGTGAAGGTGACCACCTCACACTGATAGGTCTGCTGGAGCCATTTCAGGATCACGCTGGTGTCGAGACCGCCGGAATAGGCCAGTACCACGCGGTTGATCTTGTCGCTCATCAGGGATCCTTCTCATGCCGGGAATCGCGCGAGTGCGCCTATGCGCAAAGCCGCGCCTGTGCAACATTCCCCGTAAGAAAGGCGTGATCGCAGTGGCGGAAAACAAGACCAGGCTCACCGGAAACGACGTGGCGGCGTTCATCGATTCGGTCGAACCCGATGCCCGCCGCGAGGATGTCCGCACGCTCGACACGCTGCTGCGCCGGATTACCGGCATGGCTCCGGCGATGTGGGGGCCGAGCATCATCGGCTATGGCCGCTATCACTATCGCTACCAAAGCGGACGTGAAGGCGAGATGTGCCGGATCGGCTTCAGCCCACGCAAGGCGGCGCTCGTCCTCTATTTCAACGGACGGACACCGGCCTTCGAAACCCTGCTCGCCATGCTCGGGAAACATGAAAGCGGCAAGGGCTGCCTCTACATCAAGCGCCTCGCCGATGTGGATATGGCGGTGCTCGAAAGGCTGGCTGCCGAATCACTCGCCTATATGGACGCGCATCACCCGGATTGATTGGCTTCCCGGGCAAAGGCGCGCGCCGCCTTTTCGGCGAAGCGCGCCAGCATCGCCCCGTCGTCCCCGTCGCGGGCGCTGGCCGACATGCCGGCGAGCACGACCGTCGCGAACTCGGCAAGTTCGTCGGCGCGATCGGGATATTCGCCGGCGATGAAATCGCGAATCGCGGCGCGGCTGGCAGCCTTGGCTTCGCCCGCGATGGCGCGTGCTTCGACATCGGCGCTGTTGCGGGTGCCGTCGAGCACAAGGCAACCCGCCGCGCATCCGGGAACCGCATAGATCCGGGCCGCAACCCTGAACATCCGCGCGATCACGGTAGCGACATCGCCGCCCTCGGCCAGCGCGGTCGCGAACACATTGGCCTCACCGCTCGCATAGAGTGCCAGCACACGCCGGAACAGGCCGGCCTTGCTGCCGAACGCGGCGTAGAAGCTCGGTGGACGGATGCCCAGTGCCTCGCCGATCTCGGCGACACCCACACCGTCATACCCCTTGTGATGGAACAACGTCATCGCCGTCTCCACGGCGCGGTCGGCATCGAACGCGCGGGGCCTGCCCCTCCCGCCCGAAACACTGGGTTTCCGATTTTGTGTAGCGTTCACTAAAATAATCCTTGCCGGAACTCTTTCGCGATAATATGTAGCGATCACTACACAAGATCGCAAGGAACCTTCCCATGACCGATTTCACCGACAAGAATGTCCTCGTCCTCGGCGGCAGCCGCGGCATCGGCGCCGCGATCGTCCGCCGTTTCTCGCGCGACGGTGCACGGGTCGCCTTCACCTATGCCGGCGCGCTGGCCGCCGCCGAAGCCCTGTCCGCCGAAACCGGCGCCGAAGCCGTTCGTACCGACAGCGCGGATCGCGACGCGCTGACCGCGACGGTGGCGGAGCGCGGTCCGCTGGACGTACTGGTGATCAATGCCGGCGCGCTGGTGATGGGCGATCCGCTGACCCTGGATGCCGATGCGATCGACCGGATGATCGACGTCAACGTCCGCGCCCCATATCATGCCGCTGTCGAAGCGGCGCGGACCATGCCCGAGGGTGGCCGCATCATCGTGATCGGATCGACGAATGGCGACCGCATGCCCTTTGCTGGGGGTGCCGCCTATGCACTCACAAAATCGGCGATCCAGGGCATGGTGCGCGGGTTGGCACGCGATTTCGGCGCGCGCGGCATCACCGTCAACAACATCCAGCCGGGCCCGACCGATACCGACATGAACCCGGCCGCAGGACCGATGGCCGACACGATGCACAGCTTCATGGCGATCAAGCGCCATGTCCATGCCGACGAGGTGGCCGGCCTCGCCGCCTATCTCGCCGGGCCGGAAGCCGGGATGATCACCGGATCGATGCAGACGATCGACGGCGGCTTCGGCGCTTGAGGACTTGTTTGAGGAAAGCGCGGAAGAGCGCTTTCCAGAGGCGGCACCGGCCCGCTCTCAACCCAGTGCCGCGAGGCGCTTCTCCTCCGCCGCGATCCAGTCGCGGGTGATGGGCAGCGCTTCGCGGCGGCGGGTGTAGAGGATCTGGTAATTGCCCATGCCGCCATATTCGAAAGTCGAGATCGCGCCGGCCAGATAGAACAGCCACATCCGGTAGAAGCGCTCGTCATACATGGCAACGATGGCCTCGCGATTGTCGACGGTGCGCTGATACCAGCGGCGGATGGTGAGCCCATAGTGCAGCCGGAGCGTCTCGACATCGGCTGCGATCAACCGGCTTTTCTCGCTCGCCGCCAACGTTTCGGAGAGTGCCGGGATATAGCCGCCGGGAAAGATATATTTGCGCGTAAAGGCGTCGGTGGTGCCGGGAACGCCGAAGCGACCGATGGTGTGGATCAGCATCGCGCCGTCCTCGGCCAACAGGTTGCGGCATTTGCGAAAGAATTCGCGGAAATGCGGCGGGCCAACATGCTCGAACATGCCGACCGACACGATCCGGTCGAACTGCCCCTCGACATTGCGATAGTCGATCAGCTCAAACTTCACATGATCCGAAACGCCCGCCGCCGCCGCCCGCTCACGTGCGATCTTGAGCTGTTCCTCCGACAGGGTGACGCCGAGCACGTCGACGCCGCAGGTGCGATGCAGATAAAGCGCCATGCCGCCCCAGCCGCAGCCGATATCGAGTACGCGCTGGCCCGGCTTCAGATGAAGCTTGGCGGCGATATGCGCCTTCTTGTCGATCTGCGCCTGTTCCAGGCTGTTCGCCGGATCAGTGAAGTAGGCACAGCTATATTGCATGTCAGCATCGAGGAAGAGCCGGTAGAAATCGTTGCCGAGATCGTAGTGATGCGCGACGTTGCGCTTCGATCGCGCCTGCCAGTTGAGCCGCGACAGCCGGCTGCCGGCATTGCTGAGCGCGCGGCGCAGCGGATTGCGGATCTTGAGCTGGCCGCCGCGTTCCCAGGGCTGGTTCTTGCGCACCAGCGTGATGAGATCGAGGATATCGCCCTGCTCGACGACCAGCCGGCCGTCCATATAGGCTTCAGCCGCGCCCAAGCGGGGATGGCTGGCGACATAGCCGGCTGCGCCCGCATCGGTGAAGCGAATCGAGACTTCGCCATAATCGGGATCAGGCGAGCCGAAACTGCGGCTACGTCCGGCATGGTCGGTGAGGGTGAGCGTGCCGCGCGTCACCAGTCGCGACAGGAAAACGTCGATCAGAGCCATCAAGCCTCCTGCTGTCGATCCCCCGAAAACCCGAATGCTGAAAGCGGCGTGAAGGGTCAAGGCCGATGCGGTGATCGAGCCAAGTGCGGGTCAGATGCCGGCATACCATTCATATTGGGCGCGATCCTCCCAGAAACCGCCCTTGCCCAGCCCGATTCCGTCGAGGTTGGAAACCGCGTCGATCGCCTGGACATATTTGGCGTGCTTGTAACCGAGCTGGCGCTCGACCCGCAGCCGCAGTGGAGCGCCGTTGCGGATCGGCAGGATCTTGTCGTTGAGCACCCAGGCGAGAATCGTCTGGGGATGGAAGGCGTCGATCAGGTCGATCGATTCATAATAGGCGATGCCGCCGCCCATCTCGTCCGCGCAGCGGAAGACCAAGTAACGCGCCGATTCGCGCAACCCCGCCAGATCGAGCAGCCGGTGAAGCGGCACCCCCGTCCATTTGCCGATCGCACTCCAGCCCTCGACGCAGTCGTGGCGCGTGATCTGGGTGCGCGCCGGCATCGATCGGATTTGCGCCATCGACAGGCTTTGCGGTCGAGCGACCAATCCGCGAATCTCGAGCCGCCAGCGCGCGAAATTGTCGGCCGCATGCGCACGATAGTCGATACCCTGCGGGTTCTGCGTGCCGTTGCCGCGGAAAAAAGGCGACAGGTCCGCCGCCTCGAACTCGCGGGCCAGCGCATGGCGATCGGTGATCAGCCGTTGCGCATGGCGATTCATCGCGTCGGCGGAGAACAGGATCTTGCGGACCGCCGGGCTCTCGCCGAGCCGATCGCAGCCGGCGAGCAGTCCACCCGCGCCGAGCGCCGCGCTCGTCAGCAATCGCCGCCGGCTGACGATGCCGCTCATCCGCGCGCCCTCACGCGCCCGGTGATCATCCCAGCGATGCCGCGCAGCGGTCCCGCGAGCACCACCAGCAGCAGATGAACAAGGACGAACAATACCAGTGCCGCCGCCGCGATGAAATGGATCGATCGCGCCGACTGGCGACCGCCGAACAGGTCGAGCAGCCAGGGCCAGGCCGCATCCATTCCCGGAGACATGGTGAGCCCGGTCAGGATCATCAGCGGCAGCAGCATGAAGATGACACCGATATAGCTGGCCTTTTGCAGCATATTATAGCCGCCGCCATGATCGAAGCGCAGCTTCAGATGGTCCTTCACGTCGCGCCAGACCGCCGATGGTGCAATCTCCGCGCGCGTGAAGCTGAGATCGCGGCGGACATGGCCGTTCCAGAACGCGCGCACCATGAAGCCCAGCAGCCCGAACGCGAACAGCCAGGCGAAGCTCAGGTGCCAGCGGCGCGCCAGGGCGAGATTATAGGTGGAGGGAATCGTCGCCCAGTGCGGAAAGGCACGGCGCTGCACCCGGCCCTGCCCGTCTTCCCAGCGCCCCAGCACCCCGGTGGTATCCCAGCGACGATTGCCGATCTGGAGATAGCCGCGCGTGTCGTCCGATCCGATCAGCAGCCAGGCGCGATCCCAATTGGCGCCATATTGGCCCCAATAGAGGCGGGGATGCGCATTGAAGATCATCAGTCCGCTCATCAGCAGCGTGAAGACGGCAAGCGCATTGGTCCAATGCCAGATTCGCGTGGACAGGCGATGGCGAAGCACATGCGGAGCCGGTGGCCGCACCGTCGCATCTCGCTCGCTCTCCGCCAGGCTCGCCATGCGTTGGACAATCCCATCCGACGATCCGGCTGTAAACCCGGCTCAACTATAGGCGCGCCAGAAGAAGACGGCCGTCATCGCAGCGGTCACGAACAGGGTGACGGCGCGAATGACATGCGGCGGCAGGATCCGCCCGACGCGCGCGCCGAGATAGCCCCCCACGACGGCCCCGATCAGCATCGGCACGGCGAGCTGCCACACGACCATCGACGCGACGACGAAGATCGCGGTCGCGGCGGCGTTGGCTATGGCGAGCATCAGCGTGCGCGGCGCCGCCAGATGGTGTGGCTCGACGCCGGCAAGCAGGCCCCAGGCCGCCATCATCATCAACCCGACGCCACCGCCGAAATAGCCGCCATAGATGCCGAGCGCGAGTTGCACCCCGATCAGCGTGCCCGTGCCGATCCTGACGCGGCTGTGCAGCGCGTTGGAGGCACGCTTGCCGAACGCCATGGCCAATGTCGCCAGCAGCAACAGCCAGGGTATGACGATATCGAAGGTCCGCGTCGGCGTGGCGACCAGCAACAGGCTGCCGGCCAGCCCACCGAAAAAGGTGATTGCGACAAGCGTGCGGACGCTGATGCCGCCCAACGGTTCCAGTCCGTCGCGATAGGCCCAGGCGCTGGCGATCGCCCCGGGCTGGAGCGCGACATTGCTCGTCGCGTTGGCGATCGGCGAAGGCAGGCCGAGCGCGATAAGCGTCGGCATCGTCGCGAACGTGCCGCCGCCGGCGAGCGCGTTCATCGCGCCGCCCACGAGGCCGGCCAACAGTGCAAGCCCCGCCGCGGCGGCGGGATCAGCCAAGCGCCGCCTGCTTTTCCTCTGCCAGCCGGTCCAGCTCGGCGCGGCTCTTCTTCTCGGCGGCGGTCTTGAGCTGACCGCAGGCGGCATCGATGTCGCGCCCGCGCGGCGTGCGCACCGGCGCGGAAATGCCCGCCTCGAACACGATGTCGGAGAAGCGCCGCACCCGTTCGGGCGTCGAGCATTCATAGGCCGCGCCCGGCCAGGGATTGAACGGGATCAGGTTCACCTTTGCGGGCAGCTTGAACTTCCGGATCAGCCGGACAAGCTCGCGCGCATCCTCGTCGCTGTCATTCTTGTCCTTGAGCATCACATATTCGAAGGTGATCCGCCGCGCATTGTTGGCGCCGGGATAGTCGGCACAGGCCTGGAGCAGTTCCTCGATCCCGTATTTGCGGTTGAGCGGCACGATCTCGTCGCGGATCTCCTTGGTGACGGCATGGAGCGATACCGCCAGGTTCACGCCGATCTCCTCGCCGGCGCGCGCCATCATCGGCACCACACCCGATGTGGACAGTGTGATCCGCCGCTTCGACAGCGCCAGACCGTCACCATCCATGACGATCTTCAGCGCATCGCGCACCGCGTCGAAATTATAGAGCGGCTCGCCCATACCCATCATGACGATGTTGGTAAGCATTCGCCCTTCGGGCTGCGACGGCCATTCGCCAAGCGAATCGCGGGCCAGCATCACCTGCCCGACGATTTCGCCCGGCATCAGGTTACGCACCAGCCGCATCGTGCCCGTATGGCAGAAGCGGCAGTTGAGCGTACAGCCGACCTGGCTCGACACGCACAACGTCCCGCGATCCGCATCGGGGATGAAGACCATTTCATAGTCCTGACCGTCATCCGAGCGGAGCAGCCATTTGCGCGTGCCGTCGGTCGAGACCTGCGCCTCCACCACTTCGGGGCGGCTGATCACGAAGCGTTCGGCAAGCCAGGGATGCTGGGCCTTGGCAATATCGGTCATCACCGAAAAGTCGGTCGCGCCGCGATTGTAGATCCAGTGCCAGAGCTGCTTGGCGCGCAGCTTCGCCTGTTTGGGATCAAGCCCCGCGTCGGCGAGCGTGGCCCGGATCTGGTCGCGCGACAGGCCGACCAGGTCGATCCGTCCATCGGTGCGCGGCACATTCGGGCGCGGCACGGGCACGGGATCGATATGGCCGGGGATCGGCATGGTGATGGTCTGGGGGGCGTTCATCGGCGCCATGTAGGGAAAAACGCCGATATTTTCCACTGCAAGCTGCGCAATGCCTATATTTTGAGCGCTCCCCGGCCGAAAAACCGGTTCCCACTTTTTCGGGAAGCGCTCTAGCGGCGGCGGGCGCAGCCCAATGCGGCGGCATCGATCGCGGTGGCGGCCCCGCGCAGACGATAGGCATCGGTGAAGGCACGGCCATTTCCGTCTCGGCTGGCGACCGCCATGCTGGTGGCGTTGCGCATGGCCGCGACGATGGCGGCATCGGCGCGCGCATCGGGCGCCCAGGCGTCGGCACCGCCCGATGCCAGGCGGAAGCGGCGATCACCGACCGTCAGGATCACGACCGCATCGGCGGCGCGGGTCCGGCTCATCCGGATGTGGAGCTGGCCGCGCACATTGCGGCCCGGCCAGTGCGCCACGCTGGCGAATGGCCGCCAGCGCCCGCCGGTGCTGCGCGCCGCAGGTTCGGAGATCGCGTAGCAGCGTGCGGGACGATCATCCCTGAAGGCGCCCCAGCCTTCGAAGATGCCGAGCGAATCGCGCGCCATCGCCGGCGCCGCGATGGCGATCACGGCCAGCGCGGCAGCCCCCCGGATCACGCCGGAGCCCTGCCCCGGCCACGATGGATCACAGTTTCCGCGCCATCCGCGATCATCACCATCGATCCCTGGGGGAGACCAGCAGCGACGCCAGCCTTGAGCACGGGATCATGCGCGATCCCGGTCATCACCCCGCGCAGCACGCGCGACGACAGGCCATGCATGATGATCAGCCGATCGCCTGGCTCGTCGCGCGTATCGGCGAGCCAGGCCGACAGCCGCGCCGCGATCTGATCATACCATTCGCCGCCGGGCGCGGTGCGGCTGAACAGCCCCGTCGCCGGATCGAGCAACGGCCCGCCTTCCGCGATCACATCGGCATAGCCGCGGCCACCCCATGCGGCGAGATCGATTTCCCGCAACCGGGTATCGACGCGCGTCCGGTGCCAGTCCGCGCCGATATGTTCGGCAACCACCGCCAGCGTCTGCAGCGCGCGGCCGGCGTCCGATGCCCAGAGCGTCGGCGGCGAGCCAGGATGCCGATCCAGATAGGCTTTCAGCGCCTCGCCCATCTCGTCCGCCTGGGCGAAACCCGCGCGCGTGAGCGGCGTATGGACATGATCGCCCTGCATCCGCGCCGCGGCGTTGAAAACGGTTTCGCCATGCCGCGCGATGAAGAAGCGTGCCGTCCGGTCCATGGCAGGGCCATCGCGCGTTCGTGGCAAAAATGCAACGCTTGGCGCTGTTTATGTGAGGTTCATGCAACCTCTCCCGGAATAGTGCACTGAGCACCTGCCCCGCCCTTTCGGGGCAAAGTGAGTGGAGTGAAATTATGCGTAAACTTGTTCTGGCCTCGCTCGTCGCGATCGCCTTCGCCACCCCCGCCATGGCCCAGGATGCACCGTTCACCGGCCCGCGCGTGGAAGGCGTAGTCGGCTGGGACCGCGTTCAGGGCGGCGGCAGCAAGAGCGACGACGTCATGTACGGCATCAATGCCGGCTACGACGCCCAGATGGGTGGCGCCGTGATCGGCGCCGAAGTCGAGTATAGCGATTCGAGCAACCGCGCCTGTTCAGGTGCGAAGACCGTCGCCGATCCGCGCCTGTGCCTGAAGGCCGGCCGTGATCTCTATGCCGGCGCGCGCGTCGGCACCGTCGTGGGCGGCCGCACGCTGCTCTATGCGAAGGCAGGCTATACCAATGCCGATGCCAAGTTCACCTCGGACAACGGCACCACCGAAACCACGCTGGCCAAGAATCACCTGGACGGCATCCGTGTCGGTGCGGGCGTCGAGCAGTCGCTCGGCAACCGGGTCTATCTGAAGGGCGAGTATCGCTACTCGAACTATGAGCAGGGCGTCGAGCGCCACCAGGCGCTCGCGGGTGTCGGCGTCCGGTTCTGAACCGGCGGCGACATGCCTGAGAAAAGAGGGTCGGGGCGCTTGCTCCGGCCCTTTTTCTTGCTAATGAGGGAGACTGGCCGAGCCGGTTCCGCGCTCCGGCTCCAGCCATAGTGGTACGCCCGGGGGAACACGGACATGAAGGCGACGATCGAACGCGCAACGCTGCTGAAAAGCCTCAGCCACGTTCAGTCGGTGGTCGAGCGGCGCAACACCATCCCGATTCTGTCCAACGTCCTGCTCGAAGCGAGCGCGGACGGCACGATCCGGCTGATGGCGACCGATCTCGACCTGCAGATCGTCGAATCGGTCGAGGCCGCGGTGGACCAGGCCGGTGCGACGACGGTGTCCGCGCACACCCTGTTCGACATCGCACGCAAGCTGCCCGAGGGCAGCCAGGTCGAGCTCGCTGCCGCCGACGGCAAGATGCAGATCAACGCCGGCCGCGCACGCTTCAATCTCTCGACGCTGCCGCGCGACGATTTCCCGGTGATCGCCGAGGGCGAGCTGCCGACCAAGTTCGAGCTGCCCGCGCAAACGCTGCGCCAGATCATCGACAAGACCCGCTTCGCGATCTCGACCGAAGAGACGCGCTATTATCTCAACGGCATCTTCCTGCACGTCTCCGACGAGGCACAGCCGGTGCTGAAGGCGGCGGCGACCGACGGCCACCGTCTGGCACGCGTCACCGTGGCGCGCCCCGACGGCGCGGAGGGCATGCCTGACGTGATCGTGCCACGCAAATGCGTCGGCGAACTCCGCAAGCTGCTCGACGAGGTCGACGGATCGGTCGAGGTGACGTTGTCGCCGACCAAGATCCGCTTCGGACTGGGCAGCGCGGTGCTGACCTCCAAGCTGATCGACGGCACCTTCCCTGATTACAGCCGCGTGATCCCGACGGGCAACGACAAGATGCTCAAGATCGATCCGCGCAGCTTCGAGGAAGGCGTCGATCGCGTCGCGACCATCGCCACCGAAAAGACCCGCGCGGTCAAGATGGCGCTGGAACGCGACAAGATCACCCTGTCGGTCACCAGCCCCGAAAATGGCACGGCGGCGGAAGAAGTTCCGGGCGATTACGTCTCGGAAGGTTTCGAGATCGGCTTCAACGCCCGTTATCTGCTCGACATTCTCGGCCAGATCGAAGGCGATATCGTCGAGGTCCACCTGGCCGATGCGGCGGCACCCACGCTGATCCGCGAGAACGACAAGTCGCCCGCGCTCTACGTGCTCATGCCGATGCGGGTGTAATCGGGGCCGATCAAGGTGCTGCTTTGATCGGATTCTCATGAGCCTGCTGACCCGATTGTCGCTGAGCGACTTCCGCTCATATGCCGATGCGCTGATCACGCCCGGACCGGGTTTCGTCGTGCTGACCGGCGAAAATGGCGCGGGCAAGACCAATATTCTGGAGGCTGTCTCGCTGCTGGCGCCCGGCCGGGGCCTGCGGCGCGCGGCGCTGTCAGAAATCGCGCGCGACGGCGGCTCTGGCGGCTTCGCGGTCGCGGCGCAAGTCGCCGAATCATCACCGGACGACCAGGACCCGATCTCGATCGGCACAGGCACCCTGGCTACGACACCAGAGCGTCGGCAGGTGCGCATCAACGGCGCGCAGGCAGCCGCAACTGCCTTGTCTGACTGGCTCTCGGTCTTGTGGCTGACCCCGGCCATGGACCGGCTGTTCGTCGAAGGCGCTGGCAATCGCCGTCGCTTTCTCGACCGGCTGGTGCTTGCCCTTCATCCGGGTCACGCCGTTCAGACCACGCGTTACGAAGCGGCGATGCGCGCGCGCACCAAGCTGCTGACCGGCGAGACACGGCCCGATACCGGCTGGCTCACCGCGCTCGAGGCGCAGATGGCCGAACATGGCGCCGCCGTGGCTGAGGCCAGGATCGAGACCGTGGCCGCGCTTGGCATGCGGCTGGCGGATGTGCCCGAAGGACCATTCGCGCGCGCGGGACTCGCCATCGAAGGCGGCGTGCCCGGCGACCTCGCGGCATGGCGCGCGCGCGACGCGGCAGCCGGCCGCGCGCTGACCGGGCCGCATCGCCAGGACCTGATCGTCACCCATCTCGGCAAGAACCAGCCGGCCGAACGCTGCTCGACCGGCGAGCAGAAGGCGCTGCTGCTGGGCATCGTGCTAGCCCATGCCGATCTTGTCGCGGAACGCGCCGGCCGGCGCCCGGTGTTGCTGCTCGACGAGGTGGCCGCGCACCTCGACCCGAGCCGCCGCGCCGCGCTGTTCGAAAGGCTGGCGGATGCCGGCGGGCAAGTCTGGATGACGGGGACCGAGGATGCATTGTTCACCGGGCTCCCGAACTCCGCTTCGGCCTTCAAAATCGCTGATGGAATGATTATATCCATCTAGCTCCCAACATCATCGGCAGTCGCTTTTCCTTGGGCTTCGCCCGACCCTTCGCTATAGAATCGGCATGAACGAAGAACCTTCCCAGACCAGCAATCAGAACGCCTATGGCGCCGACTCCATCAAGGTCCTGAAAGGGCTGGATGCGGTCCGCAAGCGGCCGGGCATGTATATCGGCGATACCGACGATGGATCGGGCCTTCACCACATGGTGTTCGAGGTTTCCGATAACGCGATCGACGAGGCGCTGGCCGGCCATTGCGACCTGATCCGCATCACCCTCAACGCCGACGGCTCGGTATCGGTCGAGGATAATGGCCGCGGCATTCCGACGGGCATCCACCCGGAGGAAGGCGTGTCGGCGGCCGAGGTCATCATGACCCAGCTCCATGCCGGCGGAAAGTTCGAGAACACGTCGGACGACAATGCCTACAAGGTCTCCGGCGGCCTGCACGGCGTGGGCGTCTCGGTGGTGAACGCGCTTTCCGAATGGCTCGATCTCACCATCTGGCGCGACAATGAAGAACATTACATGCGCTTCGCGTTCGGCGATGCCGTGGCGCCGCTCAAGGTTGTCGGCCCGGCGAACGGGAAGAAGGGCACCAAGGTCACCTTCTTCCCGAGCCCCGCCACCTTCAAGATCACCGAATTCGATTTCGAGAAGCTCGAACATCGCTATCGCGAGCTCGCTTTCCTCAATTCGGGCGTCCGGCTGATCCTGGCCGATGCACGACACGAGGAGCGGGTGGAGCACGAGCTCTATTATGAGGGCGGCATCGCCGCCTTCGTCAAATATCTCGACCGCGCCAAGACCGCGCTGTTCCCGGAGCCGATCGCGATCACCGGCCAGCGCGACGATATCGGCATCGATGTCGCGCTGGAGTGGAACGACAGCTATTACGAAAACGTCCTCTGCTTCACCAACAACATCCCGCAGCGCGATGGCGGCACGCACCTTGCCGCCTTCCGTGCGGCGCTGACGCGCACACTCAACGGCTATGCGGAGAAGTCCGGCCTGCTGAAGAAGGAAAAGGTCTCGCTGACCGGCGACGACATGCGCGAGGGGCTGACCGCGATCGTCTCGGTCAAGCTGCCCGATCCCAAGTTCAGCTCGCAGACCAAGGACAAGCTGGTTTCCTCCGAAGTGCGCCAGCCGCTCGAAAGCCTGCTCGCCGACAAGATGGCCGAGTGGCTGGAGGAGAACCCTGCCAACGCCCGCTCGATCGTCCAGAAGGTGATCGACGCCGCCGCCGCGCGCGAGGCCGCCAAGCGCGCGCGCGAGCTGACCCGGCGCAAGGGCGTGATGGACATCGCATCGCTGCCCGGCAAGCTCGCCGACTGCCAGGAGCGCGATCCCGCCAAGTCCGAACTGTTCCTGGTCGAGGGTGACTCGGCAGGCGGATCGGCCAAGCAGGGCCGCGACCGCAACGTCCAGGCGATCCTGCCGCTCAAGGGCAAGATCCTGAATGTCGAGCGCGCACGCTTCGATCGCATGCTCTCCTCCAAGGAGATCGGCACGATGATCCAGGCGCTGGGCACGGGCATCGGGCGCGACGACTTCAACCTCGAGAAGCTGCGCTACCACAAGATCGTCATCATGACCGACGCAGACGTCGATGGCGCGCATATCCGCACGCTGCTGCTGACCTTCTTCTACCGCCAGATGCCCGAGATCATCGAAGCCGGGCACCTCTTCATCGCACAGCCGCCGCTGTACAAGGTCGCGCGCGGCCGCAGCGAAGTCTATGTGAAGGACGATACCGCGCTCGACAATTATCTGGTCGAGGCCGGCGTGGGCTCGACCCGGCTTGAAACGTCGGGCGGCGTGCGCTTCGGCGAGGATCTCAAGTCGCTGGCCGATCATGCACGGCGGATGCGCAGCCTGATGCGCTATGTGCCGCGCCGCTATGATTCGAGCATTATCGAGGCGCTGGCGCTGGTCGGCGCGCTCGATCCAGCGCTTGAGCCGGGCCAGCGCAGCGAAGCGCTCAACCGCGTCGCGCAATGGCTGGATCGCGCCGATCCCGAAGCGCGCTGGTCGGCCGGCCTCAGCGCCGAAGGCGGCTATCACCTGCAGCGCATGTGGCGCGGCGTCACAGATCATCACATCATCGAGGCCGCCTTCCTTTCCAGTCAGGAGGCGCGCCGTCTCCACGCACTGATCGAAGAGCAGCGGGAGAGCTACGCCGGTATCGCCAAGCTGGTGACGCTGCCCAAGGGCGCTGCCGCTCAGCAGGAAGCGGGCGAAGGCGAGGGCGAGGAGGAAACGCCCGTCGCCGACACGAAGGGTGTGGCGGTCACGCGGCCGTCCGACCTGCTCGAAGCGATCCTGGCCGCCGGCCGCAAGGGGCTTTCGATCCAGCGCTACAAGGGGCTGGGCGAAATGAACGCGGAACAACTCTGGGAAACGACACTGGATCCGCAGAACCGTTCGCTTCTGAAGGTCGAGATCGCGCAGGCCGACATGGCCGACGAGATCTTCACGCGACTGATGGGCGACGTCGTCGAGCCACGGCGCGAGTTCATCCAGGAGAACGCGCTCAACGTCGCCAATCTCGACGTCTGAGCGCAATGCGCACCACGTTCGGCGGCCCCGCCTCGCCCGCGCTGGCCGCGATCGGCGTTGCAGCGGGCGCGCGGCTCGCCGCGACGCCGGAGGTCCAGAAGATTCCGGTCTCCGGCGTGGAGCTGTTCGCCCGGCAGAACTTCCTCGACGATGCCGAATGCGGCTTCCTGATCGGCCTGATCGACGCGAGCAGCCGGCCCTCCTCCCAATTCCTCTATGGGCAGGAGGCCGGCAACCGCACGAGTTCGAGCGGCGATCTCTATCGCTGGGACCCCGGCGTCATCGCCATCGACAACCGCATCTGCGCATTGCTGGGAATCGACCCCAGCCATGGCGAAACGCTGCAAGGCCAGCGTTATGAACCGGGTCAGCAGTTCAAGGCGCATCACGACTTCTTCCATGTCAGCCAGCCCTATTGGCCGGAACAGGAAAAGCATGGCGGACAGCGGAGCTGGACCGCGATGATCTATCTCAACGAGCCCGAGGGCGGCGGCGAGACGCAGTTCCCGATGGCCGGCATCGCCGTCTCGCCGCGCAAGGGCATGCTGCTCGCCTGGAACAATATGGGAGCGGACGGCGCCCCCAATATGGACAGCATCCATGCCGGACTGCCCGTGACCGCGGGCGTCAAGCATATCGTCACCAAATGGTTCCGCGAACGCCCCTGGGTCTAACGGATTACCGCCCCGATCGCGCGCGCGCCGCTTTCTTCGCCGGTGCGCCGCTCCTTAGAACGGGTTGCCCGGAATGGACGCCCGTCGCCTGACCGTCCTTCAGCACCAGGCCGCCATTGACCCAGACGCGCGATATGCCGACCGACAGCGCGGACGGAGTCTCGCTGGTCGCACGATCGGCGATCCGGGCGGCATCGAACAGGACGAGGTCGGCACGCGCGCCGGGGCGGATGACGCCGCGATCGGTGATGCCCATATGCTGGGCCGTCGCCCCGGTCATCCGATTGATCGCCTGTTCCAGCGTCAGGATCTTCTCCTCGCGCACATAGCGGCGCAGCACACGGGGAAATGATCCGATGCCGCGCGGGTGGAGATCCCCCAGCATGCCGTCGCTGCAGATATTGGCATGCGGCCAGGCGATGAGCTTCGCGATATCGTCGCCACGCATGCTGGTGCCGATCACCATCTCGCGCGCACCCGGCACCTGCGATTCTGCGATCAACTGCATCAGCGCGACGGCCGGATCCACGCCGCGCTGCGCCGCGATCTGGGCGACCGTCTTGCCGACCAGGCTTCGGTCCGGGCTGAATTCGGAGAGCATCAGCCCTTCCGGCGGCGCCAGATGCTTCAGCGCGAATTCGGCGCTTTCTCGATTGGTGAAATCGCGTTTGGGGAACATGACCGTCAGCGTCGATTGCCAATATTCATAGGGATAGACGTCGCCGGTGATATCGACGCCCGTGGCGCGCGCGCGATCCATGATGCCAAGGAAACGATCCGCCTGCCCCCACCAATCGGTCATCGCGAGCTTCATGTGCGAGACCTGCACGGGCATGCCGGTGACGCGGCCGATATTGATGATCTCGTCGAGCGCGGCCCAGATGAACTGATCCTCGCTGCGCATGTGGCTGATATAGCGCCCGCCGAAACGCGCGGCTTCCTTGGCGAGCGTCAGCACCTCGTCCTTGCTGGCATAGATGCCCGGATCATATTCGAGCCCGGTCGACAGGCCGATCGCGCCGGCCTCCATGCCCTGACGCACCTGCGCGCGCATGCGCTCGATCTCCGCCGGGGTGGCGACGCGCTTGAAATCCTTGCCCAGCACGGCGGCACGAACGGAGTTATGGCCGATATAGGTGCCGATATTCACCGCGACCGGCGTCTTCTTCATCTTGTCGAACAGCGGGGTCAGCGGCAGTTCCGATCCGCCGTCCTGCCCGACGATGATCGTCGTGACGCCCTGGCTGGTCACCGGCACCGCATCCGGTTGCTCGAACAGCCCGTGATCATGATGGCTGTGTGTATCGATAAAGCCCGGCGACAGCACCTGCCCGACGCCATCGACCACCTGCTCACCCTTGCGCGGCGCGAGATCGCCCACCGCGACGATCCTGCCGCCTTCGATGCGGACCGACGCGGAACGCGCCGGCGCACCGGTGCCGTCGACGACCTGCGCACCGGTGATCAGCGTCGATTGCGCGATCGCGGCCGTCGAGACCGTCATCGCGGCGGCGGCCAGGATCGGGCCGCATGCGCCGCGCAACAATGTCCGCCAACCGCCCGTCCGGAAAGATCGGGGCGCCTGAGTCTGTTCGATAGCCATGGCCATTCCGTCCTTTTGTCGCGCGGGTTATTCGGAGATGAAGAAGGATGACACCTGGTTGCCCGGCGCCACGGCGTACCGCACCTTCATCCTGCGATCGCCGAAACCGGCATCGAAGGTGTAGCTGATATCGTCACCCAGCTCCTCGCGCTCCACCAGTTCGAGCTTCGTCAGCGCCCCAAGCGGCTTCATCAGCTTGGCGAAATGCGGATTCATCATCGCGAGCATTTCGCCCCCGACAAGCGGAACATCCTGCTGACGCAGCGCACCCGTGCGCGCGGTTTCGATCAGCGCGGTGACGCGGCGGGCGGTGTCGGGTTCGGCCTTGGGGCGTGGAGCGGGCGCCACCAGCGCCGGATCCCAGAGTTTCGCGATACCGTCCACAAAGGCGTCGAGGTCGGTTTCGGCCGAATTGGTCAGCAGCACGATCGACAGATCGTCCCCCAGATAACGCGAATAATAGGTGCGGAATCCCTGCCAGGCGCCGCCATGATGATAGCGCGGCTTGCCGGCGGCGCTATCCAGGCGCCACGCGAAACCATAGGGGTAAGGCTTGCCGCTGTTGAGCCGCGCGGGCGTATAGACCTGCTTCCAGCTTGCCGCGCTCAGCACCTTGCCCTGTTCGACGCCGCGCGCCCAGGCGATCATGTCGTCGAGCGAGAAATAGAGCGATCCGTCCGCCGTCGAATTCATCGTCGGCGACACGAAATCCTGATTCTTCAGGACGCCGCCGTCCAACTGGTAGCCTGAGGCGCGATGCATCACGATATCGCCGTCGCTGATCCCCCGCGCCGTCTTCATTCCGAGCGGCTTGAAGACTTCGGTGTCGAGAACCTCCAGATAGGATTTGCCCGTCGCCTTCTTCACGAGAATGCCGAGCAGCGCATAGCCGGTGTTGCTGTAGTTCCAGCGCGCGCCGGGCGCGAAATCGAGCGGCATGGCGGCGGCGATCTTGACCAGTTCGTCATCGCTATAATCGCGCCGGTAATCGAAATCGCGGCCGTAATTGGCCACGCCCGAAGTGTGCGTCAGGAGATGGCGGATGGTCATAGCCCCCCAGCTTGCCGGCACATCGGGCAGATATTTGGAGACAAGGTCGTCCAGGCTCATCCTGCCCTGCTCGACCTGCGTCATCACCGCCGCGGCGGTGAACATCTTGCCGACCGATCCCGACTGGAAGATGGTTTCGGTGGTCACCGGAACATTATTCTCGACATCGGCCTGGCCATAGCCCTTGGCCACGACGACCTCGCCCTTGCGCAACACCGCGATCGAGACGCCGGGCACTTTTTCCTGGCGCATCTCCTGCTCGATGAACGTATCGAGCTGTTTCCTGAAGGTTACCGGATCGGGCGCGGCGAGCGCCGGCGCCGCCGTGCAAAGCGCCGCCATCGCGCAGAAGGTCTTGGCCAGGCTGAACATCGTCTCTCCCCTCATGATGTTTTCATATCGTCGATGCGATTGCCGTGCGTCATGCCGCCGGCTCTTGGTTGCGGACGCCGCCCCATATGTCGTCGGAACACCAGATCATGCCGTCGCGATAATCGGCGCGCGGCTCACGATCGGCGGTGAACAGCACCGGCCCGTCGAGGTCGACGATGTCGCAAAGCTGGCCAACGATGAAGGCGGGCGCCATGGCGAGCGAGGTGCCGAGCATGTTGCCGACCATCACCTGCAGCCCGCGCGCGCGCGCCACTTCCACCATCGCCAGCGCCTCGGTCAGTCCGCCGCATTTGTCGAGCTTGATGTTGATCACGGAAAAGCCGGGCGAGAGCGTCGGGATGTCGCTCAGCCCCTGAACGCTTTCGTCGGCCGCGATCGGGATGGGCGAAACGAAGTCATCGAGATCGACGTCTCGATCGATCGGCAGCGGTTGCTCGATCAAGGCGACTTCGGCGTCGAGCAGCACCGGCATCAGGCGTTCGAGCGCTTCGCGTGAAAAACCCTGATTGCCGTCTACGCCCAGCCAGACGTCGGAGCGCACCGCACGAGCGGCGCGGACACGATCGGCATCGAGCCCATCGCCCGTCAGCTTGAGTTTCAGCGCGCGCGCGTGAGCATAGGCCGATGCCCGCTCGGCCACGACATCCGGCGGTTCCGCGCCGATCGTCCAGGTGGTGAGGCAAGGCGTGGGTGTGGTGATGCCGGCCATCTGCCAGGCGGACCGTCCCGAGCGCGCGGCCTCCAGATCCCATAGCGCACAATCGAGTGCATTGCGTGCGCCGCCGATCGGCAGCAGCGATTGCAGACGCAAGCGATCCACGCCCTCGCGAAAGACGTCGCGTATCGACGCGATCGTGTCGGCGATGCCTGCCGGTGTTTCGCCGAGATAATCGACCCCGGCGGCTTCACCACGACCCTCATGCTCCCCATCCCGAACGGTCACGACGACGAGGTCGAGCGCGTCATAGGTCCATCCCGTGATGCGGAACGGATGGATCAGAGGCCAGGTTTCGACGCGAACCGCGATGTCCATGGAAACGCCTAGTCGAAGGTGGCGGCGACATGCGCGACGAGCGCGTCAGCCCCGGTCGCCACGGGATCGAAACAGGGTAGCCCGAAACGATCGGCGATGGCCTGTAAATGGCCGGCCCGGGCTTCCGCAGGCAGCGCCGAGGTATTGACGCTGATGCCCGCGCAACGGACCGCCGGATTGGTGCGCCGCGCCAGATCCAGATTGGCTTCGATGCATTCGGCCAGTTCAGGCAACAGGAAATCGGGATAGCCGTCAACATGCGTGCGGCCCGCCGCGTGGCAGAGGATGATCGCGTCGGGCTGCGAACCGTGGAGCAGGCCAAGCGCCACGCCCGCATAGGCGGGATGGAACAGCGAGCCCTGGCCCTCGATCACGTCCCAATGATCGGCATCATTGTCGGGCGACAGGCTCTCCGCCGCGCCCGCGATGAAATCGGACACGATCGCGTCGATCGGAACACCCTCGCCCGCGATCAATATGCCGGTCTGTCCGGTGGCGCGGAAGGTGGCCTTCCTGCCGCTTTCCGCCATCGCGCGCGCGATGGCGAGTGCCGTATATTTCTTGCCCACCGCGCAATCGGTGCCGACCATCAGCATCCGCCGGCCGGTGCGCTTCCGGCCGGTGCCGACGGGAAAGGAGCGGCCCGGAACGCGGACGTCGAACAGCGACGCGCCCGATCGCTCCGCTGCGGCGGCGATCTCCGGAACGCTGCCGAGCCGCCTGTGCATGCCGCTTGCGACATTGAGACCGGCATCGAGCGCGGCCGTGATCGGGGCGATCCATGTATCCGCGATGGCGCCGCCAAAAGGTGTCACGCCGATCACCAGCGTTTGCGCCCCGGCAGCGCGCGCCTGATCGAAGCCCATGTCCTCCAGGCCCAGATCGACGCCGCAGGAAGGCAGCCGCCACTGGCCGGCGCACCGCTCCGGCGCCCAATCGAGCAGCCCGCACGCCGTCTTCGCGTCGAGCCGATCGGCGACATCGCCCAGGAACAACAGATATTTTCCGGGGATGATCATCTCGATGCGGTCTTTCCTGCTGCGAATGGGCACAAATCGTCCGCACTTCAGCGAACGGCTTGATAGTTATAAATATCACTCTAGAAGTCAACTGACATAAAATTAACATCACTGATCGACTGGTGTCGACGCGCTGGAGACCGAGCTTGAAAAGCCTGCCCAACCCACCCCCGCCCCGCCGATCACATGCCTGCGATTGCGGGGCGAAACGCGCATGACTCCGTTCGCACGCAAGACCGTCGCCGCCCTTCAGGCGAGCACGGACAGAAAAGATACAAAGCTGTCATCCGATATCGGGCTGTTCGCGCTGATCTGCTTCGGCGTCGGCAGCACCGTCGGCGCGGGCATCTTCATCCTGACGGGCACGGTCGCCGCGCAGCATTCTGGGCCGGCGGTCGCGCTGTCCTTCCTGATCGCGAGCGGCGTCTGCCTGCTTGCCGGGCTATGCTATGCCGAACTCGCTGCGATGATGCCGGTGGCGGGCAGCGCCTATTCCTACACCTATGCCTCGATGGGGGAGGCGGCCGCCTGGTCGGTGGGCTGGTGCCTGGTGCTCGAATATCTCTTCGCCGGCGCGCTCGTCGCGATCGGCTGGTCGGCCTATACCCAGTCGGTGCTGCACGATATCGGGCTGGGGATTCCGGCGGTGTTCGCGCAGGCGCCTTTCACGATCTCGGCCGACCGTCATCTGGTGGCGACGGGAGCGATCGTCGATCTGCCGGCGGTGCTGTTGACGATCTTCTGCACCGCGCTGCTACTGCGCGGCACCGAATTCTCGGCGCGGATCAACACGCTGATCGTCGTCGCCAAGATCGGCGCGATGCTGCTCGTCGTGCTGACCGGCTTCGCGTTCGTCGATCAGGCCAACTGGTCGCCCTTCGTTCCGCCCAATGAAGGCGTGTTCGGCCGGTTCGGCTGGTCGGGCGTCATGCAGGGCGCGGGCGTGCTGTTCTTCGCCTATGTCGGTTTCGACGCGGTTTCCACGCTGGCCCAGGATGTTCGCGATCCGCAGCGCACCGTTCCCCGTGCCCTGCTCGCCTCGGTCGGCATCACGACTTTACTCTACGCGCTGGTCGGGCTCGTGATCACCGGGCTGGTCAGCTATCGCCTGCTCGACGTTCCCGATCCCGTCTATGTCGCGCTCAACGCCGCCGGGCCGGGGCTCGCCTGGACCAAGGTGATCGTGGGTTTCGTCGCGATCGCCGGATTGGTCTCGGTGCTGCTCGTCAGCATCCTCGGCCAGGTCCGCATCTTCTATGCGATGGGGCGTGACGGCCTGTTGCCGGCGGCGTTCACGCGGGTGCGCGCGCGATCGCACATTCCCTTCGCCGGAACGCTGGTGACCGGCGCGATCGCTTCGATCGCAGCGGGCGTGTTGCCGCTGAGCCTGCTCAGCGAGCTTATCTCGATGGGCACGTTGTTCGCGTTCGTGATGGTGGCGGCAAGCGTGATCGTCCTGCGACGGCGCGAGCCGGATGTTGCGCGCCCGTTCCGGGTGCCCTTCTACCCCTGGACGCCGCTGCTCAGCATCGTCGCCTGCCTGTATCTGATGTGGAGCCTGCCGCTGGATACCTGGGTCCGGCTCGTCATATGGCTGGCGATAGGAGTCGCGGTCTATTGGCTCTACGGCCAGAGGCGGAAGGCACGAGCGTGATCAGGACTTGCCAGCCCTGCGCGCCGCCGGGCTGCCGACATGGCCGGTATAGGATTGGTAGAGTTCCGACAGACGTTCCAGCCGCTCCTCCACCGGCGCGCCCAGTTCGCCGATCACGTCGTTGACGAGCAGGTTGACGACGCAGCCGAGCGAGACCTGAGAGCTCCAGAACAGCTCGACCTCGGTCGACACCGCGATGACGTGGCTTGTGAACTTGCGGATCCAGTCGCAGAATTTGTCGGTGAGCATCACGACGGGAATGCCGTCGCGGTCCGCCCTGGCTGCCAGGTCATAGGCCTGTTCGGAATAGCGGCGCATATCGACCAGCACGAGACAGCGGCCATCGGGATCGCCCGCGAAGATCTCGTGATAATTTCCAGCGGTCATGTCGACGATGCTGACGCCGTCGCGCGCATATTGCAGCAGATGCGCCAGCGTGATCGCGACGCCGCGCTCGGTCTGGAAGCCGGCGACGTGCACGTGCCGGCTGTGCGCCAACAATTTCACGATCTCCTTCCAGGTCTCGCTTTCAGCCAGGCCATAAGCTTCGATGATGCCGGCCAACTCAAGCTCCAGGCTGCGCTTGGTGCGGTTGCTCTCGCCGCGCGCGCCGACGAACTCGGTCACCTGATCGCCGACCAGCCAGGGCACGCCCGACATGGTGGTGCGCAGCCCCGCCTTCAGATCCTTGAAGTGGCGATAGCCCATCTTCCGTGAGAACCGCCCGACGGTGATCGCGCTCACCTCCAGCTTGTCGGCGATCGAATTGGCGGTTTCGAACGCGATGCCGCCGCGATTGGTGAGGATGAAATTGGCGATCGTCCGTTCGGCGGGCGTGAAGCCGTCCAGGCTGTCTTCAAGCCGCTGCAACAGATCGCGGGACGTATCGGTTTCACCTTCCACGGATCGTCTCTCCCCGGATTTCTGATCTTCACGAGTCCTAGAGCCTGATTGGTTGGGGAGGAAGCCCGCCTGCCCGGCGCCCGTGAGCTCAATGTTACATAACTATCACATATTGACATGATGGTATATTTATACCCTAATTATCCGCGCTGACAGGATTCGAACAGACCGGGCAGGCCCCGGCAGCGAAAAAGGGGAGAGAGCATGAGAAACGGGCGGAACATTCAGCGGGCGATCGCGGCGGCACTGGCATCGGCGGCGTCGATCGTCGTGACGGCGAGCCCGGGATTCGCGCAGGAACGCGCCAACCCCGGCCAGAGCGGCGCGACGAACGACGCAGCTCAGGCCGTCGACGAGATCGTCGTCACCGCGACCCGCAGATCCGAAACGGTGCGCGACGTGCCGTTCAATATCCAGGCGATCTCGGCGGACACGCTGGAGAAGACCGGCGCGATCGATCTCACCGATTTCGCGCGCACCGTGCCCGGTCTCTCGATGAACGATTACGGCCCCTCGGGCGGCGCCAAGCTGGTGCTGCGCGGCCTCAGGACGGGCAGTGAGGCGGGCCTCGCGCCGACAACGACGGTCTATGTCGACGAAGTGCAGGTCGACATGCCCTATCGCGGCACCCCGCTGGACCTGAAGCTGCTCGACATCGAGCGCGTCGAGGTGTTGCGCGGCCCCCAGGGCACGCTGTTCGGCGGCGGCGCGATCGGCGGCACGCTCCGCTACATCTCGAAAAAGCCCGACACCACGAAATTCGAGGGCAGCGTCGGCGGCGAGCTCTCGACGACGCGCCATGGCGGCGCCAATTACAATCTGACCGGCATGATCAATGTGCCCGTCAACGACTGGATCGCGATCCGCGCGAACCTCGGCCGCTTCGACAATGACGGCTTTATCGACAATGTCCGGACGGGGGCCAAGAACGTGAACGACGACCGGACGACATCCGGCCGCATCGCCGTGCTCATGAAGCCGGTCGACGACCTGGAAGTCAGCCTCACCTATTATCGCCAGACCGCGCGCTACGGCGAATCCGTCCTGCAGCGTGAAAGCCAGCCCCGGCTGACCGTCGACTATATCCACCCGGGCATCACCCGCTATCGGGCGCAGCTCGCCAATCTCACGCTCGCTTATGATTTCGGCTGGGCCAAGCTGACGTCGAGCTCATCCTATATCGACGAGAAGCACGATTCCTCGAACGATGGCACTTTCGGCATCCGCGATTCGATCTTCGGCAGCTTCCTGGATCCCGGCGACATCCCCGAATTCACCGAATATTCGGTGCGCCGTGCACGATCGCACGCCTTCACGCAGGAAATCCGGCTGGTCTCGGCGTCGGACGGCCCGTTCAACTGGATCATCGGCGGCTATTACAACAAGGAACGCACCGGCGAGAACGACCAGGAATTCGTGCCCATCCCGTTCCCGGGACAAGCTGCGTTCGAGCAGAACATCATCGGCGCCAGGATCAACGACGACAAGGAATATAACTACGCCTATACCGATCGTTCGCGGCAATATGCGGTGTTCGGAGAACTCAAATACCAGTTCACCGACGCCTGGCAGGCTTCCGTCGGCGGGCGCTATTTCGACGTGCGCGGCAATGGCGAATTCTACGCGATCGACCAATGGTTCGGCCGCAATGCGCGCGACGCGAACGGGCTGGCGCGCACCGTGCCCTATGCGGACGAATTCTCCTATGGCAGCAACCATGAGAAGGGCACCGTCTGGCGCTTCAACACCTCATACAAGCTCGGCGCCGGCTTGATCTACGCGACGATCGCGCAAGGATTCCGGCCCGGCGGCTTCAACCGCCTGACCCCCAATACCGGCGTTCCACCCGAAGGATATCAGTTCAACTCGGACGACCTGATCAGCTATGAACTGGGTGGCAAATTCTCCTTCGCGCAGAACCGGATCTATGTGAGTTCGGCGCTGTTCAGGATCGACTGGTCCGACATCCAGACCACGGTCCGCACCCCGATCGGCTTCTCCTATCAGGGCAATGCCGGCAAGGCGGTCTCGCAGGGCGTCGAGATCGAACTGAATGCGCGCGACGTCCTGATGCGCGGCCTCTCGTTCAACCTGGGCTATAGCTATACCGACGCCAAATTGACCGAGTCGATCGAACGGATCGGCTTCAAGGGCGAACGGATGCCGCTGGTGCCGCGCCACGCGCTGTCATTGATGGCGGACTACAGCGCAGAACTCGGTGATGGCCTGAAAGCCGGAATGAACTGGCTGACCAGCTATACCAGCGGCAGCTATGCCGATTTCGGCCGCTTCCAGCCCGTGCGCGGCACAACAGCCGGCTCGCTGGTTCCGTCGACAAGCGTCAATCGGCAATATCTGCCGATCGCCGGCTATTGGCTGTCCAGCCTTTCGCTGCGCCTGGAAGGGGAGAGCTGGAGCGCCCGGATCTTCGCGGACAATCTGTTCGATGCGCGCTTCAAGACATCGCGAAGCTTTGTTTTCGCCAACAGCAATTTCGCGACGTCGGACGTGAATTATTACGCCAATCGCCCCCGCACGATCGGCATCGGGCTGAACAAGCGCTTCTGATCCCCGTCAATCATCCTCGTCTTCATAGCCCGCCAGATCGAGCGCCCGCGCCTTGATCTGGCGGGTTTCGCACCAATGGACGAGCGCATCCTCCCGGCCGTGCGTCACCCACACTTCCTTCGGCGCGATCTCGATCAGAGTCTGGGTCAGTTCGTCCCAATCGGCATGGTCGGACAGGATGATCGGCAACTCGACATTGCGCTGCACCGCGCGCTGACGCACGCGCATCCAGCCCGAGGCCATCGCGGTGATCGGATCGGGTAGGCGCCGCGACCAGCGATCGTTGAGCGCCGAGGGCGGCGCCAGCACGATCGCTCCCTTCATCTCGTCCTTCGTCGCGTCGGTCGAGGGGCGCAGGTCGCCCAGTTCCACGCCATGTTCGACGTAAAGGTCGCACAGCCGCTGGAGCGCGCCATGGATGTAAATCGGATCAGCATGCCCCAATGCCCTTAGCTCGGCGATCACGCGCTGCGCCTTGCCCAGCGCATAGGCGCCCACCAGTACGCAGCGATCGGGATTGGTGCGGAGCGCCGCAAGCAGCTTGTCGATCTCGTCATGGGTTTCAGGATGCCGGAACACCGGCAGGCCGAAGGTAGCCTCGGTGATGAAGACGTCGCATGCCACGGGCTCGAAACGCGCGCAGGTCGGATCTGGGCGGCGCTTGTAATCACCCGAGACCACGATGCGTTCCCCGGCATGATCGAGGACGATCTGGGCCGACCCCAGCACATGGCCCGCCGGTACGAAGCCGACCCCGATATCGCCCAGGATCAGCGTCTCGCCATATTGCACGGGAATGCCATGTTGCGGGCCATAGCGGCATTCCATGATCGCCAGCGTCTCCGGCGTCGCCCAGACCTGGCCATGACCGCCGCGCGCATGATCGGCATGGCCATGGGTGATCAGCGCATGCGCGACCGGACGTGACGGATCGACCCAGACATCCGCCGCCGGGATATGTATGCCGTGTGGGTGCGGCGCGATCCAGCTACCGAGTCTGGCCATGCGCCCTATATAGGACGGGATGGCCGAAAGTTCCCGCCCCTTTGCCGCCGGCCCCGAACGGCACGCGGCGTGACGCGCCTGCCCGCCATCCTGGAGCGCTGGTTCGCCGAACGGGGCTGGGCCCCGCGCCGCCACCAGCGCGACATGCTGGAAGCCGCCCGGGCCGGCCGCCACGCGATGCTCGTCGCGCCGACCGGCGCGGGCAAGACCTTGTCCGGCTTTCTGCCGACCCTGGCCGATCTGATCGAGGCGCCGGTCGACGGGCTGCACACGCTTTACATCTCGCCGCTCAAGGCACTTGCGGTGGACGTACAGCGCAATCTGCTGACGCCGATAGCGGAAATGGGACTCGATATCCGCGTCGAGACGCGGACCGGCGACACCCCATCGGACCGCAAGGCGCGTCAGCGCGTGCGCCCGCCCCAGATCCTGCTGACCACGCCCGAATCGCTGAGCCTGTTACTGTCCTACCCGGACAGCATGCTGATGTTCGAAGGGCTGAAGACGGTGGTGATCGACGAGGTCCACGCCTTCGCCACCACCAAGCGCGGCGACCTGCTCTCGCTCTCGCTGTCGCGACTGCAAAGGTTGGCGCCGGGTTTCCGCCGTGTCGCCCTGTCCGCGACGGTCGCGGATCCCGACGGCTATCGCGCCTGGCTGGCGCCGCATGGCGATATCGACATGGTCGAGAAGGTGATCGGCGAACCCGGCGCCGAACCCGACATCTCGATCCTGCTGCCGGAGGGCCGCGTGCCATGGTCCGGCCATTCGGGGCGCTATGCGGCGCCGCAGGTGATGGCGGAGATCGAGACGCACAAGACCACGCTCGTCTTCTGCAACACGCGCAGCCTGGCCGAACTGATCTTCCAGGATCTGTGGAAGGCCAATGAGCTGAAGCTGCCGATCGGCATCCATCACGGCAGCCTGGCCCGCGAAGCGCGGCGCAAGGTGGAAGCGGCGATGGCCGACGGCAAGCTGCGCGCGCTGGTGGCCACCGCCAGCCTCGACCTCGGCGTCGACTGGGGCGATGTCGATTGCGTCGTCCAGATGGGTGCGCCCAAGGGGTCGTCGCGGCTGCTCCAGCGGATCGGCCGCGCCAACCACCGGCTCGACGAACCGTCTGAAGCAGTGCTCGTGCCCGGCAATCGCTTCGAATATCTGGAGGCGCGCGCGGCGCTTGACGCGGTCGACGCCGGTGAGCTCGATCCCGACATCTTCCGCCCCGGCGCGCTCGACGTGCTGGCCCAGCACATCATGGCCTGCGCCTGCGCCGCGCCGTTCGACCAGGCTGCGATGCTCGACGAAGTCCGTTCAGCCCTCCCCTATTCGGCGCTCGACGAAGCGACCTTCACGCGCGTGCTCGGCTTCATCGCGGACGGCGGCTATGCGCTACGCGCCTATGACCGATTCAAGCGTCTGACGCATGGCCATGACGGGCTGTGGCGGGTCTCACATCCCAATTTCGTCAAGCAACATCGCTTGAACGCCGGCATCATCGTCGATGCCGAAACGCTGGACGTCCGCTTCAAGAACGGTCGCAAGCTGGGCTCGGTCGAGGAATATTTCGCCTCGACCCTCTCGCCCGGCGACACCTTCTTCTTCGCGGGCCTCAGCCTGCAAGTCGAGCGCATGGACACAACCGACCTGATCGTCCGCGCGACCACCAGATCGGCGCGGGTGCCGAGCTATATGGGCGCACGCATGGCGCTGTCGACCAATCTCGCGCGCCGCGTGCGCGGTTTCCTGCATGATCGCGGCGCATGGAGCCGCTTTCCCGACGATGTCCGCGAATGGCTGGAGGTGCAGGATCATCGATCGATCCTGCCCGGCCCCGATCAACTGCTGATCGAAACCTTCCCGCATGAAGGGCGGCATTACATGGTCGCCTACAGCTTCGCGGGCTGGAACGCCCACCAGTCGCTGGGCATGCTCGTCACCAAACGCATGGAGACGCTGGGGCTCAAGCCGATCGGTTTCGTCGCCAACGACTATGCCTTCGCCACCTTCGGACTCGAGCCCGTCACCGACCCCGCGCCGCTTTTCTCCCCCGACATATTGGAGGACGAGTTCGTCGAATGGGTGCAGGGATCGCACCTGCTGAAACGCGCCTTTCGCGAGGTTGCGGTGATCGGGGGACTCGTCGAACGCCAGCATCCCGGCAAGAAGAAGACGGGCAAGCAGGTCACCTTCTCCACCGACCTGATCTACGACGTGCTGCGCCGCTATGAGCCCGATCATCTGCTGCTGCGCGCCGCTTGGGAGGACGCGCGCGCGCGCGTTACCGATGTCGGGCGGCTGGCCGATCTGCTTGAGGGCGCGGAGGACGCGATGGTCCATATCGACCTGCCGCGCGTGACGCCGCTGGCGGTGCCCGTGCTCGTCATGATCGGGCGCGAACATGTGCCGCAAGGCACCGTCGACGACGAATTGCTGGTCGAAGCCGAAGCGCTGGCGGCGCAGGCGATGCGCCCCGATTGAACGATTGCGCTACCCGCGAATCTGCGATCTAGTCGCGCCTTCCGTTCACGGGGGTCCGCGATGCGCGCTTTTGTCCTGTCCTGCCTTGGTCTTGCCCTTTCCACCCAGCCACTCGCCGCACAGGGCACGCTTCGCCCCGATCAGGTGAAGTTCCGCGACCTCTACAAGGAGCTGGTCGAGACCAATACGACGCTGTCCGTGGGAAGCTGCACGCTCGCGGCGGAGAAGATGGCGGCGCGGCTCAAGGCGGCGGGTTACACCGATCAGGACATCACGCTGTTCGCGACACCCGAGCATCCCAAGGAGGGTGGGCTGGTCGCCGTGCTGAAAGGCAGCGATCCCAGACTGAAGCCGATGCTGCTGCTCGCGCATATCGACGTGGTGGAGGCCAAGCGCGAGGACTGGACGCGCGATCCCTTCGTGATGGTCGAGGAGAACGGCTATTATTACGCACGCGGCACCGCCGACGACAAGGCGATGGCGGCGATGTGGACCGACAGCATGATCCGCTTCAAGGAAAGCGGATATAAGCCGAAACGCACGATCAAGGTCGCGCTCACCTGCGGCGAGGAAACCACCTACGCATTCAACGGCGCGCAATGGCTGGCGCAGAACCGACCCGAGCTGATCGCGGCCGAGTTCGCGCTGAACGAAGGCGGCGGCGGCGACAGCGACGGCAAGGGCAAGCTCGTCAGCCAATCGATGCAGGTCGGCGAAAAGGCAGTGCAGAATTTCCGCATCGAGGCAACCAATCCCGGCGGCCACAGCTCGATCCCGGTACGCGACAATGCGATCTACGATCTGGCGGACGCGCTGGCGAAGATCCGCGCCTATGAATTCCCGGCGCAGTTGACCGACACCACCCGCGCCTATTTCCAGGCGGTCGGCAAGGCGAAGGGCGGCGAGGAAGGGGCTGCGCTGCTCGCGATCGCCGCCAATCCCGACGACAAGGCGGCTGACGCCATCGTATCGAAGGACCGCGTCTATCATTCGATGCTGCGCACCACGTGCGTCGCGACGCTGATCGATGGCGGCCATGCCAACAACGCGCTGCCGCAACGCGCCGGCGCGAACATCAACTGCCGCATCTTCCCCGGCCGTTCGATCGAGGAGACGCGGGCCGCGCTCGTTTCCGTGATCGGGAATCCCAAGATGACGGTCACCGTGGTTCCGCCGATCCGGCCCGCCGCCGTGCCGCCGCCGCTCGATCCGAAGATCATGGGGCCGGCGACGAAGCTCGCCGCCAAATATTTCCCCGGCGTGCCCGTCGTGCCCGTGATGTCCACGGGCGGAACCGACGGCATCTTCCTCGGCGCGATCGGCATTCCCGTCTATGGCGTGCCCGGCCCCTGGGGCGACCCGGACGGCAATGGCGCGCACGGCCTGAACGAGCGGATGGAAGTGAAGTCGGTGATGGTTGGCCGCGACTATCTCCACGATCTGGTGATGGCCTATGCAGATGGGAAATAACCCGCGAGAAACGACTGCAACCAATATTTAACCATGCTGGCGCATCCTGTTTCCAAAGCGGGAACAGGGGGCCAAAATGGGCATCGCCGTCGAAGCCATGATGCAGGTGCGCGGAGGATTGTGCGACCGGATAGACCGGATCGCGAATGAGCTTCCGCATCTGACGCTCGATCAACTCTGCAACGGGGTGGACGATATCCGCCGTACCGCTCTCGACCACGGCCTCGATCCGCTGGTGCAGCTCGCGCGCGGACTGGAAGCGGCGCTGGCCGATGCCGGGCGTGGCGCGATGGTGCTGCCCTGGCTCGACACCATGCGCGATGCCGTCGGCTGCGAACGGCTCGATGCCGAGGCCGGCGCGATCTATCTCGCCGCGATCAACGTCCGCATGGCCGGCTGAACCCAATCGGCTGATCGATGGAAGCCCTGCTGTCCGCCTTGCTCGCGGCCGCGCTGGCCGAGCTGGGCGACAAGACCCAGTGGCTCGCGCTCGCGCTGGCGCTCCGATTTCGCGATCAGGGCGGTGCCGTGCTCGCGGGGATCGCGCTGGCGGCGATCGTCAACGCCGCGATCGCCAGTGCTGCCGGCATCGCGGTCAGCGCGATGCTCACCCGCGAGGCGACGACATTGATGCTGGCATTCGCGCTGGTTTCAGCCGGCGTCACCATGATGCTCAAGGCCAGGCCCGCACCGGGGCTCGAAGGCTGGCGGATCGGCGCCTTCCTGACCAGTTTCGCCGCCTTCGGCATCGCCGAACTGGGGGACAAGACGCAGTTCCTCACCTTCGCGATCGCGACGCGCACCGGCATGCCGGTGCTGACCGCGGCGGGCACGGCGGCTGGCGTGTTCGCGATGAGCGCGCTCGCGGTGGCTGGAGGACGCACCGCGCTCGACGCGCTACCGCTTGGCGTGCTCCGCCGCGTTGGCGCCGCGCTGTTCCTGCTGCTGGGCGCGATCGCTGCGGTCAACGCGCTCCAGCTGGTCTGACGATATGCGCCAACATGTCGATGACACGATCGACCTCGTCAGCCGTATTATAGTGGCATAGCCCAAGGCGAAGCAGACCACCGCTTTCGGCGAGGCCGAACCGGGCCACCGCTTCCACCGCGTAGAAATTGCCCGCCCACGCGAAAATATTGCACTGGGCCAGGGCTTCGGACAGCGCATGCGGATCATGGCCGGCGATGGTGACGCCGAAGGTCGGCACGCGCCCCTTCACGGTCTGCGGCCCCCACAGTTTCAACCCGTCGATCGTGCCGAGCCCGGCCAACAGGCGCTCGCCCAACATGTCCTCATAGGCATGGCAGCCGAGCATCGCGGCACGCAGGCGCGCGCCGCGCGTGGTGGCGTCCGGCGCGAAGCGGGCGCCCAGCGCTTCGAGATAGTCGATGGTCCCCGACACCGCCGCCTGCCCCTCGAACGAGGGTGTTCCGGTCTCGAAGCGCCGCGCCGACGGCCGGATCGACGCCGGGCGCACCTTATAGGCGTGGAGGCGCTCGAGAACGTCGTCCTTGCCCCACAGCACACCCTGATGCGGCCCGAAGAATTTATAGGGCGAGCAGACAAGCAGATCGCAGTCGAGCGCGCGCACGTCGGTCGCGATATGCGGCACCGACTGGACCGCATCGACGAAGACCAGCGCTTCGCAATGCGCACGCACGATCCTTACGATCGCGCCGACATCGTTGAGCGTGCCGATGGCGTTGCTTGCGCCGCCAATCGCCACGAGCCGCGTGCGCGGCCCCAACATCTCTGGCAGCGCATCTATCTCGAGCTGCCCCGTTTCCGGATCGAAATCGATCCAGCGCACCGTCATTCCGCGATCCTGTGCGACCATCAGCCATGGCGAGACATTGGCGTCGTGATCGAGCCGCGTGACGACGAGTTCGTCGCCTTCACGCCAATCGCGCGACAAGGCCCGCGATACGGAGAAGGTCAGCGACGTCATATTGGGGCCGAAGGCGATCTCGTCGGGCGAACCGCCGAGCAGGTCGGCCATCGCGGCGTGCGCCGCCTCGCTCATCGCATCGGTTTCGACCGAGGTTCGAAAAGCGCCACCGCTATTCGCCGTTCCCGCCTCCAGATGCCGCACCATCGCCGCGAGCGCGGGTGCGCAGATCTGCGTTCCGCCGGGTCCGTCCAGATAGATGCGTGCATCACCGGGCTCTTGCGCCGCCAGTGCGGGAAACTGGGCACGCACATCGTCGATGGGAAAATCGGTCATGGGGTTCTCCGGCCTGGAACGACAGCCTCTACCTCAGCAACCGCACGCCATAAAGATTCGCCATCGATCGATATAATCGATCACCGAAAGCGAATTTTTCCGGGCGCTTATACCAAAAGAGCTGCGACTTTTTGTCCGCTCTTTCGTTATGCTTCCGACTCGAAATTGGACATCCAAGGAGGATATCATGGCCAAGGGCGGCAAAGCGAAACTCAAGACACCCACCGACATCGGCAGCAACGCCGCGAAGACCGTCGCGGACGCGCTGAACGGTATCCTCGCCGACAGCTATGCGTTGTATATCAAGACCAAGAATTTCCACTGGCACGTCTCGGGTCCGCATTTCCGCGACTATCACCTGATGCTCGATGAACAGGCGACGCAGATCCTGGCCACCACCGACGAGATCGCTGAACGCGTGCGCAAGACCGGCAACACCACGTTGCGTTCGATCGGCGACATTGCCCGTCGCCAGTCGATCAAGGACAATGACGCGGAGTTCGTTTCGGCCGCGAACATGCTGGCCGAACTTCGCGAGGACAATCTGGCCCTGGTCGCCAGCCTGCGCGAGGCCAAGGACATTGTTGACGAGGCCAAGGACAACGCGACCTCGGGCATTCTCGACGACTGGACCGACCAGGCCGAGCAGCGCGCCTGGTTCCTGTTCGAAGCCAGCCGGACCTGATTCCGCACTTCCGATTGAAGCACCAGATGGGGCGGGCCGTTGACGGTCCGCCCGTCTCATTATAGAGCCTCCCGGTCATCCGGGGAGTAGCCGGCCGCGCCAGCCCATCGGGCGAAAGCGCGGATGCCGTGTCAACATACTTGGCCGAGAGGCCATGGCGCGGCGAATCCCAGCCTGGGCTGGGATCGGCAAGACCGATGACGCCTGACCTCCGCACATGCCGGGCGGGGTGGTCATGCGTCGTTGGTAGTGCCTTCCGTCCGGCCGGAGTCTCGTTTCCATGGAAGTCCTGCTTTCCTCGACGCTGCTGGTCGCCTTTGCCGAGATCGGCGACAAGACCATGCTGCTCGCCATCGTGCTCGCCTGCCGGTTCCGCCGGCCATGGCCGATCGTCGCCGGCATCCTGGCCGCTACCATCATCAATCATGCGCTGGCGGCATGGGCCGGCGCCGCCATCGCCGGCCTGCTCGATGGCTATTGGTTCCGCATGGCGGTGGCGCTCGGATTCATCGCAATGGCGGCATGGACACTGGTGCCCGATTCGATCGACGAGGAGGAAGCCGAGCCCAAATCCGGCTATGGCGCGTTCCTGACCACCACCATCGCCTTCTTCTTCGCCGAGATGGGCGATAAGACGCAGATCGCGACCGTCGCGCTCGGCGCGCAATATCAGGCGGTGACCCTGGTCGCGATGGGCACGACATTGGGTATGATGATCGCGAATGTGCCCGCCGTCTTCCTGGGCGATCGCATCACCCGCGTCCTGCCGATGGCCGCTATCCGCATCGCCGCCGCCACGATCTTCGCGATCCTCGGCATCTGGGCGCTGCTCGATCTGTTCGGCTGACTCACCTTCATGGGCCGAGCGTGACGATCCAGAGATCGGGAGGCACGCCGTAGCGTAGCGGCACGACGCTGGTGCCGAGGCCAGCCGTCACCATGATCGTGCGCCCTGCTTCCTCGATCCGGCCGCAGGCATAGCGTTCACCATGGCGCGATGCCGTGGAGATGCGGCCGATCAACGGCAAGCGAATCTGTCCGCAATGGGTGTGCCCGGCCAGCACCAGGGGGATACGCTCGGGGAGTAGCGGAACAATGTCCGGGCTATGGCTGAGCACCAGTCGTGGTCCGGACAACGCGTCCATCGCGCGCATCGTCTTCGCCACATCGGCATTGCGCGTGATCTCATCGTCGATCCCGCCGATCGTCAACGGCCCGCGCCGGACGGCCTGGTTGGTGAGCAAGGTGACGCCCGTTGCGGGTATCGCGCGGCGGAAGGCGGCGGTGTCGCGTGCATGATCGTGATTCCCGAGCACGGCGATCGCGCCCAGCGGCGCACGCAACCCGCGAAACGGCGCCACCGCCGCTTCGACGGCATAGTGCCGCGTGGCGAAGGGTTTGTCGCTCACCAGATCGCCCGCGATCATCACGATATCGGGGGAAAGCGCGTTCACCTGCCCAACGATCCGCGCGAGCCGTTCGGGTGGCATGTCCGGCCCGGCGACATGGAGATCCGACATCAGCACGGCCCGGATAGGCGGCTGCCCCACCGGCCAGCCAGGCAGCGACACATAGGTGGAGCGCATGATCGGATCGCGTGTCGCCTGCCAATAGCCGGACGCGATCAACCCGATTCCGACCAGGGACGACAAGATCAGGGCAAGACGGAGTTTCATCACCGCCGCGTCCTAACGGAACCGCCGGCCGAGGCAATTTGTTGATCATGTCTGCACCGAAAGGAGACGGAAAATGCTCAAGGCTGCCCTAATATTCCTCATCGCGGGCCTCGTTCTCGGCGCGCTCGGCTTCGGCGGGGTCGGCGGCGCGTTCGTCGGAATCGCCAAAATCCTGTTCTTCGTCGCCATTGCCGTCTTCCTGATCTTCCTGGTCCTCGGCCTCACGGCCGTGAAGAAAGTTACCTGAACCGGCGCGCGCGAGGTGATGGCGCCGCCGGACGATCCCGCCTAGTCTGAGCGATAATGCACGCCTTCGCCGCGCTCCTCGATCGCTTGATCTACACGCGTTCGCGCAACGCCAAGCTCAAGCTTATCGCCGACTATCTGATCGCTACGCCCGACCCCGACCGCGGTTGGGCGATGGCGGCGCTCACCGGCGATCTCGATCTGCCTGCGGTGAAGCCGGCAATCATCCGCGCGATGGTCGATGCTCGCGTCGATCCGGTGCTGTTCCGGATGAGCCGGGACTATGTCGGTGATTCGGCGGAGACGGTCTCGCTGATCTGGCCCGATCCGCCGGCATCGCCTGCGGGCGAGGTCGATCTCAGCCTGAGTGGCATCGTCGATCAGCTCTCCACATTGTCGCGATCGGATGCGCCGGCGGTACTCGCCGATCTGCTCGACCGGTTGAATCCCGAGGAGCGCTTCGCTCTGCTCAAAATGGCGACCGGCGCATTGCGCATCGGCGTGTCCGCCCGATTGGCCAAGACCGCGCTCGCGCAGGGCTTCGGCCTCGACGTCGATGCGGTAGAGGAAGTGTGGCACGGCATCCGCCCGCCCTATGCCCCACTGTTCGACTGGGCGGAGGGCCGAGGCGAGCAACCGACCGCTGCGGACGTTCCGGTCTTCCGCCCCTTCATGCTGGCTCATCCGCTGGACGACACGGCGGTCTCGCTCGATGACTATGCAGCCGAATGGAAATGGGACGGCATCCGCGTGCAGATCGTCCGCGTCGCGGGCCAGATCCGGCTCTACAGCCGCGCGGGCGACGACATCACCCACAGCTTTCCCGAGGTGGCGGCCGATTTCGATGCGGACGGCGTGCTCGACGGCGAACTGTTGGTGAAGGGCGATGCCCAGGGCGGGGAAGCGGCAAGCTTCAATGCGCTCCAGCAGCGGCTCGGGCGCAAGCAGGTTTCCGCGCGGATGCTGGCCGATTATCCCGCCTTTGTCCGCCTCTACGACATGTTGATCGACGGAACCGAGGACATACGCGCCTTGCCCTGGCAGGATCGCCGCATCCGTCTCGAAGCCTTTGTGGCAAGGCTCGCGCCCGGCAGGTTCGACCTTTCGCGCGTGATAGACGCCGACAGTTTCGAGGCGCTCGCGCAGATCCGTGCCGGCGCCCGCGATGCCGCGATCGAAGGGGTGATGCTCAAGCGCCGCGACAGCGCCTATGTCGCCGGCCGCCGCGTGGGGCTGTGGTACAAATGGAAGCGCGACCCGCTGATCGCCGATTGCGTGATGATGTATGCCCAGCGCGGCTCGGGCAAACGATCCAGCTTCTATTCCGACTATACGTTCGGCTGCTGGACCGATGCGGGCGAATTGCTGCCGGTCGGCAAGGCCTATTTCGGTTTCACAGATGAGGAGCTGAAATGGCTGGACCGCTTCGTCCGCCAGCACACCGTCAACCGCTTCGGCCCGGTGCGCGAGGTGGAGAAGACGCTGGTGCTGGAAGTGGCGTTCGATTCGATCCACGCCTCCAAGCGGCACAAATCCGGGGTCGCGATGCGTTTTCCCCGGATCGCGCGCATCCGCACCGACAAGCCCGCCGAGGAAGCCGACCGGATCAGCACGCTGACGGCGATGATCACATGATTTTTTCGGCCAGCCTGTCGATTCGGTGAAATGCCGCGCGTCATGGGGCGTGAAACCGGATTGCCGCGCACACGGCGATACGGTTTCATGATCCATGAGGAGGACCGACGATGAAATATGCGCTGCTGATCTACGGCAAGGAATCGGACTGGGCGAATGCCAGCCCGGACGAGATGACCGCGATCTTCGCCGAGCATGGCCGACTCGGTGAGGCGCTGGGTTCACGCCATCTCGCCGGAGAGGAACTCGATCTCACCGCGACCGCGACGACGGTGCGCACGACGAACGGCCAGAGCATCGTCACTGACGGCCCCTTTGCTGAAACTGTCGAACATCTGGGCGGCTTCTACCTGATCGAGGCCGCGGATCTCGACGAGGCGCTGGGCTTCGCCAGGATGCTGTCGGGCACGGTCGAGGTTCGGCCGGTCGTCAACCATTGCGGCACGCCCTGAACGCCGCGCGGGAAATCGAAGCGGCCTATCGGGCGGACTGGGCACGTTTGCTCGCATTGCTTGCGCGCCGCTTCGACGATCTCGATCTGGCAGAGGACGCGCTGGCGGATGCCTTCGCTTCGGCGGCGCGGGCCTGGGGCGTTGGCGGCGTTCCCGAGCGCCCCTCCGCATGGCTGATGCGCGCGGCGATCCGCAAGGCGATCGACCGGCTGCGCCGTCGCGCCACCGCCAGCGATGCCCGGCGGCGGCTGGTGATCGACGCAGAGGACGGATGCATGGATACCGTGGATCCCGACACTCTGCCCGACGAGCGGCTGGCGCTGATCTTCACCTGCTGCCATCCCGCATTGGCGCGGGAAGCGCAGGTGGCGTTGACGCTGCGGCTGGTCGTGGGGCTCGCCACGCCGGAGATCGCGCGGCTCTTCCTGG
Source organism: Sphingomonas sp. FG14 (assembly GCF_057809675.1). NCBI lineage: Bacteria > Pseudomonadati > Pseudomonadota > Alphaproteobacteria > Sphingomonadales > Sphingomonadaceae > Sphingomonas > Sphingomonas sp. FG14. The sequence continues at coordinate 57,623 of NZ_JBMDKK010000010.1, read as the reverse complement.
TCGCCGAGCCCAGCATGGCCGCGCGCCTCACGCGCGCGAAGCGCAAGATCGCCGCCGCGCGCATCCCTTTTCGCGAACCCGAGCCCGCCGAACGCGCGGAACGACGGGACGGCGTTCTGGCGGTGATCTATCTGCTGTTCACCGAGGGCTATGCCGGCTCGGCGGGCATAGCCCTGATCCGCACCGCGCTGGCCGAGGAAGCGATCCGGCTGGGCCGCCTGCTCCATATGCTGATACCGGGCGACGGCGAGGTCGCGGCGCTGCTCGCTCTTATGTTGTTCCAGCATGCACGCCGTTTCGCGCGCGTGGACGGCGACGGCGCGCTTGTCCTGCTCAAGAATCAGGATCGGAACCTGTGGAGGCACGACGAGATCGCGGCTGCGGACACACTGATCGCGGCACCGGCCGCTGATGGCCCCTATCGGCTGCAAGCGCTGATCGCGGCTTCGCATTGCGGCACCGAAGGATCGAATTGGCCGGCGATCGCCGCACACTATGCACGCCTTGAGGCATTGACTGGATCTCCGGTCGTGCGCCTCAACCGTGCCGTCGCGGTCGCCGAAGCGGTCCATCCGGCGGCTGGACTCGCATTGCTCGAGGGGCTCGACGACAGGCTTGGCGATCATGCCCGGCTCGCGCTCGTGCGCGGCGAACTGCTCGCCCGAACCGGCCGAACCGAAGATGCGATCGCGGCGCTTCGACAGGCAGCCATCCGAACCGCCAACACGGTCGAGCGCCGCCATATCGACGCCCGGATCGCCGCCCTGCGCGACTGATCCTTGGCTGCTTCCGATCGAGGATGCATGAGCATCTTCGAGATCGCGTATTATTGCTTCGCCAAACCTTCCAGCCGGTCGATGCCGACCGCCATCACCGCGCCCTTGATCGCATTCATATCGACATTGTCGCCGCGCGCTTCGACGAGAAAGCGGTTGGCCACGACCACGCTGAACTTGCCGCTCTTGGACTGACCGTCCCATTCTTCGCTGACCATGCGGCCGTCGATCGTCTGGGTCTTTTCATAGCCGGTTTCGGTCTGGCGGCTCGACTGGACGTTGAGCGCGCTGCCCAATGCCGCGAGCGCGCCGACCGCGGCCATATCGGTCAGTTCGAGCCGGATATTGCCCTCTCCGGCCGTATAGCGCGCCTCGGCATGCGAACCGCCGACGCCGGCGGCGCTGCCCGACGAACTTGCGATCTCGGTGCGGCCATAGCCCGGCAGGGCGGCCGGCAACAGCGCCTGGAGTTGATCCGCCGGCAGCGCGATCGCGGCGCCGTTACCTGGCGTGCCGACCTGGTTGAGCTGGTTGGCGGCCGCCTCCATCTTCTTCGACGCGGCTTCGAGCTTGCCGAGATCGACCGAGCCGACGCCGGGGACCGCGAGCTTGCCTTCGAGCTGCCCCGCAGGCGCGGTGCGTGCGAACATCGCCACCACCGGCGCGGTGATCGCGCTGGCGACAATCGCCAGCACGATCGCGGCGACCACGGTCAGCGCCGTATAGCCGAGCGCCTTCTCCTCCGGCGCCTTCATCAGGCGCGGCAGACCAAGATAGAGCAGAAACAATCCGTAGATGCCGAGCAGGGAAAGCCAGGCGAGTGCAGGGATAAGACCGAATATGCCGGCCACCCAGGACGCGGTCCATGAATAGGCGGCGACCTTGAACGCCTGGATGCGATTGGGCGTCGCGTTGAAGTTGGGCGCGAGCGCGTCGATGATCACCGCCAGCACATAGACGCCAAGCAGAGTCAGCGCATAGCTGACCGCCGCGCCCGTCACCGCCCCGGCCACCGACGGCCGATAGGTGATGCCGAACATGGAATGGCCCAACACCAGACTGCCGATGGCTGTGCACACGGCCGGGATCGCGGCGAGCGGGATCACATGCGCGCGATAGATGCCGGCGACGGTCATGGGCTCGGTATCGATGCGTTCCCATTCCGCCTTGGGCTGAAGCAGGATCGCCTTGGTGCGTTCGATGAGCGCTGCGCGCTCCGGCATCAGATTCGGAATGTTCGGATTGTTCGGGCTGTCCATTTTCGCGCTTCCCTTTACCGTTATCGGCGTGCAGCGGGCGGCGCGATATGGGAGTCGTGCCGCCCGCTGCAGGTATTCGTGGTCGCATCGTTTTCGCGGAAAACCGATTCCCACTTCTCCGCACGATGCTCCGGCCTAGCGCGACCCATATCTGTTCTATGTGACGAACCTCACTTGCCTGCCACCGAATTGCAAGCCGTCATGCGCGGCGACCGATACGAAAAACCCCTCCCGCACGGCGGAAGGGGTTATTTCATTAGCCGTAGCGCGAACCGGTCAGTCGTGCTTGGACTGGAGGTTGACCGCAGCGAACTTGCCGCGACGATCGACCTCGATGTCGAAATCGAGACGGTCGCCTTCGTTCAGGTTGCTCATACCCGCACGCTCGACCGCCGAGATATGGACGAACGCATCCGGCTGGCCGTCGTCACGCTGGATGAAGCCGAAGCCCTTCATTGCATTGAAGAACTTGACCGTGCCCGATGCACGCTCACCGGTCAGCTGGCGCTGCGGTCCGCCCGCACCACCGGGGCCAGCGGCGCGAGGCGCAGCAGCGCCACGATCCTGCACCGGAAGCGGCTCACCTTCGATCTTCAGATCTGTCGCCGAAATGCGACCGCCACGATCGACCAGCGTGAAGCCCAGCGGCTGGCCTTCGGCCAGGCCGGTCAGGCCGGCCTGTTCGACCGCGCTGATATGAACGAACACGTCTTCGCCGCCATCGTCACGGACGATGAAGCCGAAGCCCTTCTGACCGTTGAAGAATTTGACGATACCGGTGCCTTCGCCGATCACCTGGGCGGGCATGCCGCCGCGACCGCCGCCGCCGCCGAAGCCGCCACCGCCGCCGCGCGGGCCACCGAAGCCACCGCCGCCGCCGAAGCGATCGCCGCCACCGCCGCCGCCGCCGCCGCCGAAGCGATCACCACCACCGAAGCCGCCGCCGCCGAAGCGATCACCGCCGCCGCCAAAGCGACCGCGATCCTCGTAGCCACCGAAGCTGTCGTCGCCGAAACCGTCGCGCTTATCCCTGCCACGACCACCGCGCTCGCCGCGGCGTCCTCTATCGAAACTCATGCCCTGTTGGTCTTTCCCGGTTCGCCCCATTCTAATCAGAAGCTCGGCGCCGGGCGACGGACACAGAAATCTGGGCGCGAAAATATGACACGCCATGATTCGTCATAAAGCAAAAAACACAACACTGCGACATATTTCATCTTGCCAATGTGATAGCGTCCACATCGCCCCTTGCGGCCATCGCGCAGAGCATGCGATGGCTGGCGATCATGACCGAAATCTCAGCACTTCTCTCCGATCCGGCCGCTTGGGCAGCGCTTGTCACGCTCGTGGTGATGGAAGTGGTGCTGGGCATCGACAACCTGATCTTCATTTCGATCCTGTCGAACAAGCTGCCAGAAGCGACGCGCCAGAAAGCGCGGCGAATCGGCATCGCGCTGGCGCTGATCATGCGGCTGGCGCTGCTGTCGATGATCGCCTGGATCGTCGGGCTGACCGCTCCGGTCTTCGATCTCGGCCTGGTCGGACCGATCGGATCGCACGGCGAACCCTCGTTCGAAACGCAATTCTCGTGGCGCGACCTCATCCTGATCGCCGGCGGACTTTTCCTGCTGTGGAAGGCGACCAAGGAAATCCATCATTCGATGGATCCTGTTCCGTCTGACGACAGCGTGCTCGACAAGAAGCAGGTGGCACAGCTCACCTTCACCTCGGCGATCGTTCAGATCCTGCTGCTCGACATGGTGTTCTCGATCGATTCGATCCTCACCGCGGTCGGCATGACCGAGCATGTCCAGATCATGTATGTCGCCGTCATCTTCGCGGTCGGCGTGATGCTGCTCGCCGCCGATCCGCTGGCCGAGTTCATCAACCGCAACCCCACCGTCGTGATGCTGGCGCTCGGCTTCCTGTTGATGATCGGCGCGGTGCTGATCGCCGATGGTTTCGGCGTCCATGTGCCCAAGGGCTATATCTATGCGGCGATGGCATTCTCCGCGCTGGTCGAGACGCTTAACATCGCCGCGCGCCGCGCGCAGGCGCGAAAAGCCCGCCCCCCTGCGCAGGACTGATCGGCGCACGCCTTATCAAGGCCGATTGAGCCGCCGCGCGGAAACGCGTAAGGCCGCGCCATGACTGTGCATTTCCACGAAGAAGACCTGCCCGCCGGCGTGCTGGCAGACGGCCCCGTCGCGGTCGATACGGAAACGATGGGCCTGATCACGCCGCGCGACCGGCTGTGCCTGTTGCAGATCTCAGATGGCGGCGGTGACGAGCATCTCGTCCGATTCGCGCCGGGCAGCGATTATGCCGCGCCGAATCTTCGCGCGGTGCTTGCCGATCCGGCGCGGCTCAAGCTTTATCATTTCGCGCGTTTCGACCTGGCGGCGATCCAGCACTATCTGCATGTCGTCGCGGCACCGGTCTATTGCACCAAGACCGCGTCGCGGCTGATACGCACCTATACCGACCGCCACGGGCTGAAGGAGCTGGTCAAGGAGATCCTCCAGACCGACATCTCGAAGCAGCAGCAAAGCTCCGACTGGGGCGGCCCCGAACTCAACGACGCCCAGCGCGACTATGCGGCGTCCGACGTCCGGTATCTGCACCGGCTGAAGGCGGAGCTCGACATCCGGCTCGCGCGCGAGGGCCGCACCGCGCTGGCGCAGGCCTGTTTCGACTTCCTGCCGCACCGGGCCGCCCTCGACCTGGAGGGCTGGCCCGAGATCGACATCTTCGCCCATGTCTGAAATCGCCGATCGCGTCCGCGGACAACGCCAGATTTGGGCGGCGCCCGGCGGATCGCATGATCGGCTGATCGGTTTCCTCGGCTGGCTGCTGCCCAGCGCGATCGGTGTGCTCGCGGCGTTCCTGGCGATCGCTCCGCTCGCCGTGCGCGGCGACATCAGCTTCGTGCTGGCCAAGGACAAGGTGGAGATCGCCAAGGAGCGGATGCGGGTGACCCAGGCCACATATCGCGGCGAGGACAGCAAGGGGCAGCCTTTCTCCCTCACCGCCGGTTCGGCCGTGCAGAAGACCTCGCGCGATCCGGTGGTGAACTTGTCCAGGCTATCGGCATCGATCAAGCTTCCCGACGGGCCGGCCACCTTCAACGCCGATCAGGGCCGATACGACATGAATCGCGAGACAGTGGCGGTCGACGGCCCGGTGCATTTCGCGGCGGCCGACGGATATCAGCTTGAAACCTCCAACGTCGCGGTCGATCTGAAGAGCCGGCAGGTGACGAGCACCGGCCCGGTGGAGGGCAAGATGCGGCTCGGCACCTTCCAGGCCGGACAGTTGCGCGCCGATCTGCCCAACCGCACCGTCACGCTCGACGGCCGCGTGCGGATGCGGATCGTGCAGGGAGGGGTGAAATAGGATGAAGACCATGCGCACCATTTTCCTTGGCACGCTGGCGGCCACCGCGATCGCCGCCGCGACCTTCGGCGGGCCGGCGATCGGCCAGGCGCTGCGCAACCACAATGCCAGTGGCCCGGTCGACGTAGAGGCCGATCGCATCGAAGTGCAGGACCGGTCCGATCGGGCGGTGTTTTCGGGCAATGTCCGCGTTCGTCAGGGCGGGATGACGCTCGACGCTGCGCGGCTGACCGTCGCTTATGCCAATAGCGGCGGCGGAAGCGGAAGCGGCGTCGATATCCAGCGGCTCGATGCATCGGGTGGCGTGACGGTGCGCACCGCGAGCGAAACCGCGCGCGGCAGCGTCGCCATCTACGACCTCAACCGGCGGCTGATCACCATGGTCGGCGGCGTCACGCTGGAACAGGGCGCCAACCGGGTGAATGGCGGCCGGCTGGTCATCGACCTCAACAGCGGGCGCTCGGTGATCGACGGCAGCGCGGTGGGCGGCGGCGGCAATGCGACGAGCGGCGCCGGCGGACGCGTGACCGGCCGTTTCACCGTGCCGGAACGCAAGACGAACTGAGCCCTTTCGCCGGTTCGACGGCAAAGCACGACAAATTTAGTCATGCATGAATCTTGCCAATTGGCGAGGACGTCGCATCTTGGTAACTCTCCGCGCGCATTGAAGCGGATCAGGTTCTGGGTTTGCCGGAAGGAACGGGCATGGACGACGCAGCGACGATGGAATCGCCGATGACCGCGGAGGCCGCGCGCGCGGTCACCAACGGCCTTGCGGTGGTTTCGATCGCCAAGGCCTATGACAAGCGCAGTGTTCTTTCCGACGTGTCGCTTTCGGTCGCGCGCGGTGAAGTGGTCGGCCTGCTTGGTCCCAACGGCGCGGGCAAGACGACCTGCTTCTATTCGATCATGGGGCTGGTGAAGCCCGACAGCGGCCGCATCCTGCTCGACGGCGACGACATTACCGGCCTGCCCATGTATCGCCGTGCGATCCTGGGCCTCGGCTATCTGCCACAGGAAACGTCGATCTTCCGTGGGCTCACTGTCTCGCAGAATATCATGGCGGTGCTCGAACTCGCCGAGCCCGACAAATCCGCACGCGGCGGACGGCTGGACCAGCTTCTCGACGAATTCGGCCTGCAGCGGCTGCGCGACGCCCCCGCGATGGCGCTTTCGGGCGGCGAGCGGCGGCGCTGCGAGATCGCGCGCGCGCTGGCCGCCAGTCCATCGATCATGCTGCTCGACGAGCCGTTCGCGGGCATCGATCCCATCTCGATCGCCGATATCCGCGATCTGGTGAAGGATCTGAAAAGCCGCGATATCGGCGTGCTCATCACCGATCACAATGTTCGCGAGACGCTCGACATCGTCGATCGCGCCTGCATCATCTATGATGGGCGCGTGCTGTTCGCTGGCTCTCCGGAAGCGCTGGTCGCCGACGAGAATGTCCGGCGTCTCTATCTGGGCGAAGGTTTCGCCCTATGAGCCCCTCCCTGTGAGCCTCCCCCTGTGAGCCTCCTCTTGTGAACCACGCCTGCTAGCCATGGCGCTCGGCCCCCGCCTCGACCTCCGCCAGAGCCAGTCCCTGGTGATGACGCCGCAGCTTCAACAGGCGATCCGCCTGCTGGCGCTGTCGAACCTGGAGATCGAGACCTTCATCGCCGAGGAGATCGAGAAGAACCCGCTGCTCGAAAGTGGGCCGGCAGGCGACGACGATCGCGCCTCGCCCGACGCTGCATCGTCGGACGATGGCGGCGACTATGACGGTGACGGCGATTCGGGCGGCGACGATTTCGGCGACGAACCGATCACCGCCGACCGGCTGATCGAAACCGGCGACGCCGGCGCCGACGCGCCGCTGGACGTCGACTATGGCGCGGAAACCTTCCATCACGACAGCGCTGCCGACAGCAGCCTCGACGGTGGATTGGGGCTGACCGGCGCGAGCGGTGCCGGGTTCGGCGAGGACGGGCCGGACTTCGACGCGATGGCGGCGGATGCGCCCTCGCTCGTCGATCATCTGCTCGCACAGGCCGGCGCCTGCCTGTCCGGCCAGGATCATTTCATCGCGACGCATCTGATCGACCTGATCGACGAGGCCGGCTATCTGACCGCCAGTCCGCTCGACGTCGCGCAGCGACTTGGCATCGCGCTCCACCATGTCGAGCATGTGCTGTCCATCATCCAGACCTTCGACCCCACCGGCGTCGGCGCGCGCAGCCTGTCCGAATGCCTGGCATTGCAGGCGAAGGAGGCCGATCGCTACGATCCGTGCATGGAAAGGCTGATTGCCAATCTCGACATGCTGGCGTCGGGCCGCATCGCTCAGCTCCAGCGCATGTGCGGCGTCGATGACGAGGACATGGCGGATATGATCCGCGAGCTCAGGGGTTACGATCCCAAGCCCGGCCTGCGCTTCGGCGGCGAGCGCGTGCAGGCCGTGACGCCCGACATCTTCGTGGCGCGGCGCGGCGCCGGCTGGGCGGTCGAGATCAACGGCGCGACGCTGCCCCGGCTACTGGTCAACCGCCGCTATTATGCTGAACTGGCCGGCGGGCGGCAGGACAAGGGATCGAAGGCCTGGCTGTCCGAATGCCTGGCCAGCGCCAATTGGCTGGTCAAGGCGCTCGACCAGCGCCAGCGCACGATCCTGAAAGTCGCGACCGAACTGGTGAAGCAGCAGCACGATTTCTTCACCCATGGCGTCGCGCATCTGAAGCCGCTGACGCTGCGCATGGTCGCCGACGCGATCGGCATGCACGAATCGACGGTGAGTCGCGTCACGAGCAACAAATATCTGAGCTGCGCGCGGGGTATGTTCGAGCTCAAATATTTCTTCACCAGCGCGATCCAGTCGGCCGATGGCGGCGACGCGGTCTCCGCCGAAGCGGTGAAGAGCCATATCAAGTCGCTGATCGCCGCGGAGGATTCGGGAAAGATCCTGTCCGACGACACATTGGTCGACCTGCTGCGCGAAAAGGGGTTCGATATCGCGCGCCGCACCGTCGCGAAATATCGCGAGGCGATGGGCATCGGCAGTTCGGTGCAGCGGCGCCGGCAAAAGGCATTGCAGGGCAAGGCGGCCTAGCCGCTTCGGATTCGCCCGCGCCCTGCCAGGCCCGTGCCCCTTCCAACCATTGCCGGGCTGTGCTTCACTCGCCCCCATATCGATCTTTCCGAGAAGGCCTTCCCATGACAATTCGCCAGACCGTGTTCTGCGGTGCCGCCTTCGGCATCGCGGGGCTTGCCCTGTCCGCCGTCCCCGCATCGGCCGAGGAAGGCATGTGGACCTTCGACGCCTTTCCCACCGCCAGGGTGCGCAAGGATCTGGGTTGGGCGCCCGACAAGGCATGGCTCGACACCGTCCGCGCGTCGGCGGTGCGGCTGACCGGCGGCTGTTCGGCCTCAGTGGTCTCGCCGCAGGGCCTGGTGTTGACCAACCATCATTGCGTGATCGCCTGCGTCCAGGATCTGTCGACCGACAAGACCGACTATGTCCAGGCCGGCTTCACCGCGCGATCCCCGGAGGATGAGCGCAAATGCCCCGGCCAGCAGGCGGAAATCGTGACCGCGATCACCGACGTGACGCCGCAGGTGAAGGCCGCGATCGGCAACGCGACCGGCGAGGCGCTCGTCCGCGCGGAGATCGCCGCGATCGCGCGCATCGAGAGCGGCAACTGCACGGACGGCGCCACCCAGCGCTGCCAGGTGATCAAGCTGTATGGCGGCGGCCAGTACAAGCTGTACCGCTATCGCAAATATAGCGACGTCCGGCTGGTCTTCGCGCCCGAGTTCAAGGCGGCGTTTTTCGGCGGCGATCCCGACAATTTCAATTTCCCGCGCTATGCGCTTGATGTCGGCTTCCTGCGCCTCTACGAAAACGGCCGGTCGATCGCGGCGGAGAACCATCTGCGCTGGAATCCGGCGGCACCGAAAGAGGGTGATGCCACGTTCGTCGTCGGCAACCCCGGCAGCACGCAACGGCTGTTCACCCAGGATCAGTTCGCGCTGCGCCGCGACGTGATCTTCCCGCTCACCGTGCCGCTGATGTCCGAATATCGCGGCCGGCTGATCGCGGCGATGGCGGGTGACAAGGAACGCACGCGGACCGGCGCCGACACGCTTTTCGGCATCGAGAACAGCTACAAGGTGTATGTCGGTCAGTGGCAGGCGCTGCGCGATCCCGGCTTTTCCAGCACGCTCGCCATCAACGAGGCGAAGCTTCGCGCCGCTGTCGCCAAGGACGCCAAGCTGCGCGGGCGGATCGGCGACCCTTGGGCGAATGTGGCCAGGGCCGATGCCGCCTATCGCGACTTTTATGCCGATTTCTATCTGCTCGAAGCCAATGCCGGCTATGGATCGACATTGTACGGCTACGCCGAAGCGCTGGTCCGCGCCGCGACCGAGCGCGAAAAACCCGATGCCCAGCGACTGCCGGGCTATTCCAGTTCGCGTCTGGCCTTGCTCGAAAAGGAACTGACCGACGAAAAGCCCGTCTATCCGTGGCTGGAGAAGCTGACGCTGTCCTTCTGGCTTTCCAAGACGCGCGAGATCCTGACCGTCGACAATGCCGATGTGAAGCGCATGCTGGGCAAGGAATCGCCCGAGGCGCTCGCCGAAAGGCTGGTGGGCGGCAGCCGCCTTGCCGACCCCAAGGTCCGCAAGCGGCTGTTCGATGGCGGCATGGCCGCGATCCGGGCGTCGGACGATCCGCTGATCCGCTTCTTCCTGATCAACGACGAGCGCGGCCGCGCGCTTTCCCGCCGCTACGACCGCGAGGTCGGCGGGCAGATCACCGCCGCCCAGGCGAAGCTCGCCACCGCGCGGTTCGCCGTCCATGGCGACAGCATCTATCCGGACGCCACCTTCTCGCTGCGCATCTCCTATGGCCGGGTGAAGGGCTGGACCTATCGTGGCACGACGGTGCCGCCATTCACATATATTGGCGGGCTCTACGACCGCGCGACCGGCGCCGAACCGTTCGAGGCCGCTCCCAAATGGCTGGCGGCGCAAGGCCGCATCGCGAAAGACACCGTCTATGACTATGTCACGACCAACGACATCATCGGCGGCAATTCGGGATCGCCGGTGATCGCCCGCGACGGATCGGTGATCGGTGCGGCGTTCGACGGCAATATCCATTCGATCGGCGGCAGCTATGGCTATGACGCCGCGCTCAACCGCACGGTCGTGGTTTCGAGCGCCGCGATCACCGAAGCGCTGAAGACGGTCTACGACGCCGGTTCGCTGCTGAAGGAACTGAGCGGAGGCTAGAGCATTTTCGAGTTGACCGTTTACCGTCGACAACTCGGAAAATGCGACCGCAACTCTAGCGCCAGGGTGGGGCGAATATCCCGCTTTCACCCGCAAGACATTGCGTCTAGGATGCACGCTCCCCGGGGGACCCTGCGTACAGGGTTGAGAGGCGGCTGATACGGCCGCGACCCGCCGAACCTGATCCGGTTGACACCGGCGGAGGGAGGGAGCGGTTTTCCGATCGGAATCCGTGGCCTTGCTCCGATAACGAGCGAAGGAGCGAGACCGATGGAGACCTTGTCCGTCATCACCCTGCACCTTGCCGTCATGATCGGGCTCGTGTGCCTGGCGACCGGCCTGGGCGGCTTGGCCAGTCCCAATCGCTGGCCGGACATGATCGACGAATTCGCGGCTTCGCCCGGGCTGATGCTGGCGATCGCATTCGTCGGTGTCGTCTTCGGCCTGATCATCATCCTCGCCCATCCCTATTGGGGCGATCCGCTGGCCGTGGCGGTATCGCTGATCGGCTGGGCATCGTTCGTCGAAGGGCTGGCTCTGCTGGCCATTCCCGGCGCCTATCTGGGCATGATCCGCCCCGCACTCCGCTTCGCCAGGGCCTGGTCGATCTTCGCGATCGTCCTTGGCCTGATCCTTGTCGTCGCCGGCCTTACCGGCCGCGCTTCTCCCCTCTCCTGACCCCCGAAAGGCTTGATATGGCAGATATACCCGCCCGCACCGAATTGAAGGTGACCACCGGCCCGATCCGTGGCAGCCGCAAGATCCATGTCGGCCCGCTGCGCGTCGCCATGCGCGAGATCGACCTGGAGCCAAGCTCGGGCGAACCGCCGCTCCGCGTCTACGACTGTTCGGGCCCCTATACCGATCCCAATGCGCAGATCGACATCATGGCAGGGCTGCCCGAGCTGCGCCGCGACTGGATCCGCGGCCGCGGCGATGTGGAAGAAATTCTCCAGCGCGAAGTGAAGCCGGAAGACAACGGCATGTCCGGCCCCGATCGTTCGGGCGGCGTCCAGCCCTTCCCCCATGTCCGCCGCAAGGTGCTGCGCGCCACCCCCGGCACCAATGTCAGCCAGATGCATTATGCGCGGCGCGGCATCATCACGCCCGAGATGGAATATGTCGCGATCCGCGAGAATATGGGCCGCGCCCAGCTCAAGGAGCATATCCGCGACGGCAATGATTTCGGCGCATCGATACCCGATTTCGTGACGCCGGAGTTCGTTCGCGACGAGGTGGCGCGCGGCCGCGCGATCATCCCGTCGAACATCAACCACCCCGAATCCGAACCGATGGCGATCGGCCGCAACTTCCTGGTCAAGATCAATGCCAATATCGGCAACAGCGCGGTCGCGTCGGACGTGGCGAGCGAAGTCGACAAGATGGTCTGGTCGATACGCTGGGGCGCGGACACGGTGATGGACCTTTCCACCGGCCGCAACATCCACGACACGCGCGAATGGATCCTGCGTAACTCGCCGGTGCCGATCGGCACGGTGCCGATCTATCAGGCGCTGGAAAAGGTGGGCGGCATCGCAGAGGACCTGACCTGGGAAATCTTCCGCGACACGCTGATCGAGCAGGCCGAACAGGGCGTCGATTATTTCACCATCCATGCCGGCGTGCGCCTGCCCTATATCCCGATGACCGCGAAGCGCGTCACCGGGATCGTCAGCCGCGGCGGATCGATCATGGCGAAATGGTGCCTCAGCCATCACCGCGAGAGCTTCCTCTACGAACGCTTCGAAGAGATTTGCGAGATCATGAAGGCCTATGACGTCGCCTTCTCGCTCGGCGACGGCCTGCGCCCGGGCAGCATCGCCGACGCCAATGACGAAGCGCAGTTCAGCGAGCTCGCGACCCTGGGCGAGCTGACCCAGATCGCATGGAAGCACGACATCCAGGTGATGATCGAAGGCCCCGGCCATGTGCCGATGCACAAGATCAAGGCCAATATGGACAAGCAGCTCGAGGCATGCGGCGAGGCCCCCTTCTACACGCTTGGGCCGCTCACCACCGATATCGCGCCGGGATACGACCATATCACCAGCGCGATCGGCGCGGCGATGATCGGCTGGTTCGGCACGGCGATGCTCTGCTACGTCACCCCCAAGGAGCATCTGGGGCTGCCCGATCGCGACGACGTGAAGGTGGGCGTGGTGACGTACAAGCTCGCCGCCCACGCCGCCGATCTCGCCAAGGGACATCCCGCCGCCAAGCTGCGCGATGATGCGCTGAGCCGCGCCCGCTTCGAATTCCGCTGGCGCGACCAGTTCAACCTCTCGCTCGATCCGGACACGGCCGAGCAGTATCACGACCAGACGTTGCCCGCCGAGGGCGCCAAGACCGCGCATTTCTGTTCGATGTGCGGCCCGAAATTCTGCTCGATGAAGATCACGCAGGAAGTGCGCGACTTCGCGGCGAAGCAGAATACAGGCGCCGAGAACTTCCTTGCCGCGACGCCGATCGCCGAGGCTGACGCCGAAGCCGGCATGGCCGAGATGAGCGAGAAGTTCAAGGAACAGGGCGGGGAGATCTACCTGCCGGCGGAGTGATCCTTGAATGTCATTCCCGTGCATGCGGGAATCCAGGCGATGTCGATCCTAGCGCTCTACGTCACTGGATTCCCGCGTGCGCGGGAATGACAAGAATTGAACGCCTTCACGCCAGCGCCAGCGCCAGCGCCGGCTCGACCGCACGGCGCTGACCCACGCGCTTCCACGCCTTTTCGTGGAAGAAGAAGGCGACGGCGTTGATGCAAGGTTCGATCAGCGCGATGCCGCCCGCGATGGCGAGCGAACCGGTCAGCACATAGGCGACCGAAAAGCCGATCGTGAGATGCAGCGCGAGATAGGTGAGCGTCTTGGCGAGATCGCTGGGCATGACCGGGCTTCCATGATGTTCGAAGCCCAAAGATAAGAATCGATCGCAATAAGCGCAAATCGGTTTTCTGGATTACATTGATCGATCGGCATCACGGGAACCATGGGGGCAGCCGGTGCATTCACGGCTGCCCGCAGGAGAGTCATTTATCGGCGCTGCCCCAGGGCTTCACGACCGCACCACCCTTCATCACGAAACGGACACGTTCCAGTTCGGTGACGTCGGACAGCGGATTGCCCGAGACGGCAATAATATCGGCGAAACGCCCGGCCTGCACCGAACCGACATCAGCGGGCGCGCCAAGCAGTTCGGCGGCATTCACCGTGGCGGCGCGGATCGCGTCCATCGGCGTCATGCCCGCGCTGACCATCAGCGCGAATTCCTGGCCGTTGGTGCCGTGCGGCGCCATGCCCTGATCGGTGCCGAACGCGATCTTCACGCCGGCACGATATGCGGCACCGAGATTGCGGATGGTGATCGGGCCAACCTCGAGCGCTTTCTTGGCAGACGAGGGCGGCAACGAGTCGGGACGCGCCTTGGCGATCTTCACGACAGTGTCGGCCACCAGCAGGGTCGGCACCAGCCAGGTGCCGTGTTCCTTCATCACCTTGTATGCGGCGGCATCGCCGAACGAGCCATGTTCGATCGAATCGACGCCAAGCGCGGACGCGCGGACGATGGCGTCCTGTCCGTGCGCATGCGCGGCGACACGCATGCCGAGCCGATGGGCGGTATCGACCACAGCCTTGATCTCTGCATCGGTCATCAGCGTTGCGTTGGGATCGTCGCCGATGCTCAGCACCCCGCCGCTGGGCATGATCTTGATCAGGTTCACGCCGTCACGGTGCATCTGGCGGACGATGCGGACGGCATCGTCGGGACCATCGACCACCTGATTCTCCGCATGGAGATCGAGATCCGTTCGGATGCCGTTCTGAGGATCGCCATGGCCGCCGCTGGGGCCGAGCGGATGGCCCGAGACCCAGAGGCGCGGCCCGGCGATCGCGCCGTTGGCGATTGCGCGCTTCAATGCGACGACGACGCCGGTGTCACCACCCACGTCGCGCACCGAGGTGAAGCCCGCATCGAGCGTCCGCCGCGCATAGGCGACCGACTGGTAGGCGGTGTCGATCTCGCTGGTGGTGAAGCGTTCGGCGATCGGATTCCGGCCGCTATATTGACCAGTGATGTGATCGTGCATGTCGATCAGGCCCGGCAGCACGGTCGCGGAGGACAGGTCGACAACCTCAGCGCCTGCCGGCGTGACGAAGCCCGCCTGCACGTCGACGATGCGATCGTCCTTGACGACGATCGAGACCTTCTCGCGCGGTTGCGCCGATACGCCGTCGATCAGGCGGCCAGCATGGATGACGACATCGCGCGCAAATGCCGGAGCAGTGGCCGCACACAGCGCGAGCGCCGCGACGCCGAGCCGGAAGGTCTTGGAAATGGTCATGGGAACTCCAGGAAACGGGGGCATCCGAAGATGCCCCCCTTATTCACTATTCAATCGCCGAGGATCAGAAGCGGGTACGGAAATTCGCCCCGATCGTGCGCGGCGTCGCGCTGTTGACCAATGTCCGGCTGACCGCGATCGCGCTCGACGTGGCGCGGGTGATCGCCGTGCTGTCGAACAAATTGGTCACGAACAGATAGGCGCCCCAGCGATTGTCCGGCCCCTCGACGCCCAGGCGCAGATTGGCGAGCTGATAATTGTCGATATAGCGCGTGAAGTTGACGGTGGGCTGGCCGCTCGGGCGGAAGTCCGAATAGGATCCGCCGACGGTGTTGGCGTCTATCCGCGCGAAGCCCGACAGCGTGTCGCTGAGCGCCCATTGATATTGCGCGGCGATGCCCGCCGAGAATTTGGGCACATAAGGAATGCGATCGCCCTTCAGACCCGGTGCGCTGACATTGGCATTGGCCTGGTTCTCGCGCAGCTTGGCATCGATATAGGATGCGTTGCCTGTGATCGAGAAGCCCTCGGCCGGCCGGATCGTCGCCTCGACCTCAAGCCCGCGCACCCGCGCCTTGCCGGCATTGGTGATGAACGCGAACGCGCCATTGGGCGTACGCCCGGTGATCTGCATGTCGCTCCAGTCGATCTGGAACACGTCGATATTCAGGAACAGGCGCCGGTCGAACAAGGTGTTCTTCAGGCCGATCTCGTAGTTCCACAGACTGTCCGACGTATAGGGCGTCAGTTCCTGCGCCAGGCCGATGACCTGGTTGGCGCCGCCCGGGCGGAAGCCTTGCGCGGCTTCGGCATAGAGCATCACCTCGGGCGTGATCTTGTACGATGCGTTGAACTTGAACGCCGTGCCGTCTTCGGACGAGTCGACGAAGGAGAGCGGACGGACCACCGCGCCGACCAGGATCGATCCGATCGTCGTCTGGCCGCTGATGTCCTTGTCGTACTTGAAGTAGCGCGCGCCGGCGGTCAGGTTCAGCTTGTCGGTCACGTCGTACGAAAATTCTCCGAACACGGCGACCTGACGAAGACTGTCGTCGATGAAGCGGATCGTCGCGATCTGCTGCGGCTCGATGACCCGCCCGGTGACCGGATCGGTATTGACCTGCGGATTGGCCACATGAGTGTCGCGATCCGAGAAGAAACCGCCGACCGTCCAGTTGAACGGGCCGCTGCCATCGGAACTGAGGCGCAGTTCCGCGGTCCAGCTCGACATCGTTTGTTGCGGATAGAGCGCCGAGCTCGATTGTGAATCGACCAACGCATAATAGTTGGCGAGTTGTGTGGGGGTGCAGGCGGCGCCGCCGCCGACACGCCCTGCGCAGCCCGCCGCCGTCCGCGTCGAGCGGATGAAGCGCGACACGTCGGACACCGAATCGAGATCGCGTTCGAGATAGGAGACGATGCCCGTCAGCGTCACGCCGCCGAAATCGTAGTTCGCGGTCAAGCTGTAGAGTTCGAGATCGTCGCGGACAGGCTGGCGCGTCAGTGCGTCCGACTTGAATTTGCCGGAGCTCAACGTCCAGGCATTCGTGTCGGTGCGCGAGCGGTTGATATAGGCGGCCGCGTCGATCGTCAGATCCTCGGTCGGCTGCAGGCGGACGAGCAGGCGGCCGCCATAGCTTTTCTGGTCGTTGATGTTCTTGATGTTGAGCGTGGTGTTATCGATGAAGCCTTCCGCGTTGCGGTAGAAACCGACCGCACGCACCGCGATCTTGTCGTCGACGACAGGCAGATTGACCATCGCGCTGCCTTCGTAGTTCACGCCGCCGCCGCGCGTACCCGACACGCTGACATCGGCCGCGACCTCGGTGTCGAATTTGGGCTTTTCGTAGATCACGCGCAGCGTGCCGCCCATCGATCCCGAGCCGTAAAGCGTGCCCTGCGGACCGCGCAGAACCTCGACGCGCTCGACATCGAACAGGCGCAGTTCAGGGGTCGATCCACCCGCGTCGTTGCCGGCGCCGATCGCGCCGGTGACGGGGGTTTCGTCATAATAGGTGCCGACCGTCGGCTCGCCAGCGGCCTGGATGCCGCGGATGACGACGCGGCGGCTCGACGGACCACCATCGACGAAGGTCAGGCTGGGCACCGACGCGTTCAGATCGGCGATGCTCTGCACGCCCGAATTCGCGATCGTATCGCCCGTCACCGCGGAGATCGAGATCGGCGTTTCCTGGAGATTGGTGCTGCGCTTCAACGCGGTGACGACGATCTCGTCCTCATAGCCGGTGGTCGCGGTCGCCGTTTCCTGCGCGAAAGCAGTTCCGCTCGCGCCCGCCATCGCCGTGGCGGCGAGCAGCATCACCCGCTGGCGATCGACACGCAGCGATTTCAATCCGAGACGCACCATTTCTCTTCTCCCTGTTACCCCAATCTTGCGACGGCGGATCGATCCGCCGCCCTTGTTCAGCAGAGACCGGCACGGCTTCGCGCATCGGAGGCGACAGCCCCCAATGGCTCATGATCCGAAACTGCCTGGATTCCCCTTCCGCCGACGACTGCCCAATTCGGACGCCCCATATTGTTTCGACCGAAGACGATGTTCGACCCAGCGCGCCCACGCCCCTGCTGCATCGAAACGTGTCGCAGCCGGTTTTGGGGGTCAATCTAAATCATGCGTTTGCCGGCCCGGATCCCCGTCTGGATTGCGCTTTCTGGTTGATTGGCGACATTTACGTGCATTTGGGCAACAGTTTTTGCGCCAGACGCAACGTTCGATAACATGTAATGCAACATAAGCCCGTAACATCCGCGCACTTGTCTCATTTGTGACGAAAACAAGTTGCGCTCGGGAGCGGAAACGGGAAACCATCATGCACCAAGCTGATCCCGCGCGGCAGTGTTGCGGCATGGAGGCCAGCTTGTATCTTCACCGGACCGGTGCCGCCCGCAAAGGGCGCATCATCACAAAAAAGGGGCAGCGGGTGGCAGGAAAGACAGTGCTGGGTGCAGCAATCGGGGCATTGCTGATGACAACCGTGTCGGCACAGCCCGCTTGGGCCCAGACGATGGATCCGGACTTCGCCAAGGCGGTGAAGGACTGGACGACAAAACCGGAATTCATGAGCCCGTTGGTGGATCACCTGCCGGCATCGACCACAATCCCGTCACCCAAGGATGTATTGGGCAATCATGTCGGCGCGCCCAACACGCTGCATTATTACGACCAGATCATCGGCTATTACCGTGCGCTCGCCGCCAAATCGCCGCGTGTGAAGATCATCGAGATCGGCAAGTCCGAGGAAGGCCGCGAAAATGTGGTCGTCATGATCTCGTCCGAGGAGAATCTCGCGAAGCTCGACCGCTACAAGAAGAACCTCGCGCTGCTCGCCGATCCGCGCAAGCTGAGCGCCGCCGATGCGCCGGGCGTGATCGCGGCGACCAAGCCGATCTACCATCTGTCCGGCGGCCTCCACAGCGCGGAAACCGGTCCGCCCGAAATGCTGATGGAACTCGCCTATCGCCTGCTGACCGAGGACAGCGCGATGATCCAGGGCATCCGTGACAATCTGGTGGTGGCGATCAGCCCGGTGCTGGAAGCCGATGGCCGCGACCGTTATGTCGACTGGTATTACCGCAACCTGATCGATGAGAAGGACGATCGCAACAAGCCCGGCGGCCCGCCTTACTGGGGCAAGTACATCTATCACGACAATAATCGCGACATCAATTTCTCGGACGTCAGCGCACGCCACCTGCTGAAATATTATCTCGATTGGCACCCGCCGATCATGCACGAACTGCATGAATCGGTGCCCTTCATGTACACCTATAGCGGGCAGGCCCCGCAGAATCCCGATCTCGATCCGATCCTGTTCGGCGAACTGCCCTGGTTCTCAAATTTCGAGATGGCGCAGCTCACCAAATACGGCATGCCCGGCGTGTGGACGCACGGCTTCGTCGATGCCTGGACCCCAGGCTATCTCGCCTTCATGGCGTCGAACCACAATGGCATGCTGCGCATGTACGAGACGTTCGGCAATGGCGGCGCGACCACCATGCTCCGCCATGTCGCGCCGGAGGTGCAGAGCAGCGTTCGGGGCGGCGACTGGACCAAGCGCGACTGGTACCGCCCTTCCCCTCCCTACAAGGAGGTCGTCTGGTCGATGCGCAACAACACCAACTATATGCAGACCGGCGTGCTGACCGCGCTCGACCTGGCGGCGCGTTTCCCCGCCACCATTCTCGAGAATTTCTACAAGAAGAGCGCGAACGGCGTCGAAGCAGGCAAATCCAGGCCGCCCTATGCCTATGTGATCCCGGCTGGGCAGGCCGATCCGTCGCGCATCGCCTTCGTCACCAACATATTGCAGATGCAGGGCATCGAGATCGGCCGCGCGACACAGCCGGTGAAGGTGAAGGAAGGTAGCTATCCAGCCGGATCGCTGATCATCAAGCTGGACCAACCCTATGGCCGGCTCGCCAAGATGCTGCTGAAGAAGCAGGACGATTATCCGGACGAAAACCTGACCACCTATGACGACGCCGCATGGACCATGGGCATGATGACCCATACCGATATCGTCGAGGTGGCCGACAAGGCGGCGCTCGAAATCGCGGTGACGCCGGTGGACCGCTTCGTGCCGCAGAGCCGCATGCCGGCGGCAGGCGCGCGCAGCTATGCCGTGCTCGATCACGGATCGGTGGGGATGGCGACCTTGCGCTTCCGACTGAAGGACGCGGGCGTCCGCATCGTCGAGACCGCGTTCAAGGCCGGCGGCACGACGGTGCCCGCCGGATCGCTGCTGGTCGACGGCGCCGCCTATACCACGCTGAAGCCGGCGGTAGAGCAGCTCGGACTCGAAGCGATCGCGGTTTCCGGGTCGCCCGACGTCAAGGCGCATGAAAGCGTGCTGCCGCGCACCGCCGTGTTCAGCACCTGGGGATCGAGCGAGAAGGTGGGCTGGCTGCGCTATGCGTTCGACCAGCATGAGACGCCTTACGACCTGATCTTCAAGGAGCAGGTCCGCGCCGGCGACCTGCGCGCGAAATACGATGTGATCATTCTGCCCACCCAGGGCCGATCGACCAAGGACATCGTGTTCGACTTGCCCGTGAAGGGCAAGCCGCTGCCCTATACCAAGACCGACAAATACCGCTTCTCGGGCGATTACGGATCGAGCGACGATGTGCGCGGCGGCATGGGGCTGGAAGGCATGGTCGAGCTGCGCAAGTTCGTCGAACAGGGCGGCACGCTGATCACCACCGGCGACGCGAGCGCGGTGCCCGTCGAATTCGGGCTGGTCGACGACATCACGGTCACCCGGACCTCAGGCAATTTCTACGCGCCCGGCCCGATCGTGACCGCCAAGGTGCTGCGTCCGGCGAACCCGATCTTCTATGGCTATGATGAAACCACCATGCCGGTGCGCTGGGCGTCCAATGCGCTGCTGGGCGTGCCGGTGCGGCTGAAGGATCGCGTGCTGATGCAGTTCCCCGGCGGCAAGGACGGTGTGATGAGCGGCTTCATGCGCGGAGCCGAGCAGGTGAAGGATCGTCCGGCCATCCTCAATATTCCGCAGGGCCAAGGCCGCATCGTGATGTTCGCGACCAACCCGATCTGGCGCTGGCAGAATCTGGGCGAGTTCCGGATGCTGTACAATGCGGTGATCAACTGGAAGCAACTGGGGCTGACCGACGTGGCGCCGCCGGGGCCGCCGCCGATCACCGCGCCATGACCTGGTGCGCGGGCGGGGGCAGGTGCCCGCCCGCAGCCGTTCTTATCGATATCGGGGGAGTGGAAATGACCGACGATCGCTTCACGCTGGACCGGCGCGGCTTCGCCATGGGTGCGGCGGGCCTCGCGCTCGGCGCCTTGGCGGCAGGACCGGCGCGCGCCGTCGCCGCCGCCGAACCCGTAATTCCGCCCGCGATCCGCGCGCTCTACGACAAGGCGATCGTGATCGACGCGCTGGCCTCGCCCGACACGTGGAACGTGCCCTTTCCGCCTCCTGGCGAAATGACCCAGGCCAAGCTCGATCAGGTGCGCGCATCGGGCATCACGGCGATCAACCTGACCGTGGGCAAGCCCGGCAACCTTGCCAACACGCTGCGCGAGATCGCGCTGTGGCTGCAGCATATCGAGCATCATCCCGACTATTTCCGGCTGGTGAAGACGCATGCCGATATCGCCGCCGCCAAGGCGGAGAAGAAGCTCGGCATCATCTTCGGTTTCCAGGGCATGGGCATGATCGGCGAGGATCTGAGCCTGATCGACAGCCTGGGCGGGCTGTGGGTGAAGATCATGCAGCTCACCTATAACGACCGCAACGCGCTCGGCGCGGGCAGTTCGCTGCCCGACAGCGAGGGCCTGACGCCGCTGGGGCGCGAAGCGGTGGCGCGGATGAACGCACGCGGCATCCTGGTCGACACCGGCCACGCCAATCCCAGGACCGCGCTGGACGCGGTCGCCGCCTCCACCCGGCCGATCACCTGTTCGCACACCGGCGCGCGCGCCGTGTTCGCCAGCCAGCGCAATCAGCCGGACAGCGTGCTGCGCGCGGTGGCGGACAAGGGCGGCGTCGTCGGCATCTATCTGATGCCTTTCCTGGGCAACGATCCCGTCGCCGCGTCACGCGCCCTGTTCGTTCGCCATCTTCGCCATGCGCTGGACATATGCGGCGAGGATCATGTCGGCATCGGTTCGGACCAGAGCATCACGCCGGTCGATATCTCGCCCGCCTATATGGACATCGTCCGCAAGACCGCCGAGGCGCGGCAAAGGGCAGGCATCGGCGCACCGGGCGAAGGCGACAGCCCGATCGCGGTTCCCGATCTCAACAGCGCACGCCGGATCGAGATCATCGCCGCCGAACTCGATCGCGCCGGCTATCCGCCGCGCGTGATCGAGAAGGTGATCGGCGGCAATTTCGATCGGCTGTTCAAGGATATCTGGATCTGATGCCGCGCTTGTCGCCCGGGCCCTGACCCTGCACCGCCAGGCCCGGCGCCGAGCGCGTCCCGTCGCGCTCCCGTCACCGAATGCACGCAGCAGGCCATCATCCTCGTCATGGCTCTTTCGATTTTATATGTTTTTACATATTAATTGTTATTCAATTCTGCTGAAGTCGATCAAGCGTTACGGGTTCACCCGACCATATCATCGTCGCTGTGAAAATACGGAGACCGCCCCCGATCAGGCGGGCGGATCAACCCAGCGGAAGAATTCGACGAAATAGCCGCCGGGATCACGCACCCGGAACTCGGTGGTGCGTCCACGGCAACCGGGCTGGAAATCGTCGTCGAGCCCGGCGGATCCGGCCGCCTTCAACCGGTTGTGCCATTCGGCGAGCTGATCGGTCTCGATCGAGAGCGTCGCCCCCTTGTTGAGCCCTGGAACCGGACGCTGACTGCCGTTCACGGCATCGACCAGCCCCAGGCTGTGGCCAGGCGCGATCCGCAGCAGAACCAGCCAGTCCTGCTCGAAATAGGGCTCGAACCCGAGCACTTCGCGGTACCAGCGCACCGCGGCCTCGTGATCGTCATAATAGAAGAAGGTGATGGCCCCGGCGATGTCGGGCCTGTCCCCCGCCAGACCCGTCATCGCGATGCTGCGGCGGTCATTGGTAGAAATCGATATTCTGTTCGACCCGGTTGAGGGTGGCGCGGAGCGTGTCGAGCTCGGCGCGGGACAGGCCCGCGAGCGCTTCCTGCTGATGGCGATAGGCAGTGAGCACGATCGCCTCGAGCTTTTCGATCCCCGCCGGCGTCAACGTCACTTCCGTCGCACGCGAATCCTCGCTCGACGCCTGGCGCGTCGCCAGCCCGTCGGCTTCTAGCTGCATGATGACGCGGCTGACCGTGGGCTGCTCCATCAGCGCCTGTTCCGCGATCTTGCCGATGGTGAGCGTGCCATAGGAACGCAGCACGCTCATCACCCGCCAGCGCGAGGGCTTGATCCCCTGGCTGCGCAGGCGGGCCTGCAATCTCTGATCGAGCCGGTTTGTCAGCCGATAGAGCTGATAGGGAAGATAGTCGTTGAGCCAGCTATTCCCGGCCTGCGCTTCTTCCGCGCTCGATCGCGCCGTTTCGCGGGTCTTTTGCGGCTTGGTCACGCGGGGCAACTTATAGCAACTATTGCGCTGGTCAATCAGGCAAACTGCGATTACAAATTATGAAACATATATAAATGCATATTTATGGAGAAGCGATTGGCTGACGCGGCGCGCACGAATGAACAATGGTCGTCCCGACTATCGTTCATCTACTCGATCGGTGCCGCGGCCATCGGCCTGGGCACGCTGTGGCGCTTCCCCTATGTCGCGGGCGCCAATGGCGGTGGCGCCTTCGTCATCCTCTATGCGCTGTTCGTGATCGCGATCTGCGTGCCGCTGATGATCGCGGAAATGGCGATCGGCCGGCGCGGCCATGGCAGCGTGATCACCAGCGTGGATGCGGCCATCGCGGCAAGCGGCGGTTCGCGGGGCTGGCGCGTCGTCGGCATGCTCGGCCTGCTGATCCCCTTTTTCGGGCTCAGCTATTACAGCATCGTCGCCGGCTGGGCGATCGACTACACCATCGTATCGGTGACGCAGGGCTTTGCCGGCTTCGATGCGGAACGATCCCGCACCACCTTTGAGGCGCTGACAGCCTCGCCCGTCCGGGGCGGCCTGCTCCAGCTTGGCTTCATCATGGCGACCGCCGCCGTGGTCGGGTTGGGCGTGCAGCGTGGAATCGAGACCGTGTCACGCATCAAGATGATCGCGTTGTTCGCGATCCTGATCGGCCTGGTCATCTACAATGCGATCACGATCGGACTGATGCCCAGCGCGGCATTCCTGCTGAAGCCGGATTTCGCGGCGCTCGGCGCGACCGGGGTGCTCACCGCGCTGGGCCAGGCGCTGTTCTCCACCGCGATCGGCGCGGGGGTGCTGATGACCTATAGCGCCTATCTGCCGGCGGGCGCTTCGCTGCCGCGATCATCCTTCGCGCTTTCGGGGGGGGTGATCGTGGTCGCGCTGCTGACCGGCTTCGCGATCTTCCCCGCCGTGCTCGCCTATGGCCTTAAGCCCACCGAAGGCCCCAATCTGATCTTCGTCACGCTGCCCGTGGTGTTCGGGCAGATGGCGGGCGGGCGTATCATCGCGATCTTCTTCTTCGGGCTGATCGCGCTCGGCGCCTTCACCACCGCGGTGGGCATGCTCGAACCCGTGGTCGCATGGTTGCGCGAAAAGGTAAAGCTCGGCCGCGCACCACTCGCCATCGGCGCCGCGCTGGCGATCTGGCTCATCGGCCTGCCCTCGCTGCTCTCCTTCAACGTCCTTTCGGACTTCCATCCGCTCGCGGCCTTCGGCGTGGAGGGGAAGACAGCGTTCGATCTGCTCGATTTCACCATTGCCAATCTGATGCTGCCCGCCAGCGCATTCCTGCTCGCGCTATTCGTCGGCTGGCGTTGCCGGACGATCATCGGCCCCGGGGAAACCGATCTCGGGGCGAGCGGCTTCCGGCTGTGGACCGCGATCGTCCGCTACGCCGCGCCGCTCGCCATTTTCGGGCTCGCCGTTCACCTGCTCGCCTAGAACGCGCTATACATATAGTCATCTTCATATATATATGGATTGATAATGACGAGATGGAGCCAGATCCGCATGACCGCTGAAGCCGATTTCGGCCAATTTCGCGCGCAGTTTCCGACGACCGAGACGATCGCCTATTTCAACAGCGGATCCTATGGCCTGCTCGGCAACAGCGTACGTGCGGCGATGGAGGCCTATCTGGCGGACCGGATTGCCAAGGGAGCGGACTGGGGCGCCTGGGTGGCGCTGGAGGATGCGGTCCGCCAGCGCATGGCGACACTGCTGGGCGCGGACATACACGAAGTGGCGGTGACGGCATCGGCATCGGCGGGGATCAACGCGGTGGCGAGCAGCGTCGATTTTTCGGCACGGCGCAAGGCGGTGGTCAGCAACTACGAATTCCCGACCAGCGCGCAGATCTGGCACGCGCAGGAAAAGCGCGGCGCCGAGGTCGTCCATGTCGCGGAAGCCGAGGACCGCACCATCCCGCTCGCGCATTTCGACGCAGCGATCGACCAGGACACCGCGATCGTCGCTCTGTCGCATGTCTGCTACCGGCACGGCGGCAAGCTGCCGACCGGCCAGATCCGCGAGATCGCCCGGATCGCGCATGAACGCGGCGCGCTGGTGATCCTCGACTGCTATCAGTCGATCGGCACCGAACCGATCGACGTGCGGGCGCTGGGCGTCGACTTCTGTGTCGGCGGCATGCTCAAATATCTGCTCGGCTCGGCGGGCAGCGGTTTCCTGTGGGTACGCGGCGCGCTGGCCTCCGCGCTGGCGCCAAGCACCTCGGGATGGTTTGCGCAGGCGGACACCAATGCGATGGACATTTTCGCGCACGATCCCAGCCCCAGCGCCCGGCGCTTCCAGGGTGGCACCCCGCCCGTGCCAAGCCTCTATGCCGCGAAGGCTGGACTCGACCTGATCCTGGATCTGGGCGTCGATGCGATCGAGGGCCGCGTGCGCGCGCTCACCCGCATCGCGCTTGACCGGCTGGCGCAGGCGGATATCGCGGTCGCGACCCCCGATGACGACGCATTGCGCGGGCCGATGATCGCGATCCCGGTGCGAGACGACGATGCGCTCGTCACCCAATTGATCTCCCAGGATATCGTGACGTCGAGCCGCGACGGAAATATCCGTGCCGGCTTCCACGCCTATAATGACCAAGCCGATGTCGAACGTCTAGTCGATGCGCTTGTCCGCAGCGGCCAGTGCTTCGCACGTCGCGAACTGGTCAGCTAGATGTACGCCAAGACGCTCATTGTGAGGTCGGAGGGCTGATCTCTAGCGTGCGATCCAGCGCCCGCTATCCCGCCATTCTTCGCGGATCTGCGATTCGGGGGTGATCGCCGCCGGGCCGCCGGCCAGTGGCTGGCCGCTGGTTTCATAAGCGGGCTGGATATTGACGGGCTGCACACGCTGCACCGATGCCAGCGCCTGCTGCATCGCAGGCAGGGGCGTCGTCGGCACGGCCAGCGCCGCAAGCTGTTCGGCGGCCGAAACCACGCGCGGATATGGGCCTGGCACCGGCTCGCGCAGCGCATAGGCCTGGCGGAAAGCGCCCGGCGTGCCGGCGCCGCCGGGCCAGCGGTAGAAGATATGCGCGCCGACGATCGCAGCCTTTGTCAGGCTCGGCGCCCAGAAGGGTGAGACCGCGAGCGTGTGATAGTGCGTCGCAAGGCCCACCGGCGCATAGACCGCGCCCGCCAGCGCCTCATGCGCGATCCGGCTGGCGCGCGCCCAGCCCGCGCGCGACGGCGCCCGGCTGAGCGCCCCATCGCAGGTGAACGAGAACTGGCAGCCGGTCGCCCGTTCCGACCCCTGATAGACCACACCGCATACGCTGTTGGGGAAGGCCGGATGGCGGACGCGGTTGAGCACCACCTGTGCCACCGCACGCTGGCCGTCGTCGCTTTCGGAGGCTGCTTCGTAATAGATCGCGGTCGCGAGGCAGACCGAGGCGCGCAACGAATCGGTCGCCGTCGCGGAGCGGAAAAGCGCGGGCGCCGCAGCGGCGCCCGGCCCGCCGGGCATCGGCACCAGATCGCCAAGCCCCAGCAATTCCTTGGGCAACGGAAAATAGCCCGTCGCCCCCGGCGTCGACACGGCGTTGTCTTCCTGCACGAAATAATAGGCCGAGCCGGGGAAATGCTCGTAACCGAGATCACCCAGCGAATCGCTGCGCGGAATCGCGCGCTCGCTGTCCGCTTCCTCGGCGATGGCGCTGAGCCCGGCATGCGCCGACGCTCCCGCGCTCGCCAGCACCGCCAGCGCGAACACGACCAGCCGCTGCCGGCGCTTGCCGGGCGTACGCCGCTGAAACATCGGTCCGTCGAACCTGGTCATGCCCACCCCAACTGGTGCCCGCGCATGGGCGGGGAGGATGCGCTTAGCGCCGTTCCGCGCGCGAGGCTCCCCCCGAAATCGCGCCGTCCCGTGCTGGGACATGACGGCAAGCGACTGTTAACTGGTTAATTCGGGCGACAGGCGCGGAAATGGGCGAGCGCGTGGTTCAAAGCGCGCCATAGCTCCCATAATGGCTGTAGAAATCATTGTCCGCGGCAAAGCCCGTGAAGGACAATCCGATGGTGATGTCGAGCGACTCGACATGATGCCACCAGCCCACGGGCAGGAAGAGCGCTTCCCCGGGGCCGATATCGACCTCCATCACCGCGGGCCGGCCCTCACCCGCCGGACCAGGCCCGAGTTCCTCGCTCCGCCAGTCGCTGAAACAGTGGCGGCTGTTGCGCATCAGCGGCAATGCGCTGCTCGATGCCAGGCGGACCCGCTTCGTCCCTGAGATCTGCAACAACAGATTGTTGGTGAGATCGTGGTGCCATGGCGTGATCGTGCCGCGCGGACCGATCCACAGAAAGCCCTCGCGCCCCGGCTCATGCGCAAGGATGCCGGGAATCTCGCCAACATCACGCCACAGCGCGGCGAGCGCGCGCCGATTATGATCATGATTGTTCGCGGTCATGTAGACGTCGTTGGTCGGCGCATCCGCACGCAACCGCGCGATGAAATCGGCGAAGCGGCAATTGCGGCCATGCGCATCGGAATTGATCTCGTAATCGCGGTCGCGGTCACGATCCGCCTGCACGCGGATCTCGATATCGCCATGTTCGGCCTCGAAACTGTCGAGGCTCCAGCGCACCATCGCCGGCCAATGGTCGATCAGGCCGGTGAGCAGCACCGGGCGATGCGCATGGTAGAAGTCGCGGAAGAATTCGGCCGGATCGATCCGGTCGCGGCGCGGCACCTCCCGCAGCTCGGCCAGTTCCATCTTCGATCGATTGGCCAATATCCAGTCGCGCTTGGCGAGCCGCGCCTGAAGGCGGCCCGCCGCCTCGAAATAGGGGCTCTTCTCGGCGCGTTCGACTTCCGACACGGCAAGCCCGCCCGATATGCCCGACGAAGACAGGCGCTGGATCACACGCTCGCGCGGGACGCCCACCAGCAGATCCTCGGCGATCCGCCGCCGCAGATCGTCGTTCATCACCGCGCCGGTGCCGGCGCCCTGCTTTCGCTTGTTGGTCATGATACGGCGCTAGGCATGCAATGTTTCAGAACTGTGTCAACCGATGTGGAACCGGAGGGCTTGCGCGCCGGTTCGACAGGGGACAGAGGGCCGCATGCAATTCGAAATCGACGTGATGCTCGACTATCAACTCGCCGAGCCGGCGGATGTGCTGCTCCAGATCGAGGTCGCGCAGATGCCCGATCAGCGCCTGATCGGCGACACGTTGACTGTCAGCAGCCCCGAACCATTGCGGCCCGTGGCGGGTGGCGACGGCATTGGGCAGCGGACCTGGCTTCATGCCGACGGCGTACTCCATATCCGTTATAGCGCGATCGTGGAGGTGACGCGCAGGCCGCCGTCGTTGCTCACGCTCGAAACGGCCCCCGCGCGGCTGCTGCCTGCGGAGGCCGTCCCGTATCTGATGCCCAGCCGCTATATCGGATCGGAGCAGTTCGAGCCTTTCGTCGAAAGCCGTTTCGGCGGATATGGGGGCGGGGCGAAAGTGGCGGCGATGATCGACTGGATCGCGGCGGAAATGGCCTATGTCCCCGGCGCCAGCCATGGCGCCACCTGCGCGGCGGACAGCTTCGTGGAGCGACAGGGCGTCTGCCGCGACTATGCCCATCTTCTGATCGGTTTCGCGCGCGCAGCCGGCATTCCGGCGCGGATGGTATCCGCCTATGCGCCCGACGTGACCCCTCAGGATTTCCATGCGGTGGTTGAGCTGTGGCTTTCGGATGGCTGGCATCTCGTTGATCCCACCGGCATGGCCGATCCCGGCGAGATCGTGCGCATCGGCGTTGGGCGGGACGCCACCGATATCGCCTTCATGACGATCCTGGGCAGCGCGGAGATGAAGGCCCAACGAGTCGATGTCGTTCGTCTCCCCTGAATTCCTCGTAATTTCGTAACAAAAGCGACTTTCACGGCGACATCATCGGGCTGCCAACGCCACTTGTCGACCTTCGCATGTCGTTCGTCGGCGCGAACGCAATTCGCCGATCCGCGCCGCTGCCGGTCGAAGCGCGCATGATACCCCGCGCCAACCCGGCTATTCAGAATAGGCGCGGCGGGCAGAACGGTGTTTCTAGACCCGGATCAGCCCGCCCGCACCCCCCGCCGGCCTCTTCTTCCCCTTGGAAGCGGCCGGACCGACCAAAACCAGATGATTTTCGGGAAGGATAAGTCATGCACGCGTCCAAGCTTTCTTTCATGCGCCCCGCGCTGATCGCTGGGCTGGGGCTGGCGGCGATCGCCGGCGCAACCGGCGCTTCGGCGCAGGATGCCCGCACAGAGGCAGTTGCCATCGAAGTCCGCTACGGAGATCTTGATCTTTCGGCCGACAATGATGTCGAGCGGCTGCACACCCGCGTTCGCTCCGCGGCGCGGCAGATCTGCGCCTACAATGGCATGCTCGGTGCCGGGGCCAACCGGATGCGTCAGGACTGCCTCGATTCAACCCTCGAAAAGGCCAATCGCGATGTCGCCGTCGCGATCGCCGAACACGGAAACCAGCGGTATGCGAGCCGCAAGACGATCGGGGTCGGCACGCGCTGACTCCCGGCGCCGGAGAGGGGTTGAAGCGGTTTGCCCCCTGCGGTGTAACGCCCGAAAGGGTAGGGACGCTCCCGGCCTTCCCTTGGGCCGGGAGCGTTTTTTATCTGACGCGCCCTCAGCGGCCAGCCATCGCCTTGACCGATGCCAGATAAGTCCGGCCGATCCGGACCTCACCGTCGCCGACCAGATCGGCATACCATACGCCCGACCCGTCATGGCGCAGCCGCGCGATCCGGTCGCGCCGGATGATCGTCGAGCGGTGGACGCGGATGAAGCGCTCGGGATCGAGCCGCTCCTCGAGCGAGGCGATCGTCTGATGAAGCAGGAAGCTGCGCCCACCGACATGCAGGCGCATATAATCCCGTTCCGCGTCGATCCGCTCGATATCCTCGGCCGCGATCCGGACAAGTTCCGCGCGATGCGGCACCCAGAATTCGCTGGCATAGCGCTGGGCATCGGCCGAGAGGACAACCGATGCCTGGGGCGCCGGTGCTGTATCCGGCCGCGCACGACGCTCCGCCACGCGCTGCACCGCGCGCACGAGCCGGTCGGGCGCCACCGGCTTCAGCACATAGTCGACCGCATCAATATCGAATGCCTCGACGGCGAAACTGTCGAACGCCGTGACGAAGATGATGGCTGGCGGCGCCGGCCGCCGCGCCAACGCGCGCGCGACTCCAATGCCGTCGAGCTCGGGCATGGCGATGTCGAGCAGCAGCAGATCGGGCGCCAGCGCATCGACCAGCCGCAACGCGGCTGCGCCGTCGGATGCGGTTCCGACGACTTCGATCGTGGGTTCACGCGCACAGATCAGTTGCAGTCGCTCGATCGCGAGCGGCTCGTCATCGACGATCAGGGTCCGCATAACCACTCCAGATTTCAGCCCGCCCGATAGACTTCGGGTAATGTCAGCCGCACGATGAAGCCGCCGCTGTCGGGCGCCAGCCATTCGATCCGCGCATCGCCACCAAAGCGCGCGGCCAGCCGATCGCGGACATTGGCGAGGCCGATGCCGTTGCCATGATCCGCGCCGCCCTCAACCGCGTTGCCGTTGTCGGCGACGGTGACCGTCAGCCGACCATGCTCCGCGCGCGCGGTGATCGCAATGGTCACGGCACGGCTGGCGCGCGCGACGCCGTATTTGATCGCATTCTCGACGAGCGGCTGGAGGATCATGCCCGGCACCATCGCGCGACCGAGCGCTTCGGGCACATCGATCTTCACGCGCAACCGGTCGGGGAAGCGGACCGCCTCGATATCGAGATAGAGGCGCTGCAACCGCACCTCGTCCTCCAGCGACACATCGTCCATCGGATCGCCCGAAAGGCTGGTTCGATAGAAGGTCGACAGATTCATGATCATCGCTTCCGCGGCCACCGCCTGCCCCGTCATCACCAGCGAACTCAGCGAGTTGAGCGTGTTGAACAGGAAATGCGGATTGACCTGGTAGCGAAGCGACCGCAGCTCCGCCTGCTGCGCGGCGCGCGCATATTGCGCCGCGCGTCGCTCGGCATGGCGCACCTCACCCGCATAGGAGATGGCGAGATACAGCGCGGCCCAGGCGGCGAAGAAGAAATAGCGCGAGATCGTCAGTTCGGCGAGTTCCTGCCACATGGCGGAACTGTTGGACTGGAGATAGGCGAGATCGGCCTCGTCATAGAGGCTCGCCGGATCGTAGAGATTGAACACATAATAGTTGAACAGCGCCAGGATGAGCGAACAGGGTAGCGCCGCGACAAAGGCGGTGACGATGCGCACCCACAGCACCTGCCGGTCGAACCGGCGCAGCAGCAGATAGAGCAGCCAGGTGATCGCGATGCCGGCCGCGGTGACGACCATCCGGCGTTGCGCCATCTCACCCTGCTCGGAGAAATGCATCACCGCGGACCGTGCGGTGACGATCAATGTGTAGAACAGCCAGAAGCCGATGATCGAATAGAACGCAACGATCGGTCGAACGGCCGGGCGCGCATCACGCGCGTGGGTCTCGAATTCCATGGCCCTTTGTGCGGCAAAAGCGCGGGATACGCCATTGCCGATATGCTGTCGGTCGAAGCCCCTTCCGGCTTGGTCGAAATGGAACCGCCACGCCATGCCCGCCGTTTGTTTCGTCGATGCACCGAATGGAGTGGATGCCATGACAGAAGACGCAAGGCCCAAGCCCGGCGACGCCGGACACGATCAGTCCATTTCGGAACGGCTGGAAAAAGATCCGAAGGACAAGGACGCGAAGCTGGACGAGGCGCTCGACGAATCGATGGACGCCTCGGATCCGCCCGCGATCACACCCAAGGGCGGCAAGGATCCGGTGCCGTCCTCCGGCTATGATCCCGAGGCCGAAAAGGAGCACGAGGCCGGCTAAATCCGATACCACCCCATCATCGGGCCGCGCGCGTAACGACGTGTTGCGCGCGCGCCACATTGCCCCAGCAAATTTGTGCAACGCAACAAATCGTCGCAAGTCGCTTGCCGGGCGGCGATTTCTCTGATTCCTTCGTGAACGGGAGCCGAACGCCCGATTAAATATCTAGTAACCATGTTGGGCGCATGTTCGGATCCGGGGCAGAAGGTCTGGAGGCGGACATGGGCACGAGAGCAAGACCGGCGGATGGCGCGATGACGCTGGCTGAGATCAAGGAATTCGCGAGCTTTCCCGCAAGCACGCAGCGCTATATCCGGCGCTCGCTTGATGTCGGGCTGGAACGGCACGATGCGCTGCAGATCTGGTCACGCGACGTGGTCGAGGCCGCGAGCATCAACGCCCAGACGCGCATCTACGAGCGGTTGCACGAAATCCGCGCCATGGTGCCCGACGATAGCGGCCTGGACTCGGTAGAGCCCTTCATCGCGCCGCTGATCACGGTTTCAGCGTTCGATCTGGGGCAGGACCGGCTTCCCGGCTTCGCATCCTATCGTTTCCTCTACGAACGGCTTATCGGTGCCGGCATCCGGCCCTGGCTGCCCGCCGCCTTTTGTGGCGCGGCGGCGCTACCGCACCTGCATCCGGAAAAACGGCGCCTGCTGCTCCAGTCGATCAGTGAAGCGGCGGCCACGGCACCTGGCTGGTCCAATCGCGAACCGATCTTCTATCCCGAATGGGTGGAGAAAGTGGACAGCGCCGCGCTGCCGCATTGAACCGGACCGCACCAGATACGAGTAAGCCCCGTCGCCAGTGGCGGCGGGGCTCCCTCGACGGCTCTTTCCTCAAGGGTCCGAGCCGGTCAAATGCTCGGTCTTTCGATCAAGCATCAGGAAGAACGACCGCGACGCGACTTGGTTCCGTCGAATGGCAAATTTTTCAGGCGAGCGACATCAGCCTCAATTGCCGCCCATCCTGAAATGGCGAGACGATCTGGCGAATGCGATCGGTCCGCGGGGAGGCGTAGGTCATATTGTAGAAGCTGTTGGCGACCACGTCTGCGATCTGGACGCCAGCCGAACGACGACTGTCCGCGAGCCGCGCTCGTCCGCAGGTGCCGAGTAAGGCAACGACACTCTCGCGCACCAGCGCAAGCGTCGTCGGATCGTAACGCCCGTCATCGATGATCACCTCGGCGCAGCCGCCGCTTTCGGGCAGCCACGCCTCGACCACCGTTTCGAGCATCGCCGCATAGGCATTGAGATCGCGGCCGCGTTCCTCGCTAAGCCGCGCCGGCAGCCGATCGGTGCGCACCTCGCAGATGATCGCGCGGCCATGGAAACGTTCGAGCAGTTCGAAGAACAGGGCGCGCTCGACCAGCGAGATGCGGCTGCCCTTCATCTCGCCCCTCAGGCCGGTCACCTGCTTGAAGCGCGCCAGCAGCGCATCGGCATCATCGGCGGCGATCGACACGCCTGCCAGGACCATCGTCCCGGCCGACATGCCGCCGCTTTCATCGCAATAGATCGGCATCGCCCGGCGATAACGGGCCGGATGCAGCCTGGCTACACCCGGCCGTAGCGGTTTCAGGCGCCCTGCGCCGCCGGGCCACCGATACCTGGCCGGCGCGTCTTGGGAATGGACGAGCCGCCCGTGCCCAGCGCCGGGGTCTTCTTCGATCCCGCGTCGTCGCGGCCGATATCCTCGCCCGCGATCGCGCGCTTGGATTCCTCGCCGGACAGCGTCTCATATTCGAGCAGCGCTTCGGCAAGGCGGTGCAGTTCGTGCAGATTGTCGGTCAGCACCTTGCGCGCGGTCGATTCGCCTTCCTCGACCAGCCGGCGGACCTCCTGGTCGATCAGGCGCGCGGTCTCCTCCGACACGGTCTGCGAACGGGCGACGCTATGGCCCAGGAACACCTCGTCCTGATTGTCGCGATAGCGCAGCCAGCCGAGCTTTTCGCTCATGCCATATTCCATCACCATCGCGCGGGCCATGTCGGTGGCCTGCTGGATGTCGTTGGATGCGCCGGTGTTGAGCGAATCCATGCCGTAGATGAGCTGTTCGGCGATACGGCCGCCGAAGCAGAGCGCGAGCCGCGCCTTCATCTGCTTCATCGACATCGAATAGCGATCACGATCGGGCAGGTTCCAGGTCACGCCCAGCGCGCGGCCGCGCGGGATGATCGTCACCTTGTGCAGCGGGTCGCAGCCATCGACATGCAGCGAGACGAGCGCGTGGCCGGCCTCATGATAGGCGGTCGCTTTCTTCTCGTCCTCGGTCATGACCATGGACTTGCGCTCGGCGCCCATCATCACCTTGTCCTTCGCCTCCTCGAATTCGAGCATGGCGACGAGGCGCTTGCCCTTGCGCGCGGCGAGCAAGGCGGCCTCGTTGACGAGATTGGCGAGATCGGCGCCCGAGAAACCCGGCGTGCCGCGCGCGATGGTGCGCGCGTCGACATCGGGCGCCAGCGGCGTCTTCTTCATATGGACGGCCAGGATCTTTTCGCGGCCCTCGATATCGGGGCGCGGCACGACGACCTGACGATCGAAACGGCCGGGGCGCAGCAGCGCGGGATCGAGCACGTCGGGCCGGTTGGTCGCCGCGACGATGATGATGCCTTCATTGGCCTCGAACCCGTCCATTTCGACGAGCAGCTGGTTGAGCGTCTGTTCGCGCTCGTCATTGCCGTTCCCGAGGCCGGCGCCGCGATGGCGGCCGACCGCATCGATCTCGTCGATGAAGACGATGCACGGCGCGTTCTTCTTGGCCTGTTCGAACATGTCGCGCACGCGGCTTGCACCGACGCCGACGAACATCTCGACGAAATCGGAACCCGAGATCGTGAAGAAGGGCACATTGGCCTCGCCCGCGATCGCGCGCGCAAGCAGCGTCTTGCCGGTGCCCGGGCTGCCGACGAGCAGCGCGCCCTTGGGGATCTTGCCGCCGAGGCGCGCGAATTTGGACGGATCCTTGAGGAAATCGACGATCTCCTGCAGCTCCTCGCGTGCTTCGTCGATGCCGGCGACATCATCGAAGGTCACTCGGCCTTCCTTCTGCGTCAGCATGCGCGCGCGGCTCTTGCCGAAGCCCATCGCGCCCGAACCCGCATTTTTCTGCATCTGCCGCATGATGAAGATGGCGATGCCGATGATCAGCAGGAAGGGCAGGGACTGATAGAGGATGATGAGCCAGATGCTCTGGCGTTCCTCGGGCTTCATCGTCACCGAGACGCCCTTGTCGACCAGCCGCTGCGAGATCATCGAGGTGTCGTCGGGCAGATAAGTGCGGAAGGTCTTGTCGTCGCCGAACGTGCCGCTGGCGACATTGCCGGTGATATCCACCTTCTTGACCGCGCCTTCGTCGACCTTCTGGATGAATTCCGAATAGGAGATACCGTCCGACACCGCCGTGCGGCCAGGGCGGTCGAACATGGCGACGAACATGGCGAGCGCAACCAGGATGCCCACCCAGATCAGCAGGCTCTTCATCCAGGGATTGCCTTCGGGCGGCTGCTTGTCGTCGTTCATCTTTGTTTCCGTCTAAAGCAACTTCCAGCCGGACGGCTCATCTGCCGACCCGGAAATTGCGGAAAAACAACACCCCGGAACGAGCGATCCGATTCTGCCGGATCGCGGGCCGCGCCAGGAGTCACGCTCAAGATAGGCGAGAATTGCTTAAAGACAATGTATCCGCGCTGAACCTGCCATTTTCGGCGTTCATTTGCCCGCACGACGCGCCGGCGCCGGCGCCACCCGCCATCGTGGACCGCCCCGGCACAGCGCCGCCCCCATGCTCGCCTGACCGCCTGCGCGCATGGTCGCTAGCAGTCTGTCGAGCGGCGGGCCGCCAGGCGCGGCCACGGGATCGACGCGCGCGATCATATCGAGCACCAGTCGCCTGACGAACTCGTCGGGCAGTCCGGTGGGATCGAGGACAAGCGCATTATCCTCCGCCACGATGCGCTCTTCGCACAACCGCGCGACCATCCAGATCATCGCCGCCTGGGCATCAGCGAGATGGCTCGCGCTGGCCGCGACCGCCCGAACATCGATCCAGTCGCTCCGTGCGAGCGCGGCGCGCATGCGCACACGATCGAATCGATCATCATGGTTGGACGGGTCGGAAACCGCTTCGATCCCGGCCGCCTCGACGATGACGACAAGCTCGGCGCGGCGCCAGCCGAGCAACGGGCGCAGCACGAAGCCATTGGCGCGGCGGATGCCGGCCAGCCCGCCCAGGCCAGCGGCACGATTGAGCCGCATCAGCAGGGTTTCCGCCTGATCGTCGGCATGATGCGCGGTCATCACGCAGCCCGCACCGTGGCGCGCGCGCCAGCTTTCGAGCAAGCCATAACGCGCTGTCCGCGCCGACGCCTGCAGCGATCCGCTAATCGGAGTCGCGGGCACCAGCGTCTCGTGCGGAATGCCCAGCCGCGCGCAGATCGCCCCGACATACGTCGCCTCGGCCGCCGCCTCGGAACGCAAACCATGGTCGACAGTGGCGGCGATCACCCGTTCCGGCCAGGCAGCGGCGGCGAGCATCAGCAGCGCGAGGCTGTCCGGTCCGCCGGACACCGCGATTCCCACCGCTCCCGCGGGCGGTGATGCATCGGCGCAAAAACGCGCGACCAGATCGGAATCGGGGACCAGGCTCACCTGTCCGCCTTACCGCGATGGCGCGGCATTCCCCACTCCCATTATCGCGTGAGGGACAAAGCCGACGCTATTTGCACTTGGCGTCCGTGCGCCCCTTCACAACCTGCGCCTTCAGGCTGGCCGACGCGGTTTCGCCATAGACATCGTTGAATTCGTCGAACACCTTGCAGGCATCCGCGGGCTTCTTGAGCTTGGTGAGCGCGACGCCGAGATAATAGAGGCTGTCGGGTGCTCGCTCGCCGCGCGGCTGCTTCTGGTAATTGTCGTAGAAGGCGACCGAGGCGAGCGCGGGCTTGCCATCATCGAGATAGGCGCGGCCGAGCAGGTTCTGCGCGAAGCTCCAGCGCTTGTGCTTGGGATATTTCTCGGCGGTCGCCTTGAGCTGCGTCTGGGCCTGGGGATAGAATTTCGCCTCCCACAAGCGGAAACCGTACAGATAGGCGTCTTCACCCGCATCGCCGGTATCGGGTTTCGCGACCGCCTCCAGCGCGGCCTGGCGATCCGCCGTCAGCTTGGGCGGCGCGATCGTCGGCTTGCCGGCAGCCGGCGGCGTGACCGGCTTCATCGGCAGCGAGGTCGATGGCGGCTGGCCCGTTCCCTGCGCCGGAACCGGGGCGGGAGGCGCACCGGCGCCCTCGAGCGCCTTCAGGCGGGTTTCGGTCTCGCCACGGAACCTGACGAAAGCTTCGTCGAGCTGTCGCAGCTTGAACGCGTTCTGCTCGCTCTGTCCGGTCAGCGTCTGGAGCTGGGCCTCCAGCGCGCTGACACGCGCGGTCAGGTCGATGACGGGTGAACTCGCGGGCGTGCCGCTAGGTGTTGTCGGCTGGGCGTTGGGCGCGATCTCGGGTTCGAGAAGCGCACCACCTGGGAAGACCTTGCGCTGGACGGCGCGCATCTCTTTTTCAAGCTTCTCGACGCGCGGCGCGAGCGTGTTGGATTGGCTTTGCGCCTGAAGCGGCGCGGCAGCGGCTCCAGCGAGCAGAACCGCAACGATCATGAGCGTGCGCATGGTTTGAAATCCCCACCGGATCTTTTGGTAAACGCCCTTATAGGGGCAGGATTCGCTTGTCCTCAAGTCAGGGACGGGCAGGATTCGCCGCCGGCTGGCTCAAGGATGGAGCGGGCTGGCCCGCCACGGGCGGCTGGGCCGGGCGCGCCGCCAGCGCCGTGGCGCTGATCGCGACGTCACGGATCGTTTCCTGCGGCGGCCCCAGCGGCGCGACCTCACGGCCGCCGATGGTGACGCGCAGCGCGTCGGGGCGGCCGGTCAGGATCCGGGGATCCTTGGCGGTGGTCGGCACCTGGTAGCGCTCGCCCGGCTGCATTTCCTTTTCGAACAGGCGCTGCTCGCCCGTATCACTGATCCGGAGCCATACCGTATCGGTCGCGGTCAGCACGACCTCTCCGGTGGCGGGTGCGGCGGCCGAGGTCGCGCGCGGTGCGGCGGTGTTCGCGGCCGTCGGCGGCTCGATCCTGTCGGTGCCCGCGGCAAGCGCCGCCGGATCGCGGTCGCCCAGGCCATTCATCAGCATCGTCCGCCAGACCGTATAACCGCCCACGACCAGCAGGATGAGGATGACGAGCGTCCAGGCCAGGGTGCGCGGCGGCACGCGGGCCGGATCGGCGGGTTCGAAATATTCAGGCGCGGCGCGGCCACCCTGCGAGTTCAGTTCCGCGCGGACGTCACGCGCGATCGCGACCTCGTCGAGATCGAGCGCGCGGGCATAGGATTTGGCGAAGCCGATACAGTAGGTGACGCCGGGAAGCTCGTCGTAGCGGCCCTGTTCCAGCGCCTGCAAATGACGCAGCGGAATCCGCGTGCGCGTGGCGATATCGGCAACTTCGAGCCCGGCGGCACGGCGCGCATCGGCGAGGCGCTCGCCGACGCTCCGGGGAAACATCTCACCCTCCGCTTCGCTCATCCGGTCTTCAGGCTTTCCTGTCTGCGCCCAAGGCCCCGTCCGCCCCGTGCCCATGGGCCCGAAATGATCAGGGTCTCACTCTTGTTCAGCCGAAACCCGATTGACGTCACATGCGAAACGCGGCGCGTTTCCAGTTCAGACGATCACGCCCCGGCGGTTGATCCATGTCACATCCAGCACGCTGCAATGTCAATGGGATGACACGACACGGCGTCGCGGTTGATCGCTCGATCAGGCGAGTTCGACGCTATGCGCCTGCGCCCAATCCGTCAGCTTCGCGCGCAGATCGCCCGTCGGCGCGTCGAGCCAGCCGGCCAGCTCGCCCTCGAGCGCGCCGCGATCGAGCGAGCGCAGCATCGCCTTGACGGGACCGATCGCCGCCGGCGTGATCGAAAGCCGTTCGATACCCAGGCCGATCAGCGCCATCGCCTCCAGCGGACGCCCGCCCATTTCACCGCAGACCGTGACCGGCACGCTCGCCGCGCGCGCGGGCGCCACCACCCGCCGCAGGAAGCGCAGGATCGCCGGGCTCAGCCAGTCATAGCGTTCGGCGAGCTTGGGATGGGCACGATCGGCGGCGAACAGGAACTGGGTGAGGTCGTTGGTGCCGATCGACAGGAAATCGAGCTTGGGCAACAGGATATCGAGGCTTTCGGCGAGCGCCGGCACTTCGAGCATCGATCCGTAGCGGATCGCATGCGGCATCATCCGCCCCTGCGACGCCAGCCAGGCGCGCTGCGCCTCGAACAGCGCCTTGGCTTCGTCGAACTCCCAGGGTTCGGACACCATCGGAAACATCACGCTGAGCGTCCGCCCCGATGCCGCCTCGATCAATGCCCGCGCCTGCACCTTCATCAGCCCGTCGCGATCCATGGCCAGGCGCAATGCACGCCAGCCCATCGCCGGATTCTCCTCTTCATCGTCGCCGCTCTGGCGCAGATAGGGCAGCGCCTTGTCGCCCCCGATATCGACGGTGCGGAAGACCACGGTGCGATCGCCGGCGGCGTCGAGCACCTCGCGGTAGAGCCGCTGCTGCTGCTGACGCAGCGGCAGCGTTGCGGAGACGAGGAACTGGAATTCGGTGCGGAACAGACCGATGCCCTCGGCCCCGGTGACGTCGAGCGCGGCGACATCGTCGCGCAGGCCGGCATTGACCATCAGCGCGATATGCGCGCCGTCCCTGGTGGTCGACGGCTCGCCGCGCAGCGCGGCGAAGGCGGCACGCCGCTTCTGGGTGAGCGAAAGCTTCGCCTCGAAGCTCTCCTCCATCTCGTCGGTCGGGCGGACATAGACCTCGCCCTGCGTGGTATCGAGCAACAGCACGTCGCCGTCACCGATCAGCCTGCGGACATTCGCGACACGGCCGAGTACGGGCACGCCCATCGCCCGCGCGACGATGATGACGTGCGCAGTCAGCGATCCTTCCTCAAGGATCACGCCCTTCAGCCGCCGGCGATCATATTCGAGCAATTCGGCCGGCCCCAGATTGCGCGCGATCAGGATCGTATCCTTGCGCAACCCCAGTTGCGCCGCCGAACCGAGCTGACCGGAAACGATGCGCAGCAGCCGGTTGGACAGGTCCTCCAGATCGTGCATGCGATCGCGCAGCAGCGGATCGTCGATCTGGCGCATGCGCATGCGCGTGCGCTGCTGCACGCGCTCGATCGCCGCCTCGGCGGTCAGGCCACTGTCGATCGCCTCGTTGATCCGGCGGCTCCAGCCCTCGTCATAAGCGAACATCCGGTACATCTCGAGCACCTCCTGGTGCTCGCCGCCCCCGCCGAACTCGGCTTGGCTGGCCATGCGGTCGATCTGTTCGCGCATCTTGTCGAACGCCGAATAGACACGGTGGCGCTCCGCCTCGATATCCTCGGCCACGGTATGCTCGATCACGACACGCGGCTGGTGATAGACGGCGACGCCCGCCGCCATGCCCTCGACCAGCTTGAGCCCCGCCAGCCGCATCGCCTGCGTATTGTTGACTCGGCCGACGGTGGTGGCGTGCTCGTCGATCAGCCCGGCATTGGCGATCAGTTCGGACAGCACCATCGCCACGGTCTGCAACGCCTCGATGACGACATCGTCATATTTGCGCGGCTCGGCATGCTGGATCGAAAGCACGCCCACGGCGGCCTCGCGCCGGACGATGGGCACGCCGGCAAAGCTGTGGAACAGTTCCTCGCCGGTCTCTGGCTTATAGGCGAAATCGGGATGGCTCGCCGCCTCGTCGAGATTGAGCGTCTCGACATGCTCGGCGATGGTG
Organism: Sphingomonas sp. FG14; assembly: GCF_057809675.1. Taxonomy (NCBI): domain Bacteria; kingdom Pseudomonadati; phylum Pseudomonadota; class Alphaproteobacteria; order Sphingomonadales; family Sphingomonadaceae; genus Sphingomonas; species Sphingomonas sp. FG14. The sequence goes on along the minus strand of NZ_JBMDKK010000010.1, from coordinate 16,755 downwards.
CCGACCAGCCCCTCGCCCAGCGCCAGCTTGGTGACATGGACGGCTTCCTGCTTCAGACCGCGCGTCGCAAACAGTTCGAGCACGCCGTCGCGCAGCAGATAGATCGAGCAGACCTCGCTATCGAGCGCCTCGCCAACGATGTTGACGACCTGGTTGAGCTTGGCCTGGGCGTTGGAACGCGCGGCCATGACATCGTGGAGCCGCGTCAGGATTTCGCGGGCCGAAGCGGTGGCGGATGGTGTCATGTCACCATCGGCTAACAGAAAGCGCGCAGCCGTGCCAGCGGCACCCGTCGTCTTCTGTCAGGCCGCGTCGCGGGGCCGCACAAAGCAGGCGGTGCCCCTGGCCTTCAGCCGTTCGCAGACACGCGCCGCCTCACCGGACGAATCGAAGCCGCCGGCGGCGATACGGTGCAGCGTGCGGCCGTTCGCCTCGGCCTTGGTCTGGATGAGCGGGCGTCCTTCGAGTTCGTCGTTCCGCGCCACGATCTTCTGCCAGGCAGTGCGGGCGGCTTCGCCCGACGCGACGGCGCCAAGCTGGACGACAAAGGTACCCGCATCGGCGGTCCGGGCCGTGGAGGCCTCGGGCCTGGGTGTGGATTCGGGCTTCGAAACCGCTTTCGGCTCCACTTTCGGCGCCGCGCGCACCGCCACGCGCTGCGGCTCGGCAGCCGCCTTGGCAGGTGAGGCGGCGGCGATGCGTTGCGCGGTCTGCGCCTTTTGCCGCTGACCGTTCTGCCAGCGTGCGGCATCGGCCTGATAATCGGCATAGGCGTCGAAAAATGCGAAGAAGGGGCGTTCCAGCCGCGCCAGCGCGGTGGGGGCGAAAGCGACGAGTTGCGTCGCATCCATTGCGACCGCCTCGGCACCCACGCCCATGGCAGCGCGGCAGAAGGCGGGCTGGACCGGCGGAAGCGCGAAGAAATTATAGGTGCGCGTATTGTGCGCGTCGCGCATCGCCATCGCCTGGGCGCCGAAACGACGGCGATAATCGGCATCGATCGCCGCGTTGGTGGCCGACAGCAGCGCATTGTGCGTCGTCAGCATCCGGTTGTAATTCTGCAGCGCCGCCTGCGTTTCGGGATTCCGGCAGGACAACGCCGCGACGTTGAGCGCCATGCGCACATGCCAGAGCGCCTCGCGCGGGCCGAGATCACGATTGGGCGTGATCCGCTTGCCATCGGACCCGACGGCCGGGATGACGAGGCCCGGCGCCGCGCCCATCGGGGGCTGCGGCCGGGTCACGATATCGACCGAAACCGATTGCGGTGGCGTGGGCGCCAGCGCGACCCGGCTGCGCCCGCCGCACCCGGCCAGCACCAGCGTCAGCATCGCCGCCGCCAAAAACCCGTCCCTCTTCCGCATCTCGTCCTCCCGTTTCACTCGGAAACGCGGAGATGCTTGGGCTTAAATGGTTAATAGCCGATAAACCATGCGATAAATGGAGCGCCGATCAGGCGGCGCGGACGTTATGTGCGACCTTGAGGATGCTTGCGCATCCAAGATCGTTTCGCTCAAGCACCGCGCGGGCTCATGCCAGAACGCGATGAGCGCGTCTCATTGCGCTCTGGCCTTCAACGCCTCGGCCGCCTCGGCCATCAGCGTGGCGATGATCTCGGCGACCGGCGCCTCGTCCTTGACCATGCCGACCGACTGGCCCGCCATCAGCGACCCGTTCTCGACATCGCCGTCGATCACGGCGCGCCGCAGCGCACCCGCCCAATAATGTTCGATCTCGAGCTGCGCCTCGGCCATCTCGACCTGACCTTCGTCGAGCTTCTGCGCAACTTCGCGCTGCTTGACGGTAAAGGCCTCGGTGCCCGCATTCTTGAGCGCGCGCACGGGGATGACGGGCAGGCGCGCATCGATCTGGACGCTCGCCACCGCATCGCGCGCCGATGCGCGGATGAACGCCTTCTTGAAGTGCGGATGGGCGATGCTCTCGGTCGCGCAGACGAAGCGGGTGCCGAGCTGGACGCCGGCGGCGCCCATGTCGAGATAGCCGGCGATCGCCTGGCCCTTGCCGATGCCGCCCGCGACGAAGACGGGAAGCTGATCGGCGATCTCGGGCAGCATTTCCTGCGCGAGCACGCTCGTCGAGACCGGGCCGATATGGCCGCCGGCCTCCATGCCTTCGATCACCAGCGCGTCGATGCCCGAACGAATCAGCTTCTTGGCGAGCGCGAGTGCAGGCGCGAAGCAGATCAGTTTCGCGCCATTGGCCTTGATCGCATCCAGGCTGCCCGCGGGCGGCAGCCCGCCGGCCAGGACGACATGGCTGACATCGTGACGCTTGCAGACCTCGATCAGCTCGAACAGGTCCGGATGCATGGTGATCAGGTTGACGCCGAACGGTTTGTCGGTGAGGGCGCGCGTCGCCGCGATCTCGCCATCGAGCAGCGCGGGCGTCATCGCGCCGCACGCGATCACGCCGAAACCGCCGGCATTGGAGATGGCCGAGACGAGATTGCGTTCCGAAACCCAGCTCATCGCGCCGCCCAATATGGCGACCTCGCAGCCCAGGAATTCCGCACCGCGCGCCATGCGCCGGGCCAGTCGCTCTTGTCCTACGCTCATTCTACCCCCGTCACGCCGGCGTACGCCGGCATCTTCCAACCAGATCGCGTATTCGTCCAGCAAGAGATTCCGGCATTCGCCGGAATGACCGGAAAACGAATTACGCTTCGATCACCTCGGGCGCATCGAGCCCATAGGCGGTGTGCAGCACGCGGACGGCGAGTTCGGCATAATCCTCTTCGATCAACACCGAGACCTTGATCTCCGACGTCGCGATCGCCTGGATGTTGATGCCGCGGCCGGCCAGAGCCTGGAACATGGTGGATGCCACACCGGCATGGCTGCGCATGCCGACACCGACGACCGAGACCTTGCAGATCTTGGTGTCGTGCTTCATCTCGACATAGCCGATCGTGTCGCGCGACTTGGTCAGCGCGTCGATCGCACGGGCGAGTTCGGCGCCGGGCACGGTGAAGGTCACGTCGGTCGAACCCGTCTCGTGCGCGATATTCTGCACGATCACGTCGACATTGATGTTGGCGTCCGCCAGCGGCGCGAAGATCGAAGCGACCGCGCCAGGACGATCCGGCACTTCGGTCAGCGTGATCTTCGCTTCGTTCTTGTCCAGCGCGATGCCGGTGATGCGTTGCCGTTCCATTTCGCTTTCCTCGATCTCGTCCTCGCCGACGATCAACGTGCCGGGTGTGACATTGTCCGTCGGCGGCTCGAAGGAGGAGAGCACCTGGACGCGCACCTGTTCCTTCATCGCCAGCCCGACCGAGCGGGTCTGGAGCACCTTGGCGCCCACGCTCGCCAGCTCCAGCATTTCCTCATAGGTCACCTTCGCGAGCTTGCGCGCGCGCGGGACGATGCGGGGATCGGTGGTATAGACGCCGTCGACATCGGTATAGATGTCGCAGCGATCGGCCTTGACGGCGGCGGCGACAGCGACGGCCGACGTATCCGATCCGCCACGGCCCAGGGTGGTCACGCGGCCGTCCGAACCCATGCCCTGGAAGCCGGGGATCACCGCGACCTCGCCCGCGGCCATGCCGGCGATCAGCGCTTCGGTGTCGATCGTCTCGATCCGGGCGGAGGCGTGCGCAGAATCGGTGTGGATGGGCAGTTGCCAGCCGAGCCAGCTGCGCGCCTTCACGCCCATATTCTGGAGCACGATCGCCAGCAGGCCCGACGTCACCTGCTCGCCCGAGGCGACGACGACATCATATTCCCTGGGATCGTAGAGCGAGGAGGCCTCGCGGCAGAAGCCGACGAGCCGGTCCGTATCGCCCGCCATCGCCGAAACGACGACCGCGACTTCGTTGCCCAGCTCCACTTCGTGCTTCACGCGCGCGGCGACCACGCGAATTCGCTCGATCCCCGCCATGGAGGTACCGCCGAACTTCATCACGATGCGGGCCATTGCGCGTTCCCGATGTTGAGAGAAAATGCCCTCTGGATCGAAGGCGCGGCCCTGATAATGAGGGGACATGACGAACGCAAGCACTGGCGAAAGCATCGGCGCAATAACCATCGATCCGCAGGAAGCCGCGCATTTCGGCGCGCTTGCGAAGGATTGGTGGGATCCGAAAGGCAGTTCGGCGATGCTGCACCGGCTGAACCCGGTGCGGCTGGCCTATATCCGCGAGGCGATCGACCGCCACTGGCATGTCGACGAGGCCGCGCTGAAGCCGCTGGCGGGCAAGACCGCGCTCGATGCCGGCTGCGGCGCGGGGCTGTTGTGCGAACCGCTCGCCCGGCTCGGCGCATGCGTGACGGGCGTGGATGCGGCGCCGGAGAATGTGGCGGCCGCGCGGCTCCATGCCGAAGGACAGTGCCTTGCCATCGACTATCGCGCCGGCGAACTCGACATGCTGGGCGATGCGCGCTTCGACCTCGTCACATCGCTGGAAGTGATCGAGCATGTCACCGATCCGGCCGCCTTCGTCGCCGGCCTGGCCGCCCGGCTGGCGCCGGGCGGGCTGATGATCCTCTCCACCCCCAATCGCACGACGCTGTCGCGGCTGGCGATGGTGACGGTGGCCGAGGGAATCGGGCAGATCCCCAAAGGTACGCATGACTGGGACAAGTTCCTGAAGCCCGAAGAGCTGACCGCACTGCTCGAAGATGCGGGATTGATCGTCTCGGACCTGCGTGGATTGAGCGTCTCGCCGGGGCGGGGCTTCATTCTCTCGGAGAATGTGTCGCTGGATTATCTGCTGACGGCGGTGTGGGGGTAGGGGCCATCGGCATCTATCCAGGCTGCTCTCATTCCACGCTGTCGCTCCAGCAAAAGCTGGAGCCCATACGATCTGTCAGCCACGGCAAAACCGGAAGCACCGCATAGGCTCCAGCTTTCGCTGGAGCGACGGTTTGTTTTCGAAGGCCGGCGGGCGAGTGCGCTCAAAAATCCGGTTTGTCGTAATGCGCGGGCGGCTGGATGCCTTCCATCCGTTCCGACAACAAGGGCCGGAAACCCGGGCGCGACTTGAGGCCCGCATACCAGCGGCGGGCCTGTTCGTGCCCCTTGAAATCGATGCCGCCGAGATAGTCGGCGACCGAGAGATGCGCCGCGGCGGACAGGTCGGCCAGGCTGAGCGTCGCGCCGGCCAGCCAGGTGCGGTGATCGAGCAGATAATCGAGATAGTCGAGATGGCGATGCGCGTTCTTCATCGCCTCGCGCAGGATACGCGCATCGGGCGTCGAGCGATGGACGAGCCGCTTGGTCATGCGTTCGAACATCAGGGGCGCGGTGACGTCGCCATAGAATTGCTGATCGCACCAGGCGACGAGCCGGCGGATTTCCGCCCGGTTGGGCGCGGTGCCGTTGATCATCGGCGCCTTTTCGACAGTCTCCTCGAAATATTCGCAGATCGCGCCCGAATCCATCAGGACGAGCGCCTTTTCGGTCTCGACGATCACCGGGGTCTGCCCGGCCGGATTCAGATCGAAGAATTCGTCGCGCCGTTCCCAGGGATTCTCGCGGACGAGATCATAGCCGATCCCCTTCTCCCCCAGGAGAAGGCGGACCTTGCGCGAGAACGGACAAAGGGGGAACTGGAAGAGCTGCCACATGCGGGCGCGACCTTAGAGCCTGTTCAGCGGAGGTGGAAGCGGGCTCTTGTCAAATAGTTGGGTCGCGATGCCTCAATTGTCCCAATCCTCGTCGTCATAATCGTCGCGATGCGGCGGCGGAAGATCATCCCGATAGCCCGGGCCACGATCGTCGGGATTCCTCAGCCGATGCTTGATGTTCGCCAGCCGCGCGCGCAACTCTGGCAGCATGGCGGAGAATTCGCCGGCCATGACGCCCGCCGCACGGGTGGCGCGCCGGGTATCGTCATGGATGCGCGCCTCGAAATTCGGGTCGTCGCGGGAAATGCGGTCGCGCAACGTATCGTTGCGCCGCGCATCCGAGAAGGGATTGACCGCACGCTCGACCGCGCCGACGCGCGTATCGAGCAACGCCGCCACCGCATCGGACACCCGGTTCGCAACGCCTTCCTGCACGATCGGACTGTCGAGCGCCGCCGCGACATCGGCAGGCGCGGGCCGCTGCGCCAGCGCGGGCGTGGCGGCGAGAAAGGCAAGAACGGGCATGAACAGGTAACGCATGACAATCTCCGTTACAGCGATCGCCGTAAAGGGCAGCATGCGACTCTAGATACAGCAATCTGAGCCTGGCGTGAACAGAGAGGATGGGCCTGACTGCTGATCAACCTCCATGTCATTCCCGCTTTCGCGGGAATGACATGGAGAGGTGGACGCTTTTACTCCGCCGCGACCAGATCCTCGTTCGCGGCGCCCAGCGGATGTTCGAGCCGATCGATCATCTCGCGCGGGCAGACCTGCCAGAAGGCGCCGCGGGTGCGATCCCAATCGTCGAGCAGCGCGTTCGACCAGCGGCTGTCGGTCGCCACCGCATGTTCGGCGATCAGCGATTTCAGCCGGGCTTCCCAATAGGGCGATTCCAGCCGCTGCCAGACGATGCTGTCGGGATTGGCGAGGCGTTCGAAATCACCGCGCTCGTCATAGACGAATGCCATGCCACCCGTCATGCCCGCGCCGAAATTCTTGCCGACCGCACCCAGGATCACCGCGGTGCCGCCGGTCATATATTCACAGCCATTGGCGCCGCAGCCCTCGACCACCACGGTCGCGCCCGAATTGCGCACCGCGAACCGCTCGCCCGCCTGGCCCGCCGCGAACAATTTGCCCGAAGTCGCGCCGTACAGGACGGTGTTGCCGATGATCGTGTTGGCATGGCTGTCGAGCGGCGAGCTGACCATCGGCCGCACCGTGATGATGCCGCCCGAAAGCCCCTTGCCGACATAGTCGTTGGCATCGCCGAACACTTCCAGCGTCACGCCCTTGCACAGGAAGGCGCCGAGCGACTGGCCCGCCGAGCCGCGCAGGCGGACCTGGACATGGCCGTCGGCGAGCGTCGACATGCCGTAGCGCCGCACGATCTCCGACGAGAAGCGCGTGCCGACCGCGCGATGCGTGTTACGCACCGTATAGGTGAGCTGCATCTTCTCGCGCCGTTCGAACACCGCCTTGGCATCCGAGATCATCTGCGCATCGAGGCTGTCGGGCACTTCGTTTCGGAAACCCTCGATATTGAAGCGGCGCTTGTCGTCGTCCGCATCGACCTTCGCCAGGATCGGGTTGAGATCGAGATCGTCGAGATGCTCGGCACCACGGCTGACCTGGCGGAGCAGCTCGGTGCGGCCGACGATCTCGTCGAGGCTGCGCACGCCCAGCCGCGCCAGGATCTCGCGCACTTCCTCCGCGATGAAGGTCATCAGGTTGATCACCTTTTCCGGCGTGCCGACGAACTTGGAACGCAACGCCTCGTCCTGCGTGCAGACGCCGACCGGGCAGGTGTTGGAATGGCACTGGCGGACCATGATGCAGCCCATCGCCACCAGCGAAAGCGTGCCGATGCCGAATTCCTCGGCGCCCAGGATCGCGGCGATAACGATGTCGCGCCCGGTCTTGAGGCCGCCATCGGTACGCAGCTTCACGCGGTGGCGAAGCCCGTTGAGCGTCAGCACTTGGTTGACTTCGGACAGGCCCATTTCCCAGGGCGTGCCGGCATATTTGACCGAGGTCTGCGGGCTGGCGCCGGTGCCGCCGACATGGCCGGCGACCAGGATGACGTCGGCATGCGCCTTGGCCACGCCCGCCGCGACCGTGCCGATGCCGGCGGACGAGACGAGCTTCACGCAGACGCGTGCGCGCGGATTGATCTGCTTCAGGTCGTAGATGAGCTGCGCCAGATCCTCGATCGAATAGATGTCGTGATGCGGCGGCGGCGAGATCAGGGTCACGCCCGGCGTCGCATGGCGCAGCTTGGCGATGAACTCAGTCACCTTGAAGCCGGGCAGCTGGCCGCCCTCGCCGGGCTTGGCGCCCTGCGCCACCTTGATCTCGATCTCCTCGCAGGCGCCGAGATATTCGGCGGTGACCCCGAACCGGCCCGACGCGATCTGCTTGATCACCGAATTGGCGTTGTCGCCATTCTCATACGGCGTGTAGCGCGCGCTGTCCTCACCGCCCTCGCCCGACACCGCCTTGGCGCCGATCCGGTTCATCGCGATCGCCAGCGTCTCGTGCGCCTCGGGCGAGAGCGCGCCCAGCGACATGCCCGGGGTCACGAAACGCTTGCGGATCTCGGTGATCGCCTCGACCTCGTCGATCGCGATCGCTTCGCGCGCATAGTTGAACTCGATCAGGTCGCGCAGATAGACCGGCGGCAGATCGCGCACCCCGCGCGCGAATTGCAGATAGGTCGAATAGCTGTCGGTCGCGACCGCGGTCTGCAACAGGTGCATGAGCTGTGCCGAATAGGCGTGCGTCTCACCACCATGGCGCTGGCGATAGAAACCGCCGATCGGCAGGGTGACGACAGCGGGATCATAGGCGGCATCGTGGCGCAGCACCGCGTTCAGGTGCAGCGACGAATAACCCTCGCCCGAGATCTTGGCCGGCATGCCGGGGAAGAAGTCATTGACCAGCGCGCGCGACAGGCCGACCGCTTCGAAATTATAGCCGCCGCGATAGCTGGAGATCACCGCGATCCCCATTTTCGACATGATCTTGAGCAGACCGTCGTCGACCGCTTTCTTGTGGCGCTTCAGGCAGTCCGCGAACGAGAAGCCCGCGAACAGGCCGCGCGCATGGCGATCGGCGATCGCGGCTTCGGCCAGATAGGCGTTCACCGTCGTCGCGCCGACGCCGATCAGCACCGCATAATAATGGGTGTCGAGGCATTCGGCGGTGCGGATGTTGACCGACGCGTAAGAGCGCAGACCGCGCCGCACCAGATGCGTGTGGACCGCCGCCGCCGCGAGCACGCCGGCGATGCCGACGCGATCCGCACCGATACGCTCGTCGGTCAGGAACAATTCGCTGCGGCCCTCGCGCACCGCCTGTTCGGCCTCGGCACGGATGCGCTGGATCGCGGCGCGCATGTCGTCGGCGGTGCCGCCCGCCGGGAAGGTGCAGTCGATCTCCGCCGCCTGGCTCGCGAAATGCGATTTCAGGCTCTGCCAGTCTGCACAGGTGAGCACAGGCGAATCGAGCACGAGTACGCCATCCTGGCGCACGCCCGAATCGAGGATGTTGGCGAGGTTCCCGAAGCGCGTCTTCAGGCTCATCACCTGGGTTTCGCGCAGCGAGTCGATCGGCGGGTTGGTGACCTGGCTGAAATTCTGGCGGAAGAACTGGCTGATGATCCGGGGCTTGTCCGAGATCACCGCGAGCGGGGTATCGTCGCCCATCGAGCCCACGGCTTCCTTGGCGTCCTCCACCATCGGCGCCAGGATCAGTTCCATATCCTCCAAGGTCTGCCCGGCCGCCACCTGGCGCCGGGTGAGATCGGCACGCTCGTAACGCGGCGTCGCCCAGCCGGGCTCGCCGCCCTCGGACGCGCTGGAGAGATCGTCGAGCGTCAGGAAGCGGCCGACCATCTCGGCATAGGGCCGTTCGCCGGCGATGCGATCCTTGATCGCGCGATCGGCGTAGAGCGTGCCGGTGTCGAGATCGACCGCGATCATCTGGCCGGGGCCGAGCCGCCCCTTTTCGACGATCGCGCTTTCGGGAACGACGACCATGCCGGTCTCCGATCCCACGATCAGCAGATTGTCGACGGTGCGTGTGTAGCGCAGCGGCCGCAGCGCGTTCCGGTCCATTCCGGCAACCGCCCAGCGGCCGTCGGTCATCGCCAGCGCGGCGGGCCCGTCCCACGGCTCCATCACCGATGCGAGATACTGGTACATCGCCCGGTGCGTATCGGGCATGTCGTCATCGGCCTGCCAGGCTTCGGGCACCAGCATCAGCTTGGCGGTGGGCGCGTCGCGGCCGGAACGGCAGATCGCCTCGAACACCGCGTCGAGCGCCGCCGTATCCGACGCGCCAGCCGGAATCACCGGCTTGATGTCTTCCGACTGCTCGCCGAACGCGATGCTGGCCATCTTGATCTCATGGCTCTTCATCCAGTTCTTGTTGCCGCGGATCGTGTTGATCTCGCCATTATGCGCGAGGTTGCGGAACGGCTGGGCCAGCCACCATTGCGGGAAGGTGTTGGTCGAATAACGCTGGTGGAAGATCGCGATGCGGCTCTCGAACCGCTCGTCGACCAGATCGGGATAGAAGACCGACAGGCTCTCCGCGAGGAACAGCCCCTTGTAGATGATCGAACGGCACGACAGCGAGCAGACATAGAAGCCCGAGATCTGCGCCTCGATCACCTTCTTCTCGATCCGCCGGCGGACGAGATAGAGTTCCTTTTCGAACTCGGCGACGTCCTGCGCGTCCGGCAGCGGCCCCGCGATCATGATCTGTTCGATCTCGGGCCGCGTTTCCTGCGCCTTGCGGCCGATCACCGATACGTTCACCGGCACCTGGCGCCAGCCATAGATGGTGTAGCCGGCGCTGATGATCTCGCTTTCGACGATGGTGCGGCAGGTTTCCTGCGCGCCCAGATCGGTGCGCGGCAGGAAGATCATGCCGACCGCTAGGCGATTGGGCAGCGGGCGGTGGCCCGAATCGACGATCGCGTCGTCGAAGAAGCGCACGGGCAGGTCGACATGGACGCCGGCGCCGTCGCCGGTCTTGCCGTCGGCATCGACCGCGCCGCGGTGCCAGACCGCCTTCAGCGCGTCGATCGCGGAGGCGACGACGCGGCGCGAGGGGCGCCCGTCGGTCGCCGCGACCAGGCCGACGCCACAGGCGTCGCTTTCGAATTCGGGGCGATACATGCCGACTTCGGCGATGCGCGCGCGTTCCGCCTCGCTGGCCATCAGATCAGTGCGCTTCGTCATGGGCCTCGCCTTCCTCGACCTCGGCATCCTCGCGATCGCGAAGATCCTTTTCCTTCACCCCCAGCAGCGCCGCGAGCTTTTCGCGTTCCGCCTTGCTCAGTTCGGAGCTCTTGCGCGGCGCGGGCAGATGCGCGGTGGCGTCCTTCATCGCCTTCATGAAATCGGGCATCTTCTTCATCATCTCGGGCATCATGGCCTGCATCTCGCCCATGACTTCCGGATCCATGTAGAGCAGCATCGATTCGGCGGCATAGACGCTGCCCGTGGGCGTCGCGAAGAAGCGATCGAGATCGGCGAGCTGCGCGGCGCTGAACTTGCGCGCATAGGCGCGGGTGAGCCCGGCCTGGAAACGCGGCTCCATCTCCGTCATCAGCCCGGTCATCGAATCCATCATCGCGCGCATGCCCACCTGGGTCCGCTCGCGAAAATGCGGATCGTAGATCGCCATGATCTCGGCGATCGAGGTCTTGTCCATCTCCGCGACCTTTTCGAGCTCCAGCCCGCCCAGCCGCGCGATCTCCCCCACCGGCATGTCGAGCACGCCGTCCATCATGGTGCCCATGAGCTTGTCCATGGTCTCGCCCATCATGCGCTTGTACGTGCCGGCGGGAAAAACCCGGGCGACGACGACGCGGGCGGCTTCGAGCTGCGCGGGCGCGATCGGCGCGGCGGCCGGGGCCGGAGCAGGCGCGGGCTGCGCCTGCAGCGCCACGGGCCCCACCGCGAGCATCGCCGCGCCCAGCATGGTCATGCGCCGCATCATGCGATCTCCTTCGCGCGCTCGGCCGGCAGTTTCGCCTTCGCCTTCAGATAGGCGTGCATATGATCGGCCACGTCGCGGCCGTCGCGGATCGCCCAGACGACCAGGCTGGCGCCGCGGACGATGTCGCCGGCCGCGAACACGCCGTCGAGCGAGGTCTGCATCGTCTTGTGATCGACGCGCAGCGTGCCCCAGCGCGTGACCGACAATTCCTCCGCGCCGAACAGGCGGGGCAGATCCTCCGCATCGAAGCCCAGCGCCTTCACGACCATATCGGCCTCCAGCCGGAATTCGCTGCCCGGATCGGGCTCCGGCGCGCGGCGGCCCGAGGCATCGGGGGCGCCCAGCCGCATCCTGGTGGCGCGCACGCCCGAAACCGCATCGGTTCCGTCGAACGCCTCTGGTGCGGAGAGCCAGACGAACTCGACGCCTTCCTCCTCCGCATTGCGCACTTCGTTCTGCGAGCCCGGCATATTGGCGCGATCGCGGCGATAGAGGCATTTGACCGATTTCGCGCCCTGGCGGACCGCGGTGCGGACGCAATCCATCGCGGTATCGCCGCCGCCGATGACGACGACAGTCTTGCCCGCCGCATCGAGCGCGCCGCTTTCGAATTCGGGCACCGCATCGCCGAAGTTCTTGCGGTTGGAGGCGATCAGATAATCGAGCGATTCGATCACGCCCGGCGCGCCGACGCCCGGCGCCTTGATCGCGCGCGCCTTGTAAACGCCGGTGGCGACGAGCAGCGCATCGTGCCGCTCGCGCAATTCGCCCAGGGTCGCGTCGCGCCCGACCTCGAAGCTCTGGTGGAAGACGATGCCACCCGCCGCGAGCCGTTCCACCCGGCGCATCACCACCGGCTTTTCCAGCTTGAAGCCGGGAATGCCATAGGTCAGCAGCCCGCCGGCGCGATCGTGCCGGTCATAGACATGGACTTCGTAACCCTGGCGCCGCAGCAGTTCGGCGGTGGTGAGCCCCGCCGGCCCGGCACCAATGATGCCGACCGACTGGCCGCGATCGGCGCCGGCGACCAAAGGTTCAACCCAGCCTTCTTCCCAGGCGGTGTCGGTGATGAATTTTTCGACCGAGCCGATCGTGACCGCACCGTGGCCCGAGAATTCGATGACGCAATTGCCCTCGCACAGCCGGTCCTGCGGGCAGATGCGGCCGCAGATCTCCGGCATGGTCGAGGTGGCGTTGCTCAGTTCGAACGCCTCGCGCAGCCGCCCCTCCGCCGTCAGGCGCAGCCAATCGGGGATATGATTGTGCAACGGGCAATGGACCGAGCAATAGGGCACGCCGCATTGCGAGCAGCGTGCCGACTGTTCCTCGGCCTTCACCACTTCATATTTGCGCGCGATCTCGCGGAAATCGGCGGCGCGTTCGGCCGCATCGCGCTTCGGCGGATAAGCCTGAGCGCGCCCTACGAATTTCAGCATTGGATTGTCGGCCATGAAGCGTCCCCGATCTTTACCGGAGTCGCCATAGCGCGAAAATCGGCGGAGTCACGCGGATTCCGCATTTTAAGTCAGCAAAGCTGACCTATTTCAACCCGCGCCAACCTCTTTTTGTCGAAACTCTCATCCAAGCAACAAAATTATAGGCCGATCCGGACCTATCAAGCCATCAACCAGATCGCGGCGACCACACCCAGGACGATACGATACCAGGCGAAGGGTGCGAAACCGTAGCGGGACACGACAGCGACGAACGCCTTCACCACCGCCAGCGCGACCAGGAAGGCGGCCGTGAAGCCGATCGCGATCGCACCCAGATCGTCCATGCTGAGCAGCGCGCGATCCTTCCAGAGCGCATAGGCGGTGGCGGCGATCATCGTGGGAACGGCCAGGAAGAAGCTGAATTCGGCTGCGGTCTTGCGCTCCACCCCCATCAGCAGCGCACCCATGATCGTCGCGCCAGACCGGCTGACGCCGGGAACCATCGCCAGGCACTGGACGATACCGATGCCCGTTGCGGTGCCGAGCGGGATCGATTCGACACTGTCGAAACGGACGCGCTTCACCATGCGCTCGATCACCAGGATCGCGATGCCACCCAGGACCAGCATGACCGCGACGATCATCGGCGTCTGGATGGCGGCTCGGATCGCATCATAGGCGACGACGCCGATCGCCAGGGCGGGCAGGAAGCCGAGGATGATGTTGCGGGTGAAGGCGATGGCGCCGCTGTCCCGCGCGATCAGCCCCTTGGCGATGCCCCAGAAGCGCGACCAATAGGCGACCAGCACCGCCAGGATCGCGCCGAGCTGGATCGCGATCTTGAAGGCGACGGAGGATTCGCCCTCGAACCCCAGCAGCGAGCTTGCGAGAATCAGGTGCCCCGTCGACGAAACGGGCAGGAATTCGGTCAGCCCCTCGAGGATGCCGAGCAGGATATAGGTGAGCGTATCGGAGACCATCGCAGCGTTCGCCTTGCAGAGAAACGCGCCCGCCGCCTGCCGGCGCCGGACGCTTCGGAGGTTCGAAAGATGGCGAACCGTCTATCGCCGCCCCGACGATCAAGTCGAGTGCGGATTCGGTGCAGACGGGGTGCGGATGCGATCAGGCGGTGCGTTTCACGCCGAAGCGACCGTGCCGGCGATACTGGACCAGCCAGCCGCCCGCGACGGAGGCCAGCGGCGCGGGCACGATGCCGAAGGCGGAGAGGCCCTGCGCATCGGCGGAAACGACATTGTCGCGCGTCAGCATCAGCCACTGATCCCAGGTGATCGGCGCGCCGGGCAGCCAGCCGGTGAGGCGCGCGATCGGCGCCGCGATTGCATCGGGCACATCCGCCATCATCGGATCGCGGCCGGTTTCGCGCGCGATCCACGCGAACAGCTCGGCCATGGTCAGCACCTGCGGGCCGCCGAGCTCATAGGTCTTGCCGGCATGATCCGCCGGATCGAGCAGCGCCTGCGCGGCGGCGGCGGCGACATCGGCGACGCTGACGGGCTGTAGCTTCACCGTACCGCGAATCACCGGCACCACCGGCAAGGCGCGGATCAGCCCGGCGAATCGGTTCACGAACTTGTCCTCGCGCCCGAACACCAGCGAGGGGCGCAGGATCGTCGCGCCGGGGAAAGCCGCGCGCACCGCCGCCTCGCCTTCGCCCTTGCTGCGCGCATAGTCCGAACGCCCCTCCGCATCGGCGCCGATCGCGGAGACATGCACCAGCGCCCCAACGCCCGCCGCGGCGGCGGCCTTTGCCACATTGGCCGCGCCATCCTTGTGCACGTCGAACATGTGATCGAACGCGCCGGCGAGATTGATCACCGCATCGGCGCCAACCACGGCGCGCGCCACGCTTTCCGCATGCGTCACATCGGCGGTGACGAACTGCACCTGGCCCAGGCTGCCTTGCGGCTTCAGGAAAAAGGCGCGGCGCGGATCGCGCTCGGCAAAACGGACGCGTGCGCCCGCCGCCAGCAGTCGCTGCGCCACATAACGGCCAACAAAGCCGCTACCGCCGAACATCACCACCAGCCGGTCCATCACACCATTCCCGAAAAAAAATTGCGCATGCGCCATGCCAATCTGCGATCATGATGACAAGCGCCGTTGACAACCCCGCACACTCTCCCCTATCGGCGCCAGCCTACCCCGTGCCCAGATGGCGGAATTGGTAGACGCACCAGCTTCAGGTGCTGGCGCTCGCAAGGGCGTGGAGGTTCGAGTCCTCTTCTGGGCACCAATACTGGCTCTGGAGACGTCCAGCAGCATCCAGTAAGCGGCTGGTTTCACAGCATTTCTTGACCGAGAATCGCCAGACACCGTCCGGCGAAATCCGGCTAAGGGCAACAGCAGCGACCACAAAAGTTGCTCTTTTTGTTGCCCTCGGATCGACCCGGCCTTGCTGGGAAAACGACCATGCTGACCTACATTCAGATCAATGCCGCCAAGCCGAGAGAGAAGGCTTGGACCCTGAGCGATTCTCAAAGCCTCTATCTCGTCATCCAGCCCAACGGCTCGAAGCTATGGCGCTTCAACTACCGCTTCCTGGACAAGCAGAAGAAGCTTCATCTCGGCGGATGGCCAACCATAAGCCTCGCGGAAGCGCGTGTCCGGCGCGACGAAGCCAAGAAAAAAATTGCTGCGGGAATCGATCCGGCGCTTGAGAAGAAGCGCGCGCGGATCGCCGCCAAGTACGCCGCTGCCAACACCTTCCAGGCGGTCGCCGAGGAATGGCTTGTCAAATGCGAGCGGGATGGTCTCGCGCCGGTGACAGTCGACAAGATCCGCTGGCTCCTCGCCAAGGCCTATCCGTTACTCGGCACCATCCCGATCGCGCAGATCACCCCACATGAGGCGCTCGCCGTCCTGCGCAAGGTCGAGGCGACCGGCGCCTACGAGAGCGCACGGCGCATGCGCAGCGTCCTGAGCCGCGTGTTCCGCTATGGTGTTGCGACCGTTCGGTGCGACAAGGATGTTGCCGCCGACCTTCGCGGCGCGATCGCCGTGCCCAAGGTCAAGCATTTCGCGGCCATCACGCGGCCTTCCGAGGTCGGCGCTTTGCTCCGGGCCATTGACGGCTACAGCGGCCACAAGGTCACCATCATGGCAATGCGGCTCTCCCCACATGTGCTGCTTCGGCCCGGCGAGCTGAGGCAGGCGGAATGGACCGACATCGATTTCGACGAGGCGATCTGGTTCATCCCGGCGGAGCGCATGAAGATGCGACGGCCGCATCGCGTGCCGCTCTCGCGGCAGGTGATCGCAATGCTCAAGGAGCTTCACGAGCACACGCACTGGTGGAAATACCTGTTCCCGTGCCTCGGCAAGCCTCGCAAGGCGATGTCGGAGAATGCCGTAAACCAAGGCCTGCGCAAGCTCGGCTACACGACCGACCAGATGACCGCGCACGGTTTCCGGGCGATGGCAGCGACTCTGCTCAACGAAATGGGGCAGTGGAATCCCGACGCGATCGAGCGCCAGCTTGCGCACGTCGATACCAATCAGGTCAGACGGGCTTATGCGCGCGGCGAATATTGGGATGAGCGCGTTGAAATGATGCAGCACTGGTCGGACTATCTCGACCGACTGAGGGATGGTGGAAAGGTGCTGCGGCCTGATTTTCAGGCGGCGCAAAGGTCTCGAGCCTAGGTGTTCAGTCCCGGCATTTGGTGGATCGGATTGACGATGAAGCGGTCTGG